>JAJYEE010000008.1 GCA_021790335.1 Pseudomonadota bacterium | reverse complement strand
GAGCGAGCGCGCGGGTGGTTAACGGGAACTGTCTGGGGACGATCGACCCGCACGGGCCTGCCGGAATGTGCTGAAATAACCCGTAACGGACACTATATCACAACCTGGGGGTGTCGGACGAGACTGACGGCGCCGCCCGTAATCCGAAGCGCAGGCCCTGCGGGTCTGCGGCGGCGTACGGCATAGCACCGCCAGGCCGGTTGATTTACAATTCCCGCCCGACAGAACGTCCCAGAATTCACGCTAGGAACCCGCAATGGAAAAGACACCGAGCGACGCCGTTGCGGCGGTGCGCCGACACTATCAGTCCCTGGCTGGACGACTGGACGCCGTGCGCCGCCGTATCGGCCGACCGCTTACTCTGGCTGAAAAGATCCTCTTCACCCACTGGGAGGATAAAGGCGAAGGGTTGCCGGAGCGCGGCGCCACCACGGTGGCATTGCGCCCGGACCGCGTGGCGATGCAGGATGCCACTGCCCAGATGGCCATCCTTCAGTTCATTTCCGCTGGCCGCAAGACGACCGCGGTGCCAACGACTGTCCATTGTGATCATCTCATCCGTGCCAAAGCCGGTGCGCGTCAGGATCTGCAGACCGCGGACCAGTCCAACCGCGAGGTCTACGAGTTTTTGGCATCGGCATCGGCCAAGTACGGCATGGGGTTCTGGAAGCCGGGTTCGGGGATTATTCACCAGGTAATCCTGGAAAATTATGCGTTCCCCGGGGGCCTCATCATTGGCACCGATTCGCACACGCCCAATGCGGGTGGCCTGGGCATGATCGCGGTCGGTGTGGGCGGTGCGGATGCGGTGGACGTGATGGTCGGCATGGCTTGGGAATTGCTGTGGCCGAAGCTCGTTGGGGTGCGGCTCGTGGGGGAACCGTCGGGCTGGACCAGCGGCAAGGATGTGATCCTGAAGCTTGCCGGGATGCTTACGGTCAGTGGTGGCACCAACAAGATCATCGAATATTTCGGGCCGGGTGCGCATGCGCTCGGTTGCACGGCCAAGGCCACCATCACCAACATGGGCGCCGAGCTCGGGGCGACCTCTTCGGTGTTTCCGTTCGACGGTCGCATGGCGGCTTACCTTCGAGCCACCGGCCGTGCCGAGATCGCCGGGCTGGCAGAAGCGGTGGCGGCGGAGCTTGTGGCAGATCCCGAAGTCATGCGCACCCCCGAGAAGAGCTATGACGAGATCGTGGAGATCGATCTTTCCCGGCTCGAGCCGCAGATCGTAGGACCCCATACGCCCGATCTGGCACGGCCGGTGTCCGGATTTGCCGCCGATGTGCAGGCCCACGACTACCCGGCGGAGCTCAAGGCGGCGCTGATCGGCAGCTGCACCAACTCGTCCTACGAAGACTTTGGACGGGCTGCGCATGTGGCGCGCCAGGCGCGGGCGCACGGCCTCAAGGCGCGCGTGCCTTTGCTGGTCACCCCGGGCTCCGAGCAGGTGCGGGCCACGGTCGAGCGTGATGGTCTGCTGGCGGATCTGGAGGCGATCGGGGCCACGGTGCTGGCCAATGCCTGCGGTCCGTGCATCGGTCAATGGGAGCGCACCGATATCGGAAAGAGCGACAGGAATTCGATTCTCACGTCTTATAACCGCAACTTTCCGCGGCGCAACGACGGGAATCCGGCCACCCATGCTTTCATCGCGAGTCCCGAGGTCGTGACGGCCTATGCGCTGGCCGGTCGCCTGGATCGTGATCCGATCCACCAAGGCGTGATTCTCGACGACGGCTCGGTGCTGCAGCTGGTTGCCCCTGCGGGCGACGAGTTTCCGGAACGCGGTTTCGATCCGGGGGTATCGGGCTACGTTGCCCCGGCCGCCAATCCGGCCGCTGTCGAGGTGCGCGTTGATCCGAAGAGCGAGCGCCTGGCATTGCTCGAACCCTTCGCAGCGGTCGACAAGACCGCTGGCTACCGCGATCTGCCGGTGCTGCTCAAGGCGCGTGGAAAATGTACGACGGATCACATTTCTCCCGCCGGGCCCTGGCTGCGCTACCGCGGTCACCTGGACCGGATCAGTGACAACATGTTTTCGGGGGCGGACAATGCCTTTTCCGATAGGCCCGGTACCGGATACAACGTGTTCACCGGGACTGCAGGCCAGCCCCTGAATGAGCTCGCGCGCGACTATAAACGGCGCGGTGAGGGCTGGGTGGCCGTGGGCGACCGCAATTATGGCGAAGGCAGTTCGCGCGAGCATGCCGCCATGTCGCCGCGTTACCTGGGCTGCCGGGTGGTGCTGGCACGCAGTTTTGCACGCATTCACGAGACCAACCTCAAGAAGCAGGGGGTGTTGCCTCTGGTCTTTGTCGATGCCGCAGATTACGAGCGCATCCGCCGTGATGACCGGCTGGGATTCCGCGATCTCGACCGGCTGGCAGCGGGAAAACCTGTGACCGTCGAAATCAGGCATGCGGACGGTGCGGTCGAGACCTTTTCTGCCAGCCATACTTTGACGGCAGAGCAGATCGGCTGGTTCAGGGCGGGATCGGCCCTGAATCTGATCCGGGAGCAGAGCTAGCGGCATTCCGCCGGGCTCGATCGCCCGGTTGCAGCAGGCCATTGACGACCCGGGGTTTTTTCCAGCATAATGCGCGGCTTACATTTTGGAGGGGTTCCCGAGCGGCCAAAGGGATCAGACTGTAAATCTGACGGCTCTGCCTTCGGAGGTTCGAATCCTCCCCCCTCCACCAGCCTGCATCCGCCGGGCCTGGCCGCGGGGTGAGCGGACCTGGAGTGCGGTGCGGGTTGGCGGGTGATGCACGCGGGTGTAGTTCAATGGTAGAACTTCAGCCTTCCAAGCTGATAGCGTGGGTTCGATTCCCATCACCCGCTCCAGTTCCGGCGGGATCGGGCCGCCTTTGAAGTGCAGGAGTATGGAACATTGCCCATATAGCTCAGTCGGCAGAGCACTTCCTTGGTAAGGAAGAGGTCATCGGTTCGATTCCGATTATGGGCTCCAGATCCGGATGACTCGCACTGTCCGCGGGCGGTTCTGGGTGGTGGAATGGCAGGCAAGAAAACAACCACGAGGTACCAAAGGTGTCCAAGGGAAAATTTGAGCGCACGAAACCCCACCTGAACGTGGGGACCATCGGCCACGTGGATCACGGCAAGACGACCCTTACTGCGGCGCTGACCAAGGTCCTGTCCGCCAAGTTCGGCGGCGAGTTCAAGGCGTACGACCAGATCGACAACGCCCCCGAGGAGCGCGAGCGCGGCATTACCATCGCCACGGCCCACGTCGAGTACGAGACCGCCAAGCGCCACTACGCCCACGTCGACTGCCCGGGGCATGCCGACTACGTGAAGAACATGATTACGGGTGCCGCCCAGATGGACGGCGCCATCCTGGTGGTGAGTGCTGCCGACGGCCCCATGCCCCAGACGCGCGAGCATATCCTGCTTGCCCGCCAGGTGGGCGTGCCCTATATCGTCGTCTTCCTCAACAAGGCCGACATGGTCGATGACAAGGAGCTGCTCGAACTCGTCGAGATGGAAGTGCGCGAGCTGCTGTCGAAGTACGATTTCCCGGGCGACGATACCCCGATCATCGTCGGCAGCGCCCTGAAGGCGCTCGAAGGCGATCAGAGCGAGATCGGCGAGCCGGCCATCATGAGACTGGCCGATGCCCTCGACTCCTACATTCCCCAGCCCAAGCGCGCCGTCGACGGCACCTTCCTCATGCCGGTCGAAGACGTTTTCTCGATTTCCGGACGCGGCACCGTGGTCACGGGGCGCATCGAACGCGGTGTGGTCAAGGTGGGCGATGAAGTCGAGATCGTCGGCCTGAAGGACACCCAGAAGACCACCGTCACCGGGGTGGAGATGTTCCGCAAGCTCCTTGACCAGGGTGAGGCGGGCGACAACGTCGGGGTGCTGCTGCGCGGTACCAAGCGCGAGGAGGTCGAACGTGGCCAGGTGCTTTCCAAGCCCGGCTCCATCACCCCGCACACCAAGTTCGAGGCCGAGGTCTACGTGTTGTCGAAGGAGGAAGGTGGCCGGCATACGCCGTTTTTCAATGGCTACCGCCCGCAGTTCTACTTTCGCACCACCGACGTCACCGGCGCAGTCGATCTGCCGCAGGGCACCGAGATGGTCATGCCCGGCGACAACATCAAGATGACCATCACCCTGATCAACCCGGTTGCCATGGAAGACGGCCTGCGCTTCGCCATTCGTGAGGGCGGACGCACCGTGGGGGCGGGTGTGGTGGCGAAGATTATCCAGTAGGGGCGAAGGGCCCGGCGGCAGGAAAAGGCTGCGTTGGTCCGGTTCCGCAAGGGTCCGGGACATCGTGGGTTTGAAGCAGGACTCCAGATTCAAAGGCCAGTAGCTCAATTGGCAGAGCGGCGGTCTCCAAAACCGCAGGTTGGGGGTTCGATTCCCTCCTGGCCTGCCAGAGTCCGAATGCCCTGATTGCAAAGGATTTTGTGTGTTAATGGCAGATAGACTCAGGCTATCTTTGGCGATGCTGATCCTCGCGGGCGGTGTCGGAGGATACTATTACCTCGCAGCCAAGCCGGATTCGATCCGGGTGGCGATCGTGCTCGTTTGCGCCATTGCGGCTGCACTCGTGGCACTGCAGACTGCGCCGGGACGTGCGGTCTGGGAATTCGCAAAGGGATCGCGTGCCGAGCTGCGCAAGGTGGTATGGCCGACGCGCAAGGAGGCGGTCCAGGTTACCCTGGTGGTGATTGCCATGGTGATCACGACCGCACTGTTTCTGTGGGTAGTCGACCTGGGCCTGACCGTAGCGATCAAAGCCTTGACCGGACAGGGGTCCTCGTAATGACAATGCGGTGGTATGTGGTACACACGTTTTCCGGTTTCGAAAAGCAGGTCCAGCGTTCGCTGAAGGAACATATCAAGCGCGCCGCCATGGACGAGCAATTCGGCGAGATCCTTGTGCCTACCGAGGAGATTGTCGAAATGAAGAGCGGCGAGAAGCGCACCAGCGAACGCAAGTTCTTTCCGGGCTACGTGCTGGTCAAGATGGAGATGAACGACGATACCTGGCACCTTGTGAAGAACGTGCCGAAGGTAAGCGGCTTCATCGGTGGTTCGGGCACGAAGCCCACGCCGATCACCGACAAGGAGGCACAGTCGATCCTGCAGCAGGTGCAGGAGGGCGTGGAAAAGCCCAGGCCCAAGTTCTCGTTTGCGCCGGGCGAGCTGGTGCGGATTGTCGATGGTCCGTTCATGGATTTCAACGGGACCGTCGAGGACGTGAATTTCGAAAAGAACAAATTGCGTGTCACGGTGTCGATATTCGGGCGGCTGACACCCGTTGAGCTGGAGTTCAGTCAGGTCGAAAAGGGTTAGCGGTGAACGGTGTGCAGGGCGGACCGGGCTGTCCGTCATGTGTGCACGGTTCTGGTTCGGGGAGCGCCTCGCGGCGCGATTGCACCCATTAGGAGCGAAGGTAAATGGCAAAGAAGATAGACGCGTACATCAAGCTGCAGGTTGCGGCCGGTCAGGCGAATCCCAGTCCTCCAGTGGGGCCGGCGCTGGGGCAGCGCGGTCTCAACATCATGGAGTTCTGCAAGGCGTTCAATGCCCAGACCAAGGACATGGAGCCGGGAACGCCGGTCCCGGTCATCATCACGGTCTTCAGCGACAAGAGCTTCACCTTCATCCGCAAGACGCCGCCGGCGACGATTCTGCTCAAGAAGGCTGCTGGCATAGAGAGCGGCAGCAAGACCCCTCATACCGATAAGGTGGGCAAGGTTACGCGCGCGCAGCTCGAGGAAATCGCCAAGATCAAGATGGCGGATCTCAATGCGCATGATCTGGACGCCGCAGTGAAAATCATTGCCGGCAGTGCCCGCAGCATAGGCATAGAGACCGAGGGGGTGTGACATGGCGGATGCCAAGGCAGTGAAACTGAGCAAACGCATGCAGGCGACGGTCGGCAAGGTCCAGCGCGGACGGCAGTACCCGCTTGACGAGGCGCTGACGCTCATCCGGCAGACAGCTACCGCGAAGTTCGACGAATCGGTGGACGTGGCCATCAATCTTGGTGTGGATGCCAAGAAGTCCGACCAGAACGTGCGTGGCAGCGCGCTCATGCCGCGCGGCACGGGCAAGAGCGTGCGTGTGGCGGTATTCGCGGAAGGCGCGGTTGCCGAAGCGGCCAAGAAAGCCGGGGCCGATATCGTGGGGTTCCAGGATTTGGCCGACCGGATCAAGGGCGGACAGATCGAGTTCGATGTGGTGATCGCCACCCCCGAGGCCATGCGCATCGTCGGGCAGCTGGGCCAGATCCTCGGGCCGCGCGGGCTCATGCCGAACCCGAAGGTCGGCACGGTCACGCCGAACGTTGTGAAAGCGGTCGAGAATGCCAAGGCCGGTCAGGTGCAGTTCCGCATCGACAAGGCCGGGATCCTGCATTGCTCCATCGGCAAGGCTTCCTTCGAACCGGGAGCGCTCAAGGATAATCTCACGGCGCTGCTGGCGGCCGTGAACAAGGCCAAGCCGGCTACCGCGAAGGGCGTGTTCATAAAGAAGCTTACGCTGTCCACGACCATGGGTCCGGGGATCGGCGTCGAACAGTCGTCGCTGCCTCTGTAGCCACGAGGCAGCGTACCGGATGCCTCAGTCGGACGGGGCAGACCGGGATTAGGGCTTTGGGCCGCCGGAGCCGTTTTCCGGCGGACGGGTCCGCAGCCGGTCAGGGGCGGATTCCACTGGCGCACGAACCGTGCGTCCAGACCCGGTGAGGCCGGGTCTGTCAAAGACCGCAGGTGCGGTGTGTAGTGCTTCACCGCTTAATGGGCCGGACCGCGAGGTCTTCTGCCTGCGCAGACGGTGCACCCGATGACAGGGTTTATCCTGAATACGGTCACCGCAATAGAGCAGTGTTGTTTGATCGGAGGTGACTCGTATGAGTCTTAGTATGGAGCAGAAGCAGGCCATGGTCGCCGAAGTGTCCGGGGTGTTGGCGGACTCGCAGGCGGCTATTCTGGCCGAGTACCGCGGTCTGACCGTGGCACAGATGACCGATCTGCGCGCCAGGGCGCGCAAGGCCGGGGTCTATGTGCGTGTGGTCAAGAATACGCTGGTGCGGCGTGCCGTTGCCGGATCACCGTTCGAATGCCTCAAGGACCATCTCACCGGTCCGCTGGCGTTTGCAGCGTCCCAGGATCCGGTTGCCGTGGCAAAGCTGCTGGTGGACTTTGCCAAGGACAACGACAAGCTGCGTGTAATGACGGGAAGCATGGGTGGCAGGCTGATATCGGGCGCCGAAATGCAGGCCCTCGCCAGACTGCCTGGCCGCGAGGCGCTGCTTTCCATGCTGCTCGGCACCATGCGTGCGCCGGTGCAGAAATTCGTCCAGACGCTGAACGAGGTGCCGGCGAAGTTCGTGCGTACCCTCGCAGCAGTGCGCGACCAGAAACAGGCCGCCGCTTGATAATCGATTACTTCAGACCAAGTTTTCAGGAGACCAGTCATGGCAGTATCCAAGCAAGAGATCATTGATTCCATCGGCAGCATGTCGGTGCTCGACCTGTCCGAGCTCATCAAGGAGATGGAGGAGAAATTCGGCGTATCCGCCGCCGCCGCGGTGGCAGTGGCCGCGCCGGCAGCCGGTGGCGCAGCGCCGGCGGCCGAGGCCAAGACCGAGTTCGACGTTATCCTGGCAGCCGTCGGCGACAACAAGGTGGGCGTCATCAAGGCGGTGCGTGCTGTTACCAGCCTCGGCCTGAAAGAGGCCAAGGACCTGGTCGAATCGGCTCCGGCCACAGTGAAGGAAGCGGTGGCGAAGGCCGATGCCGAGAAGATGAAGAAGGAGCTGGAAGCGGCTGGCGCCAAGGTCGAGCTGAAGTAAGGAAGCGTGCCGCCGGTCGGCATGCATTCCTGTCTCAAAGTCGTACCGCGTGATCGCGACGCGGGTGCTTCGAAAGCGGGTTAGGGCTGGTGGCGCGCGCCACCGGCCTTTTCCCGTTTCTGATGGAACGCTGTAACGCCCCCGGTGACCGAACCGGACGGCGGCTGGATTGTCCCATGGGCTCTCAGAGCCGAGGAAAATGATGACCTACTCATTCACCGAAAAGAAACGCATTCGCAAGACCTTTGGCAGGCGCCCGAGCATCTTGCGTGTACCCAATCTGCTGGCTACCCAGAAGGATTCCTACCGCAGGTTCCTTCAGGCCGACGTGCCACCGGAGCAGCGCATCGACCAGGGTCTGCAGGCGGCGTTCAAGTCGGTGTTTCCGATCGAGAGCTATAACGGCGACGTAGCCCTGGAGTTCGTGAGCTACCGGCTTGGCGTGCCGCCGTTCGACGTGAAGGAATGCCAGCAGCGTGGCCTGATTTTCGCCGCGCCACTGCGCGTTCTACTGCGGCTTGTGGTGTTCAACAAGGATGAGGGTGCGGGCACCAAGACTGTGCGCGACATCAAGGAACAGGAAGTGTACATGGGCGAAATCCCGCTCATGACCGACAACGGCACGTTCGTGATCAACGGCACAGAGCGTGTGGTCGTGTCGCAGCTGCATCGCAGTCCCGGTGTGTTCTTCGACCACGACTACGGCAAGACCCACTCTTCCGGCAAGCTGCTGTTCTCGGCACGCATCATCCCCTACCGCGGATCCTGGCTGGATTTCGAGTTCGACCCCAAGGATCTGGTGTACGTGCGCATCGACCGCCGGCGCAAGCTCCCTGCGACGGTTCTGCTGCGGGCGCTCGGAATGACCACCCAGGAGATTCTGGCGACATTCTTCGAGACCGACACATTCGTTCTGGACAGCGGGGAGATCCGTCTCGAGCTGATTCCGGCACGCCTGCGAGGCGAGCAGGTGGATTTTGACATCAAGACGCCCAAGGGCGAGGTCATCGTCGAGGCCGGCCGGCGCATCACTGCACGGCACGTGCGCGAGATCGAGAAAATCAAGCTCAAGCACCTCGTGGTGTCCGATACCTTCCTCGTCGGGCGCTCGCTTGCCGAGGACATCGTTGACCGCTCGAGCGGCGAGCTCATCGCCCAGGCGAATGACGTCGTGTCCAGGGAGGTCTTGGAGAAGCTGCTTGCGGCGGGCATCGGGGAGGTCAAGACACTCTATACGAACGATCTCGATCGCGGCCCGTTTATCGCCGATACCTTGCGTGTCGATTCCACGCGCGATGTCCTGGAGGCGCAGATCGAGATCTACCGCATGATGCGGCCGGGTGAGCCGCCGACGCGCGATGCTGCCCAGAACCTGTTTAACAGTCTGTTCTTCAGCCTCGACCGCTATGACCTGTCGGGTGTGGGCCGAATGAAATTCAACCGCCGCCTGAGCCGCCAGAGCGACGAAGGACCCGGCATCCTCAGCAAGGATGACATCGTGGATGTCATGAAGGTGCTGATCGGCCTGAAGAACGGGCAGGGTGAAATCGATGACATCGACCACCTTGGCAATCGCCGTGTGCGTTCAGTCGGCGAGCTGGCGGAAAATCAGTTCCGCGTGGGCCTGGTGCGTGTCGAACGTGCCGTGAAGGAGCGTCTGAGCCTGGCAGAGTCCGAAGGGCTCATGCCGCAGGAGCTCATCAATGCCAAGCCGGTTTCGGCGGTCATCAAGGAGTTCTTCGGTTCCTCGCAGCTGTCGCAGTTCATGGACCAGACAAATCCGCTGTCCGAGGTGACCCACAAGCGTCGCGTTTCGGCGCTCGGGCCGGGCGGCCTCACGCGCGAACGCGCCGGGTTCGAAGTGCGCGACGTGCACCCCACCCATTACGGACGCGTGTGTCCGATTGAAACGCCCGAGGGTCCGAACATCGGCCTCATCAACTCGCTCGCGGTCTATGCCCGCACCAACGAGTATGGCTTTCTGGAGACACCGTACCGCAAGGTAGTGGACAGCCGCGTCACCGACCGGATCGACTATCTGTCGGCGATCGAGGAAGGAAAATTCGTGATTGCCCAGGCGAACGCGGCGGTCGACGAAAAGGGCAATCTGCAGGGTGATATCGTGTCGTGCCGCCACAAGAACGAATTCACCCTGTCCACGGTGGAGAAGGTCGACTACATCGACGTGGCGCCTTCGCAGATCGTTTCGGTCGCAGCTTCGCTGATTCCGTTCCTCGAGCATGACGATGCGAACCGTGCGCTGATGGGTTCCAACATGCAGCGCCAGGCGGTACCGACGCTGCGTACCGAGAAGCCGCTTGTGGGTACGGGCATCGAAGGCATCGTGGCCATCGACTCCGGTGTGACGGTCGTAGCTCGCCGCGGCGGCATCGTTGACTCGGTCGACGCCGGCCGTATCGTGGTGCGGGTCAACGACGAAGAAGCCCGACCGGGCGAGGCGGGTGTTGATATCTACAACCTCATCAAGTACACCCGTTCCAACCAGAACACCAACATCAATCAGCGTCCGCTGGTGAAGGTCGGCGATCAGATCGCAAAGGGTGACGTCCTGGCAGACGGTCCGTCCACAGACATGGGCGAACTCGCGCTCGGGCGCAACATCCTGGTGGCCTTCATGCCATGGAACGGCTACAACTTCGAGGATTCGATCCTGATCTCGGAGCGTGTGGTGGAGGAGGATTATTTCACCACCATACACATCGAGGAGCTCAATACGGTATCGCGCGATACGAAGCTCGGACCCGAGGAAATCACGCGTGACATCCCGAATGTCGGCGAAGCGGCGCTGGCGAAGCTCGACGAGTCAGGCATCGTGTACATCGGTGCGGAAGTGAACCCGGGCGATATTCTGGTAGGCAAGGTCACGCCCAAGGGCGAGACCCAGCTGACACCGGAGGAAAAGCTGCTGCGTGCGATTTTCGGGGAAAAGGCTTCCGACGTGAAGGATACCTCGCTGCGCCTTCCTTCCGGCATGTCCGGGACGGTGATCGACGTGCAGGTGTTCACGCGCGACGGCATAGAGAAGGACGCACGCGCCAAGGCCAATGAGCAGGCCGAGCTGGCACGTGTCAAGAAGGATCTGCAGGACCAGTATCGCATTGTCGAGGATGATGCCTATGCGCGTATCGAGCGCCTGCTGACCGGCAAGACCGCCGATGGCGGGCCGTCGGGCCTGGCGGCTGGCGACAAGATCAACAAGAACTATCTCACCGAGCTCGCGCGTGCCAAGTGGTTCGAGATCCGGCTGCGAAACGAGGAAGTGAACGAGACCCTGGAGCAGATCCGCAACCAGCTGGCGAGCCAGAAGCTGCAATTCGACCAGCTGCTCGAGGAGAAGCGCAACAAACTCACCTCGGGCGACGACCTGCCGCCCGGCGTGCTCAAGATGGTCAAGGTGCACGTTGCCGTCAAACGCCGCCTGCAGCCGGGCGACAAGATGGCCGGCCGCCATGGAAACAAGGGCGTCATCTCGCGCATCGTTCCGGTCGAGGATAT
This sequence comes from Pseudomonadota bacterium, assembly GCA_021790335.1. Classification (GTDB taxonomy): domain Bacteria; phylum Pseudomonadota; class Gammaproteobacteria; order Acidiferrobacterales; family UBA6901; genus JAJYCY01. The sequence goes on along the minus strand of JAJYEE010000008.1, from coordinate 76,335 downwards.
GCCGCACATGGCCGACGGAACTCCGGTCGACATCGTGCTCAATCCGCTTGGCGTGCCGTCGCGCATGAACGTCGGGCAGGTGCTCGAGACCCATCTCGGATGGGCTGCCCATGAGCTCGGTCGCAAGATTGGGCAGATGCTCGAACAGCAGACCAAAGCCGACGTCCTGCGCGGGTTCGTGGACAAGGTCTACAACCACAGCGGCAAGAAGGAGGACATCAAGTCCCTGAGCGATGCCGAAGTCGCGGATCTGGCGTACAACCTGCGCAATGGTGTGCCGGTTGCAACCCCGGTATTCGATGGTGCGACCGAGGAGGAGATCAAGGATATGCTCGAGCTTGCGGGTCTGCCGCGGTCCGGTCAGACCACCCTCTACGACGGGCGCACCGGCGAGCCCTTCGATCGTCCGATTACCGTGGGGTACATGTACATCCTGAAGCTGAATCATCTGGTCGACGACAAGATGCATGCGCGCTCCACTGGCCCGTACTCGCTGGTTACCCAGCAGCCGCTGGGCGGCAAGGCCCAGTTCGGAGGCCAGCGCTTCGGTGAAATGGAGGTATGGGCGCTCGAGGCCTACGGCGCCGCCTATACGCTGCAGGAGATGCTTACCGTCAAGTCGGACGACGTGACGGGCCGTACCAAGATGTTCGAGAACATCGTCAAGGGCGATCACCGCATGGAGGCAGGCATGCCGGAATCCTTCAACGTGCTGATAAAGGAGATTCGCTCTCTCGGTATCGACATCGAGCTGGAGCAGGACTGACATGGGCGGCAGGAAGGCTTGCCCGGGCCGGCGACAGGCCGCACGGCACTGGTACATGCGCGTACATTGAGGAGTTATTACATTGAAAGATCTATTCAACCTGTTTAAGCAGTCGGGAAAGAACGAGGATTTCGACGCCATCCGCATCGGGCTGGCGTCGCCGGAGAAGATCCGCTCGTGGTCATTCGGAGAGGTGAAAAAGCCGGAGACCATCAATTACCGCACGTTCAAGCCGGAGCGGGACGGTCTGTTCTGCGCCAAGATTTTCGGTCCGATCAAGGATTACGAGTGCCTTTGCGGCAAGTACAAGCGCCTCAAGCATCGCGGCGTGATCTGCGAGAAATGCGGCGTGGAAGTGACGCTGTCGAAGGTGCGGCGCGAGCGCATGGGCCATATCGAACTCGCGAGCCCGGTAGCGCACATCTGGTTCCTGAAGTCTCTGCCTTCGCGCATGGGTCTGATGCTCGACATGACGCTGCGCGATATCGAGCGCGTGCTCTATTTCGAAGCCTACGTGGTGGTCGATCCCGGCATGACGCCGCTCGAGCGTGGCAGCCTCATGTCCGAGGATGCCTACCTCGAGGCAATCGAGCAGTACGGCGATGAGTTCGATGCGCGCATGGGTGCGGAGGCCATCCGGGATCTGCTGAAGTCCATAGACCTGGAAGCCGAGGCGACCAAGCTGCGCGATGAGCTTGCCGGAACCAGCTCCGAAACCAAGATCAAGAAACTCGCCAAGCGTCTCAAGGTGGTCGAGGCCTTCCTGAATTCCGGCAACAAGCCGGAGTGGATGGTGCTCGAGATTCTGCCGGTGCTGCCACCGGAGCTGCGTCCGCTGGTGCCGCTCGATGGCGGCCGCTTTGCGACCTCGGATCTCAACGATCTGTATCGGCGCGTCATCAACCGCAACAATCGCCTCAAGCGGCTTCTGGACCTCAACGCTCCGGACATCATCGTGCGCAACGAGAAGCGCATGCTGCAGGAGGCCGTTGACGCACTGCTCGACAACGGTCGCCGCGGCAAGGCGATCACCGGTGCCAACAAGCGCCAGCTCAAGTCGCTGGCCGACATGATCAAGGGCAAGCAGGGCCGCTTCCGCCAGAACCTGCTGGGCAAGCGCGTCGACTACTCGGGACGCTCCGTGATCGTGGTAGGGCCCACGCTGAAGCTGCATCAGTGCGGCCTGCCAAAGAAGATGGCCCTCGAGCTGTTCAAGCCGTTCATTTTCAGCAAATTGGAGATGCGCGGTCTGGCCACAACCATCAAGCTCGCGAAAAAGATGGTTGAGCAGGCAAGCCCGGAAGTCTGGGACATTCTGGAGGAGGTCATCCGCGAGCATCCCGTGCTGCTGAATCGGGCGCCAACCCTGCATCGGCTGGGCATCCAGGCGTTCGAGCCGGTGCTCATCGAGGGCAAGGCCATTCAGCTGCATCCGCTGGTGTGCGCGGCCTACAACGCGGACTTCGACGGCGATCAGATGGCAGTACACATCCCGCTGTCGCTCGAAGCCCAGCTGGAAGCGCGCACGCTCATGATGTCGACCAACAATGCGCTTTCCCCAGCCAACGGCGACCCCATCATCGTCCCGTCCCAGGATATCGTGCTGGGCCTGTACTACATGACACGCGTCAAGCTCAACGTGCAGGGCGAGGGCGCGGCGTTCTCCGACGTGTCCGAGGTTCATCGCGCCTATGAATCGCGCCAGGTGTCGCTGCATGCGCGGGTGAGGGTGCGCATCCGCGAAGTGCGCGTGGCGCACGATGGAGGCCGCAGCGAGACCTTCAAGCTCTACGACACCACGGTGGGCCGCTCGCTGCTGTCCGAGATCCTGCCGGAGGGACTGCCTTTTGAGCTCATCAACCGCGAGCTCAAGAAGAAGAACATTTCCGAGCTCATCAACTCGTGCTACCGCAACGTCGGTCTCAAGGCCACGGTCATCTTTGCAGACCAGCTGATGTACACCGGCTTCGCCTATGCGGCACGCGCCGGGATATCGATCGGTGTGGACGACATGGTGACGCCGTCGGAGAAGGCCGAGATCATTGGTGCCGCCGAAACCGAGGTGAAGGGCATCCAGAACCAGTATGCCTCGGGGCTGTTGACCGACGGCGAGCGCTACAACAAGGTGGTCGATATCTGGACCCGCACCAGTGAGAGGGTCGCCAAGTCCATGATGGACAAGCTGGGAACGGAGGAAGTCGCCGACGCCCAGGGCAAGATCGTCAGGCAGGACTCCTTCAATTCCATCTACATGATGGCAGACTCCGGTGCACGCGGCAGCGCCGCCCAGATCCGGCAGCTTGCTGGAATGCGCGGCCTGATGGCCAAACCGGACGGCTCCATCATCGAGACCCCGATTACCGCGAATTTCCGGGAAGGCCTGAACGTGCTGCAGTACTTCATCTCGACGCACGGCGCGCGCAAGGGTCTCGCCGATACGGCGCTCAAGACAGCCAATTCCGGCTACCTGACCCGGCGTCTGGTGGACGTGTGCCAGGATCTGGTGGTGACGGAGGATGACTGCGGAACCACACAGGGTGTAATCAAATCGGCGCTGGTGGAAGGCGGTGAAATCGTGGTGCCGCTGCGCGACCGCATTCTTGGACGCGTCGTCATCGGTGACATCACCGACTCTGCGAACAGCGAGGTGCTCGTGCCCAACGGCACCATGCTGGACGAAAAGCTGGTCGCACTTCTCGATGAGCGCAATGTCGATCAGGTTCTGACGCGTTCGCCGGTGACCTGCGAGACCCGCTACGGCATCTGTGCCAAGTGCTATGGTCGCGATCTCGGACGCGGGCATCTGGTGAACCTGGGCGAGGCGGTTGGCGTCATTGCCGCGCAGTCCATCGGCGAGCCCGGTACCCAGCTCACCATGCGCACGTTCCACATCGGTGGTGCCGCTTCGCGCGTGACGGCCACCAGCAACATCGAGGTCAGAACCTCGGGGACCGTGCGGCTGAACAACATAAAGCTGGTCAAGCATTCCGGGGGCCACAACGTTGCCGTGTCCCGCTCCGGAGAACTGGTGATACAGGACGAGCAGGGACGCGACCGTGAGCGCTACAAGATTCCGTACGGCGCGGTGCTTACAATCAATGACAAGGACCGGGTGAAGGCCGGCATGGTGGTTGCCAACTGGGATCCACACACCCACCCGATCATCACCGAAGTCGCGGGCAAGGTCGCGTTTTCCGACCTGATCGACGGTGTGACGGTCAACCGTCAGACCGACGAGGTCACGGGTCTGAGTACGTACGTGGTGCTTGATCCGAAGCAGCGTGCCGGCGGCAAGAATATCCGCCCGATGATCAGCCTGGTCGATGCGGCCGGCAAGGGCCTGAATATCGCCGGTACCGATATCCCCGCCAAGTACATGCTGCCGCCAGGGGCAATCATCACGGTCGAGGACGGTTCCAAGGTCGGCGTCGGCGATGTGCTGGCGCGCATTCCTCAGGAAACTTCCAAGACCCGTGATATCACCGGTGGTCTGCCGCGGGTGGCCGAGCTGTTCGAAGCACGCAAGGCGAAGGATCATGCCATCCTGGCCGAAACCAGCGGTATCGTGTCTTTCGGCAAGGACACCAAGGGCAAGCAGCGCCTGGTCATCACCGACAAGGATGGGCAGGAGCACGAATACCTGATCCCGAAGGGACGCCACATAACGGTGTTCGAGGGAGAAACCGTGGAACAGGGCGAAGTGATCGTGGACGGATCTCCGGTGTCGGCCGATATCCTGCGCCTGCTCGGTGTCGAGGCGCTGGCCAACTACATCGTGGATGAAGTGCAGGACGTGTACCGGCTGCAGGGCGTCAAGATCAACGACAAGCACATCGAAGTGATCGTCCGCCAGATGCTGCGCAAGGTGCGGGTGGAGGAGCCGGGGGAAACCCAGTTCCTGCCCGGCGAACAGGTCGAACGTGCCCGCCTGCTCGAAGAGAACGAGTCGGTAGAAACCGGCGGCAAGAAGCCGGCGACCTACGACCGCGTGCTGCTTGGAATCACCAAGGCGTCGCTGTCCACCGAGTCGTTTATCTCAGCGGCTTCCTTCCAGGAAACCACGCGGGTGCTGACCGAAGCAGCGATTACCGGCAAGAGCGACCGCCTGCGCGGGCTCAAGGAGAACGTGATCGTGGGCCGCCTGATCCCCGCCGGAACCGGGCTCGCCTATCACCAGGACAGGCGGCGCCGGCGCAAGGAGCAGCGGCAGGAAGCGGTATCGCTGCAGCAGACGCTGAGTGGAACCAAGGGCAAGGCGGCTTTGAGCGAGGGCGGCGAAGAAGCGGCGACAGCCTGATCCGGGACGGGAGTTGCCGGTACCGGGCCACGGAACGGCTTGACACGGCAGGGGCACTTGCCTAGAATCGCGCCCCTCTGACAGGCCGGAGCAAGCCGGCCTGTCGTTCGTTTTTGGGCCAGAGAGTTCAGCATAATGCCAACGATTAACCAGCTGGTGCGCAGGCCGCGCACCCGGATGACGAAGAAGACGACGGTGCCGGCATTGCAGGCCTGCCCGCAGCGGCGCGGTGTGTGTACCCGCGTCTACACCACGACGCCGAAGAAGCCGAATTCGGCGCTGCGCAAGGTAGCGCGCGTGCGCCTGACCAACGGCTACGAAGTCACCAGTTACATCGGTGGCGAAGGCCACAACCTGCAGGAGCATTCGGTAGTCCTGATCCGTGGCGGGCGCGTGAAGGATTTGCCCGGCGTTCGCTACCACACCGTTCGTGGCACCCTGGATACCGCCGGAGTCAATGATCGCCGCCAGGGGCGCTCGAAGTACGGGGCCAAGCGTCCGAAGTCGTAACGGCAGTCCGATTTGTAATGCCGCCGCACAGAGTACGGTGCGGCGTTTTGTTCTGGTTTGCAGAGGCCCGCGTACGGCAGCTTTAACGGCCGGGAAGCGATACCTAATATATATAGACGTTTGTAACATCATCCTTAAGAAAGAGCTGCGCCATGCCAAGACGAAGAGAAGTTCCGAAGCGCCCGGTCACGCCTGATCCGAAGTTCAGCAGCGAATCGGTTGCCAAGTTCATGAGCGTGATCATGCGTAGCGGCAAGAAGTCGGTGGCCGAGAAGATCGTATACGGAGCCCTCGACATCATTGCGGAGAAGACCAAGTCCGATCCGCTGCAGCTGTTCGGTCAGGCCATCGACAACCTGCGTCCGCTGGTCGAGGTCAAGAGCCGGCGTGTCGGCGGTGCAACCTATCAGGTTCCGGTCGAAGTGCGTCCGGCGCGCCAGACGGCGTTGGCGATGCGTTGGGTGACCGATGCGGCCCGTGCGCGTGGCGAAAAGTCCATGGGCGCGCGGCTGGCCGCCGAATTGCTCGATGCCGCAGAGAAGCGCGGCAATGCCATGAAAAAGCGCGAGGATGTCCACCGCATGGCGGAGGCCAACAAGGCGTTCTCCCACTACCGCTGGTAACTGGTACGAACACCGTTTTGACCAACAAGGATTAGCAACGTGGCACGCAACACCCCAATAGAACGCTACCGCAATATCGGCATCATGGCGCACATCGATGCCGGCAAGACGACGACCACCGAACGCGTGCTGTTCTACACGGGTGTGTCCCACAAGATCGGCGAAGTGCACGAAGGCACGGCGGTCATGGACTGGATGGAGCAGGAGCAGGAGCGTGGAATCACCATCACGTCGGCTGCTACCACCTGTTTCTGGAAAGGCATGGATCAGAAGCTGCCGGAGCACCGGATCAATATCATCGACACGCCCGGGCACGTGGACTTCACCATCGAGGTCGAGCGGTCATTGCGGGTTCTCGACGGGGCCTGCTTCCTGCTGTGTGCGGTCGGCGGCGTGGAGCCGCAGTCGGAAACCGTATGGCGCCAGGCCAACAAGTACGGCGTTCCGCGTCTCGCGTTCGTGAACAAGATGGACCGTGCCGGCGCCAACTTCATGCGCGTGGTGGGCCAGATCAAGTCGCGTCTGGGTGCAAACCCGATTCCGATCCAGCTGCCGATCGGCGCTGAGGAGCACTATAAGGGCGTGGTGGATCTGGTGAAGATGCGCGCGATCTACTGGGACGACAGCACCCAGGGCATGAAGTTCGAGGAGCGCGAGATCCCGGCGGACATGCTGGATCAATGCAAGAAGGCGCGCGAGGTCATGGTCGAGGCTGCGGCCGAGTCTTCCGAAGAGCTGATGGACAAGTATCTCAACGAGGGCGACCTCACCTCGGAGGAAATCAAGAAGGGTCTGCGCGCCCGCAACCTGTTGTCTGAAATCATCGTCGTAACCTGCGGCTCGGCGTTCAAAAACAAGGGCGTGCAGGCGATGCTCGATGCCGTGATCGATTACCTGCCGGCGCCGAGCGAGCGGCCGGCCATCAAGGGCCATCTGGACGATAAGGACGAGACACTGGCCGAGCGCCACGCGAGCGATGACGAGCCTTTCGCGGCACTGGCGTTCAAGATCGCCACGGATCCTTACGTCGGTCAGCTGGTGTTTTTCCGTGTGTATTCCGGTGTGCTGAATTCCGGTGACAGCGTCTACAACCCGGTCAAGCACCGCAAGGAACGCATCGGGCGGCTGCTGCAGATGCACGCCAATACGCGTGAGGAAATCAAGGAAGTCCGCGCTGGCGACATCGCCGCGGCCGTCGGAATCAAAGACGTGACCACGGGCGACACGCTGTGCGCCATGGATAACATCATCACCCTGGAGCGCATGGAGTTCCCGGATCCCGTGATTTCGCAGGCAGTGGAGCCGAAGACCAAGGCAGACCAGGAGAAGATGGGTATCGCGCTTTCGCGCCTGGCGCAGGAAGATCCGTCGTTCCGGGTGCGTACCGACGAAGAGTCCGGTCAAACGATCATCTCCGGAATGGGCGAGCTGCATCTGGAAATCATCGTCGACCGCATGAAGCGTGAATTCGGGGTCGAGGCCAATGTCGGCAAGCCACAGGTGGCCTACCGCGAGACGATCCGCAAGCCGGTCGAACAGGAACACAAGTATGCCAAGCAGTCCGGTGGCCGCGGCCAGTACGGACACGTCTATCTGCGCCTCGAGCCGCAGGAATTGGGCAAGGGTTTCGAGTTTGTCGACGGCATCAAGGGCGGTGTGGTGCCGCGCGAGTTCATCCCGGCCGTGCGCAAAGGTGTGGAAGAGGCGCTTACCCGCGGCATCATTGCAGGTTATCCGGTGGTGGATGTGAAGGTGACGCTGTACGACGGTTCGTACCACGAAGTGGATTCGAACGAAAACGCATTCAAGATGGCAGCCATCATGGCGTTCCGTGAAGGCTCTCAGAAGGCCAGTCCGATTGTGCTTGAGCCCATCATGGCGGTGGAAGTGGTGACGCCGGAGGAATACATGGGCAGCGTCAACGGCGATCTGAGTTCCCGCCGCGGCGTGATTCTCGGCATGGAGGACGTTCCTGCCGGCAAGGTGATCCGCGCCGAGGTCCCGCTTGCCGAAATGTTCGGGTATGCCACCAGCCTGCGGTCAGCCACCCAGGGCAGGGCCACGTATACCATGGAGTTCAAGAAGTACGCGCTGGCGCCGAACGCAGTGATTAAGAAGGCAAGCTAGCGGTTTTTTGCGACCAACAACCACGAGGTACCAAAGGTGTCCAAGGGAAAATTTGAGCGCACGAAACCCCACCTGAACGTGGGGACCATCGGCCACGTGGATCACGGCAAGACGACCCTTACTGCGGCGCTGACCAAGGTCCTGTCCGCCAAGTTCGGCGGCGAGTTCAAGGCGTACGACCAGATCGACAACGCCCCCGAGGAGCGCGAGCGCGGCATTACCATCGCCACGGCCCACGTCGAGTACGAGACCGCCAAGCGCCACTACGCCCACGTCGACTGCCCGGGGCATGCCGACTACGTGAAGAACATGATTACGGGTGCCGCCCAGATGGACGGCGCCATCCTGGTGGTGAGTGCTGCCGACGGCCCCATGCCCCAGACGCGCGAGCATATCCTGCTTGCCCGCCAGGTGGGCGTGCCCTATATCGTCGTCTTCCTCAACAAGGCCGACATGGTCGATGACAAGGAGCTGCTCGAACTCGTCGAGATGGAAGTGCGCGAGCTGCTGTCGAAGTACGATTTCCCGGGCGACGATACCCCGATCATCGTCGGCAGCGCCCTGAAGGCGCTCGAAGGCGATCAGAGCGAGATCGGCGAGCCGGCCATCATGAGACTGGCCGATGCCCTCGACTCCTACATTCCCCAGCCCAAGCGCGCCGTCGACGGCACCTTCCTCATGCCGGTCGAAGACGTTTTCTCGATTTCCGGACGCGGCACCGTGGTCACGGGGCGCATCGAACGCGGTGTGGTCAAGGTGGGCGATGAAGTCGAGATCGTCGGCCTGAAGGACACCCAGAAGACCACCGTCACCGGGGTGGAGATGTTCCGCAAGCTCCTTGACCAGGGTGAGGCGGGCGACAACGTCGGGGTGCTGCTGCGCGGTACCAAGCGCGAGGAGGTCGAACGTGGCCAGGTGCTTTCCAAGCCCGGCTCCATCACCCCGCACACCAAGTTCGAGGCCGAGGTCTACGTGTTGTCGAAGGAGGAAGGTGGCCGGCATACGCCGTTTTTCAATGGCTACCGCCCGCAGTTCTACTTTCGCACCACCGACGTCACCGGCGCAGTCGATCTGCCGCAGGGCACCGAGATGGTCATGCCCGGCGACAACATCAAGATGACCATCACCCTGATCAACCCGGTTGCCATGGAAGACGGCCTGCGCTTCGCCATTCGTGAGGGCGGACGCACCGTGGGGGCGGGTGTGGTGGCGAAGATTATCCAGTAGCGCGTGGCGGGCCGGGGTCGGGCGGCGACTGCGCGCCGGGCTCCGCCGTCTGCAACAGAGGTTAATATGGCAAGTCAAAAGATCCGCATTCGCCTGAAGGCCTTCGATCATCGTCTGATCGACCGCTCGGCCATGGAAATCGTCGATACGGCGAAGCGCACTGGCGCGCTGGTGAAAGGTCCGATCCCGCTGCCGACCAAGATTGAGCGCTACACGCTGTTGCGCTCTCCTCATGTCGACAAGAAGTCGCGTGATCAGTTCGAGATCCGGACGCACAAGCGGATCATGGACATCATCGAGCCGACCGACAAGACGGTGGATGCACTGATGAAGCTCGATCTGGCGGCCGGTGTGGACGTGGAGATCAAGCTCAGCTGAGCATTGCGTTCCCGGCCGTTTTGCCGGTTCCGGGCGGGCGGATCGCGGGAACAGGCTGCGGTAAACACGAAACGACAAGGTTTACGACGATGGCGATTGGAGTGATTGGCAGAAAGGTCGGTATGAGCCGGGTGTACACGGCCGACGGCACCGCTGTACCCGTTACGGTCTTCGAAGTGGGCCCGAACCGGGTGACACAGGTCAAGACCTCGGATACCGATGGCTACCGTGCCGTGCAGGTCACGGTGGGCGAACGCCGGGCCGTGCGTGTCGGCAAGCCTGCGGCCGGCCATTTCGCCAAGGCCAATGTTGCCGCCGGACGGGGACTTTGGGAGTTCCGCCTGGACGACGGCGAGGGGACTGAACTCAAGCCGGGCGCCGAGATAAAAGTTGATATTTTCAATCCCGGCCAGAAGGTGGATGTGCAGGGCACCTCGATCGGAAAGGGTTTTGCGGGTGTGATCAAGCGCCATCATTTCGGCGGCGGTCGCGCAAGCCACGGTAATTCGTTGTCGCACCGGGCTCCGGGCTCCATCGGCCAGAGGCAGACGCCGGGCCGGGTGTTTCCCGGCAAGCGCATGGCCGGGCACCTGGGCAATGTGACGCGGACCCAGCAGAACCTCGAGGTGGTGCAGGTGGATGCCGGCCGCAACCTGCTGCTGGTCAAGGGGGCCGTTCCCGGTCCCAAGGGTGCCGATGTGATGATTCGGCCCGCCGTCAAGGCGCAGAAGAAATAAGGTACTCAGCAATGAAAGTCAGCGTGATGAGTGAAGCCGGAGACAAGTCCGCGGCCGACGTTGAAGTGTCGGATGCGACATTCGGCGCCCGCTTTAACGAGGCTCTGGTCCACCAGGTGGTGGTGGCCGGCCAGGCGAACGCGCGCGCCGGCACACGCGCCCAGAAAAACCGTGCTGCCGTGGCCGGTGGCGCCTCCAAGCCGTGGCGTCAGAAGGGCACCGGCCAGGCACGCTCCGGAACCATCCGCAGCCCGCTGTGGCGCGGCGGCGGTAAGGTGTTCCCGTCGTCTCCTGACGAGAACTTCACCCAGAAGGTGAACAAGAAGATGCGCCGTGCGGCCATGCGGTCGATCCTTTCGGAGCTGCTGCGCCAGGAGCGGCTGGTTACCGTGGACGCATTCAGGCTCGATGCGCCGAAGACCAAGGCCCTGGTCGAGAAACTGAACAGGCTGGGCGCGGCCGATGCCCTCATTGTGACAGACAGTGCTGACGACAATCTGCAGCTGTCGGCGCGGAACCTGCACAAGATTGACGTGTGTCCGGTACAGAGTGTGGATCCGATCAGCCTGATCCGGCACGAAAAGGTCATCATGACAGTGTCGGCGCTGAAGCGTTTTGAGGAGATGCTGGCATGACCGAACAGGACCTTTTTCACGTGATCTTGGCGCCGCACATCTCGGAGAAGAGCAGCCGGGTAGCCGACAAGAACCGTCAGTTCGTCTTCAGCGTACAGCGCAGCGCTACCAAGCCACTGATCAAGCAGGCGGTGGAGAAGATGTTCAGCGTGGAGGTGGAATCGGTTACCGTCACGCGTGTCAAGGGCAAGGTCAAGCGTCAGGGCAAGACCCCGGGACGCCGGCAGGACTGGAAAAAGGCCTATGTCCGGCTGAAGCCGGGCCAAGAAATCGATTTCGTCGGCGGCCAGGCGAAGTAACGGGAGCACAGAGATGGCACTGGTAAAGGTCAGACCCACATCGGCCGGGCGCCGCGGCCTCATCAAGGTCGTAAATCCCGATCTGCATCGCGGCGCGCCGTTCGCGGGGCTTCTCGAAAAGAAGTCGAAGATCAGCGGCCGCAACCATTACGGACGCATCTGCGTGCGTCACCGTGGCGGTGGCCACAAGCGGCACTATCGCATCGTCGACTTCAAGCGCGACAAGGACGGCGTGGCCGGACGTGTCGAGCGGCTGGAGTATGATCCGAACCGCAGTGCCAACATTGCGCTGGTGTTGTATGCCGACGGGGAGCGCCGCTACATCATTGCTCCCAAGGGCATCGAGGCCGGCAGCCGGGTCGTTTCCGGCGCGGATGCGCCGATTCAGCCGGGCAACTGCCTGCCGCTGCGGAACATCCCGGTGGGCAGCACGATCCACTGTGTGGAGATGAGGCGGGGACGCGGTGCCCAGCTCGGACGGTCGGCGGGTGCCGCCATCCAGCTCGTCGCACGTGAAGGCAGTTATGCCCAGCTGCGCCTGCGCTCGGGCGAAGTGCGCAAGGTGCACGTGGAATGTCGCGCGACCATCGGTGAGGTCGGAAATGCGGAGCATTCTCTGCGCAAGCTGGGCAAGGCGGGCGCCAGCCGCTGGCGCGGCATCCGGCCCACGGTGCGCGGGACCGCAATGAACCCGGTCGACCACCCACACGGCGGCGGCGAAGGGCGTACCAAGGGTGGCCGTCACCCAGTCAGCCCCTGGGGCACGCCGACCAAGGGATACAAGACGCGCATGAACAAGCGTACCGACGGAATGATCGTTCGGCGCCGCAACAAGACGAGAGAGGCGTAAACCGTGCCACGTTCCATCAAGAAAGGACCATTCGTCGACGCGCACCTTGCCGCAAAGGTGGAAAAGGCGCGTGCCGAAAGCAGCAAGCGGCCGCTCAAGACCTGGTCGCGCCGCTCTACGATTATGCCGGACTTCATCGGCCTGACGATTGCCGTGCATAACGGCAAGCAGCATGTGCCGATCCTGGTCACGGAGAACATGGTAGGCCACAAGCTCGGCGAATTCGCGGCGACGCGGACGTTCAAGGGGCATTCGGCAGACAAGAAGGCCACGACGGAGTGATGACCGCGATGCAAGCTACCGCAGTCCTGAAATATATTGGCGTATCGCCCCAGAAGGGCCGACTGCTCGCGGACCAGATTCGCGGACTGCCGGTCGAGCGGGCTCTCGAGATTCTCCAGTTCAGCGCGCGCAAGGCGGCGCTGCCGGTGAAGAAGGCGCTGGAATCCGCGATTGCCAATGCCGAGCACAATGAGGGAGCGGATGTCGACGAGCTCAGGGTGGAGTCGGTGGAGATCGGCGACGGCCCGACCATGAAGCGCTTTCATGCGCGCGCCAAGGGGCGCGGCGCACGGATTCTGAAGCGTACCAGCCATATCACCATTACAGTGTCCGATGCCGTGCGTGCCAAGGGCGCGCGCAAGGCGAAGAAGGGGGGCAACTGATGGGCCAGAAGATCAATCCGACCGGACTGCGCCTGGGCATTATCCGGGACTGGACCGCCAAGTGGTACTCGGGCAGCAAGCATTATTCGGCCAACCTGGCCTCGGACATCATGCTGCGCAACCGCATCAAGAAGAAGCTCGCACATGCTGCGGTGAGCACGGTGGTGATCGAGCGTCCTGCGCAGAGCATCAACGTCACGATCCATACCGCCCGCCCGGGAATTGTGATTGGCAAGAAAGGCGAGGACATCGAAAAGCTGCGCCAGGAGCTTACCAAGGCAGCTGGGCAGCCGGTCCACATTTCGATCGAAGAAGTGCGCAAACCCGAGCTGGACGCGCTGCTGGTGGCGGAAAACATCTGCCAGCAGCTGGAAAAGCGCATCATGTTCCGACGTGCCATGAAGCGTGCGGTCACTAACGCCATGCGCCTGGGCGCCCTGGGTGTGAAGATTATGTGTGCCGGGCGTCTGAACGGTGCGGAAATCGCGCGCACGGAGTGGTACCGCGAGGGGCGCGTACCGTTGCACACGCTGCGTGCCGACATCGATTACGGCGCTGCCGAGGCGCACACTACCTACGGTGTAATCGGCGTCAAGGTGTGGATATTCAAGGGTGAGATTCTGGACCGTTCGGAACAGGTCCAGACTGAGCCGGATACAGCCAAGAAGGCCACGGCCTGAACACGGGGATACGCAGATGTTGCAGCCAAAGAGAACCAAGTACCGCAAGCAGCATAAGGGCCGCAACCGTGGGGTCGCCACACGCGGCAACAAGGTGAGCTTCGGTGAGTTTGGGCTGAAGGCCACGACCCGCGGGCGTGTCACCGCCCGTCAGATCGAGGCCGCGCGCCGCGCGCTGACGCGTTCCATCAAGCGCGGCGGCCGGGTGTGGATACGCATCTTCCCCGACAAGCCGATTTCGAAAAAGCCGCTGGAAGTCCGCATGGGTAGCGGCAAGGGCAACCCGGAGTACTGGGTCGCAGAGATAAAGCCCGGCACGGTCCTCTACGAGATGGAGGGCATTGGCGAGGTTGAGGCGAGGAGTGCATTCAGGCTTGCCGCGGCTAAGCTGCCGGTACGCACGACGTTTGTAGCCCGCCAGGTCATTTGACAGGTGCAGCGATGAAGGCGAAAGAAATCCGTGGTATGTCGGCGGAAGCCAGAACCGAAGAGATCAAGGGGCTTCTGCAGGAACAGTTCAACCTGCGCATGCAGAAGGCTACCGGACAGCTTGCGAACAGCTCGCGGCTCGGCAAATTGCGGCGTGATATCGCACGCATCCGCACGGTGATGAACGAAAAAGGGGTGGTCGGCAATGAGTGAAGACACACGCACTGCACGTACCGTGAGCGGTCGTGTGCTGAGCAGCAAGATGAACAAGACCATCACCGTCGTGGTCGAGCGGCAGGTTCCGCATCCGCTTTACGGCAAGTTCATACGGCGCCGCACGAAGCTGCACGCGCATGACGAGAACAACGATTGCAAGGAAGGCGATCTGGTTCTCGTAGAGGAATGCCGGCCGCTGTCGAAGACCAAGACCTGGAGACTGGTGAAGGTGCTGGAAAAGGCCGTTGCGGCGTAAGCGCGCAGGCCGAAATCGGTTTGCTGCGCCCGCGTGTGATGTTAAAATCAGCTGCTTTACCGCGGGAATGGCGGGATAACAAGTTCGAGTGCGGGGTTTAGGTCATGATTCAGATGCAGAGCATGTTGTCGGTGGCGGACAACAGCGGAGCCAAAACTGTGCAATGCATCAAGGTGCTCGGTGGATCCAAGCGCCGTTATGCCGGTATTGGGGACATCATAAAGGTCAGCATCAAGGAGGCTATCCCGCGCGGGCGTGTGAAAAAGGGTGATGTCTACGATGCGGTGATCGTGCGGACGCGCAAGGGCGTACGCCGGGCGGATGGGTCGGTAATCCGCTTTGATACGAATGCGGCAGTGCTGCTTAACCCGCAGCACCAGCCAGTCGGCACGCGCATCTTCGGACCGGTGACGCGCGAGCTGCGCAGCGAAAAATTCATGAAGATCATTTCCCTTGCTCCGGAAGTGCTGTGAGGGCTTAGGATTATGCAAAAGATACGCAAAGGCGATCAGGTAGTTGTCCGCAGGGGCCGGGACAAGGGCAAGCGTGGGACGGTACTGCGCATTCTCGCCGAGGATCGTGTGTTGGTCGAAAACGTGAACATGGTGAAGCGCCATACCCGTCCGAATCCGAACAAGAACGTGACCGGCGGGATTATCGACAAAGAGGCGCCGATCCATATTTCGAATCTGGCGCTCTTCAACGGCGCAAACGGGAAGGGCGGGCGGATCGGTTTCCGGACTCTGGAAGACGGCCGCAAGGTGCGCTTCTTCCGCCACGGCGGCGAAGTCGCTGATATCTGACGGGTGAAGTCGAGATGGCGAGACTGCAAGAATATTATCGGAAGACGGTGGTGCCGGAGCTCATGGCAAAATTCGGGTACAAGAACCCGATGCAGGTGCCGCGCATAACCCATATCACGCTTAACATGGGCGTAGGCGAGGCCCTGGCAGACCGCAAGGTGCTGGAAAACGCCATGTCCGATATGGAGAAACTGGCTGGCCAGAAACCGGTCATGACTCGTGCGCGCAAGTCGGTTGCGGCCTTCAAGGTGCGCGAGAACTGGCCCATAGGCTGCAAGGTGACGCTGCGGCGTGCGCGCATGTACGAGTTTCTTGACCGTCTCATTACCATTGCGATACCCCGGGTGCGCGATTTCCGTGGTCTTTCCAGCCGGTCGTTCGATGGGAGCGGGAATTACTCCATGGGCATAAAGGAACAGATAATCTTTCCGGAGATCGATTACGACAAGATCGATGCGCTGCGCGGCATGGATGTATCGATAGCGACCAGCGCAAAGACCGATGACGAGGCTCGTGCGCTGCTGACGGCTTTCAACTTTCCGATCAAGAGCTGAGGGATACATGGCAAAGAAATCGATGGTTTTGCGCGACGAGAAGCGCAAGGTGCTGGTGGCGAAGTATGCCAAGCGGCGCGCCGAGCTCAAGGCCATGATCTGCGACATGAAGATCGGCGACGAAGAGCGTTATCAGGCTCAGTTCGAGCTGCAGAAGCTGCCGCGGGACTCGAGCCGTAGCCGCATTCGCAACCGCTGCGCCGTAACCGGGCGCGCACGCGGCTATTACCGCAAATTCGGATTGAGCCGCAGCAAGCTGCGTGAAGTGATGATGCGCGGCGAAGCTCCGGGTGTTGTCAAGGCCAGCTGGTAGCGGCGAACAGAGCACAGACAGGAACAGCCATTTATGAGCATGACCGACCCCATAGCCGATATGCTGACCTACATTCGCAACGGCCAGGCAGCCGAGAAGATCGGCGTGCGGATGCCTTCGTCCACGATCAAGCAGGCGATCGCGCAGGTGCTGAAAGACGAAGGCTACATCGAGGACTTCAGGGTCGTCGACTCCGGTGGCAAACCCGTTCTTGAAGTGCGCCTCAAATATTATGCCGGAAGCCCGGTCATCGAACGCATCCAGCGTGTCAGCACGCCGGGTTGCCGCAGGTACCGGGGCAAGGACAGTCTGCCGCTGGTGAGTGGCGGTCTGGGCGTGGCCATCGTTTCGACCTCGCGGGGCATCATGACCGACCGGGCCGCGCGCAAGGCCGGGCTCGGCGGCGAAGTGCTGTGCGTCGTTTCCTGATAGGTGCAGAACAGTGTCAAGAATTGCAAAATATCCGGTCAGCATTCCGAAGGGTGTCGATGCCAAGCTTGCAGCCGGCGTGCTGAGCGTCAAGGGGCCCAAGGGACAGCTTCAGTACAACCTCCACCCGCTGGTCAAGATGTCGCTGGACGGGGATAGCGCCACCTTCGAGGCGATGGACGAAAGTACCATTTCCAATGCCATGTCGGGAACGACGCGTGCGCTGGTGAGCAACATGGTCACCGGGGTAAGCAAGGGCTTCGAAAAGAAGCTTACTATCGTCGGCGTGGGTTACCGTGCGGCGGTGCAGGGCAAGAACCTCAATCTGTCACTCGGCTTCTCACATCCGGTGGTCTATGCGATTCCCGAAGGCATCACGATAGAAACGCCCAGTCAGACCGAGATCGTGGTGCGGGGTGCCGACAAGCAGAAGGTCGGTCAGGTGGCGTCGGAGATCCGCCGCTACCGCGAACCGGAGCCGTACAAGGGCAAGGGCGTGCGCTATTCCGATGAGCACGTGGTCCGTAAAGAGGCCAAGAAGAAGTAGTCTTAAAGGTCATTGTCGAGGTAGCCGAGTCAACCATGAACAAAGCACAGGCACGCGCACGGCGCAATCACAAGACACGGCAGAGAATTGCGGTTCTGCAGGCCGCCCGGCTGTGTGTGCATCGCACCCCGCGTCACATTTACGCGCAGGTCATCGACCCGAGCGGTGGCCGCGTTCTGGCCAGCGCCTCGACGCTGGAGACGGAAGTGCGCAAACAGCTGAAGTCCGGGGGCAACGTTGCCGCCGCAGGCGCGATCGGAAAGCGCATAGCAGAGAAGGCAAAGGCTGCGGGCGTGACGCGTGTGGCGTTCGATCGATCTGGGTTCAAGTACCACGGCCGTGTGAAGGCGCTTGCTGATGCAGCGCGCGAAAACGGCCTGGAATTCTGAGGGCGAGCAAGGTGGCGGATTCCAATAACGAAGGGCGCGGAGACAATCTCCGCGAAAAGCTGATAAGCGTCAATCGTGTTGCCAAGGTGGTCAAGGGTGGCCGGCAGTTCGGTTTCGCGGCTCTGACCGTCGTGGGCGACGGTGACGGCCGTGTCGGCCTGGGCCAGGGTAAGGCGCGCGAGGTGCCGGTGGCGGTGCAGAAGGCCATGGACGACGCGCGTCGCAACCTGGTGAAGGTCAGCCTGAAGAAAGGCACCCTGCACTATCCTGTTGCGGGTCGGCATGGTGCAGCCAGGGTCGTGATGCGGCCCGCTTCGGAAGGCACGGGGATCATTGCTGGCGGTGCCATGCGGGCCGTGTTCGAAGTGGCCGGCGTGAATGATGTTCTGGCCAAGTGCATCGGTTCCAGCAATCCGATCAACGTCGTTCGTGCCACCATCAAGGCACTGCAGGCAATCAACAACCCCGCCGGGATCGCCGCCAAGCGCGGCAAGACGGTGGAGGAAATCACCGGATAAGGAGCGCGGCTGTGGCCAAAACACAGAAAACCGGTGCTGGAAAGAAACTGAGAGTAACTCTGTTCCGCAGCCCCTTCGGAACCGGCAAGCGGCATATCGCCTGCGTCAAAGGTCTCGGGCTGCGCCGGATCCGGCACACCGTAGAAGTTGAAGATACGCCCGCCATTCGCGGCATGATCGACAAGGTGGCGTACATGGTTAAGTTCGAGGAAGTCTGACAATGCGGCTCAACACACTCAAACCTACCGCCGGCAGCAAATCAGGGCCGAAGCGCGTGGGACGTGGCGGCGGTTCCGGCTTGGGCAAGACTGCAGGTCGCGGCCACAAGGGTCAACGTGCGCGCGCCGGCGGATATCACAAGGTCGGTTTCGAGGGCGGACAGATGCCCCTGCAGCGGCGCTTGCCGAAGCGCGGCTTCCGCTCGAAGCAGCAGGCGCTGATTGGTGAAGTGCGGCTGCATGCGCTCGGCAAACTCGATGTCGACGTCATCGATCTGGCGGCACTCAAGGCTGCCAATCTCGTTGCGAGCGATGTTTTGCGTGCCAAGGTGTTTCTGGCGGGCACGCTGGAGCGGCCGGTCACCCTCAAGGGCATTGCCGCTACCAAGGGTGCCTTGGCAGCCATCACTCGGGCCGGTGGAAAGGTCGAGGACTGATGCCGCGCAAAGACGCACGTTCCGGGGCCGGTACAGGTCTGCTTGGCGGGAAGCTGACAGACCTCAAGCAGCGCATGCTCTTCGTGCTTGCGGCGCTG
The DNA here is from genome assembly GCA_021790335.1 of Pseudomonadota bacterium. GTDB lineage: Bacteria > Pseudomonadota > Gammaproteobacteria > Acidiferrobacterales > UBA6901 > JAJYCY01. Next base: position 57,334 of record JAJYEE010000008.1, on the reverse strand, counting down.
GTGGTCTTCCGCATCGGCACGCATATTCCGGTGCCGGGAATCAATGCGGCGGCTTTGGCCGAGCTGTTCCGTCAGAACCAGGGCTCGATCGTCGGTCTGTTCAACATGTTTTCGGGCGGGGCGCTCGGCAGGTTCTCGGTGTTCGCGCTGGGAGTAATGCCCTATATCTCGGCGTCGATCATCATGCAGCTGCTCACCACGGTCATCCCCTCCCTGGAGGAGCTCAAGAAGGAAGGTGAGTCAGGACGCCGCAAGATCACGCAGTACACGCGTTACGCCACGGTGTTCCTGGCGATGTTCCAGGCCCTGGGCATATCCATCGCGCTGGCCGGGCAGCATTCCGGCGGAGTTCCGGTTGTCATATCACCGGGTATCGGATTCAAGCTCGTATCGGTCATAACGCTGGTCAGCGGAACGATGTTCCTGATGTGGCTCGGAGAGCAGATGACCGAGCGTGGCATCGGCAATGGCATGTCGATGATCATTTTCTCGGGGATCATAGCGGGACTGCCGCGTGCGATCGGCAGCACGCTCGAGCTGGCACGCACCGGATCGTTCCAGCCGCTGTTCGTCCTGGTGCTGTTCGTGATCGCCATCGCAGTGACGGGTTTTGTGGTGTTTGTCGAGCGCGGACAGCGCCGCATAACGGTGAACTATGCCAAGCGGCAGCAGGGGCGCAGGATGTATGCGGGCCAGACCAGCCATCTGCCCCTGAAGATCAATATGTCGGGTGTGATTCCGCCGATTTTTGCGTCGAGCATCATCCTGTTTCCAGCCACGCTGGGCAGCTGGTTCGGGCGCACCAAGGGCATGGGCTGGCTGCGCGATGTCGCCACCACGCTTTCCCCCGGACAGCCGATCTACGTGATTCTGTATGCGACCGCGATCATATTTTTCTGTTTCTTCTATACGGCCATGGTGTTCAATCCCAAGGAGACCGCGGATAACCTGAAGAAGTCGGGTGCGTTCATTCCGGGAATCCGGCCTGGCGAGCAGAGCGCGCGTTATATCGACGGCGTCATGTCCCGCCTGACTCTTGCGGGGGCGCTCTATGTGACCCTGGTGTGTCTTCTGCCGGAGTTTCTGATCGTCAAATGGAACGTGCCGTTTTATTTCGGTGGCACATCGCTGCTGATCATCGTGGTCGTGTGCATGGATTTCATGGCCCAGGTGCAGGCGCATCTGATGTCCCATCAGTATGAGAGCCTGTTGAAGAGGGCCAATCTGACCGGCGGCGGGATGGGAATCCACTGAGCAGGGACAGCGGTTCATCAAGCATCCCCAATTGGAGCAAAAAGAGATGAAGGTTAGGGCTTCCGTCAAGAAACTTTGTCGCAACTGCAAGGTTGTGCGGCGCAAGCGTGTGGTACGCATCATCTGCTCGGACCCGACACATAAGCAGCGTCAGGGTTGAGCGGCAGTACCGCCGTTGATTTTTTAGTGTAATGGAAGTATTCTTCCGCGTTTCCGCGCGGAAAAAGCAGAGCTGGAGATAGGTTGAATGGCCCGTATTGCAGGCATCAATATACCGAATCATAAGCACGTTGAAATCGCGCTGACCTCCATTTATGGCGTCGGCCGTCCACGCGCTCACCTGATTTGCACGGGCGCCGGAATCGCCTCAACCACCAAGGTCAAGGACCTCACCGATGCAGAGGTCGACAAGCTGCGTGCCGAGGTGGCCAAGTTTACGGTGGAGGGAGACCTGCGGCGTACGGTGTCGATGAACATCAAGCGCCTGATGGATCTGGGCACCTACCGCGGGCTGCGCCATCGCCGTGGTCTGCCGGTGCGTGGTCAGCGCACCCGCACAAACGCCCGCACCCGCAAGGGTCCGCGCAAAGCAATCAGAAAATAGACTGGTTTTCCGGGAATCCGAATGGCTAATGCAACCACGAATGTCGCTGCACCGAAGGCGAAGAAGCGCGTCCGCAAAAGTGTTGCGGAAGGCATAGCGCATATTCATGCATCGTTCAACAACACCATCATCACGATAACCGATCGCCAGGGAAACGTGCTGTCCTGGGCGACGGCCGGCGGGGCCGGATTCAAGGGCTCGCGCAAAAGCACGCCGTTTGCCGCGCAGGTCGCTGCCGACAAGGCCGGGCGTGCGGCTCAGGAGTTCGGCGTCAAGGCGCTGGAGATCAAGGTGAAGGGTCCGGGACCAGGGCGCGACTCGGCGGTGCGTGCGCTGCATGTCATCGGTTACGAAATCAGCAACATCATTGACGTCACACCGATTCCGCACAACGGGTGTCGTCCGGCCAAGAGACGTCGCGTCTAAAGCCTTGCGGAATTAACGGAGAATTACGTGGCACGCTATACCGATTCGAAATGCCGTCAATGTCGCCGCGAGGGAGGCAAGCTTTTCCTCAAAGGCGAGAAGTGCTTTACCGAAAAGTGTCCGGTCGAAAAGCGCGCCTATGCTCCCGGCCAGCACGGCCAGCGGCGTGGTCGTGCCTCGGATTACGGTGCACAGCTGCGTGAAAAACAGAAGCTGCGCCGGATTTACGGGATTCTCGAGCGGCAGTTTGCCAACTATTACGCCGAATCCGACCGGCGTCGCGGCTCGACCGGCGAGAACCTGCTCATTCTGCTCGAGAGCCGCCTGGACAATGTGGTGTTCCGGATGGGTTTCGGGGTCTCGCGTACCGAGGCGCGCCAGCTTGTGCGGCACAATGCGATCCTGGTCAACGGCAAGCGCACCAACATCCCGTCTTATCAGGTGCGTGCCAGCGACGTGATCGAGATTACCTCGTCGGCCAAAGAGCAGCTGCGTATCAAGGCCGCGCTGGAAGCTGCCGAGCAGCGAGGGTTCCCTGAATGGGTCGAGGTCGACTCCAAGGCAATGAAGGGCATCTTCAAGGCTGTGCCCGAGCGCGGGGACCTGCCGTCCGACATCAACGAACACCTGGTCGTCGCCCTCTACTCGAAGTAGTAGCGGCACTGGTTCAAGCGAGGACACACTATGCAGAGTTCTGCAACGGAATTTCTCAAACCGAGGCTGGTCGACGTGCAAAGCCTGGGGGTTGCGCGCGCTAAAATCACGCTGGAGCCGCTCGAGCGGGGATTCGGCTACACGCTCGGCAATGCCCTGCGCCGGATACTTCTGTCATCGATGCCCGGATGTGCCATCACCGAGGTCAAGATCGAGGGCGTGCTGCATGAATACTCCAGCCTGGAGGGCGTGCAGGAAGATGTCATCGACATCCTGTTGAACCTCAAGTCGCTGGCGCTGCGCATGCACGGCAGCCGCCATGAAACAACCCTGAAGCTCGCGAAGAAGGGCCCCGGCCCGGTAACGGCTGGTGATATCAGCCTTGACCAGGACGTAGAGGTCGTCAATCCCGGGCATCTGATCGCCACGCTTACCAAGGGCGGCTCGATCTCCATGGACCTGAGGATCATGCGCGGCCGCGGCTACCAGCCGGTGACTGCGCGGTCCGCGGAAGAGAGCCGGGAAATCGGGGTCATGCAGCTGGATGCCTCGTTCAGTCCTGTGCGGCGTGTTTCCTACACGGTGGAGAATGCGCGCGTTGAGCAGCGTACCGACCTGGACAAGCTGGTTCTCGATATCGAGACCAACGGTGCGATCGATCCGGAGGAAGCGGTGCGCCGGGCGGCGAACATCCTGCAGGACCAGATTTCCATTTTTGTGGATCTGAAGAGTCCCGAAACCAAGGCTATCGAGTCGCCCGCGCCTAACATCAACCCACTGCTGCTGCGTCCGGTCGATGATCTGGAACTCACGGTGCGTTCGGCGAACTGCCTGAAGGCCGAGAACATTTTCTACATCGGGGATCTGGTGCAACGTACCGAGGTGGAACTGCTCAAGACGCCAAATCTTGGCAAGAAGTCGCTGACCGAGATCAAGGACGTCCTCGCCACGCATCAGCTGTCGCTGGGCATGAAGCTTGAGAACTGGCCGCCGATGTCGATCAAGGCCAAGGCCCCGGAGAAGGAATCCGCTTGACGGAAGAGGTATAAGCAAATGCGTCATCATAAGAGCGGTCGTAAGCTCAATCGCACCAGCAGCCATCGCGAAGCGCTGTTCAAGAACATGGCAGCGTCGCTGTTCCGCCATGAGCAGATTCGGACCACCCTTCCCAAGGCGAAGGAACTGCGGCGCGTTGCCGAGCCCCTCATCACCCTGGCGAAGTCAGCGAGCGTCGCGAACCGCCGGCTGGCCTACGCACGCCTGCGGGACCGCGAGGTAGTGACGAAGCTGTTCGATGTCCTCGGCGTCCGCTACCGCAACCGGCCAGGTGGATATCTGCGCATCCTGAAATTCGGCTATCGCACCGGGGACAACGCCCCCATGGCGCTGGTCCAGCTCGTTGACCGTCCCGAGACCGGTGCCGATGAAGCTGCACCTGCTGCGGGAGCAGTAGCCAAGTCCTGATTTTCGGGTCGCCGGAACGGCCGCAGGGCGGCCGCCGGTACCGCAGGCTAAAGCCTTGGCAGTCCAGATGTGGATCCCCAAAGGGCCAGGTTTATACCCGGCCCTTGTTTTTTGCCGATTACGCTTTTCCCGGGCTCTGCTACCATGGCCCCATGATTGCGCTGTTTACCGACTTCGGTTTGAATGGCCCCTACGTGGGCCAGCTGCATGCGGTGCTTGCGGAATCCGCACCGGGCGTGCCGGTCATCGATCTGCTTCACGACGTTCCGCGCTACGACGTCCGTGCCGGCGCGTATCTTCTCCCCAGTCTCCTCTCGCCGTTTCCGGCTTCGACCGTATTTCTGTGCGTTGTCGATCCCGGGGTAGGCGGCACGCGCCGCGCGGTGGCCGTACACGCCGACGCGCGCTGGTTCGTCGGGCCGGACAACGGGCTGTTTCACGTGTTGGCGCGCCGCGCCGGGCGCCTCGACTGTTATGAGATCCTGTGGCGTCCGGCACGTCTGTCCAGCACCTTTCACGGCCGCGACCTTTTTGCGCCGGTCGCTGCCGGCCTGACACGCGGGGTGCTGCCCGAAGCCCGCCCCGCCAGCCTTGCTGCGCCCGACGGTGAAATGTGGCCCGATGAACTGCCTGAGGTGATCTACATCGATGGCTTTGGAAACGCGGTCACCGGACTGCCTGCCGGTCGCGCCGAGACCGGGCGCGTCCTGCGCGTCCGGGGACAGACGTTGCACTACGCTGCCAGTTTCAGCGCCGTGGTGCCCGGAAAGGCATTCTGGTATCACAATTCCAGCGATCTTGTCGAAATCGCCGTCAATGAAGGCAGTGCCGCGGATGCACTCGGGCTGCAGCTTGGCGATCGGGTAGAGATCGGGTAGGGCAACCGCTGCGCGACAGCAGGCAGCACCCCGACCTGCTGGATTCCCTGTCCCGGAAACGGGGTTCCCCTGGTGTCGGGCGCGACGCAGATGCATTCGGGCGTTGCGCTTCCCGCGTCCCCGCTTTAGGTTGCAGATCGGTACCTCCGATGCCGAGGGCAAACATGAAACGCGTCTGGCGTCCCGGTCAGCCGATCTTGCGCTGCGTGCCGTCGCTGCCCTCGCGCGCCAGTATCGGTCCGAGGAACCTGGCGGTATGCGATGAGGTCTGCGCCGCCAGATGTTCGGGGGTGCCGGTCGCAACGACCCGGCCACCGCCGTCACCTCCTTCGGGCCCGAGGTCTATGACCCAATCGGCGGTCTTGATGACATCCAGGTTGTGCTCGATGACCACCACCGTATTGCCGTGATCACGCAGACGGTGCAGCACCGCCAGCAGCTGCTTGATATCGTGAAAGTGCAGGCCGGTAGTCGGCTCGTCGAGTATGTAGAGGGTCTGACCGGTGTCGCGCTTGGACAGCTCGCGCGAAAGCTTGACCCGCTGTGCTTCGCCCCCTGACAGGGTGGTGGCGCTCTGACCCAGGGTGATGTAGGAAAGACCGACATCGAGCAGGGTCTCGAGCTTGCGTCGGATCACCGGAATCGCATCGAAGAATTCTGACGCTTCCTCCACGGTCATGTTCAGCACTTCATGGATGGTCTTGCCCTTGTAGCGGATTTCGAGGGTTTCGCGGTTGTAGCGCTTGCCTTTGCACACGTCACAGGGCACGTATATGTCGGGCAGGAAATGCATCTCCACTTTTATCAACCCATCGCCCTGACATGCCTCGCAGCGTCCGCCGCGCACATTGAAGGAGAATCGGCCCGGCGTGTAGCCGCGGGTGCGCGCTTCCGGAGTGCCGGCGAACAGTTCGCGTAGCGGCGTGAAAAGTCCCGTATAGGTGGCGGGATTGGACCGCGGCGTGCGGCCGATAGGGCTCTGGTCAATGTCGACGACCTTGTCCAGCTGTTCCAGGCCTTCGATGGCCGCATACGGGGCGGGTTCGATGCTGCTTCCGTGGAAATGCCGTGCGGTTGCCGCAAACAGGGTGTCGTTTACGAGTGTCGACTTTCCGGATCCGGAAACACCGGTCACGCAGGTGAAAAGCCCGATCGGAATGGACACGTCCACGCCCTGCAGGTTGTTGCCCGTCGCGCCGCGGATGACAAGCTGGCGCTGACTGTCGTTCTGCACGCGCTGTGCAGGAACCGCGATACGCTCCGCGCCGGAAAGGTATCGTCCCGTGATCGATGCAGGCTGGCGGGCAATCTCCTCGGGCCGGCCCTGGGCTACGACCCGCCCGCCGTGAACGCCGGCGCCGGGGCCGATATCAAGCACGTAGTCTGCAGCGCGGATCGCATCCTCGTCGTGCTCGACGACGATCACGGTGTTTCCCACGTCGCGCAGCTGGCGCAGCGTCTCCAGCAGGCGGGCATTGTCGCGCTGGTGCAGGCCTATGGAGGGCTCATCAAGCACATACATGACGCCGACCAAACCGGCCCCTATCTGCGAAGCAAGGCGGATACGCTGTGCCTCGCCCCCGGAAAGGGTCTGTGCCGAGCGCGCCAGCGTCAGATAATCGAGCCCTACGTTCACGAGAAATCCCAGCCGGTTGCCGATTTCGGCGACGATTTTGTCGGCGATCTCACGCCGCCGGCCCGAAAGTGCAAGCGCGCGAAAGAACGCCAGTGCCGCGGCAACCGGAAGCTGCGTGATCTCGTGGATCGGCCTGCCATCGACGAACACATTGCGCGCCTCGATCCGCAGGCGGGCGCCGTTGCAGTCCAGACAGGGTTGCGATCCGAGATATCTGGAAAGTTCCTCACGCACGGTATTGGATTCGGTTTCACGGAAGCGTCGTTCCATATTTGGAATGACGCCTTCAAACGGATGCCTGCGGCGCTGTGCTCCGCCGCGGTCGTTCAGATACGTAAAGCTAATCAGCTCTTCTGCGCTGCCATAGAGAATGACCTTGCGCACTTCCCCGGGAAGTGCGTCAAACGGTGCATCCAGATCGAACTTGTAGTGTCGGGCGAGACATTCAAGCATGTGGAAATAAAATGCGTTGCGCCGGTCCCAGCCGCGGATTGCACCCGCGGGCAGACTGAGAGTGGGGTCGGTCACGATGCGCTGCGGATCGAAGAACTGGCGCACGCCGAGCCCGTCGCACGACGGGCAGGCGCCGGCCGGGTTGTTGAACGAGAACAGGCGCGGCTCGAGTTCAGACAGGCTGTAGCCGCACCGCGGGCAGGCATAGCGGGCGGAAAAAAGATGCTCCTCGGCCGGACCAGATCCCTCCGGAACGGTAACGGCACGGACTACGCCTTCACCAAGCTTGAGCCCGGTCTCGAGCGATTCTGCAAGCCGCTGCTCCTGTCCGGCCCGCACCACTATGCGATCTACCACCGCCTCGATGCTGTGCTTCTGGTTCTTTTCCAGATCCGGGGTTTCGTCGAGTTCAATCACGCGGCCATCAATGCGCGCGCGTATGTAACCCTGGGATCGCAGGCCTTCCAGAAGCTGAACGTGCTCCCCCTTGCGCTCATGCACAACCGGTGCGAGCAGCATCAGACGCGTCCCCTCCGGAAGTGCCATGATATGGTCAACCATCTGGCTGACAGTCTGGGCGTCCAGCGCAAGCTTGTGCTCCGGACAGCGGGGTTCGCCTACGCGTGCATAAAGCAGACGCAGATAATCGTAGATTTCGGTAACCGTTCCCACGGTCGAGCGCGGGTTATGGGAGACGGATTTCTGCTCGATGGAAATCGCCGGGCTCAGTCCCTCGATCAGATCGACGTCCGGCTTCTCCATGATCGAAAGAAACTGCCGAGCATAGGAGGACAGCGATTCGACATAGCGTCGCTGACCCTCGGCATACAGGGTGTCGAACGCGAGCGAAGACTTTCCGGACCCTGAAAGGCCGGTTATGACGATGAGCCGGTCTCGCGGCAGATCGGCGTCTATGTTCTGGAGGTTGTGGGTGCGCGCTCCGCGAATCCGCAGATAGCCGCCGTTGTGGGTGGGAGTATCCATAGCAATTTGAGGTCGCAGTGTAACGTATTAATATATTCCAAAGTGCCATTCCCCCATAGTCCGGGTTTGCCGGGGGAAGGCGGGACCCGTCATTCCGGCGAATACGGCCAGCGGCATTGCGCCGCTGGCCTCTTTTTTTGCATTTCGCGACAGACTGTTCCGCCGGCTGGCGGTCAGTGCGAATTGGAGGATTCCTGCGGAGTTGATCGCAGAACGGGTACAGCCATGGCAGGCGCCGGAAGAAGGGCGACCGTCGCGTGCATGCCGGGCGACATCACCACTTCCGAAAGCGGGCATCGCAGGCTGGTCGTCTGGCTGCCCGGGCCGGATCAAGGCCGGTACGGTGCCTGCCCAGCTAACCATGCCCGCCGGCGTGTTGCAAAACCCCGGCCTGTTTCCCGGCTGCGGAATCCGCGATTCCTGCGAAGATCGTGTCCAGGCTGACCGCCATGGCGTTGAGTGCTGCATTGCGATAGGGCGCGAATACCGCACTCGGCTTCCGATACGTCAGGTCCGCGGTGCCGTCGGCGTTTTCCGTCAGGTAAATGCGCAATGGTGCCTCGATGCCGGCCGGGACGCTGGCCCTCAGCATGCGCACGGCATAATCGTTGCGAAACACCATTAGCACCGCATTGCCCGGAATGATGATTCCGCGTGCGGCTGCGCCGCGGCTGGCACTGGCTTCCGCGACCAGCGCCATGTGGTGAGCGGCGATGGACTGTTTGACACGCTTCACCAGCGTGTTGAAAGAATAGCGCGTATGAATAGTGACGGTACCCGGGTAGGGCGCCTTGTTGTCTGCGCGCGCCATGCCTGACGCCAGGACGGCTACAGTGGCCAAAACGGCAAAGATGAAACGCTTCTTGAGCATCAATTCTTCTCCTGTAAGGTTTCCGGCTCTTCCGCACAATCTGTGGGTCCTCGCATAGCGCTACGCTAACCCATACTCTTCAGGATGACGCGTTTGCCGATCTTCACACAGCGCTTCACCTTCGCTTGGCCCTCGGGAGTAGGCATCAAGTACCCGCAAGCGCGGCAGCGATCAAGCTCCACACGGTAGACATCGACACGCCGGCCCTTCAGTTTGCCGGTCAAGTGAACCGGGTACGTGGCAAGGTAGCGCTTCAAGGAGGTGGCACCGCACTGCTCGCAGGCACGGCTGGATGGCGGCGTCGCCCCGCGCGTGAAACGCGCGAAGAGATTCGGTAGGCTGGCGATTTTCATCGACACTCCAAGAACAATACCCGATGCATGTGACGCTGAAGACGCTCCTCAACCATGTCGAGCCTTGGAAGGGATTTGTATACGAATCAAGCCGCCTCGACAACAGCGGCCATGGCGGCGCCGTGCTCACGATCTGCCTGCGCCCCCGGTGCGGTTCACGGGGTCGCTGCGGGCACTGCGAGCGCCCGACCCCCGGCTACGATCAACAGCCCGCGCGCGACTTCCAATTCGTGCCGCTGTGGGGCATGGCCGTCACCTTCCGCTACGCCCCGCGCAGGCTTCAGTGCCCCCGTTGCGGCATCCATGTCGAGCACCTGCCGTGGGCGCTCGGCAAGCGCCCGCTCACTAAAAGCTTTGCCTGGTTTCTCGCCCATTGGGCGAAACGCTTAAGTTGGCAGGAGACCGCGCGTGCCTTTCAAACCAGTTGGGAAGCGGTGTATCGCTCGGTCGAGATGGCGGTGGACCGGGGGCGGGCCCGGGTCGATTTGACCGGCCTCACCGCCGCCGGGGTCGATGAGATCCACTGGCAGAAGGGCAAGTTCTTAACGCTCGTCTACCAGATCAACGAAGGGGCCAAACGGCTGCTCTACATCACCGAGGAGCGAAAAGAGCAAAGTCTTCGAGAGTTCTTCGTGTGGTTGGGCAAAGAACGCTCCGCCCTGATTCAGTTCATCTGCTCGGATATGTGGAAACCGTATCTGAACGTCATCGAGCGCTGCGCCCCGAACGCCCGGAACATCCTCGACCGCTACCACATTGCCGCCAAGATGAACCAGGCACTCGATAAGATTCGCGCCACGGAGACGCGCTCCATTGCCAAGCGCCGGGGCGTGAAGACCGTCCTCACCCATTCGCGCTGGTGTCTGCTGAAAAGGCCGGAGAATTTAACCGACACGCAGTCGCTGAAACTGAAGGACCTGCTCGCCTGTAACCTGAAGACGATCCGTGCCTACCTGCTGAAGGAGGAGTTCCGGTTCTTCTGGGAGTACCGCTCGAGCGCCTGGGCCGAGAAGTTCATGCTCCAGTGGTGCACGAAGGCGATGCGCTCGCGCCTGGAACCGATGAAGCGCATCGCCCGCATGCTGCGCGCCCACAAGCCCCTTATCATGAATTGGTTTGAAGCCCGAGAACAAATCTCCTTGGGTGCCGTTGAGGGATTAAACAACCGCCTCAAAGCGAGTATCAGAAATAGTTACGGCTTTCGCACCGCCAACGCGATAAAAGTCATGTTGTATCACAAGCTTGGCGCGTTACCGGAACCGGTGTTCGCCCACAGATTCTGCTGAGGAGCCAGGTTTCTCATCTGATCCGATGTCCTGTTCGTGCCCCGCCAGTGTTTGAAGATGCCGGGGCAATCACGCTGATGGTGCCAGGTCGGCGGATCCTGGGGTAGCCAGGGCGGGGCATCAGGCCCGGAGATAATTGTGAAAACTTGCAGAATCTTACTCGCTCACCATGAGCGATGTTAGATAAAATAGTTGTGGCGGTCATAATTGCGAATTGTGTCGCCGGAAATCAGGGCCAGCTGGTTCATCGTTGGATGCCTGCGGAGGGCTGTCCGGTTCCGTCCCGTGGTTTTTCGAGCATGCGGATTTGGCCGTGTTTCAGACACCAAAATCGGCCTCGTTCATCTCTGAGTAAAACCGAAGTTTGTTATTGTTCTATAGGCTTGAGTTGTGTTAGAGTGAAACCGGATTTCAATGTCGGTACATCATCGTACGTGCAGCGATCGCGCAGCGATCGCGCAGCCAAGAGTTCCGGTCGGCAAGAGCAAGAACTTCGTCTGTTGAATGGTCGACGATTGGCCTTCGACCAAACTTCACCAGATCGCATACCGTCCGAAACCATTTAGCAGGCAGCGGATGGTGCCAGTTGCAATCCACACTAAACGACATGGGGTCCTGAGCGGCTCACTATTGGACCTCTCCGGTTTCGTCTTTACCTATTTTATTCCGCCAGGACCCGTGAGACATCAATGATCAGAATTAGTATCCTTTACCCGAACGACAAGGGTTCTCGGTTTGATGTTTCATACTATGTTGAAACTCACATGCCCATGTCCATCAAGCTCTTGAGCGCTCATCCTGGCTTCAAAGGAGTATCTGTTGAGCGTGGTATCGGCGGCGCGGTCCCTGGGTCAGAACCGGCATACGTCGCCATGTGCCACTTCAGCTTCAGCCGCTGCGAGCTATGGGAAGGCGCGAAGCGCCGAGGCGAGTAGTCCGCGGAAGGCGTAGGGTCCGGGCGGGTGGCCGAAGGCCGCCTGCAAGGACACCCGAAACGCCGTCCAGCCGTTGCCAGGGCGAGCGTTTCGCGCGCGCCGAAAGCGCGCGCGGCTCGACCGCAGGGCGGCCGCGGCGTGCCGTAGCCGGAGGCGAAGGCACAATAAGTTGCGCCGGCTCTAACCGAGTGCGCGAGAGAGACTTGGATGTCCTGTCGCGCATCACGAGGGGCCGGCGCACAATCGTCTGTCGAAAGCTTCCTGGATGCCTTCATGCCTAACGCGGAAGTGCTTCAAGGCGACATGCCAAACTACACAGACATAGAGCCGGTCATTCAATTCAATGAAGTGCTCATTTCGCGGTAACGCGCATCTTGTGCACTTCCCCGCCTGTTGCGAGCGACTACGGGAGGCGGTCTTGGTTTCCGAAGTTCGTGCGCAACATCCAGGATTTTTCGATGGGCCAATGGTCGGATCTCGCTGCCATAGGGAAGCCAGCGGGGTTAGAGGGAAAGCATTGAAAATCCTTGCCATTTCCGGAAGTCTAACAGCCGTCCCAATCAACCCGGCATTGTTGCGCGCGGTTCGTCGGTGGGCACCTGCTACCGACACGAGCTGCCAGAACCGACGAAGAACTATGGAGCCGGCATGGACACGCTATCCAGCTACTGGAAGGCAGACGGCTGCGGACCTCCAAACACACTCAAATCCAGATACCCCTTTTTTCCAACCGCAGTCCCGGGGGCAATGGTACCCCGTCTGGTTAGATATGATCTAACACCGCACCGTGGTCGGGACCGTTGCGGCAGAATGTTTTTCTGGACGTATTGCGGAAATCAACCTTGAAGTATAATGACACGGCCTTCTCGCCGCCGGACGAACCAGTGGCCGTGGTATATGCACCGCAGTGGCGAAGCGAAGGGAACGTAAGTCACCATTTTATCTAGGGGAGCTACCATGAAGAAATTTGTACGCACGACATTAATCGGCGCTGCCGCCATGTTGATCACGGGTGTCGCCGTAGTCCCAGTTGCCGCCTTAGCCAAGATGCCGGCTAATCCGTGCTCGGCGCAGAAGGCAACGATGAAGAAGAGCATGGCTCACAAGCGCGTCGCAGCGAGCGCGCACGTGAAGGCCATCCAGGAAGCACTGAACAAGGCCGGCGCCAAGCTTAAGGTGGACGGCATGATGGGCAAGGATACGCGTGCGGCATTGAAGAAGTTTCAGTCTAAGCATGGTCTCAAGGCGACCGGGTATGCCAACAAGGCCACGCTCAAGGCGCTGGACGTAAAGTAGGAATTGCAGTCGTATATTCCAGTGGCGCCGTGCATTCATGCACGGCGCCACTTGTCTTGAAGACAAACTGCTAATTTTTCTTCGGCGGATCGGCTGGCACGGCGGCAGTATTCGGGCCGTCGGCATACTGGGGCACTGCGGTTTGCCGCAGGCATATGTCCGAAGGCCGAAGTCATGGTTCCCTTCCCAGCCGGTCGCGCGGCGAATTCCAGACTGGAACACGGCTCCGGATTCCGCGTGATCTTCTGCTTGCCGCTGAAGTAATAATTCAAGCCCCGCCCTTCCACTGCTGGTTGCCGTAACCGGCTGTCGGGTTGCATTTCGGATTCTCATAGCGCAGGAAGAACTGCAGCCGTCCGATGCCGACTTTCCTGGGCATGAGATATCCCCCGTGACGTAGTGGCTCTGCAGCTGCGCGTCGATCGGCAGGTTCGGGTCCGGATTGAACTGTTGACGGCGTTTCCCGTGATGCAGTGCATGCATGCAGACGAAGCAGCAATGGGGTCCGCTGCCGAACGGGTACTCGTAGAAGATGTCCGTGGTCCATGTCTCGTGGTTCTTGCGGTCGGTCTGCGCCGTGTAGCTGTCTCAGACGACGTGCGGCTGGTACTGGTAGGACGCGCCGATCGTCGGGACCTTCATGGTGCCAAGGTAGGTGCTTTCGTGCCCGTAGCCGTACCCGGGGCCAACAAAGCTCGCCGTTATACGGCCTGTCACCATCGGCTCGCTCTTCGGGGTGCCGAGTCCCTGCCGGCCGTTTGAAATCATGACGTGGTACTGTTGCATGGCATGACGGAGCTTGCCCCACATCGCCACGCCGGTATCGCGGCTGTGGACGAATGGGCTGTAGGCGAGCAACAGCGAGCGGTCCAGGTGCGCTAAATGAGTGTCCCGTGAGCCTTGCAGGCACATTGCATGCCAGTCGGGAGATTACGCAAAAACAGGCAGTTATACGGGAGCGAAGGAGTCCGGCGTTGCATTTAGTTGTTTCTTGATGGTTCCGCTGCAGCTTGGCTTTCAATTTGCAGCTGCTCGCCGGGAATTGCCCGTTTCGGACGGTATGGGAACAGTGAGACGAATCAGCCGATAGCGGGTGGCGCGGGTCTCGGCGAGCGCCAGGCGCAGCATTGCCGCCGTGGCCCTGTCGCCAGGTCTCCTGTGCCTGAGTTCATGCTGGAACAGACGCGCATAGTGTGCCCCCGGTGCGACATCAATGCGCAGCTCTATCGTCGTGGGTCGGGGCGGACCCAGCTCGAGGCGGGTGGCCAGCACGCTTTTCCCGCCGGGAGGGATGCGTGTGTCGAAATACTCGTGGGTCAGGCGGAGATTGACGCTCCGACCTATGACATGTCGCGCGATTTCGCGGACATCGCGGCCGCCCGGGCCCACCGCATACAGCGTCACGTACACCTTGGGCACGATATAGGTGGGAAAGTCGTGACCGATTGCCACGCTGCGTATGACCGCACGGGCGTCCACGGCGGTTCTGCTTACACGGGTTACTCTGAGAGCAATCCTGAGGCCGCTGCGCACCATCGCCGGATCATGAATACCCCGCCACAGATGGCGGCGGTGTGGCATATGGCAGGACTGGCAGGTGACGCCCTCGCGGGCAAAGCGGCTTGCGCGCCACTCGGCGTAGGTGTTCTCGAACGGCTTGCCATCGAGGCGCCGGGCGCCGGGCGGGGACTGGTGGCAGGTCGCGCAGAAGCGGCTGTGCTGAAAGGCAGCACTGGCGGTAAAGCCCCCGTGCGGCAGCCCCGGGGTATTGCCGGGTGGCATGCCGGGGCGCGGGGGCGGCCCGAAGCGGTGATGGTAGCGGACATGGCAGGCGGCGCAGACCAGGCCCTGGTGAAAGAGGAGCGGCCCCACATAGGCCGGCCGAGGGGTTGAGGGGGCATCCGGCCAGTGGAATTCCAGCGCCGCGAGCGCCTTCTGCTCGGCGAGCGGGGCGTGACAGCGCATACACCGGTTGGCCGACTGCTGGTCCATGAGCGGGAACTGCCACAGCAGGCCCGGACCCACCGTTTTGCTGTGCAGGCTCGTGCGCCAGTCCTCGTACTGCTGGCGATGGCACTGCCCGCAGGCCTGCGGGGAGAGGGACGCCTCGAGGGGCGAATACCCCTTCGGCGGATTGCCTTCGGGCGGCTGGGGGTAGACCCAGTGCTGGGCGAGGAAACGGGCGATCGGCCCGTCCGCGGCCGGCCGACGGTACACGGGATGTCCTGGCAGACCGGTTTTTCCGATCGCCGCACCGCCCGTCATGAGGACGAGCGTCACCACGATCACGGTCCGCAACAGCTTCCTTTTTCCTGACACGCCGGCTCTATCCGGTAATTTCCGCCAGCCATCTGCCTGGCGGAAAGGTCCGCAGGGGCGGGATGGGCAGCGGAAATGTTGCCGATCGGTCATAGGGTTCCTTCCGCAACCATCGCTCACGCAGCAGGGCCCAGAGCCTTGGAGCATGAATTCCCACAGCTGTCGCGACCCGACTCGCCCCGGGAAGCGGCGTGCAGCGCAGGGCCTTCGGGGCGTAACGCATTTTATCTTCCGATGGTCTTCCGGATCGTTGTGCACTCGCGTGGGTCCGGCAAAACGGGTTCGTGCAGCCGGCAAGGCGACAGCAAGGTTCAGGCATGCTCTCGGCCGCCCAGACTGCCCGTGGATAAAGACACGGAACTGCCGGTGGCGAAGTCACTTTTTTGGGGTTGCCACAATTGGTTCTGTTGATCGCCACCGATGCGCTTTCCCGGCCTTCGCAAGATCATGTGATCGCTGCGGTGATTCTTCCCGGAAACCGGCTGCAATCCGGGCTCATCTCCCGTTCCAACTCTAGCCGAAGTGCGCAACTTTGTCCTGCGCCTGCGGCAGCAGTTCCGGAGCGAATGGGGGCCCGATTGCCTGCAGGGTCGAGCGGCGGATGCCAACACGGACCTGCAGAAATGTCCGGGCTCTTTATCGGGATGCGCGGCCCGGTGACTGGCCGCCCGAGCGCGCGGTGTGGGCATGTCCGGTTTCATCCACGTAATCGCGGCGTTTGCGCAACAATAGTCACGCGATTGCCCAGTTCAACGCCATTGCGCGGCCGGGCGATCATCTCCCTGCAATCAGCAATACGCTATGCATGTCCTGTCCGATGTCCGGACTGCTGCAGGGGTAATGAGATGCCTTGGGGGAAGCGCAGATGCGGGCAAGTTGTCTCTGCGCGTGCCGGGTGCATCCGTTCCGCGGACTTGTGCCTGGAGCGCAGCATCATAATCGGCTGTCGGCGCAGGTCATAATGGCCTGAAAAGTACTTCCAGCAAGCTTGGGCGTGGCTATAGTTCAGTAAAAAACCCAGCAGACACGGGGCCTGCTGGGTTCATATTTGCATCTTTCTGCGAGGCGTATCCTAGAACGGAATGTCGTCGTCGAAATCATTAGCCGTGCCACCGCCCTTGCCGGCCTGGCCGCCTGCCGCGGCAGGCGAGCGCGTCTCCCCCATCGGGGTCTGATCCATATCCGCATCTGCCGGCACCCCGCGCCCTTCGCGCGATCCGAGCATCTGCATTTCGCCAGCGACGATTTCCGTGGTATAGCGATCCTTGCCTTCCTTGTCCTGCCATTTGCGTGTCTGCAGGCGTCCTTCGACGTAGATTTGCGCGCCTTTCTTCAGGTATTCACCAGCGATTTCGGCCAGACGGTTGAAAAATACCACTCGGTGCCACTCGGTCCGTTCCTGCTTTTCGCCGCTGGCCTTGTCCTTCCATGATTCTGATGTGGCCAAAGTAATGTTGGCGATCGCACCGCCATTGGGGGAATAGCGGACCTCCGGATCCTTGCCGAGATGGCCTACCAGTATGACCTTGTTGACGCCGCGTGCCATGTGTCATTCCTCCTAGCGTTGGCCACAGAGCCTGCCCGTTGAAGATGAAAAACCGATTCTCTGTGGCGGTATTATAAAAATCGTATCTTATCCGGAAGAGTCCAAATTGACATCCTTCTCGCATCACCAGGGCCCCGGAAGGACTTCCCGGGAACGCCCTGGATTGGGGCAGCACATTGGCCGGCATGTCCCGGAGGAGGGTTGCGGATTCCGGTGTCGCCGGACGCGTCTGCCAAAATGTGGAGTTCGTGGCGGATCTTCGCGAAAAAGGCCCCAGCCGTGTCCCGGGCGGATTGCAGTGAAAACCGGTTCTGCGGCCCATCCCGCGGCGCCAGTCAGGAAAGACGGGCGGTGTGAGGTAAGGAAGTATGCACTTTCGTATGCCGGCAGCGGGCTGACACACTCCGTGCCCGACCGTCCTACTTGCCGGGAGAAGGTGCCGATGAAGCGATGTCGCCCAGATGAAGCGACAACTTTCCGTTACGGCGATCCTGGTAGTAATAGCGCAATGTGCGCTGGATTGCGGGGAAGGCCAATTCGTCCCACGGGATGTCCGCCTCATGAAACAGCGTCACCTCGAGGCTCTCGGTCCCTGGTGCGTAATCGGAGTTGAGCAGCTGGCCGTGGAATATCAGATAGACCTGGTTGATATGCGGCAAATTGAACAAGCTGAACAGCGAACCGATGGCAACGTTCGCATTTGCCTCTTCCCTGGCCTCACGTGCCGCAGCTTCAGCGGTGGTTTCACCGTTTTCCATGAATCCGGCGGGCAGCGTCCACAGCCCGTGGCGCGGGTTGATGGCGCGACGGCACAACAGGATCTCGTCGCCGCGTTCGGGGATGCATCCGACCACCAGTTTCGGGTTTTGGTAGTGGATAGCCGAGCAACGCTCGCAAACGTAGCGGGGAAGGTTGTCGCCGGGCGGAATCCTCAGGTTCACCGGGGCACCGCAGTCGCTGCAATATTTCATCGCCGAGATGGACGTCCTGGGTTTCAGGCCCCTGCGGGGAGAATGTCCATTATACATCCTCCATCAGTCGACTTTGACAGATTCCTGGGTGCGTGCGGTCGGTCAGCGATGCGCGCCGATCATCGGTTTCGTGTCGGGACCTCTGCAGGGTCGGCCTCTTTCCGGCTGTTCCAGTACACGTCGGGAAGGCGGTCTGCCCGGTTGGCGCCCGGGTTACGTGCATGTCCAAGGGTTACCGTCGCTGCGGTGTTTCGGAAGGCACCACACACTACCCTGGCAGACAGCAACGAAGGGCGATGCCGATCAGGCAGATCCGGTCGGAATGGCCCGTTCCGGGCCGGAGCACAGGAATGCCGGAGTCAAGGGTCTGTGCGGGAGGCAGATGGGTCCGTCCGTGCATGAGACCCGCACAGTACCGCTGCCACCGCCGCAAGCGCGCGCGGACGGTGTGCTGGTGGAGAAATCGCGAACGGACAGCATGCCGCCGCAGCCCGGCGGCGATAAGGGCGGCAACGCGCCGCCCTGCCGGAAGGCGCATCGCCGCCGATGAATCTTTAATTCAGACCATTTCCTTGAGTGATTTCAGCGGCTGGACCTTGACCACGTTACGGGCCGGCTTGGCCTTGAACGTGACTTCTTCCTTGGTGAAGGGGTTGATTCCCTTACGGGCCGGTACGGCCGGTTTACGTACGACCTTCAATTTCATCAGCCCGAACATGTTGATGACGCCGGGGCCGCTTTTGAGATCGCGGCGGATCAGGTTGGAGAGGTGCTCGAACACCGCATTGACATCTTTGCGCTTCAGATCGGTTTTGTCTGAAATGTAGGTCAGAATTTCGGACTTGGTGGTGGGTTTCTTCGTCGCCTTGCCTTTTGTTGCCATGAGTTGCTCCCAATGGTGTGGTTAACAAAAACTGCGCTAAAGTAGCATAATTTCCGCTGAAAATAGAAGGGGCGGCATTCGTCTGCGATCGGTTGTTCTCCTGCAAAGATTACAGCATCGTCCGCTCATTTGAATGGAACTTAAACTTCATACCGTAACAAAATGAAACGTAACGTGGTTTGGTTGTCGGTTTTTGCGGTCGCGATGGCGCTTCTCGAGGCTGCGGTGGTGATCTATCTCCGGCGGCTCTATTACCCCACGGATGTGCAAAGGATCTTTCCTCCGAGAATGCTCGCACATCTGGATCTGGTGCTGGAGCTCGCGCGCGAAGCCGCCACGTTGATCATGCTCCTCGGCGTCGCCCTGCTTGCCGAGCGAGGATTCGTGCGCGTATTTGCAGCATTTGTCTACGCCTTCGGTTTATGGGACATTTTTTACTATGTCTGGCTCAAGGTCTTTATCGGTTGGCCCGTGCGCTGGGGAGAATGGGATATCCTGTTTCTGATTCCCTGGGCCTGGCTCGGCCCGTGGATAGCCGCGGTGGTCGTGGCCGCGCTGTTCGTGCTCTGGGGTGGCGCCATTCTGACGCTGCGCGGGGTCTGCCATGTTACTCTTTCTGAAGGCGTGATTTTCGTTGCCGGGACGACGCTGGTGCTGGTGTCCTTTCTGCAGCCGGCCTTTGGCCTGCTCAGCCGCGGGCAACTGGCGCTGGCCGCATACCGTCCGGGAAATTTCTGGTGGGGGACCTATGTCGCCGGGCTGACATTGATGGCGGTGGCGTTGGGCTGGATCTTCATCGACGGCAGGCGAGAGACTTCGCAATGACAAGGCAGGCAGGTGGTTCAGGTGCAAACAAGGGCGGGTCGGGCCGGCTCGACGACGTCGTGGCGCGGGCGCGTCGGGAGCGGGATGAACGCCTGAAGGGATACCGCGAGCTTTCGCTCAAGATTCACCCCTGGGTGTGTGGCCGGTGCGGCCGCTCGTTCACGCGCGAGAACCTGCATCTGCTTACGGTTCACCACAAGGACCATAATCACGATAATAATCCGCTGGATGGCAGCAACTGGGAGAACCTCTGCATCTACTGCCATGACAACGAACATGCCCGCTATCTGGATCACCAGGCCGGTGCAGGCGTCGCGGGAGGTACGTCATCGGACGAACGGCAGGATGCAACCAACCGGCCATTTGAACGTCTCAAGGACCTCCTGAAGCCGAAATAGCCCGGCCGGTTGCGGACCGTAATCCGGCATTTGCCCGGCATTCTTTCCATATGAAAGATCCCGCCGATGCGTGTCAGCAGCTCAAGCCAGCCGATCCAGCCGGGTTGACCAGGTTGCGCGGTCCGTGGCTGGACAGGGTCCGCCGTCGCTACCCTTTAACCAGCGAAAAGCGTACCGCTGCCGCAGCGTGCCGCGACCATCACCCGCCCGGCTGCTCCGGCAACTCGATCTGCGGGCGCTCGATCTGCGGGCGCTCAATGTCGGGACGTTCGATATCCGGACGTTCTATGTCTGGCCTTTCGTGCGACTCGGGCCGCATGCTGGCGGCGGGTCGGGGTACCAGCGGCGATGGAAGATCCACCCACATCGGATCCGCACGCAGTACTACCCGGTTTACGAGCACGCTGCCGTCCGGTTCGGCGACACCGCGCACGGCGATTGCCGTGCCGGCGCGTGCGTTAGCTGCGGTTCCGCCACTGAAGCGTGTTCGAGCCGTGTAGCGCAGCGGTACACCGTTGGCAAGCAGCACGCCAGGGCCGGGCCGGGCCTCGACGTAGCCCGACATCTCCACTGCCGTGCCCGGAGCGCCGACGGCGGCGGGGACGGGTTGCACGCGCATCACGACCGGCGTGCCACGCACGTAGCGGCCCGCGGCCCGCACCTGCTCGCCGATCGCAATCCCCGCGAGCGGTCCGGACACCGCCAAGGTCCGGGTGCCGACGGTCAAATGCCCATGTGTCCGGTTGATCGCGCGTACAGGCCCGCTCAGCAGGAAGGCCGTTGCCGGCGCACCTACTATGCGTGTCGCTACCCAACGGCCATTGCCCCGGGCCAGAGCGCTGATGCGGACCGCATCGCCGGCATGGAGCTGTGCCAGTTTCAGGCGCGGCGCCCCGGGACCGCTGGTTCGCGTCTCGGCCGTGACGTGAACCACTTGGCCGAGGAGCGTGATGCTTCCTGCGTGCGGATTCACCTTTTCAATGCGTCCGGCGAGCGCGACCCTGACGTGTACCGAGTCGGCCGTCAATCGCCCGTCCGGCTTGGCCTGTGCCCGCACCAGGACCACGTCCCCAAGGTGCACATTCCGGACGGTACCCGGGTGGCCATCAAGGCGATAACCGGTCGTATCGTTGAGTAAGTACTCACGTCCATTGACGTAGATGCTGCCGAAGCGCTGTACCACCCCGAAGCTGCTTATCCCGGTACCGCCGATGCCTTCGCTGGTGATTCCCGTGCCGCCGATTCCGCCTCCGGAGCCCGGGTCGGTGGCGTCTGCCGACAGCGGCGCCGCCAGGAGCAGCAGTCCACAGAGGAGCGCGAAAAGCACCCGCCGGCCAATAGGCCCTTCAATAATGCATGTGCTCATGGGGTTTACTCACGCCCTCCGCTGCGCGGTTTCTTGCCGGGCTCGACACGGCTTGCTTCTTCGTAGTAGTAAATGCCCAGGCGCATGCGCCGGCCATCCGGGCCCGGGGCGGCGCGCGCCGCCTCGTTGAGCGGCATGACACGCTGATTGGCCTGTCTCAGAAACGCTTCGGAGAGCTGCGTAAGCGCCGGGCGTGCCGCGGCCAGATCCTCGCGCCCAATGACCTCGTAGTACACGGCCCGCTCCAGGAAGGCTTCACCATGGCCGGAGATATTGTGCAGAGCGCTCGCCAGGTGATCGCCCACATTTGCTCCGAGGAAGGCAAGCCTGTCTTCAGGCAAGGCTGAGACGTAAGCGGTCTTCAGCAGTCGCACCGTGTCGCCCTCGACCGTCGCCACCCCTACCCGCACCAGTTCTTCGAGAATGACGCTGGGGCGCACGTCTGCCTTGATCGCTCGCACGAGTGTTTCGAAACTCACGCGGCTGTTCGCGGCGCGCCGCAGCAGCGTCCGGGGGTGCCCGTCGCGGTCGAGGTACCGGGGCAGGGACACCCAGGCGGCTACCGCCCGTGCGGCCAGGTTCGCCCCGGGGCGCAAAACTTGGGATTTGGTGCCGGCATGCGCCTGTGTCCGCAGGCGCTTCACGTCTTTTCGGTGGATGCCGGTCAGCAGGCTCATACGGCTGTCGGAGACGGTGTCGGGATCTGCACCATCGTGCCGCTCGGCAGCGCCGATGTACGCCTCCTTCAGCACTTCGCTGAGGGCCGGATAGGTTACCCCTCGGCCAATGAGGTAACGGACGAGGGGGGCGAGGATGGTCCGGATGGCGGTCTTCAGTGCAGCGTCCACAATCATACCCCGATGCCCCAGCCCCGACCGCCCATCGGCCGGTTTAAATCAAGCATAGCATGCCACTTGACCGTGGGAAAAGTTCCCACTAAGATTCGTTCCGCTTGTGGGAAATGTTCCCACTGCATCATGGGACGGATGGGCGGCGGGGATATCCGGGATGTAAAGTTCAGTGCCTATCCCAACCGTTTTCCGAATCTAACGACAAGGAGCAATGATGAGCTGCAAGTCCAGCCTGGCCGCAGTGCTTGTGGCCGCAGTTGCGGTGGGCGCCAGCACGGTGGGACGGGCCGCCGACAGCACGGTGGTCGGGGTCGCACCGGCATACTACGAGGGCAACTATGGCACCTCTTCGACCACGCAGATCTATTATCTGCCGTTTTATGCCAAGTATCAGAAGGACAATCTGACGCTCAAGGCGACGGTGCCGCTGCTCTCTGTGCATAGCACTGGTGCGATCCTCTCCGGGGGTACGGTGGTCGGTAATCGCGGCGCGACCACGACTAAGACCGAAAGCGGCCTGGGCGACATCTGGCTCGAGGGCCGCTACCGCATCCGCGGCATCGGTTCTGCCCCGGACATTCTTCCTTATGCCAAGATCAAGCTCGGCACGGCCTCGCGCAGCTCCGGTCTCGGTACCGGCGAGAACGACTACGAGGGCGGGGTCGGGTTCGAGTGGTCGGTGGGCACGTCGTTGTTCCCGTTCGCCGATGTCGGTTACCGGATTGTCGGCTCAGCCCCCGGCCTGGCACTGCAGAACATCGCGACCTATGACGGCGGAGCCAGCATGCAGTTGAATCGCCAGAACTATCTGACCGGCATGTTCACCGGTCACCAATCCGAGCAGCCGGGTTTTCCAGGCGCTGCCGACGCCATCATCGCCTGGAACTATTATCCGCAGCCCGGCCATGGTCTTCAGGTCTACTTCGACAAGGGATTGAGCAATGGAAGCCCGAATTGGGGAGTCGGGGTAGGTTTGGAACGACCCTTCTAGATGTCAATGAAACAGGAGAACTCTGTCATGAATAGCAGAACTGCATTGTTAGTTGCCTCGACTCTGGGGCTGACCCTGGCCTTGGGGGTAGTTGTCCGGGCCGGTGCCACGGATAGCGATACGGATGCGACGACCACCGTGTCTTCGTCCACCAACGCCGCCACCCCGGCCACGCCCTATCCGGGCGAGGGCCAGAGGGCCACACCAGCCATGCCCGGCAACCCGCGGGCAGAGGAAGAAGTGGAAAGACACCGGCCGGATTTCGATCATCGACCCGATGTCGATCGTCGTCCGGATATCGATCATCGACCCGATGTCGATCGCCCCGATGTCGATCGCCCCGATGTCGATCGCCCCGATATCCAGAGGCCTGACATCGAAGTCCCGGAGACCATGGACCGCTGAGTCAAACTTCCATCGTCGGCCCCTGGGCATAGCGTGGCCCAGGGGCTTTTTTTTTTCGAGAAGCAGGGCGGCCCCGGCCGATGTGCAGCGGTACCGGCGCGGTTGCGTGCGGTATCGATTGACGGTGTTGTGGGCAGCTATCCCCACCGGGGTATGGTCATGGTGCCGGGTCCGGATCTATCGTAGCTCCAGCAGGACACCACGGAGGGGACCGTCCATGAGCCTCGCGCCTACCTTGCGGCAGTACCTTGCCGAACTGGAGATCGACTACGAGATCCTGGCGCACCAGCGCACGACTTCAAGCCGGGCGACGGCGAATGTGGCCCACGTGCCTGCGGGCAGTCTCGCAAAGTCAGTCGTCCTGGAGGACGAGCACGGGTTTCTGGTGGCAGTCATTCCGGCCAATTGCCGCCTGGAGCTGGGCCAGGTCCACCGGCTGCTCGACCGGCGGCTCGGTCTTGCGACGGAACGAGCTGCCGCGACACTGTTCCGGGATTGCGAAGCCGGAGCGATTCCGGCGGCCGGCTGCGCCTACGGGTTGGAAATGCTGGTGGACGACAGCTTGGTGGATCAGCCCGAAGTGTATATGGAGGGCGGCGATCACCGCGAACTCCTGCATTTGAGTAACGGCCAGTTCCGTCGTCTGTTTTCGACGGCCCGGCACGGGCATATCAGCCACCTCTACCTCTGAGAGCCGGCGAATCTGGATTTTTCCTCACGGACAGCCAGAAATACGGCAATCCGTGCGGCCAAGACCCGCTTCAGGCTATAATTTCCCAGCCTATCTGGTTGTTTTGTGCGGGATTCGACCCCAAATGAATCCAGCGGCGCCTTTTTTGTGGAGGATTGTCATGCCGATTTACGAGTATTTTTGCCAGGCCTGCGGACGCGAGCACGAGGTGATGCAGAAGCTGAGCGAGCCGGTTCTCACCGTGTGTCCTGCCTGTGGAAAACCGGAACTTAAAAAGCGCATATCGGCTGCCGGATTCCAGCTCAAGGGAAATGGCTGGTACGCAACGGATTTCAAGGGTGGTTCCGGAAAGACCAAAGACGGCGGCGACAAGGGTGACAAGAAGGCGGGTGATGCCGGTTCCGCCACAGATGCCGGTCCTGCCAAGAAGGCCGGCGGCTGTGGTGGCGGCACCTGCGGTTGTGGCCATTAGCGTTTTTCCGGCCCGGTCGCCCGGGCTATCCATGGTATGGTCAGACTGCGCCGCTACTTGATTGCCGGACTCCTGGTTTGGTTGCCGCTGGCGGTCACGGCGGTGCTTGTCCGGTTTCTGTTCGAAACGGTGGACCAGACGCTGCGGCTGTTGCCCCCGACAATCCAGCCCGACCGGCTTCTCGGCTTTCATCTGCCTGGTGTCGGCGCGGTGCTGGTTTTGGCCGTGCTGCTTCTGACCGGGGTGATCGCGACGAATCTCTTCGGGCGCAACCTGGTCAGGCTATGGGAGGAGCTTCTGGCGCACATCCCGGTGGTGCGCGCCATCTATTCCGCCGCGAAGCAGCTCACGGAAACCCTTTTTGGCAACTCTGCTACATCATTTCGCAAGGTGCTCCTGGTGCAGTATCCCCGATCCGGCATGTGGACGCTCGCGTTCCTGACGGGGGAGGGCACGCATGAGGTCAACCGGAAAACCGGTCGGGATCTCGTGCATATTTTCGTGCCGACGACGCCCAATCCCACAGCCGGTTTTTTCCTGATGGTGCCGCGCAGCGAAGCCATCGAACTCGACATGAGCGTGGACGCGGGGATCAAGCTCATCCTGTCGGCTGGGGTGGTCGGTCCGGACGGCAAAAAGAACAGCGGTAGCGTAGAATCAGACCCCATGCGCTGAGCGCACGCAGACCGACGAGCGCCGGCATACCGATTTCTGCCCAGTGATAAGGACCCATACTCAGAATGCGCAGTCATTATTGCGGAAAGCTGGACCTCGGCCTGACCGGCGAGGTGGTGCAACTTTGCGGTTGGGTGCACAGCCGCCGTGACCACGGGGGCGTCATTTTCATCGATCTGCGCGATCGCGCCGGCATCGCGCAGATCGTGTTCGATCCTGAAAATAATGTGGCCTTTTCCGCAGCCGAGGGCGTGCGCAGCGAATACGTGCTGCGGGTCGAAGGGCAAGTGCGCAGGCGCCCGCCCGGAACCGAGAATCCGCATCTGCACAGCGGCATGGTCGAGGTGCTGGCCGGGAGCCTGGAGGTCCTCAACCGCTCCGAGCCCTTGCCCTTCCAGCTCGACGAAGCCGAACTCAACGAGAGTGTTCGCCTGAAGTACCGCTATCTCGATCTGCGGCGCGACCACATGCGCCGCAATATACTCCTGCGCCACTCTCTGACCCGGACGCTGCGGCGGTTTCTCGAAGATCGCGACTTTGTCGAGATCGAAACGCCGGTGCTTACCAAGTCCACGCCCGAGGGTGCGCGTGATTATCTGGTACCGAGCCGCACTCACCCCGGTCATTTTTTTGCATTGCCGCAGTCGCCGCAGCTTTTCAAGCAGCTGTTGATGGTCGCCGGATTCGAGCGCTATTTCCAGGTAACCCGCTGCTTCCGCGACGAGGATCTGCGTGCCGACCGGCAGCCGGAGTTTACCCAGCTCGACATCGAGACCTCGTTCCTGGACGAGGACGGGATCATGCGGCTCATGGAGGAGATGATTCGCACGGCCTTCCGGGCGGTGCTCGCCGTTGAGTTGCCCGACCCCTTTCCCCGCATGACCTACGCCGAGGCGATGGCGCGCTTTGGCGTCGACCGCCCCGACCTGCGTATCGGACTTGAGCTCGTCGAGGTCGCCGATCTGGTCCGGAATGCTGAATTCAAGGTTTTTGCGCTGGCCGCCAACAGTCCCGGGGGGCGCGTTGCGGCGCTGCGCTTGCCGCAGGGCGAGCGGTTGTCGCGCAAGGATATCGATGACTATACCGCCTATGTGGCCGGGTTCGGGGCCAAGGGGCTCGCTTATATAAAAGTCAACGACGCCACGCGCGGGCGCGAAGGCTTGCAGTCGCCGATCCTGAAATTCCTTTCCGACGAGACATTGGCTGCGCTGATGGCGCGCTGCCGCGCCGCTACCGGGGATATCGTCTTTTTCGGTGCCGACCAGGCCAAGGTGGTGAACGATGCGCTCGGTGCCCTGCGCATCCGGCTGGGGCACGATCTTGGCCTCGTGGAGCAGGCGTGGAGGCCGGTGTGGGTCGTGGATTTCCCGATGTTCGAGTACAACGCCGAAGACCGGCGCTGGCAGGCGCTGCATCACCCGTTTACAGCACCTAAGGAAGGCGACCGGGAGCGCGTCGATATTGATCCGCAGAACGCGCTTTCGCGCGCCTACGACATGGTGCTCAACGGGTCGGAGATCGGCGGTGGTTCGATCCGCATCCATCGCGAGGAAGTGCAGGAGAAAGTGTTCGGGCTGCTTGGCATCGGCGCGCAGGAAGCGCGCGCGAAGTTCGGGTTCCTGCTGGATGCGCTGAAGTTCGGGGCGCCTCCGCATGGAGGTATCGCCTTCGGGCTCGACCGCATTGCCGCCATCATGGCCGGCGCGGATTCGATTCGCGATGTCATCGCCTTTCCCAAGACACAGAAGGCAACCTGCCTGCTCACCGATGCCCCGAGCGTGGTGGACGAAGCGCAGCTGCGCGAGCTCCACATCAAGTTGCGCAAGCCTCCGGAGCCGGTGAGCGGTGCAGGCTGATACGCGCAGCTACAAGCGTCCGGAATCGGTGCTGGTGGTGGTGTATGTGCGTGCCGGTAAGGCGCTCATGCTGCGCCGCGCCGATTTTCCCGAGTTCTGGCAGTCGGTCACCGGCAGCATGGAGTGGAACGATGAAACGCCGCTCGCCACCGCGTTGCGCGAACTGCGCGAGGAGACCGGGCTGGTGGTGGCTGCGGATGATCTGCGTGACTGGCATACGAGCAACCGCTATGTCCTGTTTCCGCACTGGCGCCACAAATATGCGCCCGGTACGATCGAGAACACCGAGCACGTGTTTTCTCTGGAACTCAAGAACGAGGTGCCGATCGTGCTCACTCCTGCCGAGCATTCCGAATATGTCTGGATGCCGCTCGCCGATGCCGCACGGCTCGCTTTCTCCTGGACGAATCGCGATGTGCTGCTCGCGCTTCAGAAGGAGCGGGATGAAGCCGGTTTCGGGGGGCGTGCCGGAGAGGGGGCATGACGGTGGCGACCTGGGCGCGGTACGGGCTGTGACGCGGTCCGGGTGAGTGCCGGACAGCAGCGATTCCCTGTCCCAGGGCGGGGCGAGACCGTGATCCTGGTCAACGGCCTGTGGATGCCGGGATGGGTACTGTCCGGGCTTGCCCGACGCCTGCGCCGCTGCGGCTACGATGTGCGCAGCTTCACCTATCGGTCGATGGCCTGCAGCCTGCAGGAAAATGCCGATCTTCTGAAGGAATTCGTCGACGCCCAGCCGGCCGCAGTCATGCATTATGTCGGCTACAGCCTCGGTGGCATCGTGGTACACGCACTGTTTCATTATCATCCGCAGCTGCGTCCCGGCCGCATCGTCACACTCGGATCGCCCCACCAGGGAAGCCACGCTGCCGCCACCGTCGCGCGCTGTGCCCTGGGACGCCGCCTTCTTGGCAAGAGCCTGCCGGCGCTCGTATCGCGCGAGGGGCGCCTCTGGTCATGGCCGCCTCGCGAGACCGGCACCGTAGCCGGCACGTTCAATTGCGGGCTCGGACGCCTGCTGCCGGGGCAGGCCGGCCCTTCCGACGGTACGGTGCGCCTGGCCGAGGCGCAGCTGCCGGAAGCAACCGACCGGATTTCGTTGCCGGTATCCCATTTCGGCCTGCTCATATCCGGGCAGGTCGCCCGGGCAGTCTGCCAGTTTTTGAGCGCGGGCCGTTTTGGCCTCTGAAGGCCCGGCTTGCGGAGCATTGGCGCCAGGCTGCTTTGGGAACACGTGCACGCGGTGTTAGACTGGGCGCCGGCTTGCGGCGCCACCCCGTCAGCCTGAAGAAGCACGCAAACTCAAAGAGTTAGGAGCACAATACCCCATGGCCGGCCACTCCAAATGGGCCAATATCCGCTTCCGCAAAGGTGTGCAGGATGCCAAGCGCGGGAAAATATTCACCAGGCTGATCCGCGAAATTACCGTCGCGGCGCGCGCCGGCGGCGATCCGGCCTACAATCCGCGTCTGCGCGGGGCGATCGACAAGGCCCTGTCTCAGAACATGACCAAGGACAGTATCGAGCGCGCGATCAAGCGGGGCACCGGCGAACTCGAAGGAGCGCACTACGAGGAGATCCGCTACGAGGGGTATGGTCCGGGTGGCGTAGCGGTGATGGTCGAATGTACGACCGACAACCGCACCCGTACCGTGGGCGAAGTGCGTCACGCCTTCGCCAAGCACGGCGGCAATCTCGGCACCGACGGTTCGGTCGCCTACCTGTTCAGGAAGCTAGGCGTGTTGACCTACCCGGCAGGGACCAGCGAGGATAAGGTGATGGAGGTGGCACTGGCGGCCGGGGCGGACGATGTGATCGCCAACGAGGATGGCTCCATCGAAGTATTGACCGTGCCCGATGCCTTCGAAAATGTGTGCCGCGCGATGGAGCAGGCCGGGCTCGGACCGGAACATGCCGAAATCGTGCAGCGCGCCAGCACCGATGTCAGGCTGGACGGCGAGGAAGCCGAAAAAATGCTGAAGCTCATGGACGTCCTTGAGGACTTAGATGACGTGCAGAATGTGTATACCAATGCGGATTTTCCTGGCGAGATGTTGGAGCGGCACACCGGCTGAGCGCGCGCTCGCGTGTCTTCGATGCTGGAAATAGCCGCCGGGATGCGGATACTGGGCATAGATCCGGGTTCGCGCATCACGGGATTCGGCGTGGTGAATGTGCTGGCTTCGGGCGCGGTCGGTTATGTCGCCAGCGGCTGCGTGCGTGTGGCGGGAGAAAACCTCGCCGAGCGCCTGAAAGTCGTGTACAACGGCGTGCTCGAGATCATCGAGCGGTACCAGCCGGAAGTCCTCACCATCGAAAAGGTGTTCATGGCGCGTAATGCTGACTCTGCGCTCAAGCTCGGACAGGCGCGGGCTGCCGCCATTCTCGCCGGCGTAAACCGCACGCTCCCCGTATCCGAGTTTACGGCCCTGCAGATCAAGCGCGCGGTGGTCGGGCACGGCCACGCGCACAAGGACCAGGTCAAGCACATGGTCAAGGCGCTGCTTGAGCTCTCCGGCATGCCCCAAGCGGACGCGGCCGATGCGCTCGCCTGTGCTATCTGCCACGCGCATCACGCTTCGGGCGTCGGCATGGGCGCACGCCGGGCGGCACCCCGTCTGCGGGTGGTGCGCGGCTTCGAGGGCAGACGGTGATCGGGCGCCTGCACGGCACCCTGCTGGTCAAAGAGCCGCCGCGGCTGCTGGTGGATGTCGGCGGGGTCGGCTACGAGCTGGAGGCGCCCATGTCGACCTTCTACGATCTCCCGCAAGCCGGCGGGATCGTCACTCTGCATACCCATCTTGTGGTACGCGACGACGCCCACTTGCTGTACGGGTTCTCGCGCGAACGCCAGCGCCGGCTGTTCCGCAGTCTGCTCAAGGTGAACGGCGTGGGTCCGCGCGTCGCGCTCGCGATTCTTTCGGGTCTGTCGGACGAAGAGCTGTTGCGCTGCATCGCCCAGGAGGATATCGCCCGCCTTACGCGGGTGCCGGGGATAGGCCGCAAGACCGCCGAGCGCCTGGTCATCGAACTGCGGGACAAGATCGAGCCGGGACCGTCCGCGGATGCCGTCCGTCCGCCGGCCGGGCCACCCGATCCGGTGCAGGAGGCGATCAGCGCCCTGGTTGCGTTAGGCTACAGGCCGCAGGAAGCGAGCCGCGCGGTGGGATCGGTGTCCCCGGATGGCCTGCGCAGCGAAGAAATCATACGCCAGGCCCTCAAGGGGCTGGCAGGGTTGCGCACATGATAGAAACCGAGCGCCTGGTCTCGGCGCAAAGCGAGGGCTCGGCCGAAGATCAGGGGGTGGAGAACACGCTGCGTCCGCAGTGTCTGCAGGACTACATCGGGCAGCCCGAGATCCACGAACAGATGGAGGTGTTCATCGCAGCGGCGCGCAAGCGCGGCGAAGCGCTCGATCATGTGCTGCTGTTCGGTCCGCCGGGTCTCGGCAAGACGACGCTGGCCAACATCATCGCCCATGAGATGGGGGCGGGCCTGCGCCAGACCTCAGGTCCGGTGCTGGAGCGTCCGGGCGACCTCGCGGCCCTGCTGACCAACCTGAAGCCGCATGACGTGCTGTTCATCGACGAGATACACCGGTTGAGCCCGGTCGTCGAAGAGATTCTGTATCCGGCCATGGAGGATTGCCAGATCGATATCCTGATCGGCGAAGGGCCGGCGGCGCGCTCGATCAAGCTTGAACTGCCGCCGTTCACCCTGATCGGAGCCACCACCCGTGCCGGCCTGCTCACCTCGCCGTTGCGCGATCGCTTCGGAATCGTGCAGCGCCTGGAATTCTACGGGGCCGACGACCTTGCGCGCATTGTCGGACGTTCCGCCGGCATTCTCGGCATAGAGGCCGACGCGGAAGGCATTGCAGCGATAGCGCGCCGCTCGCGTGGAACTCCGCGCATCGCCAACCGGCTGCTGCGGCGGGCACGCGATTTTGCCCAGATCCGGGGCGAGGGCGTGCTGAGCGGGGACATCGCGGAAGGCGCATTGCGCATGCTGAGCGTCGATGAGCATGGTTTTGACCCGCTCGACCGCAAGTTCCTGCTTGCTGTGCTCGAAAAGTTCAGCGGCGGCCCGGTCGGCATAGACTCCATCGCCGCTGCGATCGGCGAGGAGCGCGGGACGATCGAGGACGTTGTCGAGCCGTTTCTGATCCAGCAGGGGTTCCTGGCACGCACGCCGCGCGGACGGGTTGCGACGCGCGGAGCCTGGCTGCATTTCGGGCTGTCGCCGCCTGCGGCCACGGAGCCGTCGCAGCGCGGGATCTTCGAGGGCGAATAGCGGATGCGGTCGCGGGCCTGGTTGGGCCGATATCGATGCCAGGGCGCGTGCAGCTGCGCTCCGCCGGTGCCGTACGAGACTGGTGGGCGGATGCCGTGAGTGCGGTTTTTTCCATCCCGGTAAGGGTGTACTACGAGGACACGGACGCGGGCGGTGTCGTGTATTACGCCAATTACCTGAGATTCATGGAGCGTGCGCGCACCGAATGGCTGCGCGCGCTCGGGTTCGACCAGAATGAACTTAGCAGCATCCAGAATGTCGTATTCGCGGTACGTTCCGTGCGAGCCGACTATCTCAGGCCGGCGCGCTTGAATGATATGCTGGAGATAACGGCAGCGCTTGGCAGAATCGGCTCCGCGAGCCTCGTGTTCGCGCAGGAGGTCCGCCGCGGCGGCGAAGCGATCTGCGCCGGGGAAATCAAGGTTGCCTGCCTGGACTCACAGGGATTCTTCCCCAAACCCATTCCGTCCTCTGTTCTGTCCCGCATCAATCTGTGGAGAAAGCCTTGAATATCGTTACGGCCAACCAAGGCATTGCCTTGTTCTCGATCGTCCGCGACGCGAGCGTACTGGTACAGCTGGTTCTGCTGCTGCTGCTTCTGGCATCGCTGCTGTCCTGGACCATGATTTTCCGAAAGTGGTTCATGATCAAGGCTGCCAACCAGGCGGCCGCCGGATTCGAAAGCCGGTTCTGGTCCGGCGGCAATCTTAGCCAGATGTACAAGGACCTCTCCCAGAACGAAGACGCAAATTCCGGGATGGACTCTATGTTCGTTGCCGGGTTCAAGGAATTCGCCCGTCTCGAGAAGCAGAAGAACATCGAGCCCATGGATATTCTGGAAGGCGCGCAGCGCGCCATGCGCGTGGCGCTGAGCCGCGAGATCGAATATCTGGAGACAAGCCTTTCGTTTCTGGCGACGGTCGGATCGACCAGCCCCTATGTCGGCCTGTTCGGTACCGTGTGGGGCATCATGAACGCATTCCACGCGCTCGGCGCTTTGCAGCAGGTCACGATCGCCAATGTCGCCCCCGGCATTTCGGAAGCGCTGGTCACAACGGCCATGGGCCTGTTTGCGGCGATTCCGGCGGTGATCGCCTACAACCGCTATTCCCATGATGTCGAGCGGCTGGTCACGCGCTACGAAGTGTTCTCGGAGGAATTCTCGAGCATCCTGCAGCGTCAGGCGTTTCTGGCCAAGGCATGAGCATGTCGACCTATCGCAGCCGGCGCAGGAAGCTGATGGCCGAAATCAACGTCGTGCCCTATATCGACGTGATGCTGGTGCTGCTGGTGATTTTCATGATAACTGCGCCGCTGCTGACCCAGGGGGTCAAGGTCGATCTGCCACAGGCTGCCGCGCGGCCTGTGAATACCGACAATCGGGACACCCTGGTGGTGACGGTCACACGCACCGGAAAGTATTATCTGGACGATCGCCTGATCACGCCGGCCGAGCTCCAGACCAAGGTGGCTACGGTTCTGCGCATCCGTCCGCGGACGCCGGTCATGATCCGTGGCGACGGGCGTGCCGCGTATGATGAGGTAGTCAGGGCCATGGCACTGCTGCAAGGCGCTGGCGCCGAGAGTGTCGGTCTTCTGACCCAAACGCCGGCGGGCGCGGAGGGTGCCGGGCCCGGCAGGTAGCAATCTATGGTACGCAATGGGGTGCGTCAGCCGATCGGCAGAACCAGGGCCGTGGTCTATGCGGTGCTGGTTCATGCGGTTATTATCGGCCTCTTGCTGTTGAGCTTTCGCTGGCACAGCGAGAACGACGCGGTGCAGGCACCGAAGATGATCGAAGCTCACGTGGTGGATGCGACCGCGGCGAGGCGGGCGGCGCAAAAACTGAAACAGCGGCTTGCACAGCAGGAGCTGGTGCGGCAGAAGCAGCTGCAGCAGCAGGAGTTGAGGCAGCAACAGCAGGCCCTGCAACAGCAGCTCAGGCAACAGCAACAGCAGGCCCTAGCGCACGAGCGGCAACAGAAGCGCGCGGCGCAGCGCAAGGCGGCGATTGCAGCCAAGCTGCGCGCTGCTGCCCTGGAGAAGGCGCGGCTGGCGGCCGAGAAAAAGCAGCAGGAGCAGCAGGCCGAAGAGCGCCGCAGACAGCGGGCCATAGCCTCGCTTCAGCGACAGCTGGCAGAGGAGCAGGCGCACCGGGCGGCGGCCGCCGCGGCTGCCGCGGCTGCGGCCAAGGCGCAAAGTGCCATCGCGCACTACAAGGTGTTGATCCGCCAGAAGGTCGAGCAGAACTGGGTACGGCCGCCTGACAGCAGAAAGGGCATGAAGTGCGTGGTCAGGGTGAAACTGGTTCAGGGTGGCGACGTATTGGAGGCGGTAGTGGTGCAGTCGAGCGGTGACCCGGTATTTGATCGTTCGGTGGAGAATGCGGTATATAGGGCGTCGCCGCTACCCTTACCGGATGACAGCACCTTGTTTCCCTATTTCCGAGACCTCGAGTTCACGTTCAAGCCGGAGTCCTGATGCAGCATTCCATTTCCATGTCCGCAGGACGGTCGCGGTGGTACGCGATGCTGGTGGGTCTGTGTCTGGCAATCTTTGCGCAGTCCGTCGGGGCGGTGCTGACGATCGAGATCACCAAGGGGCTGGAGCACGGGCTGCCTATCGCCATCGTGCCGTTCAGCTGGAGCGGTCCCGGCCGTCCTGCCCAGGATGTTTCCGCGGTAATCAAGGCCGATCTGGTCCGCAGCGGGCGCTTCGACGCTTTGCCGACCAGAGATTTTCTGTCCATGCCGCATGCGGACAAGCAGGTGGTTTTCAAGGACTGGCGTCTGATCAAGGCCGAGGCACTGGTCATCGGCGCGGTGCGCGCGTTGCCATCCGGCCAGTACCAGGTTCAGTTCCGGCTGTATGACGTATTCAAGCAAAAGCAGCTGGCCGGCTTCCTCTATGTTGTGACCGCCGCCCAGCTGCGCACGGTTGCGCACCAGATCAGCGATATCATCTACCAAAAACTCACCGGAGTGCAGGGAGCGTTCAATACGCGCATTGCCTACATCACCCGTACCGGAGGAGTGCACCATCCCGTCTTTCGGCTTCAGGTGGCCGATTCCGATGGCTATGATCCCAGGACGATCCTGCGCTCCCCGCAGCCGCTCATGTCGCCGGCATGGTCGCCGGACGGCACGCGCCTCGCCTACGTTTCCTTCGAGCACGGACACTCGGTCGTGTATATCCAGAACGTCGACACCGGAGCGCGCTGGAAGGTGGCCGATTTCCGGGGCATCAACAGTGCGCCGGCATGGTCGCCGGGCGGCAGGCGACTTGCGCTGTCGCTGTCGCTGAGTGGTCATCCGGAAATCTACGTCATGACCCTGAGCGACGGCGCCCTGAAGCGCCTGACAGATGATTCGGCGATCAATACGGAGCCGGATTGGTCGCCGCATGGCCGTCACATTGTCTTTACCTCGGATCGCAGCGGTTCGCCGCAGATTTTCCGCATGAACGCAAATGGCGGGGATGTCGAGCGCCTGACATTCGAAGGCAACTACAACGCCGCTCCTTCGTATTCCCCGAACGGCAAGCTGCTCGCCTTGATCACGGAGCAGCAAGGCCAGTTTCATGCGGCCATCCTGCATCTGCGTGATTCGGCGTTGCAGGTGCTGACCGACACGTCGCTCGATGAATCGCCCACCTTCGCACCCAACGGGCAGATGATCCTTTATGCTACGATCGTGCACGGGCGCGGTGTGCTGGCGACGGTTTCCGTCGACGGGAGTGTGCGGCAGATGCTTAAGACGAACGAGGGCGATGTACGCGAGCCTGCCTGGTCGCCCTTTGACCATCAACTTCAGGCCAACTAAAGGAGTTTTTCGATGAAGAACAAATTGATCATTTCATTGCTGGCGCTGTTTGCGATATCCCTTGCAGGTTGTGGCGGCCAGCAGGCGGTCAAGCCGAGCGCCTCGGGAACCGGCCAGGCGGCGGGGGCCGGACAGGGTGCCGAGTCGGCGGGAGCCGGCCAGACGGGGGGCGCGCAGGGCAGCGCGCTCGGAGGCCAGCAGCAGGCCCCAGCAGTGGTTCTGCATACCGTGCACTTTGCCTTTGACAGCAGTCATATCGACAGCAAGAATCGCGCCATTGTCGAAGCCAATGCCGCCTACATGAACGCCAATCCACAAGTTACCGTAACTCTGCAGGGAAATACGGACGAGCGGGGAACGCGCGAGTACAATCTGGCGCTGGGCGAGCGCCGGGCGCAGTCGGTAAAGCGCATGATGCGCGTGCTTGGCGTGGCGTCGGACCGGATGAAAACGGTTTCCTTCGGTGCCGAGAAGCCGGTTGCACTGGGGCATAACAGGGCGGCGTGGCGCCTGAATCGCCGCGTTGATTTCGTTTACAGCGATTAAAGGGCCTTATGAGTATACGCTGGACTGACATCGGTTGGTGGACGTCGTTCATGCTGGCCGCGGTCATCGCGGTGCCGGTGGCGTTTGCGCAGGATGGCCTGGCGGACGCGCGTTCCACACCGGCTCCGGTGGTGAGCATTCCTCTTGACGGAGGGATGCCGCCGCCGCAGTCCGGGCTGCGCAGCAGCGTGCTCAACCTGCTTCAGCAGGTTGAGACGCTGCAGTCGCAGGTGCGCAAGCTGCGTGACGCGGTCGAAATTCAGTCTCATAAGCTGCACGTCATGAAGCAGCAGCAGCGGAATCTCATCGCGGATCTCGACCGGCGCGTGAGCGCTCTCGAGGCGCGAAGCGCGGCGGCTGCTCCGGCAGCGGGGGCGGCAGCCGGAGGTACGGCGCCTGTTGCTGCAGTGCAGACGACCCCAGGACAGCAGCAGGCCTACAATGGCGCGTTCGATCTGATGAAAGAGGGTTTCTACGATCGCGCCATTGCGGCCTTTCATGCCTTCATCGTGAAGTATCCGGACGCCCCCCTGGCCGGAAACGCCGAGTACTGGATTGCCGAAGGCAACTACGTCATGGGCAACTACCGGCGGGCTTTGAAGGAATACAAGGTGGTGGTCACCAAATATCCGAACGGAACCAAGGTGCCGGATGCCCTGCTAAAGATCGGTTTCACGCAGTACGAGCTGCACTCCTATGACAAGGCGCGCAAGACTCTGAACAGCGTCATCGCGCGTTTCCCCGACACTACAGTGGCGAAGCTAGCCGCCACGCGTCTCGACCAGATGCAGAAGGAAGGTCACTGAACGCGGTTCCGGGGCATGTCTGCCGGGCATTTTGTGGTAATGGCGCGAAGGTATAACATCTCCGCCGTCCTTAATATTTAGAGCGGTGTCGGACGGCGACGAAGTGGTCCGGCCGGCAGTCGGCACCTTGAAGCCTTATGGCAAGCGCACCCAGACCCGAAGCCGAGTTGTTAGTGTCCGGGCCGGAGAACAGGGCCGGTCAGGAGCGCCTGCGGGTCAATGAAATCTTCTATTCGCTGCAGGGCGAAAGCCGTACCGTCGGTTTGCCCACAGTGTTCGTGCGGCTTTCAGGATGTCCCCTGCGCTGCGGCTACTGTGATACAACCTATGCCTTTCAGGGTGGATCATGGATGTCGCTCGAGGAAATAGGCGACCGTGTGGCCCGGCATCGGCCGCGTTACGTGACACTGACCGGCGGTGAGCCGCTTGCACAGCGTTCGAGCACCGCGCTTCTCGAGCGCCTGTGCGATGCCGGCTACGAGGTGTCGCTAGAAACCAGCGGAGCACTCGATATTTCCGCAGTCGACCAGCGTGTGAGTGTGGTGATGGATATCAAGACACCGGGATCGGGCGAGGAGGCGCGCAATGTCTACGCGAACCTCGCGCATATCGACGCCAATGACCAGATCAAGTTCGTGATCTGTGATCGCGCCGACTATGAGTGGAGCCGCGCCAAGCTCGATGAACTGGGGCTCGCCGGACGCTGCGAGATCCTGTTCTCGCCCTCCCATGGCGCCGTGACGCCGACGGAGCTCGCCGACTGGATTCTGGCGGACCACCTCCCGGTGCGCATGCAGGTGCAGCTGCACAAGCTCCTCTGGGGCGACAGCCCGGGGCATTAGCGTTGACGCGCGCAGTCGTATTGCTCTCCGGAGGGGTTGATTCCGCCACGCTGCTTGCAATGGCGCGCGATCTCGGACATTCCTGCCATGCGCTGAGCTTTGATTATGGCCAGCGCCACCGCGTCGAGATCGATGCAGCGCAGCGCGTTGCCCGGCAGCTTGGCGCGGCGGAACACCGTATCGTCAGTCTGGATATCGGATGGATGGGCGCATCGGCCCTGACCGACAGCACCATTCCCGTGCCGCGCGCGCCTACCGAGGGAATCCCGATAACCTATGTGCCGGCGCGCAACACCATTTTTCTGGCGATCGCTCTCGGCTGGGCGGAAGTGCTGGGGGCGGGCGACATCTTTATCGGCGTGAATGCGCTCGACTACTCGGGCTACCCGGACTGCCGGCCGGAATTCATCCGTGCCTTCCAGGCGCTGGCGGATCTTGCTACACGGGAGGGCGTGGAGGGGCGTGGTTTCCGGATCAATGCCCCGCTCGTTGCGATGACTAAGGCCGAAATCATCCGCACCGGGATGAAGCTCGGCGTGGATTATGGACAGACCCTGTCATGTTATGCACCGGACCCGATGGGGCGCGCCTGCGGGGAATGCGATTCCTGCCGATTGCGGGCCCAGGCGTTCGCCGCCGCGGGCGTGGCGGATCCCACCCGCTACCAGGGTGACTGAATTTCCGCATTGCGACGCCAGTCGCCGGCCCAAACGCTCGACCCCCCCGGAGATTTACCGACACGCAGGACATGGTGCGGCAGACGGCGGCAGCTGTCGCCCCGCAAGGGAATAAACCTCGGGACCAGGCCGTCTTTTCGGCAAACCAGGATGAGTTATCCTTAAGCTTAGTCCAGAACCAGTGGTCGAGATCGATTCCGGAGGTCTTTAAATAATATGCATTTGAACAATGTTGAACACGTAGCCCTGCTGGGCTTCGGAGTCGCCGTCGCATTCGGCGCGATTGCGAATAAGACGAATTTCTGCACCATGGGTGCGGTAAGCGACTGGGTCAATATGGGCGACACCGGGCGTCTGCGCGCCTGGTTCCTGGCCATCGGGATCGCCATTCTCGGGTCCCAGGCACTGCAGGGTCTGGGCTATGTCGACCTCAGCAAGTCCATCTATCTCACGACCAATTTCGGATGGCTGGGCAATCTGATCGGAGGGTTTCTGTTTGGTGTCGGGATGACCTTGGGGTCGGGGTGCGGCCAGCGTACCCTGGTCCGCGTCGGAGGCGGAAACCTCAAGTCTCTGGTCGTCATGCTCATGCTCGGCTTCACCGCCGCGACGACCCTCTATGGTGTGCTCGCTCTGCTGCGCATCCACTACATTGAGGTGACCAACGTTGATCTGTCCACCCACGGTCTGACGAATCAGGGCATCGACAGCGCGATCATAGCGCTGACCGGATTCAAGAACGCCAACCTGGTTCACTGGACGGTGACGGGCGTTATGGGGCTCGGGTTGGTGCTGTTTTCCTTTTCCAGCAGGGATTTCCGCAGGAATTTCGACAACGTGCTGGCCGGTGCATTCATTGGTCTGGCAGTGGTCGCGGCCTGGTACATCACCGGCAAGGTGGGTCACGATGATTTCAATCCGATACCGGTGGAATCTTTCACTTTTGTGGCGCCAGTCAGCGACACTTTGCAGTACATAATGACCTTCACGGGGTCGACCATCAAATTCGGCATTGCCGCGGTCCTCGGAGTGATCGTGGGCTCGTTCCTTTATGCTGTAGCGTCGGGCAGGTTCCGCATCGAGACATTCACGTCGCGAAATGACATGATCAATCACATTGTTGGTGGCGCGTTGATGGGGTTCGGCGGCATAGTCGGGTTGGGGTGCACCATAGGGCAGGGCGTAACAGGTGTGTCGACGCTCGCAATGGGTTCGCTGATCACGCTCATCATGATCATTTTCGGCAGCGCACTGACGATGAAGGTGCAGTATTACATGCTGGACGAGAAGGGATTCTTCAGCGCCCTGTTCTCGGGTCTGGCGGACTTCCGCCTCCTGCCTCGCAGGAGAATTGCCTAGCTTTCAACAGTCCCCGGGCCGGGACTTATCCCGGTCCGGGACGTCCTTCCTCGCTGTCGCCTGATTTGACAGGTCCACGGTGTGCCCGGATAATTCGACGCCTGCTGCTCCCGGCTAAGCGTGGGGTATCAACCTGACGGGCTCCGAACCGAGGTCCGTCAACCTGGCGATTCTCGGTGTTCGACCTGCTCCCGGCGGAAGCGAGTGTGGTTGGCTCGAGGCGGGATGGTAGGAGCAGGCAGTGACAGGTAGATGGAAATTCGTCGGGCCGTTAGCTCAGTCGGTAGAGCAGCTGGCTTTTAACCAGTTGGTCGCAAGTTCGAATCTTGCACGGCCCACCAGTTAATCAACGACTTGTAGCTCCTTCACATCCTGACTGTTCTGGCACTGTGCCAAATTTGTGCCCGGGACCACGCCTAAGGGGTCAATCTTCTCGGCATAGGGCGCCAAGTGCTCGGCGGAGAGGTGCGCGTAGCGGCGTACCATCGCCTCCGATTCCCAGCCACCCAATTCCTGCAGCACATCCCTGGGTGTGCCGGCCTGCGTGTGCCACGAGGCCCAGGTGTGCCGCAGGTCATGCCAGCGAAAGTCCGCGATACCGGCACGCTTGAGCGCCTCCTTCCATGCCTTGGTGTTGACCTGCTTGATCGGTTTGCCCCGGTACACGAACACGTGGTCCGGGTGCTTCCCCGCTTGCCGATGCAACACCAGTACGGCTTCGCCGTTGAGCGGCACCGCGATCGCCTTCCTCGCCTTCGCCTGATCCGGATGAATCCAAGCGATACGCCGCTTGAGATCCATTTGCGACCAGTGAAGGTCTGCGACATTACGTTGTCGCAGTCCCGTGGCGAGGCTGAACCGCGCCATCTGTGCCAGGTGTTTCGGCAGTTCCGCAAGCAGCCGGTCTGCCTCTTCGCGTGTCAACCAGCGCACCCGTCGCTTCGGCTCCGACAGAAGACGAACCACTGGCGCGCGTTCGATCCACTCCCATTCCCGTTCAGCTTTGCGCAACAGCGCCCGCAATACCTGCAACAGCCGGTTCACCGTCGCGTTACTGACCCCTTCGGCTTGTCTCGCCTCGGTCAGGCGGTCGATCACATCGCGGTTAATGGAAGAAAGCTCCATGCCCCGCAAGTGCGGATCGAGCCAACGGAAATGCATCTTGTCGGCCTGGATGCTCGCTTTGTGCGCCTTTTCCTTCATCCAGCGCACCACCGCTTCCTGCCACTGCCGTCTCGGTCTCTCGCCTAGCTTCTGGACCTTCCAGAGTTCGGCTTTGAGGCGGTCGTGGAATTCCTGGGCCTGCTTTTTATCGGCAGTCCCAGTAGAGCGGCGTACTCGCTGTCCGGCAGGCGTGGTGAATCGGACCCACCAGACAGTTTGACGTCGGTATAGTGACATAAGGAAACCTCCTTAATGCCACTTGACGACGCTTGCCGAAGGCAAGCGTAGCGCGAGCGTAAAAAATCGACAAGGTCGGATTTCAAAAAACACCAGCGCTTGCCGACTTTGACGCCCGGGATCTCGCCGCACTTTGTCTTGCGGCGCAAAGCCTCGGCGGACAGCTTGAGGAAGGCTGCCGCTTCGTGAAGATCCAGGGTCGTGTCGTCGATCACGCAGGGGTGGTTTCATGCTGCATGATCAAATTCGTTGTCCGCGCGATGTCGCCAACGCAGCTGCCGCCACCAGTGCACCTCCGACCCACAGCAAATACAACCCCAGCGTCCCGGCAACATACTTGGTCCCGACCAGCAAGAGCAGCGGACCGGGAATGCCGCATACCGCGATGACCGTCGAGAGCCGGCGACGCTTTTCCTGTCTCGCCCGCTCGATGCGGTAGCCACTCAGATTGAAATGGCACTCCGTGCATCGGTCGGAACGCCGGTAGGTGAGATGCCGACACTGGGGGCAGCGGATCGCATCGGGATGATGGGGGTCTACCGGACTGCCACCGAGTAGAGTGAGGTCTCCACCCACCTGGATATTCCGGCTGCCGTGAATCTGTTGTCTTGGCGAGTGGTCTGCCGTCGTTCCGGATTCGCAGTGGCTATCTGGATCTGGTTTCTGTTGCGCCTTGATCGAGTCACCGAGGCGCAAGAGTTCCTGATCGACCGTCCATGGTTCGTGAGGCACGGATTTTTTCCTTGTTGCAATGGAATGTTTAGGCCACGAGTTTCAAGAGACTCCGCATCTTGGCCGTGCTCAATTGTTGCCCGACGACTTCGGTCAGTAATTGGGATTTCTCATAGAGGAGCCCGATCAGTCTCGACTTGTGCTCCACCGACAGTGGTTTCTTCAATCCCGATTCGAACTGCTCCACCGCCGCGACCACCCGGTCGAGCAGGGGTTGATCCAGGCACTTGCGCGCTTCCGCGGCCGCGATCATCGATCCTTCCCCCGTAAGCAGCCACACGGGGTCGATCTGAAACGCCTGATAGAGTGCTTGCACCAAGATGACTGGAATCTCCCGCTCGCCGCGCTCGTAGTTCTGATAGGCGCGCAAGGACAATCCCACGCGTTCCGCCATCACGGTCTGTGACAACCCCAAGTGCGATCGCACGTGACCGACGCGTTCATGGTAGGAGAATCTCTCAGTCATGCTTGACAGCATACCCAGACGTGCCTATTGTGTCAACCACTCCCCCCTCTTGTCCCAATCCAGTGTTCGGGAACAACAGGGGGGATGCCAGAGCATCGGGAACGCAACGGACAAGGAGCAGTCATGAGAAGTCACCGGCCAGTAGACATCACGAATGGTCGGTCCCATCCGGCGGCACCGAGCACAAGCCTCCGGATGTCTGCGGTCCGCCGACTCGCCACGCCGGCGGGGTGCGGGCGCATTGTCCCGATGTGCGGGTTTAAAGCTGGAGCAAGGCGGTGCGGAGTTTTACAGGAAGTAGGACGCAGGGACGCAGTATCTGTTCTCAGAAAATGCATTAGGTCATCACGGAATGATCGATCGGCAGGATTCCATTGAGCATCGCCGCCATGAACTGGGCCTGGGGACTCCCCTTGAAGCCCTCCATCAAGTTCGTGCTGCTGGCGCTGGCCGATGCCAGTGACGATGGCGGCTACTGCTGGCCCAGTATTTCTACGCTGGCGAAGAAGACCTGTCTCGATGCCCGCAGTGTGCAGCGCATCCTGAATCAGCTCAAGGCGCAGGGC
Source organism: Pseudomonadota bacterium (assembly GCA_021790335.1). Lineage (GTDB taxonomy): Bacteria > Pseudomonadota > Gammaproteobacteria > Acidiferrobacterales > UBA6901 > JAJYCY01. The sequence goes on along the minus strand of JAJYEE010000008.1, from coordinate 14,482 downwards.
TTCCTCCGCGTAGAACGTCGTCATCGGCCGGATGGTTCGCCCACCAGCAATGGTTATCGACTGGCCTTGGACCCCCCTCCCGGCAAAATGTCACCACCCCCTGGCATGCTGTCACCACCTCCCGGCACCGTGTCACCACCTGGTGACACCGGTGTCACCCTAATCGTAATAGAACCACCAAAAGAACCTACACCACCACTACCACGGCGTCCGACAATGGAATCGACCGCAAACGATGCTGCAGCGAAGCAAGGAACCGAAAGAGGTGGTGGAGGTGAATTGATTTTCCCGAAAGCACTTTCCCCTCGGGAAGTCCGGTTCGCCAGGGAAAAGCTCGCCGCACTGCCGTCACCCCTCGCGCAAGACATCCTGGATGAACTCGCAGGACGGCTCGCCACCCACCGCATCCGCGGATCGCCCCTGAGCTACCTGCGGGCACTCATTGCGCGCGCACAAGGTGGCACGTTCACGCCGGAAGTTGGGGTACGGGTAGCGCAGTCGCGGGAAAACGGGTCAATGTCGAAGCCAGGGTCAGAAATTGCTGCTCGCCCATCGCCCGGTGTTTCGGACCCGAGTGCGCATCTCGCGCGGATACGCCAGACGCTCCGGACTCCGGGCAAGTGTCACCCGGAATCAGAGTAATCCAAGACCCCTGTCGGCCAATCGCCCAAGGTGATTCCGCAAGCGAGCCTGTTGTATCGCAGCTCACTCCAGTCGTCCAGGGTGGATGGATTCATCCCGAGGGCGACGGTCCGTCAATGAGGACCCCTGGTCGAAGCCCGAATGCCCGGGCAATGCGGGCGAGCTGTACGACGCTCACATGGATCTCGGCCCGCTCGACATGGCCGATGTAGTTGCGGTGGAGTCCGGCGAGTTCCGCCAGCACCTCCTGGCTCCAGCCGCGCTCGGCGCGCAGGACGCGGATGCGCCGCCCCAGCTCGCGGGTGAGCGTCGCGGTCTCGGTCAATTCGGCATCCGTTCCGATCATGCCGCCGATAATAGTCCAATTTGGACTATTCCGAAAGGGCCTATAGATTGCCGTGCAGTCCGCAAGAGAACTGCCCGGATGCACAAGTCCATTAGCTCCCGCCAATATGCACACTTCATCAAGTCCCTGCGACAGGCCCGGGAAAAGGCAGGGTTGACGCAGGAAATGCTCGCGGCCCGCTTGGGCGCAACTCAGGCGTTCGTCAGCAAAAGCGAACGCGGTGAGCGGCGAGTGGATATTGTGGAACTGCGGGCATTCTGCAGGGCCATCGGGATCAGCATGGAGCAATTCATCAAGAATTTCGAGAAAGAGTTGTCGTAGTGCGGAGCTTGCGGTTCCGATCAGTGCTCCGATTCCCCCGGGGTGCTGTGCCGTCCCAAATATGAAAAGATCATCGGCGGGATTGTCCAAGAATCCGGCACCTGCAGCACTTGATTGCGACCGCACTGCAGTTCGCAATCGACCCCACTAAATGCTTTCCACGGTGCGGGGCCTGCATCGAGAATCGTGCGCAGCCCATGCGACGAGAGAGTAAAACAGGCGTGATCCTTTCCAAAGGCCACTTCACCACCGAAACCGGCCAGGTAGTGTATGTGTGCAATTCGGTCAAAGCGGTCAATGGTGCTAGGCCCATAAAAAAGGCTGGTGTAGGTAAAGGAGCGGTCCTTCCAGGTCAGAATGCTGAGCGTCTGGTTCAGACCGATAGGCAAGCCAAGATCTCTTACTCGATACGGACCCCGACTCAGGACGGAGGTCACGGACCCGCACAAGCGGGCTTTGGTACTAATCGACAATCTGACACCGCTCCACGCGAAAGGTACAACGAACCCTGCGCCCATTCCGCCCATCGGTGGCGGTCAGTGCTGTTGCCGAATCTATTTAACAACCCGCGAAACGCCGTCGCATGATAGATTGACTAGTATGAGCTCGTCCGAAGTCACATAAACAGGGGGGGAACAGAAGTGCCTTGGGATATTTCCGACCATATCAACCACCTGCAGAAATTACTGAGCCCTGGTGCTATCGGCAACTATAAGAGCTTTGAAGTAACCGAAATACTTGGTTTCCCCAAGGATAGACATAATCAAATAACGAACTTCATGAGTTTGCTGGTAGCTGAGCCGAGCGACCCACCAACGTGTCAAACTATCAACCCGACCTTCCTTAATAAGGAACGGATTGAATTGCCTGGAACCCGGTGGAAATTTGGTATTGCGCGCTATCGAATATCATCTCAGCAAGTTGTGCAAGCGCTTCAGGGCCTGAGCAACACTGGTAAGTGGAAGCCCGGCAAATCGACATTGAATGTTGGCACGCTAACCCCGATACCGCCGCAATTTGTGCCATCTGACGCAGTAGAAGCGCACCCGTGGAATGGTATTCTCAAAAATAATTTCTGGGTGGGCTCCCATGTTCTTGAGCTTTTCGACACGCAGAAGACGGATGTTAAATTCCTTCTGCAAGAACCGATGCTTCTCACAAAATTGGCGGCAGAAGTCATGGCGTTCGTAAAGATGGGCATTGATGGTCTGTCCGATCGTCTCGGAAATGTTCTCATCCAACTGCCCGTAACTGTTGTGACGACTGGAGTATCCGGTTCACCTAACGGAGATTTCATCGTCCACCCGATCTGGCGCAGCGGCACGACGCCCCGTCAATTAAGGGTGTCGTGCGAGAAGTATGCGGACGGGACGGTGGAAGGTTATGGTTCTGAGGATGTCACAGGTTCGCCAGCAACAATCCCGCTGCACTCGCCGGCAGGTGGCGCGCGATACGTGCTGTGGGACGACGGGAACAAATTGATACTAGGAGCCTCTGCACAAACTGCATTCATCACAGCTATCTCGATGAACATCCAAGTTGTGGGGCAAAGCGTCAGTACACGCGAATTCTCGTTTCCATTGTCAAATGGAACACTGCAGTCCGTTGCCGTCCCGCTCATCGAAACGCCGAAACCCAATATTATTGGGACTCCAACCCATGATCCGCGTGAGCCATGGCAAAAAAATAGAGTTTTTAGGGATAGCTTAAAGAGCATCCGGACGCGAAAGGAATTCGTTCAATATGGAGGAAACTCTGGTTCAGGCATGCAGGATGCGCTAAAGGATATTCGCACCCTGCTTCAAATGCATGGCAAGGTTGGGGCCTGGCTGTGGGATCCTTATCTCGATGCCAGGGACATTCTTGCTACGCTCTTCTACTGCCCCCACAAAGGGGCTGACCTGCGAGCACTCACGGCCGGAGCGGAACCGCCGGTGGTAAAACATAAAGGGGGCGATCCCAAGACCACCATCTTTTGCCAAAGGGCGATTGAATGGCTTCGCAGTCGTTTCTTTGCTAGCTGGATAGGGCTTAAACCAAAAGCCGCACCACTTCCCAGGCAAACTTGGAAAGACAGACAATGTGAGATATTGAAGAACTCGAAGGGCAACTGCAAAGACCTGCGCTTGCAGTTCCGCATACGCGAAGGAACCGCAGGCTGGCCATTCCATGACCGATTCTTAATTTTCCCTTCTGAAACAGGGCCGGCGACAGCATGGTCCCTAGGAACATCGGTCAACAGCGTCGGTCAGCAGCACCACATTCTCCAGAAGGTTGCCGATGGAGAACTGATTCGACTAGCGTTTCTGGACCTTTGGAATGAGCTGAATGGTGGCGACTATCTCGTGTGGAGCACATCATGAACCCGACAGCAATAAGCTTGGCACAAGCCTGCTTTCAAGCCGCCCTGAGTTCAGGCACATCCACCATCCCAGTGAAGCTGAACCAACTTCTTACTGAACTCAGCACAGATTTACCGTCGTGTGCCGCTGACACCGAAGCTGTAGGACATGCCACTAGCGATGAGTTCCCTTTTCTGCGCATGATGATTTCGGTAGGCACGCCTCCAGATAGCGCTGAGTCTATGGCATGGGAGGACGGGGTACGTGGAGTTTTGAGTACTCTGCGCCACTGGGACTCGAAAGAAGTGAACTCGCTTAACAAGCTTTGCGCCCTTCTCAGCGCGATAACTGCTCTGGACGCAAAATCTGCCGGACTTTCTAGTGTCGCGGCACAGGTAACGTCCAGCCAGCTCATTTCGGGGTTACGACAGGTCATTGAAACCGCTGACGCAGGCCCTGCGTTCAATGAGCGACGGTTTCCTGCCATCCGTCAGCAAATCGAATCCTACGCGAAAAGTGGCAACCTAGAGCAGCTGTCGCACATGGTCCCACACATGAATTTTTTCCCACGATCCGATTTTTGGGCGGCGGTAACATTCATGTATAGCGCCGACCGAGCGGTACTTGCTGACATAATTGTTAAACGAAATGATGTTCTTTTTTCGTTCATGATTTGTGCTGTGCTCGAGACTCACGCCATAGAGCTTGCTTTGACAGTCAATAGCCTTATTTTCAAGTTCGTTTGCGTTGCAAATTGTCGGCAAGTACGCACAACGAGCCCACCGCCACACTCACAGCACACTTTGCAGACCCTGCTAGCTCAAGTAGCGCAAACGTCTACTGCGGACTGGTCCGCCTGGATGCAGGCACTGTTTAAGTCGCCAGGCAATAATGCATCCTTGGACGCGGCCTTGGCCGCCGTAATCGGGCAGTTGACCCAGGAGCACTGGACGGCCTTTTTTAAGGCGCTATCGCTTGGGTACTCACACAGAGCAGCAGCGCCAGTGGCAAATATCCTCATTCCGTTTGCTAATTCGGACAACAACGAACAGAAGCTCTTAATGTGGGCCACTGCCTATGACGTGTGGTCTAACTGGGGCTACGGACAGCGCGAAAATGATTACGCAATGTTTGCACCTGCCGCGTGCGCCTTGGACTTTCCTGTGAGCATGTATTATGCGTCGCAGCCAAGCGATTGGCGCTTATCAGAGGAAAGCAATCTTCTCGGTGCCATAGAGACGGTGGAGCAACAGTGGTTCGATTCTGGAACGGCCCTAATAACTGAAAGAAACAGGCTCAGATCCAGACTGCGTTTAGTTCAGCATGGGATAGCTCTCGCAAATGGGTGCAGCGACGCGCTACCCCGAGCCATCCAGCCTGACGCGGATCTTTACGACCGCACACGGTATCACTACCACGATTTAAATCTCTGATGAGCCATTCGTTGACAGTGACGCTTGTCGTTAAAAGCACCGCTAGTTCTGCATTTTTGTTCATGCTCACCAAAAGTGATTGCCACGGACATGGCCTCGAGTGGCAGTGTGATAGTCCTACGCGATGGTCTGTAGTTTGAGGAAAACGAAGGGAACGCCTGCCGAGACCTCGATTTGGCCAGCGGTGAATTGGATTATTCTTTTCTGATGAGCGGTTGATTAATGTAAAGCCGTGGAAGGCTGCAGAAGGTCGGAAGCGGAAATTTGATTAAACAGCCGCCAATGACCGCAAGGGCCGACCACCTGCCACCGGTGTTGCACGCTGTCGCTTCCTCGGCCGATCCGGCCATCGGGACACCTGACCAATCCGGTCCGCTTTTCGCCGATTGCCCGCCCCGCAAGCGCACATCTGGGAGCAGTTTTCCGAACTGCTAATAATGAACTGTCAATCCGACAGGTATAGAGCCCACGGCGCTAAAGTCTGCTCTTCGCTTCTTGTGGGGGGCACCTCCAACTTATCCGGCATATGGAACCGTATTCTGAGTTCCAGTGGGTAGCACTCTGCAGGCCGGGAAACCGGTAATATGGAGCCGACCTCGTGGTAAACGACGGACCGAGGGACCCTTAGGCGCTATAGCGGCAAAGACGTTGATGACGGGCAACTCTGGAACTGCGGCAGATATCTTCACATGGTGGACAGTCGTGAAGTTTGCGTTTACGACTGGCCTTTTCACTGCGCTATTTACGCAAGGCTTCGCGTGGGTCAAAGGGACTGTCCAGGGCTGGGCAAAAACCAGACGCCAGGGACATGAGGTCTCTCTCATGCTGGTCCCTTTGCTGACAGCTTACGCCCAGGATTGCCTGTCTCGTGTTGAAGACAACGAGTTCGGCGTTTATAACCGTGGATATGGCAGTTTTAAAGAAATGCCGGTTTTGCAAACCTATCCGGTCCGGGACGGATTGGTAGCACTGCCACGGTCCATCGCTGGCGCCCTACTGGATTTGCGCGACGCGGTCATCGAGGCCGACCGGCACATCTCCTACACCGACAACATCAACGGGCATCCGGAAGCGGTCGAAGTAGCAAATATTCACTTTGTCAGCGTCGGACATCATGTCGTCTGTATTGCGAGCCGTCTTCGCAAGCATTACAAGTTTGGCCCCCGTCAGCCTGTATCAGCCTACTATTTCGCAGCAGAGTTGCAGCGGCGCTACCGTAAGAACCATCCCGGCCTGGTCCGCAAGACGTGGGATAGCCATGCTATGCATCGACTTCGTCAGGCTACGCAAAAACGTTGGCACGCGCTGACCGCGCACCGGAAGACCTGAATGCAAGATCCTTATGCGGTGCGTCAATCGAAGGAAGTGCATTGATGGTCGGGTGGCATTACACCGGATTAACACAAAGCTGTCTGCATGACGACCTGGCAGATAGACGATAGAATGTCGGTTATGGCTACGATTAAATACCGACGGTTCGATCTCGCCGCGCGGCAGCTGGAGACAGCGGTATGGATGTTCCTCGAGGGCAAGGACCGCTTCTCGGTGATCACCCTTGCGGGTGCCGCAAGCACGATTCTGACGCGGCTCGTCATAAACGCTGGCAAGCAGCCATTTGCGGACTACGGGCGTCTTATTGTGAAGGAATACACGGGAATAGAGCCAAAACGCGACAAGTACATCCGACACGTCAATATGCTGTTTGGCATTGACTTTCTTAAGCACCAAGCCCCAAACGACCCGACAGCCATCGACATGGACGAGGACCGCGCCGCTGAAAACGCGGTCATACGCGCCATGATGGACTACATTGAACTGTGTGGCCAAGATGCGCCCTTCGTGAAGGCCTTCTTGCAGTACACCTGGCTCACCCGCAATGGCCCGGAGTTGATGAAGGCATACAAGGAACAACCCGATCGCATAAAACAGCTGGGGAAGAGGCGATGAGTACACACAGCAAACTGAATGTTGCTACGCGGCAGTTGGAATCAGCCGTTATGCTCTTCTGCAGCGGGAGGGATCGCTTCTCGGCAATCACGTTGGCTGGTGCGGCTGACGTGATTATATCCCAACTTCTCAAAAACGAAGGCAAAGATAACTTCAGCGACGATCTCATGAAATACGACGCCGAGACTACAGGTGTGATGCCAGACCGCACAGCTCACGGACGCGCCGTCAACGACACATTGATGATTAATGCGATGAAACACATGGACCCTGGTGACAGTGAGTACGTGGAGATGGATGTCAAAGTTAGCGCTTTAGCCACAGTCGCCAAGGCAGTGGCTAATTACGTCCGACTGGCGGGCGACAAAGAAGGGTTTATCGAAGTCTTTAGAATGTGGGCACAATTATTCACGCCTAAAGGCCTCGATAGCGACGGCCAGCCGATTCGGTAAAATAGGGACAATATAGAGTTTCTTTTGCGCGTTTTTGATGCGGTATTCCTTTCGAGACACTCACTCAATTCGTCCAAGAAGTCGCGGTTTTCGGTTCAACACAATATGATTGTGCAAGCGCTGACCACGAACGGATGCGGAATCGACATTTGGAAACACCACCTCTTAGCCCAGAAGAACTGCTTAATCTGTCACAGCTGTCGGACCTGCCTCCCCCGATAAATCTCGGCGCTATTGCTGCATCGTATCCCGCCTTGATAAAGGAGCTGAAGAAATACGATCCCGTTAAAGTCGCTGCAACCATGGGAGGGTTGCTCACCCTGCCTGCCCTCCAAAGTAACTGCCTCCGTTTGGAAATATTGACTCACTTAGCGTTGGCCTTTTGTAGGGGTCACAAAACACCAGGCGAAGAGTTCATCCGGCGTTCATTTTCTGCCATTGGGCAGGGTGAGTATGGAAGTTACGAGGACCCCGCCGAGGATGTGTTCGTGGCATCGATTGAAACGCCTCGTGGGAACTTTCGTGTACTTGAAGGGATATGGGAATCAGCAGGCTTTTTCTTGCAGCGCATAGTGAATCTGGTAGAAGGCATGCCAGACAGGGACGACTGCAACGATCTTCGCGAGTGCGTATATTCACTGCTTCAGTTGTCCGATATTGTCTGCGAACGAGCGAAACTCACCAGATATATGCTCGGCAACCCTGTCCCACAAAAGATATTGCCTCGCCACGTCGCAGTCAGGCTTGGTTTGCTACGACGATCGGTGCGGTTTTCCGAAGTTGAGCTTAGAAAGCTTGGTGTCTCCATCAAGCAGCTATCTCGTTTCTGTTTTAGCCCGCGGAATAGGAGTCGGCTGCTCGACGAGAGCATTGGCCATTCCACACTTGAGCGATATCCAATCGTCCGGCACGAAACTGCTGTTGTCTTCGTGTTACCCACAGCGGCCAGCGCAGCAATACGTCGCCTCGTCTATGAGCTCATAGATGCGGCAGGAATGCGCGAGGTGTTCCTACGTGCTCTAGCTCATGAATATAGCAACGTATTTTCGCACACACCCATTTTAGGCGGCAAATTCGGTCCACCTATAAAGTTCAACAGAACTGAACATGCCCTAATTGCTGAAACAACGATTAACGTTGATACTGGCCGCTACCTAAATCTCATCTATTTTATTGACACACTCGAGGAGTTTGAAAAAGCCGGATTTGCAGGGACCGACCCAGATCCGATTCGTATGGCTGACGACATTGACAGGGGAATCGATCATGTTTACGAGGAGGTGCGTGGGGCCGAGGAGTTTGTAGATGGCATTACGCTGTTGGTTGGATGTGGTATTGGTAGAGGCACTGTCACTTCCCTGAAGAACAAGGACAGGCCTAACTGGCATATCGAATCCATAAGTGCACCGGACCTCGTGACTCTGAGCTGGCTGCCAGATTACAAAGAGCTATCGCTCTGGCGAATGCTCGATGGGCGAAGCAAACTGGAGTCCCTCGGGGTTGCGCTTGGCAACATCAATGGTTTGTTGAATATGGTCGCGTGGGCCCGCTCATTGGAGGGGCATCTCGTCCCACACGGCAAGCTGCCAGACGATTTTGTTCAACAGGGTGCGCAGTCCTTGGTCGTAATCACTCAGAACGGTCTTCGGGACATAAGGCATCAGGTACTTGAAACCTTCGATCCGCATGTCGAGCAAGATATACATGGACGTTGGATTCGGGTGCGTAAAGAAGGTCGCTCCTTCTTCGCAGAAGATCGCCGACGTCCTCTCTACTTTGTATTTGAGCGTCCAAATAATCATTACCCATCAGCTGCATTGGTGACGTCATCGCGCACATGGTGGTGTGAAATCGCACCTACCCAAGGAACAGCCGGTCATAGCGATTATGAGCGCCTGAAGATGATCTCGGTTTGGCTTGCCCGAGCGGTGCCAGTGCTCGAAAGTGTAATTAGAGATTTGCCGCCTGGCCCAATTTTGTGGACGGCGCAATTCAAAGGCGATAGTGGGGAAATGAAATTTCCTTCCCAGAAGACAGCATTTGGCGATGCCAGAGCGCAAATTGCTGTACAAGTAGATTCTGGAGAAAAAATCATTTCTACGGCTACTACCGCGCTTTTCGAGCGCGCCCATTTTAACAGCGAAAATGTTTACGAGCGCGCGTTAGTCGACGCCTTCGTAGAAGGGGTTGCCTCGCTTGCTGGCAAGACGTTTGACGAAACTGAAAGACTTGCACTTACCCAATCGATTGTTTCCGATACAGCTGCTCGTGAAACACACGTCTTTGTTGCGCGTAGTTTTCTTGATTACGTAAGAGATGCATTACCAAAGTCCCCCGTAACGATAGATGAAGACGACAGTGCGATACAGAAAATAGGACTTGGATGGCGTGTTCGTAGTCGATCCGATGGGCCCCATATTCATGGAAAATCGGATTGCATGACATTTCTAAACAGTCTCGTTAAGTCTCTTGAAGATGAGCTGTGTAATGACCTTCGTCAATTTGACCGCGTGGCCACAATAGATGGCTTACTTCGAAACCACGAATCAGCCGTTGTAAATCGCGAATGGTGGCGTCGAACTTCAGCGGCGGTGCTTTCGCTCCACGATGATAAAGCAGCTGCACCATCAGTGATGGCCAGTCATGATTTAAGATTGAACGCTGTATTTCAAAGCACTCGCATTCTTGTCGAGATCGGTATTTGCGAATGTTTGTTAGAAGGAGGACGTACACCTGGAAAGTTGGATATGACTCGTTTAATGACAAAAGCCGCACAGATATTTCACCTAGGCGGCTGGTCTGATGCGATTCGGTGGGATGCCATGGAACCTCGTCTAAGGATAACGCCGCTTGGCGATGTCCACGCTAATCTCGACTTCATTGAAGAAGTTATTATTCCTTTCTCCCAGGTCACACATAACGCGGAAGTAACGGAAGCGGTTGAGCAATATGCCAGGAATCTTGAAGAAACTTCGGTACAATCGACTGTCAGAGGCATATTTGAAGAATCGTTTCTTGAAGCATGGGAGGAGCAATCAGGCGCATCATTGGATGATATGAGAGTATTTGTGGACTTTATCGAAGACATGGGGGTCCAGTCCAACAAAGCGATTCTCAAGGTTCGCAGAAGTGAACTTTTGACCGTCAAATTAGAGGGGCGGGCGCTGACGGAAAAAGTGGCTGATACCATCTTGGACTTTTTAACGATGAGGCCCCGTGCAGGGTGGCGTGACATACCCGATGGATTTAGCGCAAAGGATATTCAGCCGTGGCGCTTTCGTAGAAGACTATCAGTGTTGCGAAAGCCAATTATTCAGGTGAATGACGCGGATGATCCGCCGCTTGTCGTTGCACCCGGAATTTTGCGCAGTGCACTGATCTACATGGTTCAAAGTTACTACCAAGGAGATTTTCCAGATACCCAACTCCGGAAACGCATGCTGTCGTGGTCGGGTAAGACGCGGGATGACCGCGGCAAGGCGTTTAATGTTGCCGTTGCGAAACGCCTAAATGAACTTGGCTGGCGCACGGAGGCAGAGGTGAAAATCACAAAACTACTGCGGAAAGGCTTCGAGAGAGATTATGGTGATGTTGATGTTTTGGTCTGGAGGCCAGAATTGGGACGTGTACTTATTCTTGAGTGTAAAGATGTCCAGTACCGAAAAACTTACGGCGAGATCGCCGAACAACTAGCGGATTTTCGTGGTGAAATTAATTCAGACGGAAAGCCGGACCACCTGCTGCGGCACCTCAACCGCGTTGAGATTGTTTCGAAGCATCTGACCGCTTTGGCCGAATATATCGGAATGGCTTCAATACAGAGCGTTGAAAGCCATCTTGTTTTTAGGAATCCAGTACCTATGGAATTTGCATCCAATAGAATGGCCAGGCGAGTCACCCTTAATATCTTCGACCGCCTTGACCAGATCTGACCCTACTCTAATGGTGGATAGAGTAAGAGCAACCGGGGTGCAGCTCTGAGCACTGACATTCCAGGGCAACTGTCCACTATTCGCGGCGACCGGCCCGTCGAATGAGCGGCTGCGAATGACCGCTGTGGCCGACTTGTTCGCGTAGGATATGAGGCAGATTTTAGGGGGAAGCGATCCAGATAAGGCATCTAAGGACAAGCCAAACCGAATTGATGACTGTTCGCATGAAGACGAAAGCCGGTATGGAGGCCATTTTGCTGTAAGCCACTGGTCAGGGCTTCTCTTCCTGCGCCAACGACAGCTTTTTGATAGCATGGGTCAAGGTGCAAAACCGGCCCATTCCAGTCATGGGATCACCCACCGGTTGCGCAATCGGGAAAGCCATGGCATTTCAGCTGAAAGACATCGTACCCTGGGGCAGATCGCTCGCAGAATACCGGGCTATGTTCGCGCTGTCGGCGGACGACCTGAAAAGGCGCATTCTCGATTGCGGCGGCGGTCCCGCCAGCTTCAACGCCGAACTGACCCAACAAGGGGGCGCAGTGGTCTCGGTGGATCCCCTCTATGCGTTCAGCGTGGAGCAAATCAGGAGCCGAATCGACGAGACCTTTGACACGGTAATGCAGGAAACGCGCGCGAATGCTGGCGAATTCGTATGGCGGCACATCCCCTCGCTCGATGACCTGGGCGCAGTGCGGATGAAAGCAATGCAGACCTTCCTCTCGGATTACCCGCAAGGCCGGATGGAGGGGAGATACCTCGCGGACGCCGTCCCCAATCTGAGCCTTCCTGATGACACATTCGATCTTGCCGTCTGTTCCCATTTTCTTTTTCTCTACAGCGACCATCTCGATCTCGGATTCCACATTGAGGCGATCACCGAGCTGTGCCGGGTAAGTGGAGAAACGAGGATCTTTCCATTGCTTCAATTGGGAGCGACACCCTCTCCCCATGTCCTACCCGTCAGCGAGCATTTCAGGGCTCAAGGATACGAGGTGGCACAGGTCCCGGTATCCTATGAATTCCAGCGCGGCGGAAATCAAATGCTCAGAATCAGAAAGGTCGCTTGAGTTCTTCCAGCAGCTGCTGAATTGGTTACACCATTGGAAAGCGCCTTCATCAATCCGACGAATCGGTTGCTTGCGCCGTTGGTGTGTCAACATTTGCGCGGAAAAATGTCCCCTGGCCAAAAGTCTGCCGCGCGCTTGACATCGAGGCGTAGGCCAATTTCAGCGGTGGTATCTCCTCGCGAGCTTTTTCGTCCATCACCACGGTCGGCAGATTAACAGCCATCGCTTCTTTAACGAAACGCTGAGCTGTCTGCCGAAACCCAATACCTCGAATCCCTCTGCCAGCGCAAGCCTGCCGTGCTCGATGAGCTGGGAAAATCGCTGCTCCATCAAGCCTTCGCCGGGCCATTGACCCAGGACCAGGAGCGATCCGCTGTGGAGGCAGCCACTTATGGCTGACATCATCATCTATCACCGAAAACGGCGCGGTGGAAGTCCGGCTGGAGCAGGACACGGTGTGGCTGCGGCAGGAACAGATGAGTGAGCTTTTCGGACGGGAGCGCTCGGTCATCACCAAGCATCTGCGCAATGTCTTTGCCGAGGAAGAACTCGATGAAGAAAGCAATGTGCAAAATTTGCACATCGCCGGTTCGGACAAGCCGGTCCGGTTTTACAACCTCGATGTCATCATCTCGGTGGGCTACCGGGTCAATTCCCAACACGGCACCCGCTTCCGCCAATGGGCCACCCGTATCCTGCACGAGCATTTGACCCGGGGTTATACCCTCAACCGCCAGCGGCTGGAGACCAACGCCCGCGAGCTGGAAGCCGCGCTGCTGCTGGTGCGCAAGGCCGCGCACAGCCCGGAACTGCTGGCCGACACCGGGCGCAGAGCGGTATCGGCGTAAGGAACGTCACCCCCACAGCCGCAGGCACGCCAGCGCAACCGTTAGGTGCGATTGTGTGTACAGTCCACGCGCTTCTTGCGTGGACGTCGCCCACTGCGGTTTTTCATCCCCGTGCAAGAGCGATCGAATTCCACCACGAAACCGGTGGATGCCCGACCCGCCTATTGGCAAACCGGCGGACTTCCGGCAGGAAAGCGGCGGAATGGCCGACCGCCGGGAATCGGAAAAGCGGTCGCTCTCCTGACCGACCTCGACCCGCCTCGGTGGAATGCCGACCCGCATGTTGGCAAACCGGTGGATTCCAACCCCCAAGTTTGCAAACCCGCGGATTCCTGACCCCCCGATGAATTTCCACAGGTAGGTACTAATGAGGGCGGCGATTCCCGCAGCCAAAGCGAAGGAGGGGAAAATGGAAGACGGACTCAAGAAACTGAGCGAGACCTGGCGAGGCGAGCTGGCCCGTCAAAGCCTGGCCGGTCGCGTGCTGGCCGAGTTCACGCACATCAAACGCTTCCGGCTCGAGAAGTGCCCGTGGCGCCGGATCGCCGAGGCGATGGGTGTCAACCCCGAATCGCTGCGACGGGCGTTCCGGACGATCAGCCGGAAGATCGAGGCCGGACAACTCATCCCGCCGGGGCCCGAACCGCGAAGCCAGCCGGCCACCACCGCACCGCGGCCGCCTGTGTCTTCTGCACCTCCGCCCCCACGCGTCGGCGGCAGCCAGCCGGGCGGTTCGCCTGATCTGGACAAACTCAAGGATGCGGGAATCACCTTCGAATGAACCCTGCGCGGAATTTCCGCACGGACCTCTGTATGAGGGCCGCAATCCCGCGGGACCTATAGGAGACTAGATCATGAGAAAGATCGTCATCAGTGGGGGAGACAAAGGCGGTGTCGGCAAGTCGATGGCCTCGGCCCTGGCCGCGGATATCCTGATCGCCGCCGGTCAAACGCTGCTCATCATCGAAGGCGATGCAGCGATTCCGGACATTGCCCTGCGCTTCACCGGATCCGCGCAGGTGGAAACGACCGGGGTCAACCTCAACCGCGCCGGCGACCAGGAAGCGGCCATCACCCGCTTAGGCAACGCCCTGGAGCACGCCGCAGACAAAAGACAAGACGTCCTCATCAACCTCCCGGCCGGCAGCG
>JAJYEE010000035.1 GCA_021790335.1 Pseudomonadota bacterium | reverse complement strand
CACCGAGATTGTATTGGGACTTTGCGTTTCCCTGCTCGGCCGCCTTGCGGTACCACTCGGCGGCCTCGGCATAGTTCCGCGGGACGCCCTGTCCATTGTGATAGAGAACACCGAGCAGGTATTGCGCATTTGCAAAGCCCTGTTCGGCGGCTATGTGGCACCAACGTGCAGCTTCGGCATAATTTCTCGGCACGCCTTGGCCGTGGTCATAGAGCACGCCAAGATCGTATTGCGCCTCTGCGTATCCCTGGTCGGCTGATTTCTGGAACCAGTGAGCCGCCTTATAGAAATTGCGAGGCATGCCTTGCCCGTAGTAATAATGAACCCCCAGGTTGTACTGTGCCGGTGCATTACCCTGTACAGCGGCCTTGCGGAACCACTGCGCGGAGTCGGCATAGTCTTGTGGCACACCCTGGCCGAGGTCATACAGGACGCCCAGGTTGTACTGCCCCATTACATCACCCTGCTTGGCCGCATCGCGGAACCACTGTGCCGCCTTGGCGTAGTTCCGTGGCAGACCTCGGCCCCAGGCGTACATAAATCCTAGACGGTCTTCAGCGGCCACATCGCCATTGCGCGCCGCTTGCTGAAGACGCTGAACTGCCAGTGAACTGCCCGTTGCGTGGACGCTTTTATGAGGATTCGCGCGGTCTGATGTCGCCGCCTGGGCGCGGCAACCGATCGGAGCCGCCAGCCAGGCCAGCGCCACCGCTGCCAGTCCCAGCGAGCGAAGAGCGGCACGCCGTGTTGCCATTGATCTCCTCCTTCCCCGTGCACCATCTAGACTCTTATTGCCGTGGCCTACGCGGAGTTTCTTCAAGCCCGGCAGCAATGCCGAATCCGCTTCTGACAAAGAGTGATAATTACGGGGATTGACTCAAAAGCACAGTGGTTACCGAGGCTGCATAACCACTTGTTGGGGCAGTTCCCGTATATGTTTTAGTAATCACGTTCTTCACGGAATATCCCGTGCTCGCATCACGCCAGTTCGTTTCGGTTTCGGTCCAGGTGGTTCCACCGGCAGTCGTCCAGGAAATCGTGCTTTGCAGCCTCAAGGCGGAAAAGGTGCCGGCCGGGACGATCACCGATTCGAGGCCCATTACCGACCCTGTCTGGGTAAAGGAGTTGGATACCCCATCGCTGCATGTCTCGGTATCTTTCATCGACCAAATTTGGCCGATCGAAACGGGATAGTCGGGACCCCCGCCATGGGGATTATCCGTGCACGTAATGAGGGTTCCCCCTGAGGGGGTGAAGGCATCGGTCAGGACTTGGCCAGAACTCGAATCGGTGATGGTCGCAGGTGCAACCCCGTAGTTCGTGCCGTTCACGACAAGGCTGGCTGGATTTCCGGCCTCCGTAGAAACATAGGATCCGTCCGGGTTGTCCGCCGTGACGGTATCTTGGATTGTGATCCCATTAATCGTGTTGTTGGCGCTGTCGACGACAGTCTGGCCATAAGATCTTTGGGCACCCACGGGAGGCATGACAAACTTGTAGGATGTCCCGCTTGTCGAACTGCCGCTCGACGGAATACTGTCAGCGCTGCCACTACTGCTTCCGCCGCCACAGGCCGACAGGCCGGTGAGCAGTGGCGCGAGAACCGCCCACCGGGCGACGCTCGATATCACACGCAGATGGTGCCCGCGCGTCTTCTCGATCGATTCGAGTCGCACCGGAGTGTGGGCGACGAAGCGATATCGATAAAAATTGACCTGAATCTGAAGAGTCTGCAAGACAATCGCAAAAAACGGCTTTTTTCTGCCTCCATGCGCGCGCATACCGGGCTCCTCCGGGTGATCCCTTCTTTAATTATTGTTTAATTATTGCGGGAACCCGGCCGCCTTGTCATGGTGATCAGCCATGATCCGGTGTCCCCGTTCCTAATCGCGGCGGAATACTTTATGCATTGTGACTCCGTGCCGCGACTGCTCCTCGTCCGTGCATCACTTTACGGCGGAGCTTTGCGGGATGTCAAACGCGCACACGGTTCAGACGGGTAAGCCGTCGGCTTGAAGTAATTGTTGGGCCCCAGTGCGCGGTTCCTTAACTGAAGCGCTCCCTGAACTCCTGCCTTGCTTCACTAGAGGGCCGTCTGGAACTGGCCGTTGCAATCCCCGCGGCACCCTCAGTTCCAGCTTGCCGATACGGGTCACAAGCCCGCGTTCGTAATGGCCGGCCCGCTAGTGTCCCAACAGGAAGTCGTGGCATTATCATGACACCGACGGCATTGTGGCAATCCGACCTGCAACTGTTTCAGCGCAGCTGGGAATGGAGTCCGCCTTGCCCCTTGTCCAATAATGAACTAAGGTCCGTTTTTGGGGTCTTTCCTGCTGGAACCGGCCTGCAAGGAGCCGGAGGGTGATGGAGCCCACAATGAACATGCGGGTTGTATTGGCGATTCCCGGTCCAAATTCTCCGGCCGCGCGCGGCGTGATCCACCGTCTGCGGTGGACGGCGTCTTTCCGCTGGGCCGCCGTACTGGCCCTGCTGTGCACGATCGGGCTCTACGCGGCTGAATCGTCACACCAGCACAAGACTGAGGCGGGTGAACTTCGCTGTCCCGTGTGCCAGGTTTTGGCTCATGGCGCGCTTGATCTGTTTGTGCCGGGAATCGATTCCGCATTCCGCTTTCGTACTCCGTATCTCGTCAGCATCCCCCACGTCCGTACGTTTCTCCGTGAACAGTCCATCGTTGTCCACCCGCCATCCCGGGCGCCCCCATCCGATCCTGTTGTTTAAATCCTATTTATTTTTAAGGAGTCCCGGCGAGAGCCGATAAGTGCGGGGACTTCCGCGCCTGTACCATCTGGCTGATAACCCAGAGTCTGGTACGGCCGCGGAAGTTCGGTCGCACCGCGGGTTCAGTTAACCGTGCCGCGGGAAGCATTGTGCCGTTGGTGCACGGTGCCCAGGGTCCGGTTACGGTCAGACCGCGGCACCGTACGGTCAGCCCTCGATCCGGGTCAGGGAAACGGTTCGCCTTTGTGCGGAACCGTTCGCCAATTCCAGAAAATAAGGATCGACCTCAATGAATTGCGGGATGACGGGGATTGCCGCCGGCCGCGCGCTGCGCGGCGAACCTGGAGTGAAGCAGCACACGCCGGTCCAGGTTCCGGCCCGGGCCATCAGGTGGCGTCGGCCACAGGGTGGCCAGCTCATCGCATTGTTACTGCTGGCGGCGCTCGCTCCGGCCGCCTACGCCCATGCCGTTGCCGGCATGCGTGTGTTTCCAGCGACGATGAGTTTCGACGATCCAGGCGTGGCCGACGAGGGTTCCTGGGTTTTCAGCCACATCGACAACGGACCTGCAAGCCAGGACACGATGAATCTGGCGCTGGCAAAGCGCATTACTCGCCGCTTCGGATTGGTCGCAAGCACCGACTATCAGCGCCTTCTGGCTGGGGACGGAACTCCGGCTGTCAGCGGCTGGGACGATACGACTGTGGCTGCCGACTACCAGCTGTTCAAACATCCCGGTTCCGAATCGATAGGAATGATTCAGCTGGCCGATACCATTGGCCATTCCGGGAGCCAGGCCATTGCCTCCACCTATTCGGTGTATACACCGGAATTTGCGTTCGGAAAGGGTTTTGGGGGACTGCCACATCGCTGGCGCATGTTACGCCCGATGGCCTTCACCACCGCGGTTTCCGAGGATTTTCCGACTAACCCGACGACCCCGAACATGCTCAACTGGAACTTCTCTGTTCAGTACAGCATTCCCTACCTGCAGGATTTCGTGCGGGACGTCGGCATCAAGGGGCTATTCAAGAACATGGTGCCACTCATCGAGGTTCCGATGCAGACCTGCCTGGATCGCGGGTGTGCAAACCAGACGACCGGTTACATCAATCCCGGAGTGATCTGGATCGGACACTATTTCCAGTGGGGAGTCGAGGCCCAGATTCCGGTGAACAGCCGGACTGGAAACTCGGTCGGCGTCCTCGTGGGAATGGATTTCTATTTCGATGATATCGCGCCGCACAGTCTGGGCACGCCCATCTTCAACTGAGATTTGGAGGCTGAATATTCATGGTCGGATGGAAAAGAACAAAGGTCGCAGCGGGACTGCTGATGCTGGTGCTTGCGGCACCGGCTGCCGAGGCCCATGCCTTTCCGGATCACTCTCTTCCCAAAGTCGGGTCCCGGCTCACCGTGGCCCCGACACGGGTGCGCATCTGGTTCGATGGGGACATTGAGCCCGTGTTTTCGACACTGGTGGTGAAGAATGCGGCCGGTTCCCAGGTGAGCGAGGGTCGCGGGCAGGTGTCTGCCTCCAATAAAGTTCTTCTGGAAACGAAGCTGCCGCCGGGACTTCCGCCGGGCAGGTACCGCGTTTACTGGAGCGTAATCGCCCGTGATGGACACCACACAGAAGGCCGGTTTCCGTTCCGGGTCAAGTAAGAAGGAGGTTTCATGCATCAGCATCCACTTTACATCGGGCTAACGACCTTCGATGTGCTGGCCGTCGTCTCCAGTATTGGGTTGATCGCCTGCTGGCTGTTCGTGCTTCCGCGGAAACCCCTTGCGCACATCGACGGGGCGATGGTGCGGTTGCTTGGCGTCGCTGCCGGTCTGCTCACGGCCAGCAGTGTCGGAATACTCGTGGCCAGAACGCTCGAAATGGAAGGAGGCCATTGGGCCGGACTGCTCCCCGCCCTGCCTCTGGTGCTGAAAGTCACGCACTTCGGACATGTCTGGCTCTTTCGGCTGCCGGCTCTCGCGGTGTTATGGACCGGATGGTTTCTGATACCGCGGCGTGAACGGCGCAACTGGCCTGCATGGCTCATGCTGGCGGCAGTGGCGGGTATTGCGCTGACTCGCAGCGAGACCGGACATCCTGCTGATCACGGCGACTTCACGCTCGCGGTGTGGATCGACTGGGTACATTTTCTGGCTGGTTCGGCATGGGTGGGAAGTCTGTTTGGCATGGCGCTCGCAGTTTTTCCCAAACTGCTTGCCAGTGAGGAAAATCCGGCAATACTGGCGGCAGATATTTTCGGGCGTCTCTCGCGCCTGGCGGGGTTTGCACTTGGAATTGTGCTGCTGACCGGTGGACTCACCGCCTGGCATGAACTCGGGTCCTGGGCAATGCTGTGGAGTTCGAGCTATGGGCGGATACTTTCAATAAAGCTGCTGTTTGTCGCGACCATGATTGGCCTTGGCGCCCGGAATCGCTACGGTCATCTTCCGCGCCTCAGAGTGCTTTCGGGCCTCAAACCGCTGACAACCTGGTTGCCGCTCGGCCGCGGCAAAGCAAAGAATGACGCATCCGCCCTTTCCTCTGGCTCGTCGGCGGTGCGGCGCTGCGCGCAGACAGTCAGTACTGAAGCGCTGTTTGGTCTGGCGGTAATCGTGATGGCATCGATTCTGCTACACGGGATGCCGCCGGCCGCCATGCCCCACAATGACACGCTGTCCAGCATGTCCGGAATGTCTGTTCCCGCCGTCACCGGGCCACTTCCGGCCATCGGCCCGCACCGATGGATCGACTGGACCGAGGCGCGGGCTTACGTTGAACACTCGGCACATGCCGGGACGGTGGACCGGACCGGCCGCGTGCACTTCAGCGGGAAAAAGGTAAGGATTGATCTCGTTGCGGTTCAACCGCACTACCCCGACATGAGTTTCGAGCTTGCGGATCGCGTGAACCCGACGATCGTCGTGACGGCTGGAGCCAGAATAACCCTCAGTCTGCTCAACATGGATTATGGTCCGGGCATGGACCACGGGGTGATTGTAACGTCGGTCGATCCCCCCTTCCCGGTACTGCAAATGGAACACCTGCACCCGCTCCTGGCGGCTCTGGAACCCGTCCCCTCCCGCAGCGCACGGTCGCAGCAGCAGTCCCGTTATGCCGAGGCAACCATGCACTTTGCGACGCCCGCTACGCCGGGTACCTACTACTATGCCTGTCAATGGCCTGGACACGCGGCGGGAGATCGCATGTACGGCAAGCTCGAAGTGCGGGCAGTGGGAGGAAGCATGGCGTCCATAGACTCACGCGGGCCGGCACATTTCTGACAGCCTGCTGGCGCGAAACCTGAAAAGCTCACGTCTTCAATGGGAACGGGATTCAAGGTATATAGCGTGGAGCTATTCGTCAATGGACCGGTCAGGGTGGCAGGCTAGGTATATATGCCAGAATGGCTCTGCGCTCAGGCCGCGGCCGTAGAAATTTACCAACAACGATCGCCACTCCTTCCGGATGCGCCTTGATCTCTTGTTCTTCTATCGCTCTGCAACTGCAGTTCCTGCCGTGAGTGATTTGTCCCGGAAGCAATTCCCGTCATTGCGTGCGCGAGAGGAAGAACACCATACGGTTATGGACCACGTTGCACTGACTGTGGCGTTGCACTGACTGTGGCCGGTCCGGCACCTTTTAGCTCGCGCACCAAACTCTCCTGAATCCTCAACGCCCGCGCGCTGGCTTCATCGAGTGAGTCGCCGAGGCAAGTGAAGTGTCCCATTTTTCTGCCCGGGCGCGCGGCGCGTTTGCCGTATAAATGAAGCTTGGCCCGCGGTTCCTCCAGGACCACCTCCCAGTGTGGTACCCCACAATTCCAGAGGTCCCCGAGCAAATTGGTCATCGCTGCCGGGCACAACAGCCCAGGATCACCGAGCGGCAGACCACAGAGCGCCCTCACCTGTTGTTCGAACTGGGAAGTCATGCAGGCGTCGAGAGTAACGTGACCGCTGTTGTGCGGACGCGGCGCGATCTCATTGACAAGTAATTTGTCATTCGAAATAAAAAACTCAACTGCCAGCACACCGCAGTAGTCGAGCGCCGCCGCAATGCGCACGGCCGCATCCCTGGCCGCATGCGTAATGGCTTGCGGTGCTCGCGCCGGTATTAAGCTAATATCGAGAATCCCGTCCCGATGGCGGTTTTCGATCGCAGGATAAACAGCGGTCGCTCCGGCCGCGTCACGAGCAAGTATGACCGAAATCTCCGATTGAAGAACCAACAGCTTCTCCAGCACGCAGGGCTCGCTGCCAAACTCTTTGAAGGCCAAAAGCGCCTCTTCGAGACTATCTACCCGTGCCTGGCCCTTTCCGTCGTAACCAAAACGGGCCCGTTTTAGGACAGCGGAACTTTCAAAGCGTGCAAGCGCGGTAAAAAGTTCGTCACGATTGCGCACAACTGAAAACGGCACACAGGAAAGACCGCACTCCGTGATGAAGCGCTTCTCACGGATGCGGTCCTGGGCTATGGCAATCGCCGCAGAACCCGGTCGCACCGGTCGAGAGCGCGCAAGACGTTCAAGGCTCTCGGCAGGCACGTTCTCGAATTCGACGGTCACAGCAGCGCACAGGCGCGCAAGCTCGTCGAGCGCCGACGGGTCAGCGTAGTCTGCTTCTAGGTGTACGTCGGCCAGGCACTTCGCGGGGCTGTCCGGATCCGGGTCCAGTACGGCGACACGATATCCCATACGCTGGGCAGCAATTGCGAACATACGCCCGAGCTGGCCACCGCCAACTACACCAAGCGTGGCTCCAGGCAGAATCATCTCGGAAGGCGCATGGCGCGGACCTTGGTTGTCTGGCGGCGGCGAAACGCGGCGAGCTTGCGGGCGATCCGCACATCGTGGCTAGCGAGCATGCTGACGGCAAATAGCGCCGCGTTGGCCGCGCCGGCTTCGCCTACAGCGAATGTCGCAACCGGAATCCCCTTTGGCATTTGTACAATCGACAGCAGCGAATCAAGCCCCTTTAGGATGCGCGAAGTCACCGGCACGCCAAGCACCGGCAGCGCGGTCTTTGCCGCGAGCATTCCCGGCAGATGGGCAGCCCCACCTGCACCGGCAATAATGCAGTGCAATCCACGACCTGGCGCGGCCTCTGCATACTGATACAGCAAATCTGGAGTGCGGTGGGCGGACACGACCCGCGCCTCGTGCGGCACACCGAAATCCTTCAGCACGGCGACAGCGTGGCTCATGATTTTCCAGTCGCTGTTGCTACCCATCACGACGCCGACAAGGGGCGCTGTCATAGTATGACTCCTGAAGAGCCGACAATTTGGTGTAGGACGCCGAAATGCGCCCATAGCTGTTGGCGATAAACACGGTCGCGAGATTTCCACTCGAAAATGATCAGAGCCGTGGTGGCAGATACGTAAACCAGGCTGATCGGAACGAAAAACATACTTTCCCGGCGGGTGCCCGAAGCCGTTGGCATCACTGTGGTCAGGACTGCCACGCACACAGCCGCGTCCAGTATGGCGGTGAGCATCATCCGTTTGACTCGCCTCGACGAAATGGAAACGATCGTCTAGTGATTTTGGTATCCAGCATCAGTTCTATATCCGCGATCCGGGTTGCCGAAAGCAGATTGCGTAAGGCTGATCACGCGCCGATCCAGTCCTGGGCGATTCATGGTCGTTTCCGCAGTCGACGAGCGCACATATCGGAATATGTGCGCGATCTATCGGTCCTTCGGAGGCAATGCCATCTTGCCCAGCCTGGCAAGGGCAGCACGGCGTTCGATCGCGATGCGGCGAACGACGCCGATCATGGGTTTCAGTTCCTGCGCGGCAGCGAGCGCATCTTCGACGGTGGGGGCTTTATTAGCCTGACCAGGGGCCGAAGGAAACTGGGGCTTGTGCGCCGAATCACGGTCATCAGCCATACCGCCTCCTCTCTCCCGCCATGGAGAACGTACATTGTCGAAAGGATTTAAGGCTAATCCACGCGCTTAAATATCGATTGTCACCGACATTTTCCGCGTCCGACAATCCGGATCCCTGCCCTATTACCAGTCCGCGCAAACCCCTGAAGCTCTCGCGATCACCCCACCCGCTCCGCCCTTGACGTGTCGCAGCGGTCTCGTTTCTCATACAGAAAACCAACCGGATTTCCAGACCTCGCTCTGCAGGGCGATACCATGCGCACCGTAATGCATCGCCTGCGCCAGCAGCTCCATGCGCATGCCACCAAGGGCGTACACTGGTACGGAACAATTGTCCGTCATTGCGGAAAATTTATCCCAGCCAAGACCGGCGCGGCCCGGGTGACTGGCGGTGGGCAATACCTGCGATACCACGACGAAGTTCGCGTGCAGGTGTGCAGCCTGCGCCAGCTCTTCAGGACGATGACACGAGGCTGCCCAGAAACTGGCCCCCGGCGATGCGGACAGGCGCATAAGCTGCTCGGCCTGCAGATGCACTCCGTCAGCGTCGGCGCGTTTTGCAACGCCAACGTCGCCATTCACCAGCACTCGGGCCTGGTAGCGGTGAGCAAGCGCCGAGACACGTCGCGCAAAATGCGTTAGCTGTTCGATGGTCATCCAGGGCTCGCGCACCTGCACCAGTCGCACGCCATTGTCGAGCGCTGCCTCCAGTCTTGACATGAAGGAAGACACGCCGTACTTGCGGGCGTCGGTAATCGCATACACTGGTGGCAGGTTCAGCGCATCCAAAACGCGACCATTAGCCGGAAGCAACGGCGCCACACGGACGGCCGCTGGATCCTCCCAGGCGATGCATTGGCCTTCGCGGCCGTGTGGCGTACCAAGCCACGACAACACACGAAACACGTGTAATCGCACGATTTTGCTGTCATAGGCGTGGTCAAAAGTCATCCACGGATAGGCGGTCTGGGGCTCGATTCCGACCTCCTCGTGCAATTCACGCACCAGCGCACGCCGCGCATTTTCTGCGACTTCGAATTTTCCGCCGGGAAATTCCCAGAATCCGCCCGATACTTTTCCTTTCGGACGCTCGGCAAGCAAAACTCGGCCGTCGGATCGCTGCACGACGCCCACCGCCACGTTGATGACGGGAAGCGGAGACGCCGTCATGCGCGGCAGACCCCCCCGCGTACCGGTTTTGGCAACACCTCGGCATCTGCGGGGATCGGGCAGGCGTGCGCCTGTTGCCGAATTAGGCACTCAATGTCACGCGGTAACCTGCGCAACGTGCACGTCTCGAGACAATGCCGTGCATTGTCAAGCACAAAGCCTTTAAACGCCTCGGCGACAGCGGAAAACCTTTTGTCCCGAAGATGCACCAGATACCAGGCATGTTGCAGTGCTTGCGTATCAATATCTAGCACCACCAGGCGACCGACCTCATGTTCCAGCGTTATGCTCTGGGTTGGCACGATCGCCAGTCCTATGCCCGCCTGAACGCTCTGCTTGATGGCCTCATTACTGTTGATAACCATGGTGGTATGCGGTTCAAAACCGTATTTCTGAAAGAAGCCGTCAGTCACTCCACGCGTGTCCGAACCGGGCTCGCGCATCAGAAATCGCTCCGGCTTGAGGCATTCTGGCGACAGCTTGCGTTTGTTGGCAAGCGCGTGTCCAGGCGGAGCGATCACTACCAGCGGGTCCTCCAGAAACGGATGAGCCACCATGTCCTCATCCCCCGGGGGTGAACCCATCACCACCATATCGCGTTCGTTGCTTCCAAGTTGATCCAGCAGCCCGCCGCGACCGGTGATGTGCAAATCGATCACGACATCCGGGTGATTCAGTGTGAAGGCCGCAAGCAGACGTGGCACGAAATATTTGGCGCTGGCGCCGATGGCCAATCGCAGCTTCCCACCTTGCCCGCCTTTCAGGCGTCCCAGCACAGTTTCTGCCTCGGTCAGCTGCTGATCGATCATGCAGCCGTAGCGATACAGTTCTTTACCCGCTTCCGTGAGAAAGGTGCGCTTTCCGATCTGTTCGAACAGCGCGATGCCAAGATTCTCTTCGAGCTGCCGGATCTGCATGGATACAGACGGCTGCGTCATGCCGAGCTCCTGTGCCGCGCGCGTGAAATGCAGATGGCGCGCAGTGGTCAGAAACACGGTAATCTGTCGGAGTGTGGTATTTTTCATGTGACGGTTGGCGCTGACAAATGAAGTTGAAGGGCCCGCTGTCAGTCTGGCCAGATACGTGACGGGTGAGGAACACCATGACTCGCGACCGGCTCTTGCGGACCGGTCTGGACAGACTGTTCGGCAGCAAGCGGTGCTTCGGACGCGGCCGGCAACGGCGGCCGCGTCGTCTCCGGACGCGCCGTTTTGCTGGGCATACTGCCGCGCTTCTGCCTCAGGCTTTTCACCAGCTTCGATCCGATCTTTCCGCTCATGCTGGCAGTATCTCCGCAATCACCGACTCGATTTCTTTCTCGGCTGAGTCACCTCGGGGACCAAGGTCATACACACTGCGTCCCTCAAGTGCCGCCGTTCGATATACCGCGCGACGCGCCAGACGGCTGCGCAGCGCTGGCACCGTAAATTCCCGAAACACTTCTTCCATGCTGCGGGCCATGGCGTTACGACTCTCCATCTGGTTCAGGACCAGAAAGGCACGTAGTCCTGGGTTGATCGCGCGCGCCTCTTTTACCATGCCCTCGATGTGCGCGCTCGCCCACAGGTCCATCGGCGAAGGCAAGACCGGAATCAACACGCAGTCCACGCAACTGAGTGCCTGTGCCACGCGCGGAGATTCGGTGGAAGGCGGGCAATCGATCACCAGATAGTCGTACTCTGATCGCACGGCCTCGACGGCATCATGCACTGCTGCGATCACCTCAATCACCGGTACTGCCGGGTTAGATGGCGTGGTCGCAAGCTGCACCCAGCTCGACGCCGAGCCCTGAGGATCCGCGTCGAGTACCGCACAAGGCCCGCGACGTGCGAGCCCGGCCGCGAGATTCATGGCCAGCGTGGTCTTGCCGACGCCACCCTTCTGGTTGGCAACCGCAAAAACCCGGCATGTCATCCGCTGTGCGCCGGAATCAGCTGATTCACAGAGCGCGCAAAGTCGAAATCGTCCGCTGTCAGCGTCTTGCCGTCACCAGCGTGAATGGTAACGTTGGCGTAGGTCTTGGCAAAACTTATGTCCGGATAGCAACCTGTCTTCTGGGATATTGCTGCCAACCGGTCAAGAAAATCCCGCGTGCCGGCGTAGTCGTCGAAGGCGAAACGCCGATGCAGGTTAGCGGGACGCTCTACGTAAGTCCAGCCATCCACACTCTTTGCAGTTTCTGGCATGCGCACCTCCGTTATCAAACTGGCGCCAACAGCACCAACCTAATGTGTCATCTCCGCGCCGTGCTCCCGTAGCCGGCGTTCCAATTCCTGGTAGTGCTGCACTTCGTCAGCATGAATGCGCGCGAACAACCTGGCATTTTCTGCGTCGGCCATGCGCTCGCAACACCGCAGCGCTTCCGCGTAAATCCGCATGGCCTCAGCTTCTGTCAGCAGACC
The DNA here is from genome assembly GCA_021790335.1 of Pseudomonadota bacterium. Lineage (GTDB taxonomy): Bacteria > Pseudomonadota > Gammaproteobacteria > Acidiferrobacterales > UBA6901 > JAJYCY01. The sequence goes on along the minus strand of JAJYEE010000035.1, from coordinate 11,706 downwards.
GAAGTGCAGCAATTCCACCTGTGTGCGACCGACCGGACGCCCGACCGCTTGCGCAGACGGTGATCCAACACCAAGCTCATGAAGCCGGCGACAGAATGCCTCGGCATGGCGTAGTTCATCAAGTGCGCCGGCGCGCAACTCACCCGCAAATGCTCCGAGTCCCAGACGCTCGGCCTGCACCGCCTGCAGCGTAAACTGCTGGACGGCGCTGAACTCGTGGTTCAGGGCCCGCTGCAGATAGGCGACGATTCGCGGATGTCCGGACATGGCCGTTATACCCGCGGCACGTCGCCTGTTCTGGTCCTAGGACTTGCTGACGTCGCCATCGCGGCCACCACCGTGAGCCGTCGGGCTGGTCGGCAGAATGCCTTCCACTTCCATATGCGGACGCGCAATGATGTGCGCAGCTGCGAGGCCATCGCCCACACGCTCGCAGGCATCGGCCCCGGCGCGTACTGCCGCGTTCACCGCACCGGTTTCACCGCGCACCAGCACGGTGACGTAGCCGCCACCGACGAACTGCCGGCCGATCAGGCGAACTTCCGAGGCCTTCGTCATGGCGTCAGCGGCTTCAATCGCCGGAACCAGACCACGGGTCTCGATCATGCCCAGTGCAATACCCATCTTTTCGCTTGCCATCGTCAAAACCCCTCAAATAAATAAGGACTGATTGTTGGATTGCCAACCTTACGCCGTCGGGCTGGTCGGCAGAATGCCTTCCACTTCCATATGCGGACGCGCAATGATGTGCGCAGCTGCGAGGCCATCGCCCACACGCTCGCAGGCATCGGCCCCGGCGCGTACTGCCGCGTTCACCGCACCGGTTTCACCGCGCACCAGCACGGTGACGTAGCCGCCACCGACGAACTGCCGGCCGATCAGGCGAACTTCCGAGGCCTTCGTCATGGCGTCAGCGGCTTCAATCGCCGGAACCAGACCACGGGTCTCGATCATGCCCAGTGCAATACCCATCTTTTCGCTTGCCATGTTAACTCTCCTGTCATATCAATAATTTAAAAGCCACCAAACCGTTCTCCGGCCTGTCCCGATTTAAGAGCGCCACTCGTTCTCGCTCCAGTGATCGATGATTCCACCGATCGTCATGTCCGTCGTGATGTTCGGATTACCAGTCGCCAGACGAGCGGCCGAAATCCCGATCGTAATCACGAAATCTCCCGGCTTGCAGCCGATCGGATCGAGCGCCACTTGCAGGTTGCCCTGGTGGTCCTCGACCACACGCAGCGACTTGGCTGCGAGCCAGAAGTTGCGCTTCGTCGTGACCAGGTCCCGAACGACACGCATGATTTCCATTTACTTAACCACCTCTTTGCCATCGTCTTCCCAGTAGTCGATGATCCCGACTATTGTGTAATCACTGGGGTAATCGTTGCTGCCAGCAGCGGTGCGGGCGGCCGAACTGCCGACAACAATTACCCAGTCACCGGGTTTGCAGCCGACCGGGTCTACCGCCACCTGCTTGCCGCTGCTGCCACGTTCCTTGACTACCAGCAGACGGCGATTGCCGAGCTGACCAATACGGGCAGTCGCCACGAGCGTCTTTTCAACCTGACAGATCTTCATTGTCTTGACTCCGATTTGTTGCAACCGCAGGCGCACCGTTGACCGTCTGGTTTATCAGAAACGTCGATGTCCTCAAGCTTACTGCCCGCTGCGCGGTCTTTGACCGTTGCGTATGTGTACAGCCAGCCTTCGCGCACCAGCTCCGGGTAACGTGCCTGGATGGCACTGCTGAGTCGGCGGCAGCGCGCCACTGCCCGATCCCGCGAGCCAGGCACCCGGCCGTCGTAACGAAAGTGAACAAAGGCTGGAATTGGCAGGTCGTGAGACATGTTCACCTTTCTGAAAATCTTGATGCCCACGTCCATATCACCTGCACCCTCCTCGATCGTTTCCATCTGCGCCTGATAGGCCAGATTGCGCATCTGTACGTCGTCGAAGCTGTCGCCAACGGTGATAAACCGCTCGGTATGGCCAAGATCTGCATAGCAGCCATTGTGCCAGGCACGCACGTAGTCGATCTGCGTCATGTTGTTCTTGAGAAGATATGCACAAAACCAGCGCATCCCCTCGGTGGCCGCATCGTCCGGAGAAACACCGGCGGTCTCGGCGACAGCAAGACGAATCGCCTCCTTGGCCTCCTCGCGTGATAGGCTTGCGGTCCGCTCGAACAGCGCACGGTTGTCGATACAGCGGGCAAGACTGATCTCACCGCGCGTATCCGGAACATGCACCTTGATGGCGTCGTTGTCAGTATCTACGCCAACAAGCAGGGTCGCCACCGAGGCGCCACAACAGTAACTGTTCTCGATCCCGCGCGAGAAATCGTTAAGGCGGTCAAGCAGCGCCTCCGCGGCCCTGCGTTCATCACTGCCATGCGCGGCGCAGCCTTCGTGGTCCGGACGTGAACTGCTCAGGTGATAGATACCGATCTTGAGGTATCGCGTTGGTTCTCCGGCAGCATTTGGCACACCCTCGCGGTAGCGGCGCAGCTCGATCTGTTCCCAGTTGCGCATGCTTTCCTCAACGTCGAACATCGATCCCGCGAACGACTTGCGCTGCACGACAACCGCTGGCGGCACACGCATGATGTAGTCCACCACACCACTGAGGCGGCCGTCGGCGCAGGGCGTGATATCGATCGCATGAAAACCCCACTTGCGTATCACTTCGTCAGCCGGTTCCCCCTCAGAAAGATTGGCGAAACTTCTGTCGAAGTTTCGGTCCGTAAGCTGGCGGAATGTCTGGAACACACAGTAGGCGTACAATCCGCGCATGTTAAGTGGCTGCATCCACGTTGCCTGCAGGCAGGCGCTTGGAAGCCCGAAACCGAGGCGGGCACCCACGAGATGCTGAATACGGTCAGCCGCGTCCTCCTGGTACTGCAGTGTCGCGACCTCTTTGAGCACGGGCTCGATCGCTGCAAACGCCGCAGTGATTTCGCTTTCACGTTCAAGCAAACGGCGATTGTGCAGCGCATCGTAGAGTGGATGAGCGCCCACCGGCGGGACACTGCCGCCCACCGGCGGGGTCTGGCCGAACAACGCAACGTACGGATCGGTCAGCACGCCCGCGGCGTCATAGGCGACGGGACTGAAAGTCCCGGTTCCCTGACGGCGTCGTGTATGCGTTGACGTGTTCACGTTGTCGTTGCTCTATCCGTTCTCAGCCCTGCGCGCCGCCCGAGATCGTGACGCGGGCAGATGATTTTGCTGACCATCCGACCATTCCGGTTACCATCTTGCGCGGCTCATCATGGCGACCTTTGCCCTTGAAGGCGGTGCTGCCTGCAAAGTTCTGGCGGGTGCCGGCGCGCTCGCTCGGATTGCGTTCGGCAGCGATATAGCCCTCTGTGCCGGTGATCTTGCTGTTCTCAGACCAGGCACTGCCCGTGATGGCGGGTCCTTCCATCCGACCCTCGCCACTAACCTGAGTGCGACCGGCGCGTTCGCCTTTTGCACGGGGGGTAAAGTGAAATTCCTGGTTTCCCGTGATCTTGCTATTGCCCACGGCAAAAGATCCGGTGATACGTCCGGCAGCGCTCGGGGCCTCTGCGGCAGCGGCGTCGGCGCGCAACTGTGCTTCGCGTTGCGGCGAGCTGACGCTGAATTGCGTATTGATCTGTGCAAGCACATCCGTTCCTCGATCGTCTGTCAGCTGCTCGCGGTAGTACGGTGTGCCCGTGATGCTTAGTTCAGATCCGCGCTGCGTCCCGGTGACATGATCCACGTTGAGCGGCGTATTGCCGGTAACGCGGCTGCATGGTGTTGGGTGCGCTATTACCGGCGCACTGGCCGGACATGAGGCCTCGTACTGGCCCGGACCAACGTACGGTGTGCCGGTGACGGCACTGCATACGCCGTATTCGTCTCCGGTCACACGATCGTTGTGCTCCACGTCCACACCGGTAATGCGCTGACGCGTCCATGTTTCGGACTCGTTTACCTTGGCTCCGGTAACCGGGTCGCCGCGCCCGTTGCGCGTGAACACACGACCTGCTCGCGCACTCTTGCTGGTATCGCACAGCGGCTGGCGAGCCGCCGGCATCAGATACTGGTCGCCGGTAATAGCTCTGCACGTGCCGAATTCGTCACCAGTCACGTTGACACTGCGCCCCACGGCAGACCCGGATATGGGCAGACCGCCATCGGTGAATTCGAGCGCACGTTCCTGATTGCGTTCGCGTGATCCGACGGCCTTCGCAGACCGGCCCAGGTTCGTGCCAAATACGGTGTGGCCGTGCGGATTGTGCTGGCGCTGAAACTGCATCGATGTATAGGCGCCGGATTCACGTCGCTCCAGCAGATCGTCACCCACCTCCTGGTCGGCCTCACCAGTGATACGCATGCTACCGGCGTATTCGTCGCCGGTAACAGAGACTTTGCTGCGCACCTGCGTGCCGGTCACGATCAAACCAGCGCTCGTGCGCGAGGCCCCCACCTTGATGCCACCCTCGCGTGGTTGAAAACCGCCTTCCTTGCCTATGTACTGCGAGCCGGTCACCTGCACGGCTGCCCCACGCTCGACACCAGTCAAATTCGTGGCATGGCCGATGCGCACGCCCGTTACTTTGCCGCCAGCATAGGTCTCGCTGGGCGCGACCTTGGGCGCATATTGCAATTGCGACGCACTGCGTACGCGCCCGCTCGGGCGCCCAGCCGGGGCGTCACCACGACCATTCTTGGCGCGCGTGGCACGCATCGCCTGCGCGGCCATTCGCGTGGAGCCTTGGGTTGGAACCGATTGCGTCCGATTGTCCGGTGCACTTTGTACCGGCGCCACGCTCGTGGCGGAGGATACAACCGAAACCGATCCCATGAACTGACGTACCGCATCCTTGCCCAGCACCATCGCCTGGCGCCGCGCACGAGACAATTCGCGACCCGAATCAGAACGGTTCGCGCGCGACGATGCCATCGGCGCAGCCGTGACCGCCGGCTGCACTGGAGGCGTTATGACGGCTGCTGGCTGCGTCACAGGTGTCGTGCTAGACGCGCTGGTGGGCGCGGGTGTCAGGCCGGCGCTGCGTTCTCCCGTGCGACGGCGTTCACTCGCGGGTGGCAACGCCGTCTTGCCTTGCACGAGTTGCGCTCGGCGTTCACGCGAGGCGCTTCGCCCGCCTTCGGCCATAATCGCTGCCGTCGTGTTCATGTCATCACCCTCAATCAGTCACATCGTATGCCACTGTCCCGGACGCTGCATTCAGCGTCCGTGCGTGCTCAATTGCGCCTTTCCTCAGCGGCCGCCGGCGCGGTAGACGATGAACGCTGTCCCCTGACTCTGCGCGTAGTTGTCGTAGCCGACGAGCCGCACATGATGACCAGGGTTGGCGCGATGACACGCTTCAAGCTCCGCAAGAATCTTGTCGACCGACGTCTCCCCGAAGAACGGCAGCTTCCACATGTACCAATAGTGCGAAAACGCCTTTTCCGGTTCGGTATGCTCGATCGACGGGTTCCAGCCCTGGTGTACAAGGTACTGGATCTGTTTGCGGATCTTGTCGGGTGTGAGCGGCGGCAGATAGGAAAACGTCTCTGCCCTGCGCTCCGTCGCCTTGTACGGTTGAACTTCCGGCATGGTCATTACTCCTTCATGAAATAATCAGTGATTGACGCAGCGCCTCAGCGCTTCTGCGCGTCGAGTTTGTCGACAGTGTCGAACTCGAACTTGATCTCTTTCCATGTTTCCATGGCAATTTTGAGCTCGGGACTCGATTGTGCCGCTTCAGTCAGAATTTCCCGCCCTTCACGCTCCACAGCGCGACCTTGATTGCGCGCCTCGACACAGGCCTCGAGAGCCACGCGGTTGGCGGACGCGCCCGCAGCATTGCCCCACGGATGGCCAAGCGTCCCACCACCAAACTGGAAGCAGGCGTCGTCGCCGAAGATCGCGACCAGAGCTGGCATATGCCAAACATGGATGCCGCCCGAAGCGACCGGTATTACGCCCGGCATTGAGCCCCAGTCCTGATCGAAGAAAATGCCGCGGTCGCGGTTCTCGGGGATGAATGACTCGCGCATCAGATCAATCCAGCCGATGGTTGCTTCGCGGTCACCTTCGAGTTTTCCTACGACCGTTCCTGAGTGCAGGTGGTCACCGCCGGACAGGCGCAGACACTTGGTCAGCACGCGGAAGTGAATGCCGTGATACGGATTTCGGTCAAGCACCGCATGCATGGCGCGGTGGATGTGCAGCAGCACGCCATTTTTTCGGCACCAGTTCGCAAGCGTGGTATTCGCCGTAAAACCGCCAGTCAAAAAGTCGTGCATGATGATCGGTGCACCGAGGCTCTTTGCAAACTCGGCGCGCTCCAGCATGTCCTCGCAGGTCGACGCGGTGACGTTCAGATAATGGCCTTTTCGCTCTCCGGTTTCTGCCTGCGCCTTGTGCACGGCTTCCATGACGAATTCGAAGCGATGGTTCCAGCGCATGAACGGCTGCGAATTGATGTTCTCGTCGTCCTTGGTAAAATCAAGTCCGCCACGAAGACACTCATACACTGCGCGCCCGTAGTTCTTCGCGGACAGACCGAGCTTGGGTTTGATGGTGCAGCCGAGCAGACCGCGGCCGTATTTGTTCAGACGATCCCGCTCAACGGTAATGCCGTTGGGCGGTCCACCGCAGGTCTTGACGTACGCGATTGGAAAGCGAATATCCTCGAGACGCAGACTGCGGATTGCCTTGAAACCGAACACATTGCCGACGAGCGACGTGAGGACGTTTACCACCGATCCCTCTTCGAACAAGTCGATGGGATAGGCTACGAAGGCATAAAACGCGCTGGGATCTCCTGGCACCGGTTCGATGCGATAGGCGCGACCCTTGTAGTAATCAAGGTCGGTCAGAAGGTCGGTCCATACCGTGGTCCAGGTTCCCGTGGACGACTCGGCTGCAACTGCAGCCGCCGCCTCTTCGGGCGGCACGCCAGCCTGCGCGACAACCTTGAAGCACGCCAACAGATCGGTGTCGAGGGGGACGTAGTCCGGGGTCCAGTAGGTCTTTCGGTATTCTTTGACGCCTGCTTGGTAGGTCTTGTCAGCCATGGTCGCTCCTGCAGTAAATTTCTAAGTTGAACCGTTTAACCGCCTGGTGACCCAGATTCGGTCTCAGCCGGCTCATAACTCTTGGCGCCACCGGTTTCGCGTCGCCCTGCCCGTGCTGTCGCCACCGCCACAGCGAGCTCTGTCGTAGCGCAGACAATAGACGTCGACGGAAGCTTGGAGAAATAGATATTTGAAATAAGACCTATAGATTTCTGCGTGTGAAACGCAAAAAGCAATACGGCGAGCGCGTCCCGCGCGGGCCGTTAAATCAGGCGTTTGGCGTTACGACGACGCAACGATTCAGAGTACTTCTCCGTCGACACTACACCAGCCGTTGACACTTCACCAATCGACTTTATCCACAACGTAGTGTTGCGTCATTCATGCCGATTATAAACAAAGTCAGGGCAACGCCGTCGATGCACAGGTATAGACGTGAGTAAATTGGAACAATCGTGAATTCCTATTTCCCGCTATGGTTTCTGACATCTATCATTTGCGCACATTCGGTGAAATGTCGCGGCTTCGGATTACACCATCGCATCCGCAGTTCCGACATGCCCGTCCAGGCAGGACACTAGTGCTTTCGACGCGAAGCATCAATGTCACATGGCATTACGTGCGGCATTCCGACTTCGCGCAGCGCTCCGGCGATAGAAGCGAGGGAAATTGACCAAGTGGACAGACTGATCGCCCTACTTCCGGCTGTGCCGCTGCTCTCGGCCATAATTGTCTTTCTGTTGTCCGCCGGTCCGCGCCACCGAGTGGCTCGTGCCAGCATTGTATTTTCCGCGCTCACGCTGATGCTTGCTGCCGCGGCGCTCGTGCTGTATCTCCATGATCCGCAACCGATGCTCGTGTCGTTTGGAACCAGATGGGGAAGTATTTATCTGGATCCCCTTTCCTGCATCATGGCGCTGGCAGTATCTGGCATTAGCCTGGTGGTACACGTCTATTCCGCACGCTACATGGCTGAGGAATCAGGTTACGCGCGCTTTTATCTGCTTTTGGACTTGATGGCCAGTGCAATTCTGCTGATGGTAACCGCAGGCGATCTGATCACATTGTTGGTGGCCTGGCACCTAATCGGCGTGCTGCTCTATTTTCTTCTCGATCATGACACCGCCCGCTCAGCTGCACAGCGCTACGCCTTCTGGACATTCTTCACTTACCGTCTCGGCGACCTGCCGCTAATCCTCGCAGCAGTGCTGCTGCATCATGCCTACAATACGCTATCGCTGCCGCTGCTGTTCGTACGCATCGCATCGGCGCCTGACATGCATAGCGTCTTCGGACTTCCGTTGCTCACGACCGTGGGCCTGCTGATCGCGCTTGCTGCATTCGCGCGCTCGGCACAGTTCCCGTTTCACACCTGGTTACCGTACACCATGGAAGGCCCAACGCCGGTGTCGGCGCTGATGCACGCAGGCATCGTCAACGCCGGCGGATTTCTGATCAACCGGTTTGCGCCGGTATTTGTGTACGCGGGTGGCGTATTGCATCTGGTGTTCGCGGTCGGGCTGGTCACGGCCATGCTCGGGTCGGTCCTTATGCTGACGCAGAATGATATCAAGAAGGCATTGGGTTATTCGACCATGGGCCAGATGGGATTCATGTTTGTCGAATGCGGCGTCGGTGCGTTTTCCCTGGCCATTTATCATCTGATTGCGCATGGCCTTTTTAAGGGCACGCTGTTTCTAGGCGCCAACGGCGCGATCGGCAACGCGCGCAAGCACGATGGCGTGCCGCACGACGACGTTTACACGTTTGTGGTGGAGCGCCGGCCGATCGCCTCGCGGCTTCCGTGGGTGGTGGCGGCAATCATCACGGTGGTGGTACCGGTGGCCGTGCTCGGCATGTCGCACTGGCTGGTAGGCGGCAATCTTGTTGGCCAGCAGGGCGCGGTCATTCTGCTGTTTTTCGGCTGGGTCACGGGCGCGCAACTGCTGTTCGCAACCTACCGGTTGCGTGCCGAGAGCCCTTGGCGGGTAATGTCCTTGATCATTCTGTCGCTGGTTGTCGTAGTGGTCGGTTACACGGTGATTGAGCATACGTTCAGTCTTTTCCTGTATCCGGACCGCTCGCTCAGCCGGCACATCTACGCCGCGGCCAGCATCCCGCTTACAATATTTGAAATTCTGGTCGCAATCCTGACTGTTGCGATCGTGTTAGGCTGGCTCGCCGCCTATTACACCAGCGCCAGCGGCAGAATGGACGACAAGCGCCCCTCCGCGCTGAGACTGGCGTTTTACTCTCTGATCTCGCGCGAGTTCTATGTCGCCGACCTATACGCCTGGCTGGCGCAGGCGATACTCGGATTGTCGCAGCGGTTGAACGGCTGGTTGAGGTGGGCCTGATGTTAACGTTCGTTGCCCTATTCCTGCCGCTGTTTCCGCTGAGCGCGCTGCCCAACCTGCTGCTCGCGCGGCTGCGCCCTTCGTTTGCACGTGCTGTGCTGCTGCTGCTCTGGCCTCAGCTCGGCGTAACACTGCTGCACTGGCTGCAACCGGAGATTCCCGCTTTTTTCGTGACCTGGGCGCTGCTGAGCGCTGCGTTTTATGCGCTGCGCCTGCTTACGGTGCGAGACCTCGGACAGTGGGCCGGCCTGTTCGTTAGTTCTGCGCTCGCGCTGACCTGGGGGCTGGCCACCCGGGGTGCAGATACGATGGAGCTTCGGCTGTTTGTGTTCTGGTTCAGCCTGCCGGCCGCCCTGCTGATCCTGCTTAGCGATCCGCTCGCGCAGCGCCTCGGCGCTGCTTACGCTGGTCTGTTCCGGGGCCTCATCGAAGGACAACCCCGCCTGGCGGTTGTGCTCACTGCCGTCGTGCTGAGCGCCGTCGCCACACCGCCCTCCCCCGGATTCTTCGCCCTGCTGGGTCTGCTGCGTGGACTGAGCGACGCGGCCTCGCTCGGCATCCTCGGCATCTGGTTGGTCTGGGGCTGGGCTGCGATCCGCCTATTGCAGGGTTTCGTGTCTGGCAGCGGACGCGAGATCGCCGCAGCCGATCTAAGTCGTGGAATACTGGTAACGTATGTTGGTGCGCTTGCCGCTTTTGTGGCAGCCGGACTGATATTTGCGGGAGGCAGCCTGTGAGCGCCACACTTGCACGCCAGCTGCGTATTCGCGCCATGGTGCATGTGGCCGGGGAACCCATCCCATTTTTCTGGCCAATGCGCACCTTCATTCACCACAATCCACTTTACGGACTCGAACACTTGCCCTTCGCGCAGGCGGTGCGAGAAGGCGAGCGTTTGTTCCATGCGCGCGGCTATCTGCCGCGTGCTACGTATCAACGTTATCTTGCCCAACACAAGGTTGATGCGAGCACACTCACCCAACAGATCGAACACTTCCTGGCCGGTGAACCCGCGATCGAAGGGATTGATCTGCACCGGATCATGATGACGCTGGTCAAAGAAACCGCAACGCCAGTGACGATGCATTCTACATTGGCGGAGGCCGGTGACATCCACGCTGCCCTGTCCGGAGCACCCCTGCCAGCCCATAGCGTAGACACTACCGTTCTGGCTGCAAAGGTAAGGTCTGCGTTGCCGCCCGACTGTCCCGTCTACATCGGCGTGGACGAACTGTTCGGAACGGACATCGGCACAACGCTTGACGAGCTGGTAATCAAGAGCTGCCTTGACTTCTTCGACGAAGGACAATCTGTATGGCAGATGCCAGGTCGCGAGCACGGCCTGTTCTCCGCCTGGAGCGGCTTGGCACGGCGCAATCTGCGGCTGTTCATCCGCGGGCTGCACGTCCAGCGTATCCTGGCGCAGAATGATACGCCAGAAAGTGTTATCAGTTACGTGATGGGCCAGCTGCGTGTGCCCGAAGACGCCTGGGTAGAGTATTTCACCCGTTCTCTGGCACGCCTGCATGGATGGGCGGGATTCATCCGCTGGCGGTCGGGCGCAAAACATTACCACTGGGGACAGCGCTATCCGGCCGACCTGGTAGACTACCTTGCCATCCGGCTGGTGCTCGGGCTGGCACTTCTGCGCGAACACGCCGCCCGCCTGAAAGTGCCCGGTGACGCGGAAGCACTCGCGCGTTTTATCGACGAACGTCCGGCCGAGGCGTATCTGCGGCGCGAATTCTACGGCAGACATATTCTGCCGACGCTGGCGCACGCTGTCGGCGACGCCATCGCAAGCCGAAGGCAGGCGCACATCAACAAACTGCTGCCCGACTACCTCGCTCACAAACGCGCGGACGAGGCGTACCGTCAGGCCGTGGCGCTACGCGAGCTCGCTGCGCGTGCCGGCCTTGGCACTGCACTTTCGCGCCTGACAGCTGACCAACTTGGTCGCCTGCTTGCGGTTATCGCTCGTTTCGAGCGCGCCGAGAACCAGATGTGGCTAGCCGCGCACGAAGCACATTATCTCAATGGTCTGGCGGCCGGGCTAAATCTGCGCGAGCCGCCACCGCGCGCAAAGCGCCCATTCGCGCAGATGTTATTCTGCATCGACGTACGTTCCGAGCGCATCCGCCGGCATCTGGAACGGATCGGAGACTATCAGACCTTCGGCATCGCCGGATTCTTCGGCATACCAGTCAGTTTTATCGGTCTGGACAAGGGCAGCGAAACCCATCTCTGCCCAGTGGTGGTGACACCCAAAAATCTGGTTCTTGAACTCG
>JAJYEE010000088.1 GCA_021790335.1 Pseudomonadota bacterium | reverse complement strand
GTCAGATAGCGGCACATCTTTTCGGCGACGCGCGGATCGACCGGGGTCGTCGCTGAATAATCCAAGTAAATCGGCTTTCTCATCTCATTCTCCGAATCGACGACAGCGGCACTGCGCACCTCCGTGGTGCCCTGCGCTGCCGAACCCCGTCGCACCGGGAGTTGCAACCGGTGCGCAAACGCCAGATCACTGCGACGCCGTTACGCGGTTGCGGTCATCCTGACGCCGCGCGACTTCCTGGACAGTCGGCCTGTCGACCAGATCGGCCAGCGTGATGCCGCTGAGAAATTCATGGATGCGTTCACTCAGGCCTTCCCACAGATAATGAGTCAGGCACCGCTCCTCGCCGTCGCAGTTCTTGTCACCGCCGCAGCGCGTAGCGTCAATGTTTTCGTTGATGGCGATGATGATCTCCGCAACCGAGATCTCACCCGGCGCCGTGGCGAGATTATAGCCGCCGCCCGGACCGCGAACACTTTCCACCAGCCCGCTGCGACGCAAACGCGCGAACAGCTGTTCCAGGTACGACAACGAGATACCCTGCCGGCCGGCGATATCTGACAGGGTCACAGCTCCCTGCTCGTAATGCAGGGCCAGATCCAGCATCGCCGTCACCGCGTAGCGACCTTTCGTAGTCAATTTCATTGGGCTATCCTATTCGTCAGGAAATAAGTGGCTATTCTACATACCTGACAAAACTAGTCAACTACTTTGGTGTTGCCGGCCTGGACCGCCTTGTCTTCCGGCTCACTGTCTTCGAGGCGGCATGCTTCGATCGCGGGCAGGTTCGCGCCTTCCACCTTGACTCCGGCCTCACGCAACGCTGTGCTCACCCGCTCCATTTTTTCGTCGATCTGCTGCAGATGATCGAGGATGCAGTCAATCGCATGCGCCACGGGATCGGGCATCTGGCCGCGCTGTCCGTAGGCGTCAAAGCCCATCTTCCTGGCGATCGCCTCGCGGCGCCGGGTGCTCTCGTCATTGCGGGGCGTCACGATGTGTCCCGGTATGCCCACCACCGTCGCGCCGGGCGGCACATCCTTCACCACGACTGAATTGGACCCAATTCGGGCGTTGTCTCCGATCAGGATCGGACCCAGGATCTTCGCACCGGCACCGACCACCACATTCTTGCCCAAAGTCGGGTGGCGCTTTTCCTTCTTCCACGAGGTTCCGCCGAGCGTGACCCCGTGGTAAATCGTGCAATCGTCGCCGATTTCCGCAGTTTCTCCGATCACGACACCCATGCCGTGGTCGATGAAGAACCGCCTGCCGATACTCGCCCCTGGATGAATTTCCACACCCGTAAACCAGCGGGCGAGATGCGAAACTACACGCGCCAACCAGTGTATCCGCCGGCTCCATAACCAATGCGTGAGCCGGTGCGCCCATACGGCATGCATCCCGGGATAGGCAGTCAGCACTTCCAGCGTCGAACGCGCGGCCGGATCGCGCTCGAACACGCAGTTGATGTCTTCTCGAAGGCGATCAAACATTAGAACATCCTAATTTTGTGATTCCCGACGGGTTTTGTCAAATATTACTCCGCTCTGCGCCTGTTGCACCGCCGTCAGTATGCCACGCAGGATATTCATCTCATTGCGGTCAGGCCGGCTGCGGTTGAACAGCCGCATGAGGCGCCGCATGAGTTTGCGCGGGTTCGCGGGGTCGAGGAACCGGATCTGCACCAGAACCTCTTCGAGGTGGGCGTAGAAGCGATCAAGGTCTTCGCTGCTTACGGGTTGTGCGTCCGGACCGGCAACTGCAGTGTCCGGAAGTGCATCGGGGAGAGACCGGGAGGCGGCACACCATATTTCATACGTCAGGATCTGGACCGCGCACGCCAGATTTAGCGAAGAGAATTCCGGATCAGCCGGGATCGAGACCGTGTAATGGCAGCGGTCGAGCTGTTCGTTGGTCAGGCCGGTGCGCTCCGTGCCGAAGATCAGCGCGACCTGGCCGTACGACGACTCCTCGACGATCTTTGCCGCTGCTTCGCGCGGATCGAGCGACGGCCAGGCGATCGAGCGCGGACGGGCGCTGGTGCCGACCACCAGCCGGCATCCGGCAAGCGCCTCTTCGAGAGACCCGAACAGGCGGGCGGCATCGAGCACGTCATCGGCGCCGGCGGCGCGGGCACGCGCTTCGGCGTGCGGAAAACCGGACGGTGATACCAGGGAAAACTGTCGCAGGCCCATGTTCTTCATGGCGCGGGCGGCTGCGCCGACGTTGCCAGGATGCGTCGGTCGCACCAGGACCACTCTGATATTGGAAAGAGCCATGTGAGATTCCGTACGGTATTCCCGAAAAGTTCCGGAGCGGCCTGCGCCGGACCCCGACGGCGCGAACGCCGGCAACAGCAGACCGACGTCTAAGCCTACCATCATAACCGGCGACTTTCCCGGGTTCCGGTCACCTGGCAGTGCGGCGACCCCGCGCCCGCGCAGGAATTCGCTTTCTAGAAGCGCGGGGAACGGTTAAAATTCGCGCCCCTTCAGCGGCAAGCAATGGCGGAACCTCCATGCACCCGATGCTCAACACGGCGATCAAGGCGGCGCGGCGCGCCGGCAAAGTCATCATGCGCCACCACGACCGGATCGACCGGCTTTCGGTGGAGAGCAAGGGCCACAACGATTATGTGAGCGAAATCGACCGCATGGCTGAAGCCGAGATCATCGGCGTGCTGCGCAGCGCCTATCCCGACCACGCAGTGCTGGCCGAGGAAAGCGGACGAACCGCCGGGAACGACTATCTCTGGATCATTGATCCGCTCGACGGCACGACAAACTACCTGCACGGCTATCCGCAGTTCGCGGTGTCCATTGCCCTGCATTACCAGAACAAGCCAAACCAGGCGGTGGTATTCGATCCTCTGCACAACGAGCTGTTTACCGCCAGCCGCGGTGGTGGTGCCCAGCTCAATGACCGGCGCATCCGCGTAAGCACCACGACCCGCCTTGAGCGCTGCCTGCTGGGCACCGGATTCCCCTTCAAATCGATGGATCACCTGGAAAGCTGGATCAACACCTTCCGCACGCTGCTCCCGCTGACCAGCGGAGTGCGCCGGGCCGGTTCAGCGGCATTGGATCTCGCGCATGTCGCGTGCGGCCGCCTCGATGGATTCTGGGAGTTCGGCCTGAGCCCCTGGGACATGGCCGCCGGCTGCCTGCTGATCGAGGAAGGAGGCGGCATGGTGAGCGATTTCCGCGGAGAGCAAAATCATCTCGAAAGCGGCAATCTGGTCGCCGGCAATCCCAAGATCTTTCCTGAACTGCTCAGTCTGATTCAGCAGAGCATCCCGGACGAAGTGCGACGCTAACTCACGGCTCGCGAACCGGCTCGAAGACCGCCTGCTCGAACGAAGGCGTGCGTCTGATCACCTTAAGGATGCGAATGCGGTACGGCTTGCTGCCGTCCCGTTCGTCCAGCAGCTGGAGATCCTTGCCCACCGATACCAGCCCGCGCTCCACGAGCAGCGTCGGCGGCTGACCCACGGGTGGGATCGCCGCGAGCTGCAGCGCCTGGACATAACCCGACGGCGCGTCGCCATCGACGGGTTTCACCACCACCGGCGCCGCGCCCGGAGCAAGCATCTTCACGCCGATGTCCACACGGGCGGTATCGGGACTTTTAAGCCAGCGCACGACCCCCACACCCCATCCGGCAGCACCTGGCCCGCGGATACCGAGCAGATCTCCGACACCTACCGAGGCGCCGCCACCGCGATGCACAAGCGCCAATCCACTCGCGCTTTCATCGCAGATTCTCCATTGATGGGTCTCAAACCGCTGCTCCGCAGATTGCCGCGATATTCGGTGCAGCCCTTCCGGTTCGGGGAAGACGGCGCTGCTGTCGAGATCGATGAACGCTTCCTCCGGACTGCTTCGTCCGAGTTCCGGAGCCGGCATGCCCGGGCGCCCGGAACTGACGTCCGTCGAGGACGGTGTAAGGGGTCCGCCACCGCCGCTGAAGAAATGCAGCGCCTTGAGCCCCACACACAAGGACAGCTCCGCATCGCGCGCGCTGCGCCGCGGGTACAGGCGGCTTGCCCCTGCTCCCCAAAAACGGATCATGAGCTGCAGCACATCGAGACATCCGCTGTCGGAACAGTCGACCCCCATTCCGGACTGACGCATCGACACCCCGCTCAGCAGTTGCTGCATGAACCCGTACACGGCACGCGCGAGCCCGAATGCACTCAGTACCCGCAGGTTGGGCCCGGCTGCCGGCTTGGCATCCTTGGGAATGGGGCGGGCGGGCGAATCGGCGGATAGATCCACCAGAAAACGCCCCTCCGGGCTAACCGTTTCAGGGCGCGATGCAATGGATGCCTTGTCCGCCCAGTTCAACAGAAAGGCGTTGACTCGCAGGCATTCATTCTGCGGCAACTGATAAGGTCCGCACAGGCCCAACAGCAGCACCCGCAGGTACGTATTCCGTACGGTCGGCCGCGCGCCGGAACCCTCCGGCGCGCGGCTCAGCGGATGATCGAGCAAACCACGCTCCTCGATGTGGCGGTAGAGGCTGTGGATCTCGCGCCACACCCCGGCCGGAGCGGGCATGTAGAGCTGGTAGGAACGCAGCAACACCTCTCCGAGCTGGTGGATCGCCCTTTCCGCCGCCCGGCACACCACGGATTTTCTGTCCCAGGGATGATGGCCCTTCAACAGATCCCGCAGCGTGTACTGGTAGCCACTGGCCATTTCAGCGTGCAGATTGCGCAGAAATTCGGCGTGTCGGCGCGCCTTGGGGGGCATTGGCAGGCGCAAGTACACCCATGGCGCCTGCAGTGCCGTAGACACCGCCGCAACTGGCTGTGCGTAGAGCTCCATCAAATCCAGACGCTGTCCTGGATCGAGTTCCCGCCGGTTCAGGTCAGACACGGCCCGATAGAGACGTTCGGCACTTGTGACGCTGTCGGCTAGCGGCAGGGATGCGATCCAGGACCTCGTGTCCCTGACTCGGACCTGCGCGTGTCCAGCTCCGGGAGATGTGCTGGAATCGACGGAAGCAGCATGGCTCATGTGCGGGCTCCGAAAAGGTGTCAACACCCGATAGGCAACGGAGCTAATCTAACTCAGGCGTGGCCCAGTTCCTAGTCTG
>JAJYEE010000007.1 GCA_021790335.1 Pseudomonadota bacterium | reverse complement strand
CGACTGGCGGAATTCGTCTGCTCGCAGACGAAGGCTACTTCGACAAGAAACGCACTTTTGGCGACATCTGCAAGGCACTCGAAAGCAAGGGCTACCACTACACCAAGCAGGCGGTTCAAACCCCGCTCGATTGTGCGCCGGCCCCTCGTGATGCGCGACAGGACATCCAAGTCTCTCTCGCGCACTCGGTTAGAGCCGGCGCAACTTATTGTGCCTTCGCCTCCGGCTACGGCACGCCGCGGCCGCCCTGCGGTCGAGCCGCGCGCGCTTTCGGCGCGCGCGAAACGCTCGCCCTGGCAACGGCTGGACGGCGTTTCGGGTGTCCTTGCAGGCGGCCTTCGGCCACCCGCCCGGACCCTACGCCTTCCGCGGACTACTCGCCTCGGCGCTTCGCGCCTTCCCATAGCTCGCAGCGGAAGTATATGTCGTCCTCCAAGGAAAAGCTTTTGGTGGTGCTCACCGAGAAGGGGAGGAAACTCTATGCCAAAAGGAAATAACTCCGGCACCCGGCAAGAGCTTGCTGCGAAGCTGCGGACGGTGCAGTCACTCGTCAGCGACTGCATTGATCTGGCTACACAGCTTCAAAGTGGCCCCTACAAACCCGCGAAATCCGCGGCGCACACTCATCACCGAGCAACCACGGTTGACTTCGGCCTGAATCAGCGGGCTTTCTTGAAGCGCTACGCCAAGGAGCTTAGCGGTGGGCCCAAGAAGTTCGTCGCGGTTCTGGCCTGTCTGGCAAAAGGCGACACAAGCAAGGACGTGCCTTTGAACGAGATCGTGCAGTTGTGGAATAACTCGAGCTCAAAGAGCCTTCTGGGGATGAAGTTCAATCACTTCTTTCCGACTTCAGCAAAGGAAAACGGCTGGGTTGATTCGAGGAAGCGCGGGTTCTATCGGTTAGAGCCTTCGTGGAAGGACATTTTTGCGGATGGCTAAGCCCACTCACAGGCATCAACATGTTGCCCAGTTGCTCCAGGCATTCGAGCAAGAGCACGTCAACGCTCTGCTGAGGCACTTTTCCGAATCGGTGAACGCCTTTGAGAACAGTAAGTGGGAAACATGCATTAGCAATGGCAGCAAATTCGTGGAGGCGGTGATCAAGGCCCTCGCAATACACACCGGCATGACCTTGCCGAGTGCGCGTGAATTTAAATTCAACAAGTTTGTGACTCAACTTGCGCAGCTTCAGGCTGGGTCGTTCGACGACTCGATCCGCTTACTCATTCCGCGAAATTGCACCTTCGTCTACGACATCGCAAGCAACAGGGGTACCCGACACGACCCCGGCGACATAGACCCGAACAAGATGGACGCCATAGCCGTCATACATAACATCTCTTGGGTGCTGGCGGAGATGGTACGGCTATCGCACAAAGGCGTACTGAAGCCGGATGATGCAGCAAACGTAGTTGACGGCTTAATGGAGAAGCGATACCCCGACATCGAGGATATTGATGGTCGGCTCTATGTGAATCTTGAAGGACTGAGCGCGCCGGATATCGCGCTGCTTTTACTGGACCGTAAATATCCGGGCCGCTTTGGGCGTGACGAGCTACTTCAGGCGCTCATGCGCCACGATGGAATCAAGAAAAGCAACGCCCAAGTCGCTATGACCCGAATCAAGAAATACATTGACGACGATGGAAATGGAAACTTGAAATTGCGGGCCAACGGCCGACAAAAGGCGGCGGGGATCCGTTCATTAAGAAAAGACCACGCCTGGTAACACGGATTGCCTTCACTGCATAACAAACCAATTGAGACATGAAGAAAAGCCTACTTGAGCAGTTGCCGTAGATTGTCGCGGAGGGGAAACGCCGGGCCGAGCAGATTCTGGAGGGCTTGGACGGGCGATATCGGTCCGGCTACAGACAAACGAGCTGGTGATTCCGTCGCGGGAGTCGAACTGGCAGGATTTGTTCAAGTCTGTGGAACAGCGCGAACGGCAATCACAGTTTCACCAAAGCAATCCGGGCGAGGTCGGTTGGCTGAACCGGTTGATCTATGGCGACAACCTACTGACGATGCAGGCGCTGCTGGCTGGGGACGAGGAAAACGGCGTTCCGTCGCTGCGCGGGAAGGTTGACCTGATCTACATTGATCCGCCGTTCGATTCCAAGGCCGATTGCCGGACGAAGGTTGTTCTGCCGGGCGCGGAGGTGGAGCAGAGGCCGACGGTGATCGAGCAATTCGCGTACTCTGACACCTGGGCCGACGGCACGGCCTCGTATCTCGCCATGATTACCCCGCGCCTGATTCTCATGCGCGAATTGCTGGCGGATACTGGCTCGATTTACGTGCACCTGGACTGGCATGTGGGGCATTACGTCAAGATCGTCCTAGATGATGTTTTTGGCAAAGAACAATACCTCAGCGAAATCGTGTGGCAACGGACAGGAGGAGCGCACAGTGATTCCAATAGATTCGGAATAATTCACGACACAATTTTTCTATATTCGAAGAGCGGAGGCTGGCACTTCAGACCTGTTTACTTGCCATATGATGATGAGTACATCAAGGAGAGATTCAATTCGACGGAGGAATCTACAGGCCGACGTTATTGGTTAAATACTATGACTGCGGCTGGCCAAGGACCAGCGCGCCTGTTCAACGGGAAGCTGCTGGAACCGCCGAGTGGAACACACTGGAGGTTTTCTCAAGAGAAAATTGACGAATCCATAAAGTCAGGAAAAATTGTATTCTCAAAAAGTGGAAAACCGTACGTTAAGCAGTACCTTGATGAAAGCGAAGGAAAACCTGTCCAATCAATTTGGGATGATGTCGTTCCCAGTAAGTCAGGTTCAGAAAGAATTGGCTATGCAACCCAGAAACCAGAAAAGCTATTAGATCGAATCATACAGGCATCTTGCCCAGATGGCGGATTAATCGTTGATCTGTTTGGCGGTTCAGGCACAACCGCAGCCGTCGCCGAGAAACTCAACCGTCGCTGGATTGTCTCCGACCTCGGTAAACCCGCCTGCATGGTCATGCGCAAGCGACTGATCGACCAGAACGCCAAGCCGTTCCTCTATCAATCCATCGGAGATTATCAAACTGAGCAGATGCGCAGCAGCCTGGGCCGGACGTACCGCATCGGCGATTTGGCGCAGGTGGTGCTGGGGCTCTATGGCGCGCTCCCGCTGCCGCCGGAACACAACCCGAACCGCAACCTCGGGCGGTTGGCGCAGGGCAAGACGCTGGTATTCGTGGACTCGCCCAACAAGATGACCGGGCTGCCGACCTTGAAGAAGGCGCAGGCCCTGCGCGACAGCCTCATGGGCGGATGGGAAAAGGTCGTGGTGCTCGGCTGGAACTTCACGCCCAGCATCGGCATGGACATCACCGGCCTCAACGACGAACGGCTGGAAGTGCTGGTGATCCCGCCCGATCTGCTCGACAAGCTCGCCAAGAAATCCGGCAAGAAATCCGGCAAGAAACTGCGGCCCGACGAGGTGCGGTTTTCCTCGCTGCAATACCTCACCATCAAGCCCATTGAGCGCAAGCAAAACGGCGGGACCGAATCGCTCGTGGTCAAGCTCGACAATTACATCCTGCTCTCGCCGGATGCGCTGAACCTCGACGACGCCAACCGCGAGAAGTTGCAGGCGATCATTGCCAGTGATCCCCTGAGTCTCATCGAATACTGGAGCGTGGACCCGGACTTCGACGGTGTGACTTTCCGCTCCGTGTGGCAGGATTACCGCAGCAACACCGAGAGCGACGCCGGCCCGCTGCGCGTGGTGCGCGAGGCACGGCTCGACAACCTGCCCGCGAAGCCCGGCCCGCGGCAGGTGGCTGTGCGGGTGGTGGACGTGTTCGGGTTCGAGTCGGAGGTGGTGGAGACGGTTTCCAATAGCAATGGCAAGCTGGAGGGGGGATAATGAAATTCAGGCTGTCCAGGCATGCGTTGGAGGAATTGAGGCGGCGTGGCATTCCCCGTGATTTACTGGAACAGGTGCTGCAAAAGCCTCAACAAGTCTTGCCCGAACGCGACGGAAAGAAAGTTTACCAGTCGCGGGTGAAATTCAGCGAAGGGAAGGTATTTTTGCTGCGTGCTGTTGTAAATGATGAAGCTGAGCCGGCCGTGGTCATCACCGTGTACCGTACCAGCAAGATCGAGAAATATTGGAGGTCAACATGAAAGTCGTTTATGACCCGGAAGTGGATGTGTTGCGCATTTTTTTTAGCAGCACACCGATCGAGGAAAGCGACGAAGATAAGCCGGGCGTGATCCTCGATTACGACAAGGGCGGCAATATCGTGGGAATGGAAATATTGGACGCCTCCAAGCGGATGGAAAACCCGCGCGCGATGGAATACGCCATTTCGAGTAACGCTGCGCGATAATGACAATGTCATCGTCTGCAAGGAAGCCGAT
Source organism: Pseudomonadota bacterium (assembly GCA_021790335.1). Taxonomy (GTDB): domain Bacteria; phylum Pseudomonadota; class Gammaproteobacteria; order Acidiferrobacterales; family UBA6901; genus JAJYCY01. The sequence goes on along the minus strand of JAJYEE010000007.1, from coordinate 85,255 downwards.
GAGATGATGTGATCGGCCTCGCCGTCCTGCACACCCATACGCGAATAAAGAAAACCGCCCGGATACCGGTCGATGCGCGGAGCGCACTCTAAGTGTTATTTTGCCGGCATGCTTACCGAACGGATAGGCCTTAAGGAGTTATCGTGAACACCGGTCCGTCGGACTCCGAACCCATGGAGGCGAAGGAAGGCGGGGTGGAAATCGAGCCGACCGGCGCGGTCCTGCCTGGCAACTTTTGGCATGCGATGAGCTTCGAGGAATTAGCCGCGGCGCAGGGCGTTGGACCCTTGGCTGACATTGACCAGATCATCGGAACTTGGCCCGGCGACGTAAACGACGGCTTTGAGGAGGCTGCGCTTAAACTCAGGCGGCCCCGGTCGTCAGGACAATTAACGGTATGAGCGTTAACGATCTGACCCTGGCCAAGAACCTGACCGCGCGGGTCAATGACCTGTGCGTCGGGCTCGAAGCCGGGGAAGCGCCGATTCTGGAGATGGTCACGGGCGTGACCCGTGACCTGCTGGTATGGTGGTTCGCCCAAGGTCACGTAGACGCGCGGGAACATAACTGCCATCCCGGCCAGCGGCAGGCGATCCTGAACGCCATCTATGCGCATGAAATGCTGAAAGCGCCGCTGCCCAAAGACCTCTACGCCGAGCTTGCCGCCGATGAACTGCTCGCGTCCGCCGGGTTGATGAAGGAACTGTCTCTGCCCAAGAATGCGCATCCGAAATACTGCATGAAGATGGCGACCGGCACCGGCAAGACCTGGGTGCTGCAAGCCCTGCTCATCTGGCAATACCTGAACGCCAAGCACCATGATGGACAGGACACGGGTACGACGTTCAGTCCAAATTTTCTCATCGTTGCCCCGGGGCTCATCGTTTACGACCGCCTGTTGGATGCGTTCCTTGGCAAGGAGCACGAGGGCGCGCGGAATTTCGAGACCTCCGACCTGGCGAAGTTTCAGAGTCTGTTCGTGCCAGAGACCTATCGGCAGGAAATCTTCAGTTTTGTGCAAAGCGCCGTTGCCACGAAGGAAGAGATCGGGCGGAAAGTGACGGGCGGCGGTCTGATCGCTATCACCAACTGGCATCTACTGGCCGGATTAGAGGAAGTCCTGAACGAAGAAGCCGTTATAGACCCGGGCCGGGCGATTGAACTGGACCAAGTGGTCGAGTCTGTTCTGCCAGTGCGACCCGGAAAATCCACGGGCAACGAGCTTAACCAACTGGACCAGAAATATCTGCGTGGGAGCGAACTACAATATCTGGCCGACCTGGAAAGTCTGGTCGTGTTCAACGACGAGGCGCACCACATTCATTCGGTGAAGAAAGCGGACGAGAACACCGAGGTCGAGTGGCAGAAAAGCCTGACCTACATTGCCGAAGGCAAGGGCAAGCATTTCGTGCAAGTTGACTTCTCCGCCACGCCGTACAACCAGATCGGCTCCGGCAAGAGTCTCACCAAGACGATGTTCCCGCACATCGTGGTGGACTTCGACCTCAAGACCGCGATGAGAACCGGTCTGGTCAAATCGCTGGTGCTCGACAAGCGCAAGGAAATCGCCAGTCTTGATCTCGATTTCAAAGCAGAACGCGACGAGAAAGGCGGGGTTATCGGCTTATCGGACGGTCAGCGTGTGATGCTGAGAACGGGATTGACCAAGTTGAAAAAGCTCGAGGAAGACTTTGCTCGGCTCGACCCCCTCCAACGCCCGAAAATGATGGTGATGTGTGAAGACACGGAGGTCACACCCTACGTGGAGGAGTTCTTCCGCGCCGAGGGGTTGAGCGATGAGGAGTTTCTGCGTGTGGACTCGGGCAGGAAGGGTGAGCTCAAGAAAGAGGATTGGGCCCGCGTCCGCGAGCACCTGTTTGACATGGACCGGCACGCGCAACCACGCGTCATTGTCTCCGTGTTGATGCTGCGCGAGGGGTTCGACGTGAACAACATCTGCGTCATTGTGCCGCTTCGCTCGACGCAGGCGCAGATTCTGCTGGAGCAGACCATCGGTCGCGGGTTGCGGTTGATGTGGCGCGGTGCCGAATATGCCGAGGCCAAAGCCGAAAACCGGAAACTCATCCGGCAAGGCAAGGAACCCACCAGCCTGATTGATGTCCTGAGTATCATCGAACACCCGGCCTTCATGGAGTTTTATGCGGAGCTGATGAAAGAGGGTCTCGTCGGCGAAACGACTGACGAGGCGCCGGACGGTGGCGCGACTGGAGATCTGATTTCCGTGGGTCTGCGGGAAGGGTACCAAGAATTCGACATCGGCATTCCCTTCATTCTCGAAGAGGAAGAAGAAACGGTTTCGCACAAGGACATTCCGTTGGAAAAGCTGGCGCCGTTCGAGGGATTCACGCTCGCCCAGCTAAAGAATCTTGTCGGGAAGGGTGACAAGTTCACGTCGCACGACGTGGAAACCGGAAAGATGTTCGGGGATTACCGGGTGGACGGCGGGGTTATGACCGCGACCGGTTACAACGATTACATCGCGCGGCTGGTCAACCGCGTCAGCCTGATGCTGAGTGTACCGCTGAGCAAGCGCGGTTACGCCAATGAGAACAGGTTTCCGTACATGCAGATCGAGAAGCCGAAGCTGGCGGGGCTCGCGGATCGTTACATCCGGCAGCGTCTCTTCGGTGGCGGCGAGTTTGCTCCTCTTGAGGATGAAAACTGGCGTATATTGCTGCTCGACCCGGTGGCGACGCATGTCATTACCCAGCTTGCACGGGCAATCATGGCGGCGGAAGATATCCGTGTCGAGGGCGAGACGGTGGTGAATCACCGTTACCTTTCCGAAGTGGCGAACCTTTCGATGCGCGAGTCGTTCTCGGTCGAAGTAGTCAAGTGCATCTATCCGAGGCTGCCCTATCCCTCGCAGAGCGGAAATCTGGAGAAGAACTTTATCCTGTGGGCGGACGCGGACAGTACTGTTGACGCGTTCTGTAAGATCAATGAGCAGCGCCATCATTTCACACGGCTACGTTATCTCAAGGATGACGGCTTGCCCGCCTTTTACTCGCCTGATTTCATCGTGCGCTCCAAGGACTGCATTTATCTCGTAGAGACGAAGGCCAAGGGACAAGTCAGCCACCCGAACGTGCAGCGCAAGAAAATGGCGGCGGTGAACTGGTGCGGAAATACCAACCGCTTGCCCGCGGAAAAACGCGCGAAACGGGAGTGGCACTATGTGCTCTTGTCGGAAGCCACGTTCTACGAATGGCGGGACAAAAATGCACGCATGGCGGAGATGCTGGATTTCGCGCTTGCGGGGACAGACGGGAGCGGCTCAGGCGAGCCTATTATGAACTGTAACATTGGTATATTTGAACATCATAAATGCGGAAACCATTCAGCGTCTGGATGGGCTATCCACCTGGGAACAGGACATCGCTCGGATGCGTGCCTGTCAAGAAGACGGTCAGGCCGCCGCTGCTTTGGTCCCGCTCCTGGATTCCTTCCGCGCTCGTGGTATCTGCGTGTTATCTAAGGGCGCCATCGAAGACTACTACCCGCAGCCGACACCGGCGAGCGGACTAAAGCATGAGCGCGCGTTCGGAGCCGCGTGCCGTGTTGACAGTAAGGAATGTGCGCTTGCATATAGCCAGCCGCTTGTGGCGGGTCGGCCGCCTGAACTTGTGGAAGTGTTCGAAGAGCTGTTCCAGGATCTTTAGCCCATGCGGTTCCTTCATTGCGCAGACATCCACCTTGACAGTCCGCTCCGAGGTCTGGAGCGCTATGAGGGTGCGCCGGTGGAGGAAGTCAGAGGCGCGACCCGGCGTGCGTTCGAGAACATGGTCCAATACGCGCTACACGAGCGGGTGGACTTCATCGTGATCGCGGGAGACCTCTACGATGGCGACTGGCCCGATTTCAATACAGGGCTCTTCTTCGCGAAGGGAATGGCGCAGCTCGGTGAATCCGGTATCGCGGTTTACGTGGTCCGAGGAAACCATGATGCCGCGAGCAAGCTGACACGCTCGCTTCCGTTGCCGAAGAACGTCCGCTTGTTCCTGGACAAGGCTCCGAAGACATTGACCGATGACAACCTCGGCCTCGCGGTCCACGGGCAGAGCTTTGCGACAGTTGTGGTTCTCGATGACCTTGCTGCCGGGTATCCCCAGGCTGTACACGGCTACTTCAATCTCGGGGTCCTGCACACATCGCTCACTGGAAGGCCGGGACACGACAACTACGCTCCCACCACCGAGCAGGTCCTGCGATCCAGGGGTTACGACTACTGGGCACTTGGGCATGTTCATGCCCGGGAAATCGTTTCGCGTGACCCATGGGTGGTGTATCCCGGCAATATCCAAGGCCGGCATATCAGGGAGCAGGGGGCAAAGGGCTGCGAACTGGTCACCGTCGAGGACGGCAGCATTACCACCGAGCCGGTTGAGCTTGATGTCCTGCGCTGGACCGAGCTCGCGATCGACGTAGCGGGACTGCCGGACCTCGATTCGCTTCTCGACCGGGCTGCGGTCGGTGTGAGGACTGAGCTGGCCCAAGCCGATGGCCGAATCCTCGGATTGCGCTTCCGGTTATATGGGGCGGGCGCTGTGCACCGCGACATATCCGCAAGACCGGAGGTGATTGCCGAACAGCTTCGAGCCGTCGCGTTGGACGCATCGGGTGGCAACGCCTGGTTGGAGAAAGTCGAACTCCGCGTTCGCCCCCTGGTCGAGATCGATCGACTCGCCGCTGGCGATGATCCGGTCGGTCTCCTAATCAGGGAACTCAAGGCGCTGGCGCAAGATCAGGAAAAACTGACCTCCTTTGCCAACGATGCCCTCAAGGAGTTGAAGCAAAAGCTTCCGGTTGATCTGAGCCAGGACGAGGAGTTGCGGCTCGATGCCCCGGACGCCCTCAAGGATCTTCTGACTGAGGTGGAGGGTGAGTTGCTCGCGCGCCTCGCTGGAGAAAGGGGTGCTCAGTGAAGTTCGCGCGACTCTACTTGAAGGCGTTCGGTCCATTTCGGGACCGGATTATCGAGCTACCCACCGGTAGCGGTAAAGACTTCCATGTGATCTTCGGACCCAACGAGGCCGGAAAGTCCACGATCCTGCGCGCGGTCACCGGATTCCTGTTCGGCATTCCGGAGCGGACCGGGGATGCTTTCCTGCACGACTACAACGCGCTGCGGGTCGGCGCGACGCTGCTGCTCCCGGATGGGAATCGATTGTCGGCGATGCGTCGCAAGGCTCGCAAGACGACTCTGTTTGCCATTGACGAGACCACTGGCGCCGAGATCACGGAACGGCCATTGCCGGACAGTCGGGTTTCCGATCTGGTAGGCGGGCTCGATCTGGCTCTCTACCAGAACCTTTTTGGCTTGGACCTGAACGGCCTGGTCACTGGAAGCGACGAGTTGCTGCGCGGAGAGGGGGAGGTGGGACGCAGCTTGTTTCAGGCGGCGGCCGGCCTGGCCAGCCTGCGCACCCTGATCACGGGTCTGGACGAGGAAGCCGCAGTTACGTTCAAGGCTCGGGGTTCGACCGGACGCCTGAACCGGGCATTGCACGAATTCGACGAGCAAAGGCAAGTCCTCAAGGACGCGACGATTCGTACCTACGTCTGGGAAACGGCGGAGCGCGAGTACCGTCAGGCCGGGCTGAAGCACGCCCAGTTGCGTGAGGCGCTGCAGGACAAACGAACCGAGCAGCAACGTCTGCAGCGTATCCGTGCCAACTTGCCCCTGCTCGCTGAACGTGCGGCTAAGCAAGCCGAAGTGGAAAGTCTTGCGCACGTTCCGCCGCTGCCCGCCGAGGCGGCCCAGCGGCGCGTGGCCGCGCAGGAGCGTCTACGTGGCGCCGAGGAAGCGAAAGGGGTGGCCGAGGTTCGATTGGCACAACTCAAGGCCGACGCGGCGACCTTGGTCGTCCGTGAAAGCGTCTTGGAACAGGCGAGCGCCATCGAACAGTCATTTCATGCGATAGTCGGTTATCGCTCGGCGCGCGATTCCCTGCCACGACTGGTTCGCGATCGTGCTGAGTTGTCGGAGACCATTCGGAAGCTGCTCGCGGAAATCGGGTCGCCTTGTGACGTGGCGCGGGCATCCGAGTTATTACCGCCGGAGACGCTGATTGCCCGCGTGCAGTCCCTCATCGACGAGTATGGGCGCCTTGCGGATCGTGATGAGCAGCTTGACGCACAGACTCACGCCAAGGAAGCGGCGATCGCGCGGTTGAAGGATCGCCTTGCCTCGCTGCCTGAGTCTGGACGGGTAGACGAGCTGGAGACATCTCTTGCGAACGTGGCCAACGTGGCTGATCTTGAGAACCGCAGGCGGAAGCTCGACCGTGACATTGCCGACCAGGATGGGAGGCTGCAACGCGAAGCGGCGGCATTGTGGGCAGGTCCGCTGTCGGAACTCGTGGTGCTTACGGTTCCACTGGCCGAAATGGCGGGAACATTCGAGACCGAGTTCGGCGCACTCGCCCAAGAGGAACGCCTGGTAGCGGAGAAGGAAGCTACGCTTACCCGCGATCTCGAAGATCGCCGTCGCGAACTCAAGGTACTGGCGGCCACGGGCGAAGTGGTCACGCAAGCGGAAGTAACTGCAGCACGCGGAGAGCGCGACGTCAAGTGGACGGACTTACGCCGTACCTACATTGATGGAATCGCCCAGCCAGCCGTGAAGCAGGCGGACAATCCGCCACCGCACGCACTTGCGATTGCGTTTGAGGCGGCGATTAAGGAAGCCGACCGTCTGGCCGATCTGCTCCGGGCTGACGCCGAGCGCGCTACGAACCTGGAGACAACACGTCAGCGCGTCGCCGACATGCAGGCCGAGATGCAGCGCAACGATGAACAGCGTGGCCTGCTTGCTGGTAAGCGTCAGGACCTGCAACGCCGGTGGGAGGCTCTGATCGCGCCTCTACGTCGGTCCGACCTGCCGCCTGCCGCCTTGCGGGAATGGTTGTCCCGCCACCAGCGCGTGGTCGATAGACACGGAGATCTGGAGAACCTTCGAACTGAGCGGACTTCGGTTGACGGCGACGTCTCCCGAGCCCGCGAATTGCTGGATCGGGCACTGCTGGCATGCGGGCTGGTTGCATTGGCCGCCGACGAAACCGCAGGGGGCGCGCTTGTGCGCGCCCAACAGGCGGTCAATGCCGCCCGGAAGACAAGGGCGGACCGGGATTCGGTTTCTGAACAGATTCAAGCAGGGACGGCGGAGTTTCGCGTTCTGCAGAAGCAACGACAACAGACGGCAACGAGACTCGGGGAATGGAAGCGCAAGTGGGCCGAGGCCGCAGAAGGCCTTCGCCTGACGACGGAAGCGCTCCCCGCTGAAGCCAAGACGAGACTAGATCAGTTCTCCCGGTTGTCCGCCGCGTTGGCGGAACTGAGCAATCGCGATGCGGAGGCCAGCAGGTATGAGTCTGTCATCTCAGCTTTTGAGGCGAAGGTTGCCGAGATCGCTCGGGTAGTCGATGAAGCTGCGGAGGATCAGAGTCCGGATGTTCTTGCCGAGCGTCTGTACGACACGCTGGCCGACATGCGCGGTGCAGACACGAAGCGGCAGCAGATCGCCAACGACATTGAACGCGAGACCCAGACGATTTCGGAGGCCGACGTCGCGGCGGAGCATGCGCGGAACGCGCTGGACGATCTGGTTCGGCAAGCCGGATGCCAGATTGCAGAACAACTGCCCGAGATCGAAGGGAAGGCGACCCGGAAACAGAGTCGGCAACAACGACTGCACGATATCAACGAACAGATCGTGCAGCAGAACGCCCGGCCCATCGCCGAGGTCGTGCAAGAGGCTGACGGCTTGGCGCTTGACAGTGTCGCCCGGCAGATTGCCGACGTGGCATCCGAGATCGGAGATTTGGAGCAGCAGGTCGAAGCAGCGCAGGGCGCTGTGTTCGGCGCGAAGCAACACTTTGACGCGATCGATGGCGGACCAGCCGCAGCGGAAGCTCAGCAGGCTGTGCGGTCACTCGCTGCGCGTGTCGCAAAAGAAGCCCGCACATATGCCCGGGTCCGGCTGGCGAGTGGCGTCCTCAATCGGGTGGTTCAGCTCTACCGAGATCAGCACCAAGGCCCACTCTTGAAGCGCGCGGCAGAGGTATTCGCGCGCATCACCCTGGGCAGCTTTTCGGGCCTTACGGTCGATTACGAGGATGATCGTCAAGTGCTGCTCGGGGTACGTCCGGACGCAGCCTGCGTTCCCGTAGCCGGCATGAGTCAGGGAACCCGGGACCAGTTGTTTCTCTCGCTGAGGCTCGCGGCGATCGAACAGCACATTGAGGGGCGGGGTCCGTTCCCCGTCATCGTCGATGATCTTCTGGTTCAGTTCGATGATGATCGTGCTGTGGCCACCTTTGAAGTGCTCAGTGAGCTGAGCGACCAGACGCAGGTGCTGTTCTTCACGCACCACAAGCACCTAGTCGAGCTTGCGGGGACATCGAAACTTGCGAATGCAATCTCGGTTCATAACCTATAAAGGATTGATTTAGTGAGGAAACCGTTTGTCTTCGGATAATTGCGCGGGGTCGATTGTGATATCGTCATTGACGATCAATACCCCACGCCCCACGACCAGTTTTGAGATACGGGGCAATGGCTCGCTACAGTAGCAATTGTAATATGACAATATCGCGTTGCTATCATTGTCATGAAGCAACTCAAAGCGGAATAACCCAGATCGATTGCGATCGCAGAACCAGAGCGCCTCGTTCCCGGCGAGGCAGTCCACCCAATCATAAGACCATGCTGGGGAGTAGGCCACAAAATGATAATCCTTCCTCCGATCGTAGCCGTATAACGCGCCTTTAAACTTTGCGATCCAAATCATGTGTTCGGTTTCCAACAAGGCCGTGCCCGATGATCCATCTCTCAGCCGGCCGGGATAGTACCGCAGTTTTATGATGCCTGACTTTCTGGTTCCATTGTCGCTATGCCACAGCGGGACAGCATAAGCCGCATCGTTTGGGTCAATGCGTGTTTCTTGCAAAAAACCGCGACTGAGAGCTAATCGCTCGATGGTGGACCGTGCAGCTGCAGTTGGCTCAGGTGTTATCTTGACTTTCCATGCAACCGGTTCCGCCGGTGCCTGATGATTTCGGCTCTCTGCTATCTCATAGTATTCGCCAGTGCTTGTCATGTAGACACACAACAGATGAGCCGCTGCCCCGGTGCCTATATCTAGTACTTCCCAGCTCACCTCGCGCAGGCCATCTGCGTCAAGGTCGGTGACGCACAATGATGGCAGGCACCTACTGAATCCGCAGTTTTTCTGGAACATCGCTCGGAACGTGTTGCCCACTTTGCGTAGAACGGAGACTCCTGTACTCGTCGCATCATTCGCCGTACCGTGAAATGCCGCAATGAATACACTTCCGCCAATATTCTCGAATGCGTGAGCGTCCATAATGCAGCCGCCAAGGCATGCCAAAGCACGCTGGGGCGCTTCCTCGGGACCGAGTGGTGGATTCTTGCGTTGCAGGAGATGGGCACGAACCCGGACATACAGACGTTTCAGGACAGGTAACATCCATTCGCGTGTCGCAGAGGTCAGTAGTTCGCCGACGCCCATGAGCGGAGTAGTTCTCTTAATGCAATGATGGTGTTGTTATATTGCCGTTCAAAGAATTTGTCCATGGCGGATCCAAAAGTGGCGGTTTTCGGTCACGCCGCTTCACCATGAACCTGGATCGTTGGCAGTTTACAAGGTCCCAGTCCCCTTGGGGACGCCAATAAAGACAACAACTTAGCATCGATCCTTACCATTTAAGCCCGATTTTTCCATAGTTGCGCCATAGTTCGTTATGGCTGGAAGGGGGGATGGCGACGTTCCGGAAGAGGAAGGGCCCGAAAGGCAGCACTTTGTTGGGTCAAAACCGACAATCGCCCTATCAGGTGATTCTGCAGCAGGCTCACCAGTGGCGTGATTAAATCACCGAGATCGAGCATCCATTGGGCCAAGGTCGCACGGGTGATGTCGAGGCCGTGGCGCTTCAGGATCTGCTCCTGCCGGTAGAGCGGCAGGAGCCCGGCGTATTTGCTGAGCGCAGGGTGCCGCGAGCGTGCCGGGACTTGCGATGCTCTGGGGAATGGGCTGGGCCGGCAGCCTTTGCGCAACAGTTTTACCGGCAACAACAGGCAGCATGATGGGACAACCTATGGTGTCCACGATTGACGACCTAGCTCAGTTGCGCCCGCGCTGCGTTCGGTGGCCGCCCCGGCCAAGGTCGCCCGCCAGCACGACGAGAACGGCATGCCGGTCCACAGCTTCCCGACCCGGTTGGCGTAACTGACCACGATCGTGCGCAACACCTGCCAAACCTCCGCTGAGGCGCAGGCCCCGACCTTTACTGTGATGACCCAATCGAATCCGCTCCAGCGGCGGGTGATGGATTTGATCAGTCAATTTGCAGTGTAGACAGGATGCGGAACCCTACGTTCAGTCCAATTGATTTGATGGAAAGGTAAGAGAAAAACGCTCGGCGCTCGAGGCGCTTCAGTCTAATCAAGCTTTGACCAGGGAACCTGCAACCGGGCAGGCGCGGCGTGACTTTTGTTACAGACGGCTGGAGAGAGATACGCTAGAATGATTTTACGATTGACGGATGTATTTGATTTGAAGCGGTGAGGTATCCATTTCCTGTGTCTGCTGTCCGTGCCTGAGTGCCGAACGAAGCGGGCCGGGAATCGGCTAAATTAATGGATCAAGTCCGTATTCCGGATCCCGCAATGCAGGGTTTCGTGCCAGCGCGGTCGATCAACCGGGTACCGAATATCACCGGATACATGCCCGGATCCGGCGGATGGGTCTAATGACCCGGTGCCAGCCAACGTTTTTTATTCCATTTCGCGGACTGGGAATCTCCGGTGTTGTGCAGCCTGCGGCGGGTGATATCGGTTTTGCGAAATATTTCCGGTAGGGGAATAATCCCGTTGGGAGAATAGGGAGTCTGGCTGGTGTTTTTTCCAGTCCGTGAAGTGTTTATATTATTTAGGCATGCGCGGGAATCGGCGCATTCATTTGGATCAATTAATCAGATAAGGAAGGAGTTAAGAACATGAAGCAGGCGACTATTCTCACATCCGCCATTGCAGGTCTTGCGCTCGCGCTGGCACTGCCCGCGGCGGCCAGCATGAAGATGAATTCGGCAGCCGCCGGAAAGATATTGGCGCAGTCCGCGAGCCGTGGGGCAGAAATGTTCGCGCACGATACATTTGGCGGTCACCGCAAGATGCATGGGGCGGCAGTGACCTGTGACACCTGCCACATGGGTGGTGGACGGGTCGCCGGACGACTGCCTAATGGCAAGCAGATTCCGAGCCTCGTCAATGCCGCGGCGATATTCCCCCGTTACAATCCCAATTTGCACAAGGTCGTGACTCTCGAGATGCAGATCCAGCATTGCGTCAAGGGCGGACTCGGCGGCCGGCCGCCGGCATTCGGCAGCAAGGCCATGGTCGACATGATTGCGTATTTGCATTCGATAGCGAAGGGCCAGCCTACCGATGCGGGCGGCATGCCGAAGTAATCGACATCCGGCGCACACGGCAGCACACCTGAGGGCTTGGTGACCCGGCCGGGTTAAGCCGGGATTCCCGGCGGCTGGATGCATGTTTCCGTGATCTGACTGCAGGGTCAGCGCATCGAGCGGTTCGCGTGTGCGTTATTTGTCGAGGCGCTGCGGGGCGGGTGTTGGGGCCCGCCTCGCGGCGAATGGCCGAATTGCCGCGACGGTTGCGAGATCATTCGGCAGCGCGGCAATGACTTGCGTCTGTCGGGCTTTTCTACGCCTGCGGCGCGCGCTGCGTGATTGCTTGTCGACGTTATCGGGTCAGCTTGCCGCGGGGAGGTTGCCAGCGTACGCGCTCCCGCATGGGGCTGACGGAACGGTCGGCCATTCCGCTCATCGTTTTGCTCTTCCCGGCTTGTATGGCGCGAGGGTGTTGAAGAAGGTGAGCGGAGCGTGTGTGCTGGATGGGTTGCCTGGGAGTTTGAATGATCGCCACCGGAGTGCGCGTGGCGATGTCCAGCTCAAGGCGCCGGGCTGCAGGGCACGGATCGAATTGCCGTTGATCGGTCCAGAATCGGCCGTAAATTCCGTGATTTCCGGAAATCTTCTCCCGTTACAAGGTGCCTTGGCGAGGTTATTATCGTTCGGTTCATAAGAAGCGGAGTGGATGCTGGAATAAATCTACATGCTGCCAAGTCCTTGCTACATAAAGCACTAACCGCCCCACCCCCTCAAGGAGAACCACGATGCGTAAACTTCTTTTGTCTGGCGTTGCGGGCCTGATTTTGGCCGCTCCGGCCCTGTCATCTGCAGCTGAACCTCCGAGTCCTGCTGCGCTTTGGCATGACATCCAGGTCCTGCAAAAGAGCCACGCCCTTATGCTTGAAAGCAAACCCTATCAGCCAGGATCGCGAACGGTGGATGTCTACACCACCGATCTCGCCAATTCCGCCGAGAACGATGCTGTACGCAAAGCCGGCAGCATCGAGAAAGTAAAGCGTTATCCCAGCGGTGCCTTGGTGGTCAAGGAGAACTACAACGCCAACAGGAAACTCACCGGCGTCACCGCCATGCTGAAGCTCGACGGCTACGACAAGGCCGACCGCAACTGGGTGATGGCCGCCTACAAGCCGAACGGCCAGGTCGTCTCCTACGGCAAGGTTCAAGCCTGCATCAGCTGTCATACCATGGTGACGCAACAGGACTTTGTGTTTGCGCCGCCACCCAAGCAATTGCTGCCGGTGTCTGTATGGAAGGCATTCTTTCCGAAGCAGCAGATCGCTCCGCAGTACGCCCAGCTGCTTAAGCAGCACCCCGAGGCGATCGTGAAGTAAGGCGCCGAAGCGCTGTGTGTGCATACCTGTAAAGCCTATCGGTCAGCGCGTCTCGGGACGGAAACTGTCGCACGTCAGAAGTTTGCGTCTGCGATTGCGGGAGATGGGGCTTGGGCCACAGTTGTGCCGAGCGCGCATCGAACGGGTGGAAGCATTCCCGTGTGATTCGCGGGTGGCAGTCTCGGTTGCCGGGCGCGTGATGACGCGCCCGGCCAGTTCCGGTGAATCGCCGCAAGATGCAGCAACATCATGTTGTCGTCCCCGACATCCTCGCTCGGGGTGACCGGTCTCCTGCGCCGCGCAAACTTACGATCTGACGGCATCTTCATGTTTCGTTGGCATCCCGGTTGAAGGCGCCCGTATTTTCGATTCCTGTTCTGCGCCGAGAGCGGAGTTCGTCGCGTTTGATCTGGAATGTGCGTCCGCCTGAATGGTCGACGGATGTACCGGAATCGGCCAAATTGACTGCGCGCCGGCCGCGGCGCGCATTTCCCGGAGCACGGGTTTCGGGAACTCTGTCGGGTGACTTTCCCGTTTCATCGAAGAGGTGTAAAAGATAATCCGGCCGTGTGTCTTACACGGTTGATTACAGCCACAGAAACTAGAACAACTGAACCAAACAGCCGAAATCGCCGATCGCCCATTTCTCGAATCATCAAGCAAATCATCCTGTGGTAACGACGCAATCCATGCAGGTTAGCCACACCTGGAGCACAGATCGAACATGCCTGCACGATGAGGTGCCGGCTGTCCGGATAGTCGCGGGTTGCGGCAGTTGAATCGCCGATCTGAAAATCTGAATGAATCAAAGGAGAATCGCTGGCATGTTTAAAAACCCTCCGCTCCGTTTCACTCCGGAACAGTATTTCGCCTTTGCCGTGATGCGCATCGTGTTTGGAGTGATCTGGGTCATCAATACGATCCTTGAGGCCAACGCGCCGTACATCAATGGCTTTCTGGCATCTATCGTCAAACGGATTAAAGGCCAGCCGGACTTCATTCGCACCTATCTGCACGGTGTCATTCACGTAATAAACCTGCTGGGGCCGCAGCACGTTGCGGTCGGCACGGTGGTGCTGAATGCGCTGCTCGCATTATCCCTTCTGACCGGCATTGGCCTGCGTCCAATGGCTTGGTTAGGCGTGGTCTACACGCTTATGCTGTGGTCGACTGTGGGCGGATTCGGGGGGCCCTATGTTTCGGGCGCCACCGATCCCGGTACCGCCATTGTTTACGCACTGATCTTTTTCGCGTTCCTGTCCGTGCCGGCCGGTCAGCGGCTGGTGGTTGGCAATCAACCCGGGCCTGTCGTGGAGACCCGCAGGATCGAGTTCGTCCGTGTTCTATTCGGGCTTCTGTGGGCATTCGATGCGTTCTGGAAGTGGCAGCCGGCGTTTTTGCATAACAGCCTTTCCTACCTGAGCGCTTCCCAGGCCGGACAGCCTGCGTGGATTGTGAAGTACATCGGGTTTTTCGTTCAGATTTTCAATTTTGTGGGACCGTTGTATTTCGGAATCTTCGCCGCGGTCATAGAGACTATTCTTGCCGTCAGTCTTCTGACCAAACTTGGCCAGAAGTGGCTTCTGCCCATCGGGTTTCTGTACTCCTTCGGCCTGTGGACGACCGCGGAAGGCTGGGGCGGTCCCTACGCGCTCGGCAGCACCGGGAATCGAGGCGATATGCTCGGCACGGCAAACATGTACGTGGTGATCTACCTGATTCTCATGGTGGCCTATCTGTACAGGCACAGACGCACGAGTCTGTGACATCGAATTGCGGATTCGGCGCGGAACGACCATTCGCCATTCGGTAGAGGCCATCGAGTTGCGCCGAGAACACTGTGCTGATCGGCGCCTCCGGCCGTGGATCAGCCCGGCACCGCGAGAATCCGGCCCGGCACTGCGCGCACTCTCTCCCGGGCCGAATGCTGGCAAGGACCCGAAGCCCCCGGTTCCGGCCTACCAGGCAGGCAGCCGGAGGTACCGGGATTTCATCGGCAGGGGTATTTCCCGGACCGACTCGGCCGTTTCGAGTTTCCATTTCAATGAGGTTTTCCTGGTTGCCCGGCGCGGCATTTGCCGGGTTCGTTTTGCCGCTCCGGTGATTGCGCTCCGGACAGGATTGACCAGAGCGCAACTGTACTTTACTTTGCTTTCGATGTGCCCCGCACACGGCGAAGCGTTGCGGCATGATAGGGTCCTGTGTAAAGAGAAGATCCCGTCCGGGCCGCTCGCCGGAATGAACCGCTGAGGCACTGCCGATCTCGCAAGTGTCCAAGCAATCGCCCGCGCGCAGGGTGCTCACGGGGTGCTGTCCGGACTTTTCGTGATGCGGGTCGCCGCGTGCCCTGGAGGTCATCTAGGCCGGGCGAATCGGGTTTTTCCAGGTGGGGGTCGGCGAGCCGGCCGGTGCATTGACCGGGAGGCTGCAGGCTGTATGCTCGGGCAGATCCGGTAAGCCTGAAATAATCAAAATGGCTCGTGGGAATTCAGACAACTCCGTTCAAAGTCCGAACGCGAACACCGTAGGAGCTGGCCGACTGGCAGGGTTCTTGCGGGGGCGCGCATATTACAGGACTGTTTTTGCCGTTTGCCGGAGTGCCAGATCGGTCGAAGGTGTCACCGTGTCGGTCGGCTGCGTTGCTGTTGGTGCCGACCGCCCGACCGACATCGTGGTTTTGAAGAATGGATAAGGCGCTGTTTCAGAGCCTCGGCTGCGGGGCGACGGCGATTGCGAAAAGCCATCGCCAGGCGCGGACCCTGCAGCTGGAGTACGGTGCGTGCATGCTGGGCGATGGACATGCTGCCTGGCCGACGCCCGACATCGTGACCTGGGACAACTGGCTCGAGCGTTGCTGGGCGGAATTGCAGGGGTCATCCGCTGTCGCAGAACGAAAGCGTGTCCGGGCATTGCTGAGTGCGGTTCAGGAGGCCAGTCTCTGGGAGACCCTTGTCCGGACGTCGGATTTCTTTGGCCCGCTTCTGCAGGCTGAGACCACGGCCGCGGTTGCTGCCGAAGCATGGCGGTTGAGCTGGGAATGGAGAATTTCCATCCCACCTGAGCCGGGTGCAGTCAATGACGACATTCGCGCCTTTGCGGTCTGGGCCCGGGAATTCGACGAACGCTGCCGTCACCAGGGCTGGCAGGACCGGGCGCGGCTCGCCGACGCCCTTGCCGATGCCTTCCGGAAGGAAGAAATCGAAGCCCCCAGGGAACTTGTGCTTTACGGTTTCGATGAGTTGACGCCGCAGCAGGAAAGCCTGCTGCGTGCCATCGAGCAGCATGGCACCGGTGTCCGGCATTGTTGTCCTCCCGTAACGCAAGGAGTCGTGAGGCGGCACGCTGTGCGTGCCGCCGCAGACGAAATTGCCCTGGCTGCGGAGTGGGCGCGGCGGGAATTGGAAGCGGGTATTGGCAGGATCGGCGTTGTCATTCCGGAACTGGCTGCCCGGCGGGCGCAGGTACTACGCATCTTCGATGACGTATTTCTCCCGCAAACAGTGCTGGCAGGAGATACCGGAGGGGTACGGCCCTACAATCTTTCGCTGGGGCTGCCGCTGTCGGATTATCCAGCCGTTGCTGCGGCTCTGCGGATCCTGGATCTCGGTTGTGGTCAGATGCCTTGCGAGGAGATGGGCAGCCTGTTGCGATCCCCTTTTCTCGGGGACGCGGGCGAGGAGCGGATACGCCGGGCGCTGCTTGATGTAGCCTGTCGAACGGGCGAGCCGCTCGTGAACACTGCCGACGTCGTCTGGCTTGCGCTGCAGAAAGACAGAGCAGGGGAGCTGAGGCCGCATTCTGCCCCCAAACTTGCATTACGCCTCAAGACGCTGCAGGTCCTCCTGCGCGGATTTCCTTCGCTGCAATCGGCAAGCGCTTGGGCAGAAGGATTTGCGCAGGTGCTCAGGACGATGGGTTGGCCCGGAGACCGTACGCCGGACAGCGCGGAATATCAGCAGACCGAGGCCTGGCGTGAGCTTCTTGGAGAATTCTCTTCCCTGGACCGGGTTTCCGGCAGTATGGACTATCGCAGCGCGCTCCTTGTGCTGCGGCGCATGGCGGCCGAGCGCATCTTTCAGCCGCAATCGGCGCAGGTGCCGATCCAGATAATGGGGTTATTTGAGGTGACAGCGCTCACATTCGAGCGGTTGTGGATCATGGGGCTCCATGATGGCATCTGGCCGCAAATTCCGCGCCCGAACCCCTTCATCGATCTCAGGCTGCAGCGTACGCAGCGTTTGCCGCATTCCAGTGCTGCCCGCGAATTCGAATTTGCCCGCAAACACACCGCGGCGCTGCTTGCCTCGGCGCCGGAAGTGGTCGTGAGCCATCCGCTGCGCCAGCAGGATGAAGATCTTCGTCCGAGCCCCCTCATTGCGCATTTGCCGCTGCTCAATCTTGAATCGCCGGATCCGGAGAGTCCCATGGCGCGGCTTATCCATGATGTGCGGCCTGCGCTCGAGGAACTGTCGGATGAGAAGGGTCCGGGATTCCCTGAGGGCAGGAAAGCGCCGCTCGGCACGGGGGTATTCCGGGATCAGGCGGCCTGTCCGTTCCGCGCGTTTGCCCGGGCCCGTCTCGGTGCGCGTGCGCTCGGCCGCCCCCAGCCCGGGCTCGATGCGATGAGCCGCGGGACCTTGCTGCATGAGGTGATGAGAAGCTTGTGGGCCGACCTGCAGTCGCACCACCGGCTGGCCAGTCTGGCACCCGAGGCAGTTCGCGAATCGGTGGAGCGCGCCGCGTCGCAGGCCGTCGCCCGGATGGCAGGCGAAATGCCGCAGACTTTCGGTGCGCGATTCCGCGAAATAGAACGCGCAAGACTGGTGGCGCTGGTGTGCGCCTGGCTCGAAGTGGAAAAAACCAGACCGCCGTTTGTCGTTCTCTCTCCGGAGAAAGAGCAGTCCGCCCGCGTCGGCGGGGTCGAGGTGCGGATCGTCCCGGACCGGGTGGATGTGATTGACGGTGGCGCGCGTGTGGTGATCGATTACAAGACAGGTGATGCGGATGTTGCGAGCTGGTTCGGGCCACGCCCGGACGATCCGCAGCTTCCGATCTATGCGCTGGCGCAGAAAAACGTGGCCGCGCTCGCGTTTGCGAAGCTGCGCGCCGACGACAGCGGATTCCTCGGGGTAGGGCATACGGGCGGGATCGCGCCGGGCATCAAAATGCTCTCCGAGATGAAGGCCGCGCGAGAGTTCGATTCCTGGAGCGGACTGCTCGCGAACTGGAAAGCGGTGCTCGATGCACTCGGCCAGGAGTTCCGGGGCGGCGAGGCGCGCGTGGCGCCGAAGCATGGACCCAAGACATGCGAGAGCTGCGATCTCGGACCGCTTTGCCGGGTCGCGGACGACGAGTCGCCCGTCACGGATGATTCGGGGGGCGAGGCATGAGCGCCGGCGCAACCGTTGCGGATGCCGATGCGCGCGATAGAGCTCTGGCAGTAGATTGCTCATTTATCGTGCAGGCCCCGGCAGGTTCCGGAAAGACCGCGCTGCTGACGCGCCGTGTGCTGCGGCTACTGGCAACCGTGGAGCACCCGGAGGAGGTCGTCGCCATCACCTTCACACGCAAGGCGGCCGCGGAAATGCGCAACAGAATCCTGGCTGCCCTGGAAGCTGCGCGCGGCCCGTGTCCGCAGAAGCCCGAGGAGGCCGGGACTTATGAACTGGCCAGAGCCGTGCTTGTCCGGGACGATGCCGGGGGCTGGAATTTAACCGGCAGTCCCGAGCGGCTGCGGATCGGCACCATCGATTCGTTCTGTGCCACGCTCGTCCGGCAGATGCCCATGCTCTCACGTCTGGGAGCCATGCCGGAAGTCGTGGAGAACGCACAGTCCTTTTACCGAGAGGCGGCGCGGGCGCTGATCTCGCGGCTGGAGACAGACGAAAAGGTGAGCCCGGCGGTTGCGCGACTTCTCCGTCATCTCGACAACAACCTGCCCAAGATAGAGGAGCTGATCGCGGGGATGCTTCATCGGCGCGACCAGTGGATGCGCCACCTGGGTAGCGGAAGCGGGACGCTCGACCGGGCGGGTCTCGAAAAAGGACTTGCGCGCATTTCCGGCGATGCGCTCGCGGCGCTGCGTGCGGCTATTCCGGACGGTTTGGTGCAGGAGATCCTGTCACTCGGCCGCTATGCCGGTCAGCACCTTGGGGGGCCAGAGATTACGTCGCCGATTCGCCACTGTCGCGACCTCACGGAGCTGCCGCCAAGTGACGGCGGGCATCTCGATGCGTGGCGCGGCCTGTGTGCGTTGCTCACCACTGACAGCGGCGAGTGGCGCAGGAAAGTCGATGCAAGGCAGGGTTTCCCTCCGCCGGGAAGTGCCCGCGATCCCGAGGAAAAGCTGCAAAGGAAGGACGCCAAGACGCGATTCGAAGCGCTGATCGATGCGTTGCGCGGGGTCGAAGGTCTGGCGGAACGCTTCGCGCTGCTGCCGGCGCTGCCGCCGCCGCACTACGCGCAGGCGCAGTGGAACGTGATTGAGGCGTTATGCGAGCTTCTACCGTTGGCCGTGGCCGAGCTTTGGTTCATCTTCCAGAGGCGGCGGATGGCAGATTTCACGCAGGTGGCGTGGGGCGCGCTGCGGGCGCTCGGCGAACCCGGTGAGCCCACAGACCTCGCTCTCACACTGGATTATCGCATCCGGCATTTGCTCATCGACGAGTTTCAAGATACCTCGGTGAGCCAGTTTGAACTTGTCGAGAAACTCACAGCCGGGTGGGAACAGGGCGATGGACGCACGCTCTTCGTGGTCGGCGATCCGATGCAGTCGATCTATCGCTTCCGCCAAGCCGAGGTGGGGCTTTTTCTGCGCGCTTGGCACCGGGGTATCGGAGGGGTCCGGCTCGAGCCGCTGAGCCTGACCGTCAATTTCCGGTCGCAGCGAGGTGTGGTCGAATGGGTCAACAGGGCGTTCGCCTCGGTATTTTCGGCAGGCGAGGACATCGCAACCGGCGCAGTCGCGTATTCTCCGTCTGTAGCCTATCACCCGCATCAGGTCTCGCCGGCGGTAATGGTGCACCCGCTGATCGGGCGCGATGATCTGGCTGAGGCCGAGGTGGTGGTTGCGCTGGTCGGCGAGGCGATGGCCGATTGTACGCAGAAGACGATCGCTATTCTGGTGCGCTCGCGCGCGCACCTCGGACCGATCGCCACGCGGCTTCGCAGGCAGGGCCTGCGCTTCCGAGCGGTCGATATCGAAGCGCTCGGCCATCGATCCGCGGTGCGGGATTTGCTGACGCTTACCCGTGCGCTGGTTCATCCGGGCGATCGGCTGTCCTGGCTGGCGCTGCTGCGTGCACCGTGGTGCGGGCTGACGCTCGCGGACCTGGAGGCATTGGCTGGCGCGGATGCGGGCACGGCGGTCTGGGATCTCATGCAGGACCCGCGACGTCTCGATGTTCTGAGTGCCGACGGACGTGCCCGGCACGATCGACTGCGTGCTGTGGTGGCCGATTGCATCGTGCGCGCCGGACGTGAGCCGCTCCGGCGTCTGGTCGAAAAGGCGTGGATTACGCTCGGAGGGCCAGCCTGCTGCGCCGACCGCACTGAACTCGGCGATGCCTTCGTCTATCTCGATCTGCTCGAAGAATGTGAAGCGGGCGGCGATATCGTCGATCTGGCAGAACTGTCGGATCGGGTCGATGCACTGTTCGCGCTGCCGGACCTGCAAGCGGACGAGCGGCTGCAACTCATGACGATTCACAAGGCCAAGGGCCTACAGTTCCATACGGTCATCGTTCCGGGGCTCGGGCGGATTCCGCGGGCCGCGGACGCGCCGCTTCTCGCCTGGGCGGAACGTCCGAACGCCGGGACCAGTGAAGTGGACTTGCTGCTTGCCCCGATACAGGGAGGCGGTTGCGAGCCAGATCCTGTTTTCGAATATCTGAAGGACTTCGAGAAGCAGAAGAGCGCGCACGAAGATGGCCGTCTCCTCTACGTTGCGGCGACGCGGGCGATCGACCGGCTGCACCTGCTCGGTCATGTGGCGCCGGAAGGGGCGGACGGTGAACGCAGGCTGCGGGCGCCCGACCGCAGATCGCTGCTCCACCGGCTGTGGTCCGTGGTGCAGACCGATTTCGATCAGGCGTTCGAACTGATGGCTGCTGCGGCGAAGAAGGCGGAAAAGCCGGACACGACGCAGCACCGACCCATGCGCCGTCTGCCGCTCGCATGGCGGCTTCCCAGTCCGCCGCCACCTCTGGCGTGGGAGTCTGCGGCCACTCTTCTCGAGGGGGGCGGGGATGCGCGGGTCGAATTCGATTGGGCGCAGGAGACCATCCGGCACGTCGGGTCCGTGGTGCACGGTTTCCTGCAGCAAATGGGGCGCGAAGGAGTGGCGGCCTGGAACGCACAACGCGTGCGTGCGCTGCGGCCACTCATCACGGCGCGCCTCGCCGAGAGGGGCGTACCTCCTGCGCAGATGGACGGGGCGGTTCAGAGAAGCGAAACAGGGCTTCTCGGAGTTCTCGGCGACGAGCGCGGACGCTGGATTCTCGATTCTGCACACGGCGACGGCCGGTGCGAGTACGCACTGACCGCTGTCCTCGGCGGCGAGCTGCGCAACGTGGTGCTTGATCGGACGTTTGTGGATGCTGCCGGGATACGCTGGATCATCGATTACAAGACAAGCGCGCACGAAGGAGGCGGAGTGGAGGAATTCCTGGATCGCGAGCGCGAGCGCTATCGTGCGCAGCTTGAGCGCTACGCGAAGATCATGTCGAAGCTGGAAGGGCGGACCCTGCGTCTGGGGCTGTATTTTCCTCTGATCGGTGGATGGCGCGAATGGACTCCGGAGTCATGATCTTCAGAGCCGCTATGCTCGTCGGGCAGGTGTGCCGGTAGCGGATTTGCTGCAACGGGCTTTCGGCGGTGTTTGTTCAGCTCGCGTACGCCGGTCCGGCAATTTTCGGCGAGGCGTGGTACTCGATTGGCAGGGGTGCGTTCCGGTTGGACGGGATACCGGAAGCTTCCGGGCTGCCTCTGCTAACGGTGGAAGCGAAGATCGACCGGTCCGGAGCCTGGATCTGTGTCAGATTCCCGGCTTGGGTCCGGCGCCGGTTCGGATGGCGGGGTTCGGCGGGCACGCAGCATACGAAGCAGCGTGTCGTGGATCCACAGAAAGCTGACCTTGGTAGGGGTAGTGACGGTGTATTTGCGCGGCATGCGCAGTCGCCGCCGTGGGATGTCGCAACGAACAGGAGATGGTTTGGGGACTGTGCGAAAAGCAGCGGATGACTCTGTGTCCGTGCTGTCGGGCGGCGCTGCACGCGGAGCAGGCAATCGGTATCGATCAGGCAGCGTCGACATGGCCGGTCCAGACGCCTGTCTTGCACTGGTTCCCAATCCACTGCCTAAGATCGTAATCCGGCATGGGGCGCGCGACGTGGTAGCCTTGGGCGACATCGCAGCCGAGTTCGGCGAGGATTTTCCAGCCGGCCGCACTCTCGATACCTTCGGCGACGACGCGCAGACCCAGGTCGTGCGCCAGCCCGATCGTCGATCGCACGATCAGCGCCGCGTCTTCGTTCGACAGCATGTCGATCACAAAGGACTTGTCGATCTTTATGGCGTCGACGGGCAATTTGTTGAGGTAGCTCAATGACGAATAACCGGTGCCGAAATCGTCGATGGACAGCGTGATCCCCATGCGGCTCAGTTTTGTCAGCACGTCGAGCGCCCCAGAGGGATCCTCCATGATGGCAGTCTCGGTGATCTCCATCTCCAGCTGGCTGCAATCGATGCGGTAGGCATCGAGCAGTTCCTGGACCCGTTTGACCAGACCGGGATCGCGCAGGTTGTGCGCGGAAAGGTTGACCGCGATCGGGATGCGCCAGCCTATTGCTGCCCATGCACGCAGCTGTTTCATGGCGGTCTCGATCACCTTGTAGGTGAGAGGCCGTATCAGTCCGGTGTGTTCCGCCAGGGGTATGAATTCGTCGGGGGAAATGATGCCGTACTGTTGGCTGTTCCAGCGCGCCAGCGCCTCCACGCCACACAGCTGCCCGGTCTTCATGTCGACTTTCGGCTGGTAATACTGCAGCAGCAGATCCGTGTCTATCGCCTGCCTCAGATCGCAAGCAAGCGCCAGCCGCCGCGGGCTGTCATCGTCGAGACCCGGCTCATAGAATGTGTAGCCGCTGTCGGAGTGCTTGGCGCGGCGCACGGCCAGGTCCGCGCGTCGCAGCAGCTGGTCAACCTGGTTGCCGTTCTGCGGGAACTGGGCGATGCCGATGCTCACACGCACGTCGAGTGAAAGTTCGCCGGTGATGAACGGCTGCTGCATTATTTCCATGATGCGCTGCGCGGTCCTGATCGCATGGTCCGCGTCATTGTCCGGCAGCAGCGCGGCGAAATCGTCGCCGCGCATGCGTGCCACGAGTTCCTCCTCAGGCAAGGTGCTCCGTATGCGCGAACCGATTTCATGAAGCAGCGCGTTGGCATGTTCGACTCCCATTGCGTCGTTGATCTCGCGAAAGTGATCGATGTCCAGCATGAGTAGCGAGAACGAATGGGTGTTGTCAGTATTGTCGGACAGAATCTGTTGCAGAAATTCGGTGAGCCGCGCGTGATTGGGAAGCCCCGTTACCTCGTCGTAATAGGCCATGCGCCAGATCGTCTCGTGCGCCTTCTGGCTCAATGCACGCGTTCGCAGGGTTTCGATGCCAAAGGCGATGTCATCGGCCAGCTCCGTGAGCAGGTCCACTTCCTTGTGGGCGAATGCGTCTGATTCCGTCGAGTAGATCATCAAAACGCCGATGACCTGTCCGTGCACCGTGAGCGGCAGGCCGATGCAGGCGCGATAGCCGTGTTTCATGGCATCCTGTCGCCACGGACCGAAGCGCGCGTCGGAGAGTAGATCATGGACCAGACAGGGGGCGCCGGTGCGGATGGCGGTGCCGGCAGGTCCGCGGCCGCGTTCGGTGTCTGCCCAGGTGGTCCTGATGCTCTCGAGGTAGCCTTGGTCGAATCCGGCTTGTGCCTGAACGCCGATGCTCTTGCCGGCATCCTGCTGCGCATAGCCGACCCAGGCCAGGCGATAGCCGCCGGTCTCCACGATCACCCGGCACATCCCTTCCAGGAGCGACTCTTCGTCGACCGCGCGCACCAGGGTGCGGTTGCATGAACCCAGAGTCAGCAGGGCACGGTTGATCTGATGCATTCTCCGGTTGGCCGCGTCGATTTCATCCTCGTGGCGCTGCAGCTTTCCGGCCATGTCGTCCAGGGCAAACGCCACCTCGCCGAAATCGCCGTGATCATGCCGAAGGCCGGTGCGGGCAGTCATGTCGCCCTGTCCGAGACGGTGGGCGGCCCTGCTGATCGCTTTGGCCCGACGCAGGATGAGCGCATCGGCGCCTACCCATGCGGCCCCCAGTGCGGCCAATGCCACCATGATGAACAGCGTTAGGTTTTGAATGAAAGCCCGGTTGGCGGCGGCCAGGGCAATGGCCTTGGGAATGCTCGCGATGACGTACACGTCGCCGTGTGTGCTGATGTCGAGTGGGGTAAACCCGTAAAGATCGGCAACTCCGCCGAGTCCGGTGAGCTCGGTGGTGCCGCTGCCGAGGCGTTTCAGGATGCGCATTAGGGGTAAGTCGCCAATCGACCGCCCGACTGTTGGTCCCGAGTCCGGGTCGCGGGCGAGCACCGTGCCGTGGGTATCCACTACGGTGACGGTCAGGCCGTGCGGCAGTGACATATTGGCGATCGTCCTGTGGATCCAGGAAAGATTGACCGCCGCGAACACGACCCAGCGCGGGCTGCCCTCCCGATCGAACACCGGGACGGCAAAGTTCAAAGTGCGCTTGCCAGTGATCCGTCCGACCTGATAGTTGCCGACGGCGAATCGGCCGGTCATCAAGGCGCGGCGGAAATAGGCGCGATCGGCCACCGTGACCGGATGCGCGGACGGAACCGCGCTGCACACGATACGACCGCTCGCGTTGATAATGCCCAGATTGACGTAATAGGGTTCGGTCTTAAGGAGGCCGGCCAGCAGTGGAGCGCAGCGGCGCAGCTTCGAGGCATGGGGAACTAGGATCTGCGAAACGGATGTCAGCAGTGTGCGGCTGGCTGTGACCAGCTGAACCTGCTCGAGATCGGCGATCCGCGCGATCCGCAGCGCACGGTGCTCGGCAGCAACCGCTGCGAGCCGTCGCTGGTCGATGGCTGTGTGCACCAGCAGGCCTGCTGTGGGCAGCAGGACCAGCAGAACCAGAAACAGCAGGTAGGCACGCAGGCGGAGCGACCGCAGTATCCGTATTATTTGCATAGGAAATCTTTTTCGAGCCGATAGAGAAATTTCCAGGGATGCCGTGCAAGTTTGATACCATCAATAAATACATAAATTACCGGACCCCAAGTTTTCCGGTCCCGGCGTCCGATTTGCACGCCGGCGGGTTTAATTCAATTCAAAACAATAGCTTATAATTACCGACGGACAAGCAGGTCTTTCTTGAAAGGCGCACCACAGAGAGCGGCGTTGCCGGTTTTTGCCCGCGAGAAGTCTAAATTGACGAAACGAGGAGGGTTTTATGCCAAAAAACAGCTGCCATCCGATCTCAGCGCACCGCAAGTTGAAGCGGCCCGACTGGTACGTGTCCAGCCTCATGCTGGACCGCGCCCTGGACGCAATCCTGCGGCGCATCCGGCTCGATCGCGAGCATGACATTCCCTATCTGGCCGGCTACAGCCAGGATGGCCGGACTATCTATATTGATCGGCACCTGCCGGAGACATTTAGCCACCGTGGAAAGAAAGTTGGCGTAGACCGCTATCTGATCCTGCACGAGACGGTCGAGAAGACGCTGATTGATGAACTCAATCTGCACTATCTGCACGCCCACCAGATTGCCACCCGGGCGGAAGAGGCTGCGGTGCGGGCAGACCGGATACTGTGGAGTGCCTATGACAGCTTCATGCAGCGCTACGTCAAGGACATCGGAGACGAGCGTCTCACGGAGGTGCCCGCTGATCTGGATCTGAAGCCCTACCGGGACGAACATGACCAGGATCTGATTGAACGCATGGAAGTGGCTGAAGACACCGGCCGTTTCAGGCCTCCGGTACGTACCCGGACCCGGGCGCCGGTGCGCAAGCGCCGTACCAAGAAATGAATCGATGCTCCGCCGCCTGCCGTTCTGGGTGGGTGGCGGGGCACCGATCGGGTTCTGCGGCGTTTGGGGCCTTCGGCCCGACCGTTTATGGTTACCGCGGGCCGTATTCAAGAATGAGCCGGCCGGAGAAGTGTTCAGCGTGTGGAGCGCATGCCGCCGGCCGCCAAGCCCGTTGAGTACCAGCGCCGCCGATATATCGGGCGATGTGCTGGCATTGGTGTGAACGGCAGGTTCGGATGATCGACAAGCCTCCCCTGGAATGTCTCCCTGTACTCGCGGATATTTAGTCGCGGTGCCGATGCAAGTCATGACGACGGTCACGACGGTCGCTGCGGATGTTGCGCCGGTCGTGATGCATGTCGCGATTATCGGAGCGCAGGTCACGGCGTTCCCTGCGGGCTCCGGTCATGTTGCCGTGATGCAGGTCCCGGCGGAGCGCGCGCCGGTCCCGGCTGCGATCGTGCCGGTCTTTGTGGAAGTCGTGCCGGTCGTGGCGCATGTCGTGCGTATCCCGTCTGATATCATGCCGCACGGGGTGGGCAAAGCGAGGGGCTGCCTGCGCGAGAGGAAAAGCGGAAACGGCCAGCACGGTACCGAGTGCCACAATCACAGGCTTAAGTATCAATGTCTCCTTGTGGATGGTTTTTCGAGTTTGTCCGTCATGATAATGGCGGTTACAGTCTGATTAACGCCGTGCGCGCGTACAGGTTGACAGGGTTATAGCAAGGGGCGGCAGGAATTCGAGCCACCGGGGCGTGCATAGCACCGTCGCCCAGCTGCCCAGCCGGTGTGGTCGCAGAAAGATTTGACGTAAGGTCCGGACCGATCCGCGAGTCGCGGCGGATCGTTGCCGCGGGACGGACCCAGAGCAGGGATTCCGATGTAGACTGTGCGGAGCGCGGCTGTTGGGGGGGGGCAGCAACGACCGCGTTCTTTGGGAGGGCAGCGGGTGCAGCCGAATCGGCTGGCGCTTTTTGTGACGGACGCGCAGAACGGATTGTCGAGCGTTTCGTGAAAGAGTCGCGCGGCCTGTTAAGATATGGCGTGCAGTATGATACATAAACAGTTGATACGGAAGGGATATACACCGAGGGAGGTGGGCGGATGCAGTTGCCGAACTGGCTAGTTACGGGCGGTGCTGGGTTTATCGGATCGAACTTTGTGCGCAGCGTGCGGCGCGAGGGGTGTGCGCGCATCATCAATCTGGACAAGCTCACCTACGCCGGCCATCTCGAAAATCTGGCCGACCTCGCCGACGATCGCGATCATGTATTCGTTCGCGGAGACATCGGCGATGCAGCGCTGATCGATTCGCTGTTGCGCGAGCATCAGCCCGCAGCGATTGTCAATTTCGCCGCGGAGTCGCACGTCGACCGCTCGATCACCGGGCCGCAGGAATTCATTCAGACCAATGTTGTCGGTACCCATACGCTGCTGCAGTGCGCCCTGAGCTACTGGAAGGGTCTGGAGGGCGGGCGCGCTTCCGGCTTCCGGTTTCTGCACGTGTCGACCGATGAGGTCTACGGCAGCCTCGGCCCGCACGACCCGCCGTTCACGGAGGACAGCCAATACCGGCCGAACTCCCCGTATGCGGCAAGCAAAGCTGCGGCAGATCACCTGGTGCGGGCGTATCACCAGACTTTCGGACTGGCGACGCTGACCACCAATTGCTCCAACAATTACGGACCCTACCAGCACCCGGAAAAACTCATCCCGTTGATGATAGAAAACGGAAGGTCAGGCCGACCGCTGCCGGTCTATGGCGACGGCCGCCAGGTCCGCGACTGGCTTTATGTGCAGGACCACTGTGACGCACTGCGTTTGGTGCTGGAGCGTGGGCGCGCGGGCGAGACCTATAATATCGGCGGAGACTGCGAACGCGCGAATCTGGAAATTGTCAGCAGCCTGTGCCGCCTACTCGATGACATGTACTCGCAAGACGCGCCGCACGCAAAGCTCATTGCCCATGTCGCCGACCGCCCAGGGCACGACCGGCGCTATGCAATCGATGCTTCCAAGATGCGACGCGAACTTGGCTGGCACCCGCGTACCGGCTTCGACGACGGGCTCGCACGTACGTTGCGGTGGTATGCAGAACATGCCGACTGGGTCGCAGCCGTCAGCACCGGGGCGCACGAGCGCTGGATCGACGCGAACTACGTCAGACGCGGACCCGCGGCGGTGAATGGGGGGGTAAAGTGAAAGGCATCATTCTGGCCGGCGGCGCGGGCACGCGCCTGGCACCTCTCACTCAGGTGATCAGCAAGCAGCTGCTGCCAGTATACGACAAGCCGATGATCTATTATCCGCTGTCGACGCTGATGCTCGCCGGGATCCGCGAGTTTCTGATCATCTCGACGCCGCAGGATCTCCCGCGTTTTCGAGACCTGTTCCGCGATGGGGGGCACCTCGGCCTGAAGTTCGATTACGTCGAGCAGCCGCGTCCCGAGGGTATCGCCCAGGCGTTCATTCTCGGGCGCCGGTTTGTTGGCGGTGGACAGGTGGCGCTCATACTGGGCGACAATATTTTCTACGGCCACGGCCTCGCCGAGCAGATGCTCGAAGCATCCTCGCGCCGCGAGGGGGCGACCGTTTTCGTCTACCGCGTGAAGGATCCGCAGCGTTACGGTGTGGCCGAATTCGACAGTGAGGGGCGGGTGGTCGATATCGTTGAAAAGCCGTCCGCTCCGAAGTCGCGCTACGCGGTGACCGGGCTTTACTTCTATGATGCACATGTGTGCGACATCGCTGCCGACCTGAGACCGTCGGCGCGCGGAGAGATTGAGATCACCGACGTCAACCTGCGTTACCTCGAAGACAGGAAATTGTACGTCGAAAGGCTCGGCCGCGGCACGGCGTGGCTCGATACCGGCACACACGAAACCCTGCACCAGGCGGCGAATTACATTCAGACGATCGAAATGCGACAGGGCCTGAAGGTGGCGTGTATCGAGGAAGTGGCCTATCAGATGGGATTTATTGACCGGGACCAGCTTGAGCGGCTGGCGGGCAAGGTCGGTCATGAATACGGAGCCTATCTGCGCGCCATAGTGGCGGAGGGCGAGCAGGCATGAGCAATCTGGTGGTTTCGGACCTGCCGCTCGGCGGGCTTAAGCTCATCAGGCCGCGGGTATTCGAGGATGCGCGCGGCTATTTCGTGGAAACCTACCACCTGCAGAAGTTCGAGTCGGACGTGGTTCGTGATGCATTCGTGCAGGACAATCTGTCAAGCTCGGAGCGCGGCGTGCTGCGCGGTCTGCATTATCAACACCCGCATGCCCAGGGAAAGCTGGTGATGGTGATCGAAGGTGAGATTTATGACGCGGTGGTGGACATACGCAGGAATTCTCCGACGTTCGGAAAGTGGTTCGGCGTAACGCTATCGGAGCAGAACCACCTGCAGCTCTACATCCCACCCGGTTTCGCGCACGGGTTCTGCGTGACCAGTGATCATGCGCGCGTCCTCTACAAGTGCACCGATTTCTACAGCCCCGATTGCGAGCACTCCATATTATGGAGCGATCCGGAGATCGGCATTGACTGGCCGGTGATGGAGCCGGTGATCTCTGACAAGGATGCGAAGGGCGTGCCGCTGCGCGACGCGCTGATTCCCGGATGAAAGTCGCACTGTTCGGTCGCAACGGGCAGCTTGGATCGAGTCTGCTTGCCATTCTCGGTGACAGCATGGAGGTGTGTGCCTACGGCCGGAATGAGGTCGATCTCGCCGATGGCCCCCGCTTGCGTGAAACGCTGTTGCGGCAGGAGCCACGGATCATCATCAATGCCACCGCGTACACGGCGGTGGACCGGGCCGAGTCGGATGCCGATACGGCCGGGCGTATAAATGGCGAAGCGCCCGCGGTCATGGCCCGGGTGGCAGGCGAGATCGGCGCGCTGCTGCTCCACTATTCGACCGACTATGTGTTTGACGGGACGGCACACGAACCCTATACCGAAGACTCTCCGACCGCGCCGCTCGGTGTTTACGGGAAGACCAAGCTCGCCGGCGAGGAGGCAATCCGTGCCGTCGCAGGTGCATATCTGATCGTTCGCACCGCCTGGCTGTACTCGAACCATGGACGCAATTTCCTGAAGACCATGCTGCATCTGGCGGACGAGCGCGACGAGTTGCGCGTGGTCGACGACCAGATCGGCAGCCCTACCTATGCGCGGCTGGTGGCAGAAGCCAGCGTGCAGATGCTTTCGGCGATGAGCGACGGGGAGGGGTTTCGTACGGAGCGCAACGGTGTCTACCACATGACCTGTCAGGGGTCAGTCAGCTGGCACGGGTTTGCGCAGCGCATCATCGAGCTGTCCGGCCGGGCCGCGCGCGTGCGTGTCACCCCCATCAGCACCGCCCAGTATCCGACGCCGGCACGCCGCCCCGCCTACTCCGTTCTGTCCTGCGACAAGCTCGAGCGCGGTTTCGGAATCCGGTTGCCGGGATGGGAAGCTGCCCTGAGGCAATGTCTGGCGGACGACCATGGACTCGCCTAGCGCGCAGTGTCTCGGGCCGGGCGGGCCCCTTGCTTCCCGCCTCCCGGGGTTTGTGGCACGGCCAGCGCAGCAGCAGATCGCAGCGCGCATCGAGACCGTGCTGGCGGAACAGTCTATCTATATCGTCGAATCCGGTACCGGTACCGGGAAGACCTTCGCCTATTTGGTGCCGGCTCTGCTTTCGGGAAAAAAGGTGCTCGTTTCCACCGGCACGCGGAATCTGCAGGATCAGCTGTACCGGCGCGATCTGCCGCTGGTGCGCGATGCGCTGGGCGTGCCGGTGAGCGTCGCACTTCTCAAGGGGCGTTCGAACTATCTTTGCCTCGCGCGCCTGGAACGCGCCGAGCTCGAGGGCCGCTTCGGCGGGCGGCGCCGCGACGCGATGCTGGCGCACATCCGCAAATGGGCCGGTGTCACCGTCAGCGGCGATATCGCCGAACTGAGCGATGTTCCCGAGGACTCGGAGCTCTGGCCACTGGTCACCTCGACATCCGACAACTGCCTCGGCAGCCAGTGCGGTCACTATGGCCAGTGCCATGTGAACCGGGCGCGGCGCGAAGCGCTCGCTGCCGATGTTCTGGTGGTCAATCATCATCTGTTTTTCGCCGATCTGGCACTACGCGAAGAAGGGTTCGGGCAGCTGCTGCCAGGAGTGGAGGCATTGATTTTCGACGAAGCGCACCAGCTTCCCGAGATTGCCAGCGGATTCTTCGGAATCTCCCTGGGGAGCCAGCAGCTCAATGCGCTGTGCCGGGATGCGATTGTCGAAGAGATTAAGGAGAAGAGTGCGGTCGCAGGATTGCAGGAGGCGGCGCAGCGGCTCGAAAAGTCGGTTGCCGACACACGCCTTGCGTTCGGAACCGAACCGCAACGCAGCCCGTGGAGCAACATGGCTCAGCGGCAGGAACTGCAGAAAGCGATCGGTGAAACGCGTGTCCGCCTCGGAGAGCTGACCGGTCTGCTCGAGGCCGCGGCGGTTCGCGGGCCCGGACTCGCCAACTGTCTCAACCGCGCTCTTGATCTGAGCGGGCGGCTGGAACTCCTGATCGAAACCCCGCCACCGGATTTCGTGCCGTGGTTCGAGACGGCGGCGCGCAGCTTCGCGTTGCATCTCACTCCCATGGCGATTGCGCCGCTGTTTCGCCGCCACCTCGAGGGGGACCGGAAAGCCTGGATCTTCACATCCGCGACGCTGGCAATAGACCATAGCTTCGCCCATTTCCGCGATGAGCTCGGCCTGCAGGAAGCCATCGCCGAGCAGTGGGAGAGTCCGTTCGACTACGCCCATCAGACGCTGCTCTATATCCCGGAAAGCATGCCGCCGCCGGCTGCTCCCGACTACACAGAGCGTGTTCTCGAAGCGGCATTGCCCGTGATTGAGGCGAGCCGGGGGCGGGCGTTTGTACTGTTTACCAGCCACCGCGCCCTGAAGTTCGCGGCCGCCTATCTGGCCTCGCGTTGCAGCTTCCCGCTGCTCGTCCAGGGCAGCGCACCCCGCGCACGGCTTCTGGAGCGCTTCCGGCTGGCTGGCAATGCAGTGCTGCTCGGTACCGGGAGCTTCTGGGAAGGAGTCGATGTGCGTGGCGAGGCGTTGTCGACGGTGATCATCGACAAGCTGCCGTTCGCGGCGCCGGACGATCCGGTGATGCGGGCGCGCGGTGAGGCGCTGGAACGCGACGGACGCAGTCCGTTCATGGAATCGCTGCTGCCCGATGCCGTAATCGCGCTCAAGCAGGGGGCGGGACGGCTGATCCGTGACGCCAACGACCGCGGGGTGTTGATGCTCTGCGACCCGCGGCTGCTCGCCAAGGGCTACGGGAAAATATTTCTTGCGAGCCTGCCGCCGATGCCGCGCACCCGGCTGTTGGGGGACGTGCAGCAGTTCCTGCGGACGGAATGCCGGGCGCAGACACCGGAACTGCACGCCCAGGACTAGCCTGCCTCGTCCCATTGCCAGACCGCGCCCGGGATACCGGATGCGGCCCAGGCCCCATTCTCCGTTGGCGGCACGGTTTGCGGATGCCCGCCGTGCTGGCGGATAATGCAGCACAAGCCGTCGGCGCACAGCGTTCCTTGCATGAGACTGCGTTTCGCGAAGCGCCCCGGGGTTCGCGGCTCGGATTGCGATGGCCTGGCTCAGCCGCGAATCCTGCGGCCCACCCGGGTGCATGCACTGTGCCACACGGGTTTTTTTGCCAAGGCGGCCACGCGGCGTCGTCCTGCCGGTCGTGCCGTCTCAGTGGCTGAGCCGGTACGCACCGAAGGCGCGCGTGTTGTCGTCGCCATGGTCGACTGGCCAGCCGGAAGCATCGCGGGGCCCGCGCCTCGACCGGAATTGAAACCGACTCCGGCCGGCTTCCGACCTACCCCTGAAACGATTGCTGGAATCTAATTAGGAGCTCCGACTATGGCGATCACTACCGGTGACCCACTCCCTAACGCGACACTGCGTGAATTGACGGCCGATGGAACCAGGGAGGTTTCAATTGAAGGCCTGGTCCGCAAACGACGCGTCGTGCTGTTCGGGTTGCCGGGGGCGTTCACTCCGACGTGCTCTGCGCGTCACGTGCCCGGCTATCTTGCCCTGGCGGACAAGATCCGGGCGCTCGGCGTCGATGAGATCGCATGCGTGTCGGTAAACGACGCGTTCGTCATGGGTGCCTGGGGACGGGATCAGCACACCGAAGGAAAAATCCGCATGCTGGCGGACGGCAACGCGGATTTTACCCGAGCCATCGGCGTCGAAGAGAATCTGAGCGGCTACGGCATGGGGCTGCGCTCGAAGCGCTATTCCATGCTGGTCGATGACGGCGTGGTCATGACGCTCAATATCGAGGAGCCGGGAAAGTTCGAGGTGAGCGACGCCGAGACCATGCTTTATCAACTAAGCAAGCTGCGGTAGGCCGGCGGCGTCGGCAGCACAGGCTGCGGCGCATTGGGGGCAGGCAGCGGCGAATTGCTGTGTCGGTTTTGTCCACGGTAGAGCTCTGCCAGACGGCACATTGCGTCAACACGGAGAGATCGCATGAACCAATCACGCGCATCGCAGACTGGCGATCCAGTGCGGCGCCGCCACTGCATGCCGTTCGGGGCTGAGGTCCTTCCGGGTGGCGGCGTGCGCTTCCGGCTGTGGGCCCCGGCAGCGCGCGAGGTTATGCTCTGTCTGGAGCATGACTGTGAACCCCAAATGCTGCCGATGGACGCATTGCAGGAAGGGTGGTTCGGGCTGACGACCGGCATCGCCGGTCCCGGTACGCGCTATCGCTTCCGGATCGACGGCGGTGTCGAGGTGCCCGATCCGGCCTCGCGTCACCAGCCGCAGGATGTACACGGACCGAGCGAGGTGATCGACCCGCTCGCCTTCGAGTGGTCCGACGGCGGATGGCGCGGACGTCCCTGGTCGCAGACCGTGTTCTACGAGCTGCATGTGGGTGCGTTTTCGCGCGAAGGCGGATTTGCCGGTGTACAGAGCCGACTGGACCGGCTCGCCGATCTCGGCGTCACGGCCATCGAGCTCATGCCGGTTGCCGACTTTCCCGGTGCGCGCAACTGGGGCTACGATGGTGTCCTGCCGTTCGCGCCGGATTCGAGTTACGGCCCGCCGCAGGCGCTTAAAGCGCTCGTGCAGGCCGCACACACACGCGGTCTCATGGTTTTCCTGGATGTCGTATACAACCACTTCGGACCGGATGGCAACTATCTGCCGCGCTATGCCCCGGCCTTTCTGGATGCGCGGCAGCACACGCCGTGGGGCGCGGCGATCAACTTTGGCGGTGCGGATTCGTCCGTCGTGCGCCAGTATTTCATTCACAACGCGCTCTACTGGCTCGATGAATTCCATTTCGATGGCCTGCGCATCGATGCAGCGCACGCAATCCGGGACGTCTCGCAACCGGATTTTCTGGAAGAGCTCGCGCAGACGGTGGCAAAAGGCCCGGGCGCATCGCGCTGCGTCCATCTGGTGCTCGAAAACGATCGCAATGAGGCGCGGCACCTCGCGCGTAGCGCCGATTGCGGCCAGACCCGCTACGCCGCGCAGTGGAATGACGACATTCATCATGCCATGCACGTGCTTGTCACCGGCGAACGCAGCGGTTACTACGGGGACTACGCGGATGCACCCGCACGCCATCTTGGCCGCTGCCTGACGGAGGGGTTTTCCTACCAGGGCGAGCCGTCGCGCTATCGGGGCGGCGCGTTGCGGGGCGAGCCGTCGGCGGGATTGCCGCTCACGGCGTTCGTCTCGGCGCTCCAGACGCATGATCAGGTCGGCAACCGGGCTTTCGGAGAGCGCATAACGCGGCTGGCGACCGAAGCCGCGGTGCGTGCGGCCACGGCGGTTCTGCTGCTTGCGCCGTCGCCGCCGCTGCTGTTCATGGGGCAGGAATGGGGGACGGCGGCGCCGTTTCCTTTTTTCTGCGATTTCGCAGATGGCCTGGCA
Source organism: Pseudomonadota bacterium (assembly GCA_021790335.1). Lineage (GTDB taxonomy): Bacteria > Pseudomonadota > Gammaproteobacteria > Acidiferrobacterales > UBA6901 > JAJYCY01. The sequence continues at coordinate 50,373 of JAJYEE010000007.1, read as the reverse complement.
GAAGCTGTGACACGCGGGCGGCGCGAGGAGTTCGCGCACTTTCCCGCGTTTCGCGACCCGCAGGCGCGCGCACTCATTCCCGATCCGAACGATGTACGAACCTTCGAAAGTGCGAAGCTCGACTGGAGCGAACCGGAAACCAGCGCCGGACGGCGTTGGTGGCGGTGGCACCGCGAGCTGCTCGCGATCCGGCAGCGCGAAATCGCTCCACGCATCACGCGGCTTCAGGGCGGTTGCGGACAATTCCGGCTGCACGGCGAGACGGCGCTGGGCGTGCGCTGGACGCTCGCCGACAGCAGTGTGCTTGTACTGGTCGCGAATCTCGGCGCCGGACCTGCGCCGGCCGGGGACTGGCCGGCGGGACGGGTGATCTATTCCGCGGGTGGCGTGCAGGCTGGCGCCCGTACGCTGCCTCCCTGGTCGGTCATCTGGTTTCTCGATGCGGCGGGCGCGGGGATTCAGGTATGAATGCGCCGCGCATACCGCTTGCCACCTACAGGCTTCAGCTCAACCGGGACTTCACCTTTACCCACGCCGCGCAGTTGGTTCCGTATCTGCACGAACTGGGGATCAGCCACTGCTACGTGTCGCCGATCCTGCGCGCACGTGCTGGAAGCGGCCACGGCTACGATGTGGTCGATCACAGCGAATTCAATCCGGAGATCGGGACGCGCGAGGATTTCGAGCGCTTCGTGGCGGTACTGCGGGAGCACGGCATGGGAGTGGTGGTCGACATTGTTCCGAACCACATGGGTGTCGGTGGCGCGGACAATCTGTGGTGGCTCGATGTTCTGGAAAACGGAGAGGCATCGGAGTTCGCGACGTATTTCGACATCGACTGGCGTCCGGCCAAAAGTGAACTGCGTGGCAAACTGCTGCTGCCGTTTCTCGAGGACCACTACGGCACGGTTCTCGAGAAGCGGCTGTTGCAATTGAGTTTCGACGCCGCGCAGGGCCAGCTCGGCATAACGTATCACGAGCATTACTTTCCGATCGATCCAAAAACCTACCCCTTCGTCCTTCGCAACGTACTGGACGCGCTGCCGGAGGGATTCGCCGGGCGTGAAACCCTGCGGCAGCTCATCGGCGCGTTCGATGATCTGCCTGCGCGCCGGGAGACGGCGGCGGCGCGCAGCCGCATCAGGTCACAGGCGATCGCCGTACTCAAGAGCGCACTGGCGGATCTGTGCCGTGACCAGTCACAGATCGGCGAGCGGATTGCAGCGACGGTGGCTGCGGTCAACGGCGACCCGCCACAGCCTGAGAGCCTGGATGTGCTGCATCAGCTGCTCGAGCAGCAGGCGTATCGTCTCGCATACTGGCTGGTGGCATCGGATGAGATCAACTACCGTCGCTTTTTCGACATCAATGCGCTCGCGGGACTGCGCATGGAGCGTCCGGAGGTTTTCCACGCCACGCACCGGGTGATCGTGGAACTCGCCAGAGCGGGCATGCTGGAGGGTTTCCGCGTGGACCATCCCGACGGGCTGTTCGATCCGCTGAATTATTTCCGGATGCTGCGGGATGCGGTCTCGACCGGGGGGGACGGCGAGGGCCTGGCCATATATACCGTCGCAGAGAAAATCCTGGCGGCGGGCGAGCGGCTGCGCTCCGACTGGCCGGTGCATGGCACCACCGGCTACGAATTTTCCGCGCAGCTGAACGGTCTTTTCGTATACCCGGATGCCGGTCCGGTGTTGACGGAAATCTACGAACGTTTCACGGGACAGGCGGGCGATTTCACGGAGCTGCTGTGTGAAAGCAAAAAACTCGTCATGCGTACGCTGATGTCGGGGGAGCTGATGGTGCTGGCCAACCTGCTGGACCAGATTTCCGAGGACGACCGCCACACGCGCGACTATACGCTGCACGCCTTGCGCGATGCGCTCATGGAGGTAATCGCCTGCTTTCCGGTGTACCGCACCTACATCTCGGCAGCCGGGGTCTCGGAAGAGGACCGGCGCTGTATCGAGCAGGCCATCGTCCAGGCAATGAAGCGCAGCCCCGCGGCCGACGTCAGCATCTTCGGATTCCTGCGCCGGATCCTGCTGCTCGAGCAGGCAGGTCCGGATCGGGACGATAGGCAGCTGCGCTTTGTGATGAAATTCCAGCAGTATACGGCGCCGGTCATGGCCAAGGGCATGGAGGACACCAGCTTTTATGCCTACAGCCGCTTCATCGCACTCAACGAGGTCGGGGACGATCCGCGCCGTTTCGGCTTTCCGATGACAGCGTTCCATATGATGAACCGCGAGCGCCAGCGGCAGTGGCCGCATATGCTGCTGTCGAGCTCGACTCACGACAGCAAGCGCAGCGAGGACGTGCGCGCCCGCATCGACGTGCTTTCCGAGATGCCGGCGACGTGGCGCACGCATGTCAACCGCTGGAGCCGCCTCAACGCCGGCGCCCGGCGCATGCTCGACGATCGCTCCGTGCCGGCGCGCGAAGACGAATACCTGCTGTACCAGACGCTGGTTGGCGCATGGCCGGTCGAGGAGTCCGGCAGCCCGGGTCTTGCCGAATTCGCGGAACGCATCGAGCGCTTCATGCTCAAGGCGGTGCGTGAGGCCAAGGTGCACACCAGCTGGATCAACCCCGATGCGGCATATGAAGAATCGGTGCTTGCCTTTGTGCGTACGCTGCTCGAGGCATCGCGCAAGAGTACATTCCGCTCCGATATCGCGCGGTTTGCCAGGCATGTTGCCCTGTTCGGCATGCTGAACGGGCTGTCGCAGGTGCTCGTCCGGCTCACTGCGCCGGGCGTGCCCGATATCTATCAGGGTACGGAGATCTGGCAGCTGAGTCTCGTCGACCCGGACAACCGACGTCCGGTCGATTTCGAGCGTCGCCGCCGGCTTCTGGAACAGCTCAGGCCGCTTGTGGCGGGCAGCGGGACCGCGCTTGCGGCGCGCGTGCGGCTGCTGCTCAACACCTGGGAGGATGGGCGCGTGAAATTGTACGTAGTGCGGCGGGTGCTCGAACTGCGTGGGCGGCATGCGGATGTATTTTGCAGCGGCGAGTATCTGGCGCTCTTGCCGCGGGGTGCACGGGCACAGCACATCTGCGCGTTCGCGCGCCGCAATGAGGCGGCGACGATAGTCACGGTGGCGCCGCGCTGGTTTGCGCGGCTCACCGGCGAGCACGAACGCCTGCCGCTCGGTGCGGAAGTATGGGGTGATACGGACATCGAGGCACCGGCACCCGGCGATTACCTGAACGTCTTTACCGGAGAGATCCTCGCAGCCGAGTGGCGGCGGGGCGGATGGTGGTTGCGTGCGGCCCGGGTGCTCGCGCGCTTTCCCGTGGCATTGCTGCTGCGAACGCCGCTGACCGGTGACACGGAGCGCGCGGCAGGTTTGATCGATGTTGCTGAGTAGGTTAGATTGACGGCTGCGGCGATTGCCGGGGTGCTCCGCGGGGGCGCTGGCCGTCGGAAGTCACGGCGCGAGCTGTTCTGCCGGTTAGGCGCACAGGTCGCGTCACTGCAACAGAGGTGCGGATCGTTCCGCTGCCGGTGCGGGGCGAGACGGAATCCGGGCGCGAAGCCGGACCGCATCCGCACATACGGCTGCGCCGGTCGGTGCAGGACCGGCAACGGCGTCGGCGGAGACTCGTCGTGGATCAGCAGCGCACAGCGCCCGAGACAGTATCGTCAGATGACCCGCTTTGGTACAAGGATGCGGTCATCTACGAGCTGCACGTCAAGGCGTTCTTCGACAGCAACGGCGACGGCATCGGCGATTTTCCGGGCCTCACGTCCAAGCTAGACTATCTCCGCGACCTGGGTGTCAATACGCTGTGGCTGTTGCCGTTCTATCCGTCGCCGCTGCGCGATGATGGATACGATATATCCGACTACCACAACGTCCATCCGTCCTACGGCACGCGACGGGATTTCCGCAACTTCGTGCGCGCGGCGCACGATCGCGGACTTCGGATCATTACCGAGCTTGTGATCAACCACAGCTCCGATCAGCATCCCTGGTTCCAGGCTGCCCGCCGGTCGCCGCCGGGCTCGTCCAAGCGCAACTTCTATGTCTGGAGTGACACCGACGAGAAGTTCGCCGGCACGCCCATCATCTTCAGCGACACGGAAAAGTCCAACTGGGCATGGGACGAAGTGGCACAGGCCTATTACTGGCACCGGTTTTTTTTCCACCAGCCTGATCTCAATCACAACAACCCGCACGTGGTGAAGGCAATGACGCGGGTGATGCGCTTCTGGCTGGACCAGGAGGTGGACGGCCTGCGGCTGGACGCGGTGCCGTACCTGTGCGTTCGCGAGGGGACGAACAATGAGAATCTTCCCGAAACGCACGCCGTGATCCGGCAGATGCGTGGCGAGATCGATGCCCATTACCGCGACCGCATGCTGCTTGCCGAGGCCAATCAGTGGCCGGAGGATGTGCGCGATTACTTCGGTGACGGTGACGAGTGCCATATGGCCTATCACTTTCCGCTCATGCCACGCATGTACATGGCGATCGCGCAGGAAGACCGCCATCCGATCGTTGAGATTCTGAAGCAGACCCCGGACATCCCGGAAAACTGCCAGTGGGCGGTGTTTCTGCGTAACCATGATGAGCTCACGCTCGCCACCGTGACGAGCCGGGAGCGAGACTACATGTACCAGATGTATGCGGCTGACCCGCAGGCACGCCTCAATCTGGGCATCCGTCGCCGGCTCGCGCCGCTCATGGACAACGACATTGACCGGATCAAGCTGATGAACAGCCTGCTGCTGTCGATGCCGGGTTCGCCGATCATCTATTACGGAGACGAGATCGGCATGGGTGACAACATCTATCTCGGCGACCGCAACGGCGTGCGTACCCCCATGCAGTGGAGTCCGGACCGCAATGCCGGATTTTCGCACGCCGACCCGCAGCGGCTGTATCTGCCGCCGATCATGGACCCGGTGTACGGTTACGAGGCGGTGAACGTGGAAGCGCAGTCGCGCGACCCTTCGTCACTGCTCAACTGGATGCGCCGCACGCTCGGCGTGCGCCGGAATTATCAGGCGTTCGGGCGCGGGCGGTTCCAGTTCCTGCGGCCCGGAAACCGCAAAATCCTCGCGTATCTGCGCGAGCACGGCGATGAGACCATCTTGTGCGTTGCGAATCTTGCACGATCCGCCCAGCCGGTGGAACTCGATCTGGCTCAGTATCGCGGACGCGTTCCGGTGGAGCTGATGGGCCGTACCGCATTTCCTCCGGTCGGCGGCCTGCCTTATCTGCTGACGCTTCCGGGGCACGGGTTTTACTGGTTCCGGCTGGTGAAGGATGCCGAGGTGCCGTTGTGGCACGAGCAGCGCCTCGCGCCCGAGGAGCTTCCGGTGGTGGTGCTGTTCGACGGCCTGCACAGCCTGCTGCGCGACCGAGTTGTACCGTGGCGCATACGCATGGCCGAAAAGTTGCGTGCCCAGCTCGAAACCGAGGTGTTCCCGAAGTTTGTTGCGATGCAGCGCTGGTCCGGGCTGAAGGAGCACGTGCCCGAGCACGTGCAGCTCGTCGACAGCGCCGAGTGGGGCGGTGATCCGGCCAAATGGCTGGTGGCTCTGCTGCGTATCGGGCCGCTTGCCGGCCCGGCCGAGACCTACTTTGCGCCGTTCGCGCTGATCTGGGACAGCGGCGACGATGCGCGCGACCGCAGTCTGTCCACCGCGACGCTGGCGCGTGTGCGCCAGCAGGCGAGCACCGGCGTGCTCGCCGATGCGTTTTCGGACGAGAGCTTTTGCCGTGCCATGGTGGCGGCCGCCGGGCGGGGCGAGGAACTGCCGTGTGCCGCCGGCACCATCCGGTTCATTCCGGCGGCACGGTTCGAGGAGATCAAAGGGACTGCAGCGCTGGAGGAATTGCCGGTATCGGTGCAGGGTGCGAGGGGCAGCCACACCGCCTTGCGCTTCGGAAGCCGCCTGTTGCTCAAGGCCTATCGGCGCCTGCGGGTCGGGCTTCATCCGGAGGTCGAGTTCAGCCGGTTTCTCGGCGAGGTCGCGCATTTCTCGCACAGCGTGCCGCTAGCCGGTCACGTCGAGTATGTGGGTGGCGATGGCGTGCCGGCGACGCTCGCCCTGATCCAGAGTTTTGTGGAAAATCAAGGCGACGGCTGGAGCTATACGCTTTCCTATCTGGAGCGTTTTCTCGAGCAGGAGCGCACGCGCGGTCTGTCGGGGGCCGGATCGGCGGAAACGCACGGCGCCTACCACGCTCTCATGGGTGTGCTCGGGCGGCGCACCGCAGAGCTGCATCTGGCGCTGGCCGCTTACGCCAGCGACCCGGCATTTGCCGCCGAGCCGCTACGGCGCCGGGATCCGGCGGACTGGGTTGCCGATGCGCGCGCCGAGGCGGCCGCCGCGCTGGACGCGCTGGAGCGGCAACGGACGGCGCTGGGTGACGAGGCAAGCGCGGCGGCGCAGGCGATCCTCGAGCGGCGCGCCGAGCTGCTGCAGCGCATCGATTCCGCCGCAGGCAGCCCGCCGAACGGGGTGAGGACGCGGATCCACGGCGACTTTGGCCTGTCCCGGACGCTGCTGGCGCAGAATGATTTTTTCATCATCGGGTTCGAGGGCGGAGCGGGTCGGATGCGCGCGGAGTACCGCGCGAAGCATTCGCCGCTGCGCGACGTGGCCAGCATGCTGTGCTCTCTGTCGGAGGCGCGCCAGGAGGCGCTGCTAGCGGCGACCGCCGGGCATCCGGAGGACGTTCGGCCGCTAGAACCCCTGCTGCAGGCCTGGCAGCTGGGTGCACGGCGCGCCTTCCTGCAGGCCTATACCGAGACGACCCGCGACACCGGCTTGCTCGGAGATCAGCGCGGAATGCCGCAACTGCTGGACATGTTCGAACTGGAGCAGGTCCTGTACGGGGTGCGCGCAGCGCTGGACAGGCAACCGGAGCGGATATCCGTCGGACTGCACGGAATCCTGGAGCTTCTCGGTCCGCCGAAATAGCTTGGGGCGCAAAGGTCGCCTCGCTGCGCATCCGGCCGTCCGAGGCACGCCGCTTGGGCGCGTGCGGTGCTGTGCGTTGCGGCGCATCCCGGGCAGTGCGCCATGAGCCGGACCGTGGCAATGCGCGGATCTCTTTGTGAACGACGACGCGGAAGCGACAGGAGGAAATCATGGCAAACGTAGGCATTTCATTGGAACCGGTGCGCGCATTTCTCGCGCAGGCCGGCGCACTGGCGCCGAAGCTCGTACTCGCAGTTGTCATCCTGCTGGTGGGGTGGCTGCTGGCGAAGCTGCTGCGCGTTGCGGTGACCAAAGGTTTGCGGGCGATCAACTTTCATATTCTGACCGAGCGTGCCGGCATCGATGGCTTCCTGAGGCAGGGTGGCATCGGAACCGACACCGGCGGAGTGGTGGTGCTGCTGCTGTACTGGCTGGTGATCCTGGCGGCCCTCATGATCGCATTCAACAGCCTCGGCCTCACCCATGTGACGGAAGTTGTAGGGCGCGTCGCACTGTTCATTCCGGACGTGATCCTGGCAGTGCTGATTCTCGCCTTTGGCGGGTATTTCGCCCGGTTCATGGAGCGTACCATCACCGCCTACGGGAAGAATGTCGGGGTGGCAGACGCCGAATTGCTGGGGCAGCTTGCGCGCTATGCGATCCTGGTGTTCGTGGTGCTGATCGCGCTCGAGCAGGTGCAGGTCGCGACGGAACTGGTCCACCAGAGCTTCCTCATCCTGCTCGCCGGGGTCGTGCTCGCGGCAGCGCTGGCCTTCGGGCTGGGCGGGCAGCAGTGGGCTGCGAGAATGCTGGAACGTTGGTTTCCGACGAAGGACCCGCAGGACCGGAAGGGCAGCTGAGCGGAGCATATCGTCCGTTGCCGTGACGGCCGATCGTGACGGATGCGGCCGATTGGTGGTAGTCGCCCGGGAAATCCGGCCCCGGGGCCGGGTGGGGCGCTGGCGGCTTCCCAGCCCCCCCACAGGACACAGGCACGAGATCCGATTGTCGTGCTTCCCCTTCCAGCGCGTTGTGCGTGTCAGGTACAATGCGGCTCCGCAAGATTCCTGGCGGCCTGTGACCGATGCGTCAGGGGTGGCCGGTCAACCGCGGCGGGCCTGCGGTGCTCCTTGAGCGGTGCGCAGACGGGGAATGCAGTCAGCGGCGGTCGACGCAGGGTCCGGTGTTTCCCTGCGGTGTTTCGACAGACAACGGTCGTAACGGCCTGCCGGATTCTTACAACGCGGAAGCCGCGGACTTTCGGGCTGCGCTCCACGTAGAATTGCGTTGTACCTCATCATGCAAGGGGGGAGTGTGCGTTTTGCCGTCCGTTGCACCCGCGCCATCGCGCTTCTTTGGGTCGTTGCCGGTCTTTCGGCATGCGGAACCGGAAATCAGCAGCCGGTCGCCAGCGTCTCCACCAACAGCCTCAGTTTTAGTGCCACCAGCCCGGACGCGACAACACCGTCGCCGCTGACGATCAGCGCCAGCGTCAGCCCCGGCACCGTGTCGGTTGCGGTCCTGCACGGCGGGAGCGCCATCGCCAACGCCACCTACACCCTGAGCGGCACCGCGGCGCAGATCGTGGTCGATCCCGCAGCGCCCAGCGCCCTTGGTGCCGGGGTGTTCCACGGTACGATCACCGTAACGGGCTACAGCTGCGGCAATCCCGGGTGCAGCCAGCTCGTTTCGGGCAATTCGCAGGTCATCAATGTCACCTATGATATCCCGCCGATCGTGCGCTATGTCGCGCCGTATGTCGGCGTGGCCACCGGGTCGCCCCTCACCGCGAGCGGATCGGTGATCATCCGCGGTCAGGGGTTCGAACAATTTCCGGTGCAGAACGTCACGTTCAACGGGGTCTCGGCCAGCACGTTCAGCGTGGTGAGCGATACCGAGATCGAGGCGAGCTATTCCCTGACCCTGCCCACCGGCAGCACTTACCCGGTTACCTACCCGGTTCAGATTGTGGCCCCGAGCAGCCCGCAGCCCATCGAGTCTGATGCCAAACTCGTGATTGTGCAGGCTCCGAGCTATGTTTCCACGACGCTCCCCTATCCTCCCAGCGTGACCGGCGTGGATCAGCTTCGCTACGACGCCGAGCGGCAGGCGCTGCTGGTGGTGGCGACGACGGGCTCGGGCACCGAACTGCTGCGCTACGCGTATAGCTCAGGAAGCTGGAACACCACGCCGGCCACGGTTTCGTCGGCCACCCTCCCGTCGCTGGCGAACCTCTCCGACATCGCCCTGTCTACGCAGGGCGGCGAGCTGCTGGCGCTCTCCCCGCAGTATCTGACCGAGCTCGATCCGGGGACGCTCGCGATAAAGACCCAATATACGCCCGGCCCCACCCCGGCGCCGGCGGGCGTCTACCTCAAGAATCTGGCAGTGGCCAATGACGGCAATGCCATCGTGACGACCGGCAATGGCAGCAGTGCCAGTACGCCGCTTTATCTGTTTGCGGTGCGCGATCCGGCGTTCACCCAGAATTCCACGACACCCAGCCTCGACAACGCGACCCCCGGTGCGTCCGCCGACGGGTCCGTCGTCGCCCTGCAGCAGGGAGATCCGTCACTCGCATCGTCGCCGCCGGTGTACCAATACACAGCCTCCTCGGAAACCTTTGCTTCCACCGCTGCGGCGATCAACCAGGGTACAATCGCCCCGGCGCTCGATCAGTCTGCGACCCGCATCGTGCTCAGCGGTATTGATGTCTACGACAGCAGTTTCACGCTCCTCGGAAAGCTGCCCAGCAAGACCCTCGCCGTGGTTGTGAGCCCGAATGCGGACTGCGCCTACACGTTCGATTCGTCCGGGCAGATTTTGGCCTTCAATCTGATCACAGGCATGTCGGGCGGCCCATTTCCCCAGGCTGGGGCGACGACGCCCGTTAGCAGCCCCGGCACCGGCGGAGCGGTCAAGATGGCCATCAGCCCCGATGGCGGCTGGTTGTTCCTGGCCGGCAGCAGCCAAATCGTGGTGGCACCGGCGCCGACGAACCAGTGTCATTGACGAGACAATCCATGAAACGCCTCTTTCTTGCCGGTCTGCTCCTGGTATATGGCGGCAGCGCACTTGCTGATCCGGCCGCCGTGAAGTCGACCCATTACCAGATCGGGTACGAATCCGGGGATATCAACACTGTCGGCGGCAGCGACAGCCGTGTCAATGCCGTCGACGGCAGCATCACCCTTCCGCTGGCCGGCTATCTGGGCGCTTCGGTGTCCGCCTTCTATGACCACTACAGCATGGCAGCGAACTTCGCTTCCCTCGGCAGCGGCCTGACCCTGGCAAGTTCCCTGCCGCAGTGCACAGTGATCGACAAGGGGCTGAGCGCCGGCCTGTTCGTCCGCGATCCGTCCGTCGGCCGGATCAGTGCGGGCTACGGCGCGGGGCAGGCCATGTCGCATTGCGAGTCGACATTCCTTGCCAGCGGTACCGCCAGGCTCGATATGAAGGACTATTCTGCCGGGGCCCAGTATTATTTTTCCCGGTTCACGATCGGGGTTTCCTGGAACCAGACGCGCTTCAATGCCTTCGACCGGTTCAACAGCGACAGCCTGACCGGCAGCTGGTATCCCACCAATATCCTGCGCGTGGATCTGGCTACCTACGGACAGGACCTGAAGAACACCTACAGCCTGGGGGTCGAGTTTCAGCCAAGGTTCTTCGACAATTCCTCGGGTCTGTGGGCCAGCTACACGAGGAGGCACCAGACCGTCACGAACAATATCATCATGGTCGGAATCAGGTATTATTTCGGCAGGCGTGTCGATCTGCTGACGCGTGACCGCGAATACCGCTAACACCAGTGCCGTGGCGGTCGCCGGGGGCAGGGCCGATGCGGTCATTCACGCGATAATGTCCAGAGGGCCAATGGTGACAGACAACGCACCGAAGGATGCCGGAGATGCCGGCGAATCGAAGCGCCTGATCAGACTGGCGACTGTCGTCTATGCATTGCAGGCGGTGAGTGTGGTGTTCCCGCTGTTCCTCATCGGTCTGGTCGTCGCGGTGATCATCGATTACGTCAAGCTGCCCGATACCGCCGGTACCTGGATCGAATCCCACTTCCGCTGGCAGATACGTACATTCTGGGTCGCGATGGCGCTGCTGGTGCTGGGCATGGCGACCTTTGTCTTCATCGTCGGCTATTTCGTGCTGTTCGGCACCTACGTGTGGGCGATCTACCGTGTGGTCAAGGGCTGGCTCTATCTGAACGACCGCCGGGCGCTTGTGCGCGGGACGTGACGGCAGCGCTGTCCGCGGCAGGCGTGCGTGTTATCATGGCCCGCACCATCGCGATCCGCCGCCCTTGAAATTACTCGCTCTGGACACCTCCACGCCAGCCTGTTCCGTCGCCCTCTGGGACGACGGGCGTGTGCACGAGCGTTTCGAACTCGGCGAACAGCACTCGCATCGCATTCTGCCCATGATCGGGGCGCTGCTGGGCGACGCCGGCCTGCATCTTGCCGACCTCGATGCCCTGGCATTTGGGCGTGGCCCCGGGTCCTTTACCGGCTTGCGCATCGGTGCTTCGGTCGCGCAGGGGCTGGGCTTTGCCGCCGACCTGCCGGTTGTTCCCGTGTCGTCGCTGGCGGCGCTTGCCCAGGGCGAGGCGCAGGACCGGGTGCTGGCGGCAATGGACGCGCGCATGAACCAGGTGTACTGGGGCGTCTACGTCCGCGACGCCCGGTCGCATCCGCGTCTGGTGGGTTCCGAGCTCGTCGCCGCACCTGCGGATCTGCCCGCTCCGCAGGGGGCCGGATGGTGGGGCGCGGGCAGTGGCTGGGACCTGTACGCCGGGCAGCTTCTGGCGCGCTGGCCCGGCCAGGTGAGCGGCTGGAGCGCGCAGCGTTTCCCGCATGCGCGCGATGTCGCCATTCTCGGTGCGGCCGGTTTTGCCGCCGGCGAGGCGCTGCCGGCCGAGCGTGCGCTGCCGGTTTATGTGCGCGACGACGTGGCAAAGAAAAAAGCCGCTGACTGCTGAAGACGCCGGCGCCGTGGGCCGCGTCCACGCCGGCGCCGTGGGGACCGAATCATGCAGAGCGACCTGAAGGCCCTTGAGTTCGACGCAGTGCGGCGGCTGCTCGAGAAGCTGACGTCCACGCCCTATGGCGCGGAAGCTGCACGGCATATCGAGCCGGCTCCCGACCTGAACCTGGCGCGCGCCATGCTGGCGGCAGTCACGGCGGCACGCAGCGTGCTGGATGCGGGTGCAACGCCGACGCTCCGAGAGGTACCGGACATACGTGTGGCGTTGCGGCAAGCTGCCAATCCGGGGGCGGCGCTGCCGGGAACGGCGCTGCGCAACCTGCAGCAGGTGATCGCGGCGGTTGCTGCTTTGCGGCAGGCCGTCGCCGTGCGTCCCGATCTATATCCTGGCCCGCAGGAACATCTGGAGCCGCCGCCGCTGCTGGTGCAGCGGCTGGATCGCAGCATTCTCCCTTCCGGAAGAGTACGCGAGGACGCAAGCCCGCGACTCGACGAGCTCGCCGCACAGCTCCGCACGCTGCGTGAGGAAGTCGTCGGCGCGCTCACGGCGCGTATCGAGCGCCCCGACGTCCGGGATGTGGTGTCCGCCGACAGGATTGTCTGGCAGGGTGGACGGGCGATGCTGGCGGTCGCAGCAGGGCAGGTCGAGCGTATCCGCGGCGTGCGCCGCGGCACGGCCGGCGGCAAGGGCGACCAGCTGGTGGAACCGATGGAAGTGATCGCCCGCAACAATCGCGTCGAGGCGCTTGTCGGGCAGCAGGAGGTCGAAACCCAGGCGCTGTTGCGCGAGCTGACCGGGTTCCTGCGGGACCATCTGGCCACCCTCGGGCATATGCTCGATGCCTTGACCTGGATCGATCTGGCCCTGGCAGCGGGAAAGCTGAGCGCTCAGTTCAACGCCCATGCGCCGCAGCTTGTGGATACGCCGCGGCTGCAGCTCGATCGCGCCTATCATCCGGCCCTGCTGCTGCAGTTCACCGGCGGCCAGGGGCCGCGCCCGGTGCCGCTGAGTCTGACGCTCGATGCGCACCAGCCCATGCTGATCGTCACTGGTCCGAATACCGGCGGCAAGACGGTGGTGCTCAAGACCGTCGGCCTGCTGGTGACCATGGCGCACTGCGGTTTGCACATCCCGGCGGAGGGTGACTGCATCATCGGGAATTTCAGCCGGGTAATCGTCGACATCGGCGACCCGCAGAGTCTCTATCATCATCTTTCAACTTTCGCCGGGCACGTGGAGGCCCTCAAGCGCATTCTGCGCGATGCCGGAAGCGGTACGCTGGTGCTGCTCGATGAGCTTGGAACCGGCACCGACCCGGAGGAGGGTGCGGCGCTGGCGATGGCGGTGCTCGATGAGCTCGCCGCAAGGCACGTCCAGGGCATCGTGACGACCCATCTCGCGCCGCTCAAGGCGTTCGCCGCGCACCACGGCGGACTGACCAATGCATCCATGGCGTTTGACGAGGAGCGGCTGAAGCCCACTTATCAATTACAGATCGGCACGAGCGGGCGATCCCTGGGGCTTGTCATTGCCCGCAATAGCGGGCTGCCGGAGGAAGTCGTTGAACGTGCACGCGCCTACCTGCAGGGCATGGCAGCGTTGCGGGATCGGACAGCGGATGGCCGCTGACCGGCGCGGCCTGGGTGTTCAGCGTGTGGCCGACACGCGGCCCGCCTTGCGGGCGTCGATGGCCTCGAGTATGCCGCGCATCAGATCGAGCGGCGTGGGCGGGCAGCCGGTAATGACCGCGTCCACCGGAACCACATTCGACACCGCGCCGGCGCTGGCATAGCTCACGCCGAATTCCCCGCCGGTGGCGCCGCAGTTGCCGACGGCGATCACGAGCTTGGGATCGGGGGTGGCGGCGTGCACGCGGCGCAGGGCTTCCTCCATGTGGCGCGACACCGGCCCGGTCACCAGCAGCATATCGGCGTGGCGCGGGCTGGCGACGAAATGCACGCCGAAGCGCTCGATGCCGTAGTACGGATTGTTGAGCGCCTGGATCTCGAGTTCGCAGCCGTTACATGAGCCGGCGTCTACCTGGCGGATCGCGAGACTCCCGCGGAAGCGCCTGCCGACCGCCGCCTTCAGCTGTTCTCCGACCTGGCTCAGAGCCGGTTCGTCCCACGGTGACAGGCTTTCGGTAATGATGCCGATACGCTGTACTTTTCCGAGAATTCTCAGCATGGATATGAAACCTCGCGGTCCGTGCAAGCGGCCGGCGCGGCCGCCGCCATGGCCGGCCAGTACGCATCGCTGGTGCTTGTGCTACAAGTCATTGCCGGAATACGATCCGTTCACCGATTTGTTGCATACCGGAAAATCCGGGACGATGTTCTCGTGGATGAGCAGTTCAAGCAGCGGCCAGTTGATCATGCTCGGATCCCGCGGGTAATAGCGGGCGATGCGCCCATCGTCGCCGAAGCGCACGAAGGCGAGCGTCTCGCCGCGCCATCCTTCGACCACACCCAGTCCCGTGACATTGCCCGCAGGCGGCACCCAGGGAGCGTGCGTCGGTCCTGCCACGAGTTTGTCGAGCAGATTTTCTATCAGCACAAACGAATTGCCGATTTCTTCAGCCCGTACCCGAACGCGCGCTGCGACGTCGCCGCTGCGATGGACCGGGACAGGTATCGTTAAAGCGTCGTACGGGGCATAGGGTGAATCGCGGCGCACATCGAGGTCGATGCCGCTTGCCCGGCCGACGTAGCCGAGTGCACCGAATTCGGCGGCCAGCTCGGGGCTGAGTTTGCCGGTCCCGATGAGGCGGTCTTCGACCGTAGGACTGGTATTAAGGATGTCCATCAACCGGGCAAGCTGCGGTCGAAAGGTGCGGATCTGCTCGTGCTGGGCGACGATCGCTTCGGTCGTGAGGTCTGTGGCGACCCCGCCGGGTACGATGCAGTCCATGAGCAGCCGGTGACCGAAGGCTGCAAGGTTGACGCGTTGCCAGAGCTCGCGCAGACGGCTGAACTGGTAGAAGGCGAAGCTGAAGCTCACGTCGCTGCAGATGGCGCCGATGTCGCCGAGGTGGTTGGCGATGCGTTCGCGCTCGGCCAGGATGGCCCGCAGTGCAAGTGCGCGCGCCGGAACCTCGAGTGCCGCTGCCTTTTCCATCGCCATGCACGCGGCCCAGCTGTGCGCCACGGTGGAATCGCCCGAAACGCGTGCCGCAAGCCGCGCCAGTCCCGTGGCATCACGCCCCTCGGCGAGCTTTTCCGTACCCTTGTGGACATAGCCGAGCCGCTGCTCGAGGTGGAGCACGGTCTCGCCGACCGCCTGGAAGCGGAAATGTCCCGGTTCGATGATCGATGCATGCACCGGCCCGACCGGGATCTCGCAGACTCCGCTGCCCTGGGCGAACAGGAATTTGTAATGGTTGTCTGCCGGAGTCTGCGGCTGAGGGTGGCCCGCGAGCGGAAAATCCTTGCGCAACGGGTATTCGCTGTCCTTCCAGGCCTGATGGCGGATCCAGCGACGTGCGTCGGGATGGTCTCCGAAAGCCACGCCGAAAAGATCCTGGAGATGACGCTCGGCACGGTCGGCGGCCGCAAAATACGGTGTGTGGGAGGGCAGGATGGGTGTGAGGCGTCGCACCGCGGTGCGTGCCAGCAGATAGCCGCGGTCCTTTTCGAAGCAGGAATAAAGGTGAAAATGTTCCCCGATGTCATCGCCCCAGCAGCCAACCCAGCGGCAACCCCAGTGCCTGGCGGCCTGTCCGAGTTTCCCCCAATCATCGGCATCGACCCCGATCACGCGGGCCGGGGCGAGACCGGAACATGCCGGCAGCTCCCGCACCGCCACATCCTCGGCGACGAGCCGGCCAAGGAACGGATCGAGCCAGTCGAAGCGCCTCACAGCGGCAGACTCCCGGAGATAAGACTTGTCGCCTGTTCGAACCAGTGTGACAGGAACAGCGGAATCGACAGGCCGAGCCACAGTACCAGGGCGAGATGGATCGCCACCGGCAGCATGTTGGCCCTGACGCGGGTCTGCCCGGGCGGCGGGGTACCGTAAACCATGGGTTGCAGGTGACGGAACAGGCCGGCGAACGCGATGGCCAGACCCACCAGCAGCGGCACGGTCAGCCATGGCCAGGATTTCATGGTCGCGTTAAGCACCAGAAACTCGCTCATGAACACGCCGAAGGGTGGAAAGCCGGCGATTGCAAGCGTGCCGATCAGCAGGCCCCAGCCGACCTGCGGCTGAGTGCGGATCAACCCGCGTATGTGCTCGATGCGCTGGGTGCCGGCGAGCTGCGAGGCGTGACCGACGGTAACGAAGATGGAGGATTTTGTAAGCGAGTGTACGGTCATGTGCAGCAGGGCGGCAAAGGTGGCGAGTGCGCCGCCGATTCCGAAGGCGAAAGTCATGAGACCCATGTGTTCAATCGAGGAATAGCTGTACATGCGCTTTATGTCGTGCTGGCGGTGCAGAAACAGACTCGCTACCAGAAAAGACAGCAGGCCGAATCCCATCATCAGGTGCCCGGCAAGCGCAGTATGCAGCGAGCCGTCCACCAGCATCTTAACGCGCACGAGCGCATAGAGCGCGACGTTGAGCAGCAGGCCCGACAGCACCGCAGACATGGGCGTAGGACCCTCGGAATGTGCATCCGGCAGCCAGTTGTGCAGCGGCACCAGTCCGACCTTGGTTCCGTAGCCGACCAGCAGGAACACGAAGGCGATTGCCAGCACGGCCGGATCGAGCTGGGCGGCGTGGTTGTGCAGGACGCTCCACAGCAGCGTATCGTTACGCTCGGCGCCGAGGCGCCGCTCTGCCGCGAAGTACAAAAGTACGGTCCCGAACAGCGCCTGGGCGATGCCGACACCGCACAGGATGAAGTACTTCCAGGCCGCTTCCACCGATTCCGGGGTGCGATACAGGCTTACCAGCAACACCGTCGTGAGGGTAGCGGCTTCCATTGCCACCCACAGTACGCCCATGTTGTTGGTCGTGAGAGCCAGCAGCATTGCGAACAGGAAGCCCTGGTACATCGAGTGATACAGCCGCATACGCGGGGGACCGACCCGGCCGCGCTCGACTTCGTGCTGCATATAGGGCCGCGAGAAGATCGCCGTAGTCAAGCCGACGAACGCAGTCAACGCCACGAGGTAGACGTTGAAGGCGTCGATGTAGAACAGCTTGCCCGGCGACAGCTCCGGGCCGGTGCCGAGCACATTCCAGGCGAGCCACACCGAGGAGCCGAAGGTCGAGGCTGCGATCGCCACGTTGATATAGCCCGCGATGCGGTAGTTCGGCACCAGCGCGAGCACCAGGCCGCCGGCGAGCGGCAGCCACAGCACCAGGTAGAGCGGACTCATTCGCCTCGCTCCGACAGGCGGTTCAGACGATCGACATCGAGCGAGTCGATGCTGGTGCGGATCTGGAAGAAAAACACGCCGAAAAGTACGGCCGCCACCAGGACGTCAAAAGCGACACCCAGTTCGACGATCATCGGCATGCCGTAGGTCGAGGCCACGGCCGCGAAGAACAGACCATTCTCGATGGACATGAATCCGATCACCTGTGCCACTGCGGTCCGGCGGCTGATCATGAGCAGCATGCCGAGCAATACGGTTGCCATGCTCACAGCGATCGTATTGCGGGTCACGAGCGTCGAAAGTTGGGCAATCGGCAGCGCTACGTAGTAGCAGAACACCACCAGCACGGTGCCGGCGAGGAGCGTGAGCGAGGGGTGGGCGACGATTTCAACGTCATACTGGATATGCAGTCGCCTCGTCAGGCGATAAAGCATCCACGGGATCAGCAGTGCCTTGAGTCCGAAGGTGAGCAGCGCCGATATATAAAGGTGTGTATGTCCCGATACCAGCGCCACCAGCGCCGTGGTGATCGACAGCAGTGCGCCCTGCCAGGCGAAAGCGTATATGAGTGGCTGGATGCGTGCCTGGGCGAGCATCACGAACGAGGTGAACAGCACCAGTGCGGCCGAAACCAGGATGCCCTGGCTGAAGAGACTGAGATCAGTCAGATGCATGACATTGCGGCTCCTTAATCATGGACAGGCCGTTCCCTGGGGCGATCGAATTCACAATGCGCTCTCGAGGATCACGTGCGTCAGGATCCCCAGCAGGCTCAGCACGAACGCAAACCCCAGAAACTGTGGAACCCTGAACAGGCGCATTTTGGCGAGTACGGTTTCCCACAGCGCCAGGAGCACCGCCAGAAGCGCGAGCTTCGCGGCTACCGCCACAGTGCCAAGTGCCAGGCCGGGAAGCGTGAGATGCCGGGCGATTCCCCAGGGCAGAAAGATGTTGCTGATCAGGACTGCATAGATCATGAGCTTGACCATGCCGGCCCAGTCTATCAGCGCCAGATGGCGGGCACTGTATTCCAGGACTGTCGCCTCATGAAGCATGGTGAGCTCGAGATGGGTCGCCGGGTTGTCGATCGGGATGCGACCGGTCTCGGCGACCGCCACCATGGCCAGGCTGAGCAGTGCGAAAAGAAAAGACGGACGCAGTACCAGGCCGGCGTTCAGAATGTATTGGATCGCCACCGAGAGGTTGGTCGTGGAAGCGGTCATGGTGAGCGTGAATATCGCCATCAGCATCGCGGGCTCGGCGAGTGATGCGACGGTCATTTCGCGCGAGGCACCCATGCCGCCGAAGGCGGTGCCTATGTCCATGCCCGCCAGTGCCTGGAAGAAGCGCGCCAGCGCGAAAAATCCTACCAGCACGATGACATCGGCAATGGCAGCGGTCGGCAGCGGTACCGCCACCAGCGGCACCACCGCCGCCGCCAGCAGCATGGCGCCGAAGACCACGTACGGCGTCACCCGGAAGATCCAGGATGCATCGTGCGCAAGCACCAGATCCTTGGCGAAAAGCTTGGCGAGGTCGCGGTACGGCTGGAGGATCGAGGGGGCGGCCCGGTTCTGCAGATGGCATTTCAGGCGCTTGATCCAGCCGGCCAGCAGCGGCGCCCCGCCGATGAACAGCAGTGTTTGAAGCGCGGCCCACAGCCAGCCGTTCAGGTTATCAGCCATAGCAGCAGCAGCAGGGTGAAGAAGGAATAGGCGAGGTAGATGCGTATGCTGCCAGTCTGTATGCGGCCGACGCGCCGCGCTGCCGCGAGCACCAGACGGCCGATGGGCAGGTAGACAGCGGACCATGACCAGTCCGTGACATGCAGTTGGTGGCGCATGCTGGTGTAGCGGGTCGCAGAGTTCTGGACCTTGTCGACGTGCTCGTCGATCTGCCATACCGGTGCGAATACCCGGCGGATCGGTTGTGCGAACGCCGTTGAAGTGTATTGCATGCGCGCGTTCAGTCCGCCGAAGCCGCAGTCCCAGGGATCACTGCGCCGCGCGCTGCGGGCGCGGCGATGCAGAAGCAGGTAGCCGGCGAGGAAAGTGAACGCCATGGCGGCGACAACCAGCGGTGCGGAATACGAGGCCACGTGCGGCGAGACCGGCGTCAGCCATAGCCAGCCGCGCACCGTGGCGCCCGCCGGGCTGAGGTGCAGCAGACCCCGCGTGATCGGGCTGATCAGGCGGATTACCAGCGTGGGCACTACGCCCAGCACCACGCACAGCAGTGCCAGCAGCCCCATTCCGGCGCGCATTCCCAGGCCGACTTCGCGAGCGTGCGCCACGTGGCGCGTGCGCGGCTGTCCGAGGAACGCTACCCCGTAGACCTTGACGAACGTGGCGGCCGCCAGCGCCGTGGTCAGCGCCAGCAGCGCTGCGGCGATCGGAATGATGGAGCGCAGCACGCCGCTCGAGAGCGCCGGTACCTGCAGCGCCGCCTGCAGCGTCAGCCATTCCGAGACGAAGCCGTTAAAGGGGGGCAGGGCGGCGATGCTGAAACAGCCGATGAGCATGAAAAACGCAGTGGCCGGCATGCGCCGGATCAGGCCGCCGAGGTGGTCGAGATCGCGTTCGTGGGTGCGGTAGAGCACTGCCCCGGCGCCGAGGAAAAGCAGGGTCTTGAATACGGCGTGATTCAGGCTGTGATACAGGGCGGCGAGCAGTGCTACGGCGCCAAGGACTGGATGACCGGTGCCGATGAAGATCATGCCCAGGCCAAGGCCCATGAGGATGATGCCGATGTTCTCGACGGAGGAATAGGCGAGCAACCGCTTGAGGTCATTCTGTGTGACAGCATACAGGACCCCGAGCACAGCCGTGGCGGTGCCGATCGCCAGGGTCGTCAGGCCCCAGGACCACTGGGGGTGGCCGAGCAGATCGAATACGAAGCGGATGAGTCCGTAGATCGCCACCTTGAGCATTACCCCGCTCATCAGCGCAGAGATATGGGACGGAGCTGCCGGGTGCGCCTCGGGCAGCCATACGTGCAGCGGCACCATGCCGGCCTTCATGCCGAATCCGAACAGCGCCAGCACGAACGCGAGCGATGCCCAGGCCGGCGACAGGTGCGCCGCGCGCATTGCATCGAAGGTGAAATTGCCGCCGAATCCGGCGAGCACGCCAAAGGCAAGCAGGATCACCAGTGCGCCGATTTCGGCGAGCAGCAGGTAAAGGAAGGCGGCGTGACGGTTGGCCGGATTGTCATGCTGATAGGCGACCAGCAGGTAGCTCGACACCGACATCAGTTCCCACGCGATCATGAACACGAAGGCGTCATCGGCCAGCAGTACCGCCAGCATGCCAGCCACGAATATGCCGGTGAACAGCCCGAGTGTGGCCAGCGAATTGCGTGGCTGAGATTCGCCGGACGCCGCCTGGTGCGCATGCCTGTCACGCTCGTACTCGCGCACGTAGCCGGGGCCGTAGAGGCTGACCGCAATCACGGCGATGCCGACTATCGCCATGAAAAAACCGGAGAGCGGGTCGAGGCGCAGGTGCCAGTTGAGCCAGGGCAATCCGAAGGGAAGCTGCGCGGTGGTGCGGGTGCCCGTCACCAGTGCCCAGCCGCCGGCAGCCACCGCGGTCACGCCAGCAATACCGAGGATGCTGAACGACCCTGCGCGCAGTGCAGCGGGAAACCGGTCTGCGGCCAGGGCCACTACGCCCGACAGCAGTGCACCTGCCACCGCCACGTACGCGAGTATGAGGGGCGACAACTCAGCGCGTCCTCAACGCAGACCGGGCAGTGCACAAATGGGGACAGGGATGAACCGTAACTGCCTCGTTCTTTTTCGTGATGTGGATTCCGCCGCCTGGCCACACATTGGCCAGTGTGTCCTGTCAGGCAGACTCCTGCCAGCGGAACGGATGCTAAGACGCTGGCGTCGAAAATTCAAGAGTGATCTGCGACAGCCGTGCAATGCGCCCGGGGCAGCCCGAATCGAAGTGGTGCGGCAACCGCGTGCTGCCGGACGCCGCAAGACGAAGCGCAGCGCGGTTCAATCCCCGGCGCCGGCAGCGGCCTTTGGCGCCTTCGGACGTATGCGCGCCAGCTGCACGGCAGTGCCGCGCGTACGCACGATCTCCACCTGGTAGCCCTCCAGGGCCAGACTGGTGCCCGGCTGGGGGATGTCCTCGAGGTACTCGGTGATGAGTCCGTTGAGGGTTTTGGGGCCGGTGGTAGGCAAATCCCATTCGAGCCGCCGATTGAGGTCGCGCAGGGTAATGCTGCCGCTGACCATATAGCTGCCGTCGTCCTGGGGCTGGACCTCATCGATGACACCCGGTGCCGGGGCCGCGAACTCGCCGACGATCTCTTCCAGGATCTCGTGCAGCGATACGAGCCCCACGAGATCCCCGTACTCGTCGACCACCAGGGCGATGCGCCGCTGTGCTTCGCGGAAGTTCAGCAGCTGTCTTCCGAGCGGGGTTCCTTCCGGCACGAAATATGGTGTCTCCAGAATCTTCTCCAGGTTTTCACGCACGAACTCCCCAGAGCGCATCAGGAGCAAAACCTTGCGCACATGCACGATGCCCACGATGTTGTCCAGGCTGCCGTGGCAGACCGGCAGGCGCGAATAGTGGCTGGTGGTGAAGCTTGCCAGGATGTGTTCCCAGTCGGAATCGAGATCGATCATTTCGATCTCGCCGCGCGGGACCATCACATCCTCCACCGTCATATTCTCCAGGTCAAGGACAGCGAGCAGCATCTGCTGGTGGCTTTGCGGCATGAACGTACCCGCTTCCCGAACCACCGTGCGCAGCTCCTCGGTGCTGATCTGGTCGGCGGTCTTGCCGTGGATCGTGATGCCGAGAGTCCGCAGCAGTCCGTTGGCCATGATATTCACCAGCCATACCAGCGGCGACAGCAGTTTCAGCAGGAAGCCGAGCACGTAGGCAACCGGAAACGCGACGCGCTCAGGATAGAGTGCTGCAACGGTCTTGGGGGCCACCTCGGCAAAGACCAGCACCACCAGGGTTAGCAGGCCGGTAGCGATGCCGATGGCCGGTGTGCCGTACAGGTTCAGAGCCAGAAGTGTGGCCACGGAAGAGGCCGCGATATTGGCGAAATTGTTCCCCAGCAGTATCACGCCCAACAGGCGGTCCGGGCGATCGAGCAGCCGCGCCGCGATGCGTGCCGCGCGGTGGCCAGAGCTGGCGAGGTGGCGCAGCCGGTAGCGGTTCAGGGTCATCATCCCGATCTCCGCGGCGGAAAAAAACGCCGAGAGGAGGATCAGGAACACCAGAACCGCAAGCAATACGCCAGTATGGGGATCGTCCAATTGATCGTCTCGGATTTTCTGCGGCCCGCTGGCTTCAATACGCCAGCCGGCGGGCCAGAACGCAACGCCAGCCCATGATGCAGCTGCGATGCCTGCTCAGCGGCGCAGGAGGATTTCCAGCGCGAATTTGCTGCCGAAATAGGCGAAGGCAAGAAGCGTGAATCCGCCCAACGTCCAGCGGATCGCGGTGCGGCCACGCCAGCCGAAGCGCCAGCGTCCGGCGAGCAGCACGGCAAACACTACCCAGGCAATTATCGACAATACTATATGATCAGTGAATTCCAGCGGCTTGTTGAACAGCTGCTCCGAAAAGAATACGCCGCTGATCACGGTCAGCGTGAGCAGTATGAAGCCGAGCGTGATCATCTGAAACATGAGATTTTCCATGGTCTCTAGCGGCGGCAGGGCGCGCAGGAACCGGCTCGGCTGGCGGCGATGACGAAGATGGCTCTCGACACAGGCAAGCATCAGGCTCTGGACCACGGCGATGCTGAGAAGACTGTAGGCGATCAACGAAATCACGATATGCACCGATTGCAGGGGCGTGACCGTGACGATGAGAAGGTGGCCGCGCGGCGTCAGCCAATCGATCAAAACGGTCGCCGCCGCCACCGGCATGATAAGGATGCCGAGGCTTTCGATTGGGCGGGTGATGCTGGCGATCAGAAACAGCACTGCGATCGCCCAGGCGATCAGCGAGATGGCGTTGGCCAGGCCGACATTCAGGCCTCCCTCGTGCAGCATGCCGGTGTACAGGACAGCGGCATGCGCCGCGACCGCCCCAACCGCCAGTGCGTAGATGCCGAGGCGGGCCGGGCCGCGGGCCGACTCGGGACGGCCCAGGCCGAGCCACAGCAGAGCGCCGACGCACAGATACAGCACAGCCGCTAGCAAATTCATTGTTTAATTGGTCATAATGTAATTATTTAGGCCGAATGATGGCACAGCTTACGCCGCCAATGAAGAGGACGGCAGCAAACACCGGCGGTTTGTGCGCTGCGGCGGACGCGAAAACCCGCTGCCGGGCAGGTGCCGGGAACCGCGTCGTGCATCGTGGCGTCCGTGCGCGCCGGGCGCTTTGCTGGCATTATTCGGGCGTATTTCGCAGGAAGACCGTCGCAGACGCCATGCCGGCCAAGACAAATCCGGGCGGCCGATGCGGTGCAATCGATCGACAAACAGGTAGCAGAGCATGTTCGATAATCTGAGCCAGCGGCTGCAGCAGGTTCTGAAGAAACTGCGCGGCGAGGGGCGGTTGACCGAGGAGAACATCGGCGAGGCCCTGCGCGAAGTGCGCATGGCGTTGCTCGAGGCAGACGTGGCTCTGCCGGTGGTAAAGTCCTTTATCGAGGACGTGCGTTCGCGTGCGGTCGGCAAGGAGGTTCTCACCAGCCTGACTCCCGGCCAGGCCGTGATCAAGGTCGTGTACGACGCGCTGGTGGCGCTCATGGGGGAGGCGAACGACCGTCTTCATCTGGCGACGCGGCCGCCGGCGGTGATCCTGATTGCGGGACTGCAGGGCTCCGGAAAAACCACCACGGTCGCGAAGCTCGCGCGTTTCCTGCGTGAGCGCGAGCACAAGTCGGTGATGGTTGCGAGCGCCGATGTCTATCGGCCAGCAGCCATCGAGCAGCTCAAGGTGCTTGCAGGCACGGTCGGCGCTGCGTTCTTTCCAAGCACGGCGCAGCAGAAGCCGGTTGACATCGCGCGTGCGGCCGTGGAGCAGGCACGCAGATCGGGTTCAGATGCGGTCATCATCGACAGCGCCGGACGCCTGCATGTCGACCGCGAGATGATGGACGAGATCCGTGCGATCCACGCCGCGGTCGATCCGATAGAAACGCTGTTCATCGTCGACAGCATGACCGGACAGGATGCCGTCAACACGGCCCAGAGCTTCAACGAGGCGCTGCCCCTGACCGGCGTGATCCTGACCAAGGCCGATGGCGATGCGCGCGGCGGTGCAGCGCTGTCCGTGCGGCGTGTCACCGGCAAGCCTATCAAGTTCCTCGGGGTCGGCGAGAAGACCGAGGCGCTCGAGCCGTTCTATCCGGATCGCATGGCTTCGCGCATTCTGGGTATGGGCGATGTGCTTAGCCTCGTCGAGCAGGCCCAGCAGTCGGTGGACCAGGAACAGGCACGCAAGCTGGCACAGAAGATCACCAAGGGCAAGGGCTTCGACCTGGAGGACTTCCGCGACCAGCTGCAGCAGATGGAAAAGATGGGCGGTATTGCAAGTCTCATGGACAAGCTTCCGGGAACGGCTGGCATCCCCGAGGCTGCCAAGGCCCAAATGGACGACAGGCAGACGCGGCGTCTCATTGCGATCATAAATTCCATGACGCCTCAGGAACGGCGGTTTCCCGACATCATCCGCGGTTCGCGCAAGCGCCGGATTTCTGCCGGTTCGGGTACGCAGGTGCAGGAAATCAACCGGCTGCTGAAGCAGTTCGGCGAGATGCAGAAGATGATGAAGCGTCTTGGCAAAGGGGGAATTGGCAAGATGATGCGGGACATGAGGGGAAAGCTGCCGGGGCTTCCGTTCTGAACGGCCCGAGGGCCGTTTCGCGGATTCAAGCCGCCGCGATCCCGAAGGGTATGGTGCCGAACTCCGGATCGCGATGCCTCTGCCGGTCGCAGATCACCGGATCTGCCTGGGGGAAGTCACCCGCCTGCGATGTGTCGACGCTGGCGCGGATTGCCGGTTGAATTGATCGAAGGGACCTGATATATACGATTTATCAGGGGACAAGAATCATTGCAGAACTACGCACGACCGCTTTTTCGACAGGAATTGCGGATAACGGAATAAGGGGAGGCGAGTGCATGATCACGGTGAACGAGACGACCTCGCAGGAAAAGTCGGCCGAGCGCCGCGCGCGCAGCCGTGAGCTGACTCAGAAACTCGTTGCTGAAAGAATCGAGATGCTGGTGTTGTTCTGCCGTCTGGCAGGCATCGAATCCTACCCCTCGGAGATTCGGCCGGTGAGGGAATTGCTCGAGGAGTTCTGCCAGATTCTGGTCGACTATATTTCCGCCGGCCATTTCGCCCTGTACGAGCGCATCATTGATGGCACCGAGCGGCGGCGCGATGTCGCCAGCCTGGCCGAGCAGCTCTACCCGGCTATCGCCCGGACCACGGACGCAGCGCTCGATTTCAACGACCGGTACGATCGCGACGACCACCGTCCGATGCTCGAGAACCTGCCGCAGGAGCTGTCCCATCTGGGTGAGCAGATCGCCGTGCGCATCGAGCTGGAAGACCGTCTGATCGCGGCATTGGCCCGCCCCTAGCTGCGCCGGCCGGGGGCTCAGCCGCCCGTTGCCGACATGAAACGCACGATCTTCGCCGGCTGAGTGGTGAACTCGTGCCTTTCCGGCTTGAGCAAGATGGCCCGGCAGATCGCTTCCTTCAGTTGCTCGTCACATGCCCCCGACCTCAGCAGCGGGCGCAACTCCAGCTTGTGCTCCTGACCGAGACATGTGTAGATCGTCCCGTCCACCGCCAGTCGCACGCGGTTGCAGGTGGCGCAGAAATGCTGGGAAATGGGCGTGATGAAGCCGATCCGCAGATTCGTTCCGCCTACCCGCACATAGCGCGCCGGTCCGCCGCCTGCCATCATCGTGGGAATCAGCTCGTATCTGGACTGCAGGGCGCGCTTCACCTCCTGCAGGTTCAGGTATCGTTCCGTGGCGTCGCGACCGGTGGCGCCCATGGGCATCGTTTCGATAAGCCGCAGGGTGAAATCATGGCGGATGCAAAAATCGACCATGTCGCCGATCTCGCCGTCGTTCATGCCCTTCATCGCCACCATGTTGATTTTGACCGGTTCAAATCCCGCCTCCTTGGCGGCCATCAGTCCGTCCAGGACCTGTTCAAGCCGGCCACCGCCGGTAATCTCGGCGAAGCGTTCGGGATTCAGTGAATCGAGGCTGACGTTGAGGCGGGCGACACCGGCGCGCCGCAGCGGCAGGGCGAGTCTGCGCAGGCGCGTGCCGTTCGTGCTGATCGACAGATCGCGCAGCCCTGCGAGACGTACCAGGCGTGTCGCCAGGTCCGGCAGCTTGCCGCGCGACAGCGGTTCGCCACCGGTCAGGCGCACGTGCCGCACGCCGATCTGCGTGAAGGCGCGCACCACGCGCTCTATTTCGTCAAAGGTAAGCCAGTGTCCGGGCTCCTCGAATCCGGTGAAGCCCTTGGGGATGCAGTATGAGCAGCGCAGCTCGCAGCGGTCGGTTACCGAGACCCGCAGGTACTCGATGCGGCGGCTGAACGAATCGATCAATGCGTTCTCCATGACCGGGAAATGTTTGCACATCTGCCAGGCCGGGTCCATATGGCCAAGGTGGGGTGCTGTCCATCGCGGGGAATCGCTACTTTTTGTGGCGGATTCGGATGCGCCACGAACATGACTGGCCGGCGGCCGGTGCGCGTATGGGTCGATGTGTTCTGCGTTGCGCGTGGCGGTGCGAGCGGCTACCTTGTGATGAGTCAAAAAAAGCGGGGGGGCAATGAACAAGGCAGGTTTGCGGACCTTGGGTTTCGCAGTGGCTATCGCCGGCACCAGCCCTGGAGTGCAGGCGCATGAACCCTGGAATTACGGTCCGCGGCAGACTTACGTGCAGGCCGGGTTGGAGCAATACGATTGGAAGGAATTCTCCAGCACGGACAGCATTCTGGACAAGGAATCCGGGCCGCTGCTCACGTTCGGTGCCGGTGTCAGTAATTTCCGGCGCATCGACAGCGGACCTATCTATCAGGCGGGCGGCCAGGTGTATCTTGGAACCCTGAACTATGATGGCCAGACCCAGAGCGGCATTCCGCTGACGACTAAGTCTGATTACTCCGGACTGCAGTTGGAGGGGCTGGGCGGCTATCGCTTTGCCCGGTGGCCACACGGGATCGACCTGTTCGGCGGAGGTGGCTGGGAGTACTGGAGCCGGTCCATTCAGGACGCATTGGCCGCCAACGGGACGCCGGCCTACGGCTACATCGAGCAGTACTATGTCCTGTATGCAAAATTGGGTGCAGGGTTCTTTCAGGAGTTCGGATCGTGGTCGTATCGCATCAAGGCGGGCGGGAAATATCCCTTGTACACGTATGAACACGCGAATCTCGGCGATGGCCTGAGTCTTTCACCGGGAAGGGAGTTGTCCGGATTTGCCCGGATCACCGTGGAATTCGGGCCCAGCACGCAGGATCATTTTGGCCTGATACTAGACTACGACAGCTTTCGGTTCGGCCAGTCCAATGCCCAGCTGTTGACCGTCGCCGGGACGCCAGTGGGCCTTTTCGTGCAGCCGCAGAGCCACCGCAATGTCTACGCGATCCGCGGCGTGTACTATTTCCGCTGACGGCTACCCCTGTCAGCGAGTGCTGAAAGCCCGCCCGGTGGTGCCGCGGCTGTCCGGGCCCATCAGATAAAGATAGGGCGCCATGACCTCTTCGGGGCGCGGATGCTGGTCCGCAACCTCGCCGGGGTAGGCGCGGGCACGCAGCGCGGTCGCCACTGCACCCGGGTCCAGACTATTGAACCGGATGTGGGTGCTGTTTTCGAGTTCGTCCGCCCAGATCTCCATGAGGCGTTCGAGCGCGCCACCCGCGGCTGCGTAGGCGCCCCAGTAGGCGCGAGCGTGGCGCGCCACGTCGGAAGAGCTGAATATCACCGATGCATCGCTCGAACGTTTGAGCAGGTCGATGCACAGGCGTGTGATGACAAATGCTGCATTGAAATTGACCTGCATCACCCGCGTCCACAGTTCCGGCTCGTAGAGCTCAAGCGGCGTCAGCGTGCCAAGCTCGGCCGCACTGTGCAGGATGCCATCGAGCTTGCCGAACTCCTTGTCGATCGCGGCTCCGAGGCCGTCGTATTCCTTGGACGTCGCCCGCGCCAGATCCAGGGGCGTGATTGCCGGCTGTGGTCCGCCGTCGGCGAGGATCTCGTCGTAGACGCTTTCCAGCTTGGAAACCGTGCGCCCCAGAAGAATGACGCTGGCACCGTGCTTTGCGTAGGCGCGGGCGGCCGCCCGGCCGAGGCCATCGCCCGCTCCTGTGACAAGTACAACGCGGCCAGCGAGCAGATCGGAAGCGGGTTGATAAGGATTCGGTGCGGTCATTGATTGGGGCATGGATTTCGGACGAGAGTCAGGTTGAAACCGTGCATTGTACCGCACTCAGCATGGAAGCTTCGAGCACTGTCGCATCGCACCGTTTGCTCGAAAGAGGCGCGATTGATTTCTGCCCGCGGAATCGAGGGTTGCGTGCGGTGTACTTCGTGTGCACGCGCGCCGCGCCGCAGTGTCTTTATCCGTTCCAGATTGCGCAGGCAGGTGTCCCGGAAGCGCAACCCGGGAAAGGTGGCAAGTCGTCGCGATGGCAGGTTTCCGTGGGTAGTGTGTCACTGCCGGCCGGCTCGCCAGCCGGTCCGGGTTTCCGGCCAAGATGAAAAGGGAGGCGGGGGCGGGATCCTCACATCGACCGCGGCAGCAATTCGCTGGGCGCCAGGCCGCTCACCTGTCGGTGCCGGATGCGGCGGGCCCCCGCGCAACCATGTTCAGGCGAAACGCGACTTCCCTTCGTCGTTGACACAAATGCGGTTGCGGCCCTGATTCTTGGCGAGATAAAGGCGCCGGTCGGAGACGGCAAGCAGCTCATCGAAGGTATCGACAGATTCGGCACTGAAGGCAGCCATCCCGATGCTGATGGTGACCCGAATGCGGGCATCGGCGGTGACGATTTCCGCCTTCTCGACGCGCGCGCGTATGCGCTCGGCCAGCACCGCGGCACCGAGGCGGTTGGTTTCCGGAAGCAGCACCGCGAATTCCTCGCCGCCGATGCGTGCCACAACGTCACCATTGCGCACGATGCCGCCGAGCAGGGTTGCGACCTTGACCAGAACCTCGTCGCCCGCCTGGTGACCGAATTTGTCGTTGACCTGCTTGAAGTGGTCGATGTCGATCAGCAGTACCGACAGTTCTCCCATGTAACGCTTTACGGCCGCGACCTGCTGCGTACCCTGTTCGTAAAAGCTGCGCCGGTTGCGCAGCCGTGTCAGCGGATCGGTACTGGCCTGCTCGACTAGGGCGCGGCGGCTTTCCTCGAGCTCGCGGATCGTCCTGCTGAGTTTGTAGTGGACGTTGACCCGCGCCTGGAGCTCCATGACGTCGACCGGCTTGGTGAGAAAGTCATTGGCGCCGTTAAGGAACGCCAGGTTCTTGTCGACGCTGTCGTTGGCCGCGGTCATTACGATCACCGGTATGCTTGCGATACGGGCGATCGGGCTTTTGCGGATTTTGACCAGCAGCTGCTGTCCGGTCATGCGTGGCATGTTGACGTCGGTGATGACCACGTCGATGTGCTCGTCAGCCGCCAGGATCTGCCATGCTTCTTCGCCATCCTTGGCCTCGATAAGCTGGTAGCTTTCCGAGAGGTTCTTGGACAGCATTGCCTTCGAGGTCTGGGAATCCTCGGCAAGCAGGATGCGGGGCCGGGAGTCTGCACCCGTTGGATCGCTGAGCACCATGAGCAGTTGCGGACGCGTCACACCTTGTCAGAATTGCCGGTATCCGGAAAGATACCGCAACTATAGCATCATGCGGAAGCCCGCGCGGGGCCGGGAAGCGCCAGCGCGCGGGCTGTCAGGCCCGGTCGTCGCCTTCCGGTCGCGATATCTCGCGCACGCCTTTCTCGATCTGCGCCATGGGCTCGATGTTTTTTCGGGCGGTGACTCCCATTTCGGTGAACCTGCGCGCGCCCGGAAGCAGCTTGCTGTCGAATGAGCCGATGGCGCGGTTGTAATGACCAATGCTGCTGTCGAGACTCGTTCCGAGGCGCGCGAGATGCTCCGAGAACGTCGCCAGGCGTGCGTACAGCTCCTCTCCGGCATCGCGGATTTGCGCAGCGTTGGCCGCCAGCGCCTCCTGGCGCCAGCCATAAGCCACGGCACGCAGCAGCGCGACGAAGCTCGTGGGCGTGGCCAGGATCACCTTCTGGCGCAGCGCGTCCTCGAGAAGATTGCGGTCGATGTCGAGCGCCGCGCTGAGGAACTGCTCACCGGGGATGAACAGGACAACGAAGTCGGGAGTATTCTTGAACTGGCTCCAGTACGCCTTCCGCGATAGTTCGGCCACGCGCTCGCGGACCTTGCGTGCATGATGTTCGAGGTGGCGCGCGCGTTCGGAATCGTCGGTTGCCTCCATGGCATTGAGGTAGGCGTCGAGCGGGGTTTTGACGTCTACGACGATCTCGCGGCCATCCGGCATGCGCACGACCATGTCCGGACGAAGCATGCCTTCGTCGGTGCTCACCGATTCCTGCTGGGTGAAGTCGCAGTGCTCGACCATGCCAGCCAGTTCGGTCAGGCGTTTGAGCGTGAGCTCGCCCCATTTGCCGCGGACTTCGGGCCGGCGCAAGGATTTCACCAGATTCTGGGTTTCGGTCCTCAGCTGATCCTGAGTCTGCGCCATGGTCTCCAGATGTCTGGTTAATGCGCCATAGGCTTCCTTGCGCGTGTTTTCCATCAGCTGAATCTGCTGTTCCGTCTTGAGCAGGGCTTCGCGGATTGGTGTCACCAGATTTTCCACCGCTTTTTCCTTCTGTTCCAGGTCTGCCGCCGCCTGGACCTGGAAGCGCTTGAGGGTCTCCTGGGCGAGCTGCAGGAATGCCTGGTTGTTGCGCTGCAGCGCCTCGTGCGACAGGGCATTGAAGGTGCGCTCCAGTCCCTGCATCTGTTCGGCCGCTTTGCGCCGCTCCAGGTCGAGGGTGGCGGAAAGCTCGGCGATGCGCCTCAGGCTGCGGGCGCTCGCGAGCAGCCAGCCGAGCGCACCGGCCACCGCGGCGACCGCTGCCAGCAATGCCAGAGTCGAAAGATCAGCGGCGGGCATCGATCCATTCCAGGACATTGCCGGGCGAGTAAACCAGAGCATCGGCGCCCCAGCTCGGCGGATCGTCGCCCTCGCCGATGTAACCGAACATCGCCACGAGCGTGTGCATGCCGGCGCTGCGTCCGGCCTCGATGTCGCGTGCGGCATCTCCGACGAACAGGCAGTTGGCGGGCGCACTACCGCACTGGGCGCAGGCATACAGCAGCGGAGCGGGGTGCGGTTTGGAATTAGCCGTGGTATCGCCGCTCACGACGCAGGCTGCCGTGTCGGCCAGCCCGAGCGCGCGCACCAGAGGTTCGGTCAGAAAGGCCGGCTTGTTGGTGACAATGCCCCAGTTGAGTTTGCGCCCGGGCAGCGCCGACAGCAGTTCGCTGACGCCCGGGAACAGCCGCGTTTCCCTGCACAAGTTCGTGGCGTACAGGTCCAGGAAACGGCGGCGCAGCGCGTCGTAGTCCGTGTCGTGCGGTGCGATCCCGAAGCCGAGCCGCAGCAGCGCGCGCGCGCCGTACGAGGCCACGGGCCGGATCCGGTCATAGGGCAGGGGCGGCCGGCTGTGCTCACGCAGCAGTTCGTTGAGAGCGAAACCCAGATCGGGGGCAGTGTCCGCCAGAGTCCCGTCGAGGTCGAACAGGACAGTGTGGATGTCAATCATCCGCGCGTTGGCACCAGGCTAGGTAATTGACGTCGACTCCCGGCCCGAGCGTGTACTGGGCGGTCACGGGATTATAGTGCATGCCGGTGAACCCGAGCATCTCGAGGCCGGCATGACGGCACATGTCCTGGAGTTCGGACGGCTTGATGAATTTCATGTAATCGTGTGTGCCGCGTGGCAGCAAGCGCAGCACGTACTCCGCGCCCACGATCGCGAACAGCCAGGCTTTGGGATTGCGGTTGATCGTGGAGAAAAACACCTGTCCGCCCGGCTTGACCAAATGCGCGCAGGCGGTCACCGTCGATGCCGGGTCGGGGACATGTTCTAGCATTTCCAGGCAGGTGACCACGTCGAACGACTGCGGCTGCTGCCGTGCCAGGTCCTCGACGGAAATCCGGCGGTAGTCGACCACATTCCCGGTTTCCTTCAGATGCAGGCGCGCGACGGCCAGTGGCGCCTCCCCCAGATCTATCCCGGTCACCTGCGCATCCAGGGCTGCCATGCTCTCGGAGAGGATGCCGCCGCCGCAACCAACGTCGAGCACGGCCTTGCCGCGCAGGACAGCACGTTCCTCGATGTACCGCAGCCGCAGCGGATTGATATCGTGCAGCGGCTTGAACTCGCTCGTCGGATCCCACCAGCGCTCGGCCAGCTTCTCGAATTTGGCGATCTCGGCTTCGTCGACGTTGTGGGTGGTCGTTGTCATGCGCATGTTGACCCGCTGCCGGGAATGAAGTGTGGCGGTCGCAGCCTACCGCCGGGCATGTGCATGGGCGGCGGTATGCCCGCTCCGCGACATGCCGTCAAGGGTTCGGCTGCTGGCGTATTCTATCACTCCAGCTTTGCGCGCGTTGCAGAATTTCGGACTCATCCAGGGTTGTCAGGCGGCCGCCATCGAGCAGCTGACGGCCGGCCACCCAGACATCGGTGACCTGGTCGCGGGCGGCGGTGTAGACGATCTGCGAAAGCGGGTCGTAGACCGGCTGGCTGGGGATGCGCGCGAGATCGATTGCGGCGAGATCCGCGTACTTGCCGGCGCTGATCGAGCCCGTGACGGAGTCGAGTCCGAGCGCGCGCGCACCATTGAGCGTGGCCATGCGCAGCGCCGCGCGGGCGGGCAGGGCGGTGGCGTCTCCGCTCACGGCCTTGGCCAGCAGCGCTGCGACGCGCATCTCGTCGAGCATGTCGAGGTCGTTGTTGCTTGCAGCCCCGTCGGTGCCGAGGGCGACATTGACACCGGCGCGCGCCAGCTCGTGTACCGGACAGAAGCCGCTGGCGAGCTTGAGGTTCGACTCTGGGCAATGGACGACGCTTACCCCGGTACGCGCCAGGAGCGCGATCTCCTCGGGCAGCAGCTGTGTCATGTGCACTGCGACAAGATTCGGGGTGAGCAGATCCAGTTCGCGCAGCCGCTCGAGCGGTCGCCGTCCGGTCTTGGCGAGCGCCTCCTGCACCTCGTGGGCGGTCTCGTGGATGTGCATGTGGACCGGAAGATCCAGCTCGTTGTTGAGGGTGCGGATACGGATAAGCGGCTCGTCAGATACGGAATAGGGCGCGTGCGGCGCGAACGCCGCCGTGGTCAGCTCGCTGCCGCGCAGTTCGTCGTGCAGTCTGAGGCCCTTGTCGAGATAGGCGGCGGGCGAGTCGGCATAGGGCGTCGGAAAATCGATTACGATCATTCCAACGCAGGCGCGGATACCGGCCTTGTGCACCACATGCGCGCAGTCTTCGGGAAAGAAGTACATGTCGCTGAAACAGGTGGTGCCACCTTTCAGCATCTCGGCGATGGCCAGCTGCACTCCGTCGCGCACGAACTGCGGAGAAACCCAGCGGACTTCCGCCGGCCAGATGTGGTTGTGCAGCCAGTCCATGAGCGGTAGGTCATCCGCCAGGCCCCGAAACAGTCCCATGGCCGCATGAGTGTGGGCGTTGACCAGACCCGGGATCAGCGCGTGGGTCGCGAGATCGATGGTCCGGCGCGCCCGGTAGCGTGCGAGCGCCGCAGGGGTCGGCAAGACATCCAGGATGCGCCCCTGGTCGACGGCGACACTGTGGTGGTCGAAATGGCCTTCCGGGTCCACCGGAATCACCCATCGCGCATTGATCAGCAGTTCGATTTCAGTCACGGAGCGACAACGCCGCTTTAAAGGTGCCCACGAAATTTCGTGCAGTATATTGCATTAAAGCCCAATGTCACGTGACTTTACGTGGGTCGCAGCGCTGGTTTCAAGGAGCCATCCGACTCATCGCCGCCCGGGCGACTGCGCCATAGCTCACGACTTACCGGTTTCTGCATCGATCGACGGCAAGGGTGGCAACCCGGCACGACTCGTGTGGTTCTCGCAGCAGCCGCGTTGCCGCAGTTCGTTGCCGCCGCCCGCGGCGGCGTAATTACGAATGCACCACGGAAACGGTTCCGGCAATGCCCCGATTGCCGCCGAAAACGTGCAGCTGACGGAAAGACCTGCCAATTCAATCTATTCGTCGCAGCTTCGGCAGCAGGTGCACAAGCTCCACGATCGCCTTCTGATTGTGCGCAAGCCGCCGCAGTGCCGCCATCTCGTGCAGCGCTTCCTTGCGGCCGGTCGCGGGAAATCCCATTACTTCGCTTCCGTCCGCGACGTCCTTCGTCACGCCGGAGTGCGCCAGCACGACGGTCTGCGAACCGATGGTGACATGGTCCACTACGCCGCATTGCGCGGCCAGCGTGACGTAGTCCTTGATCACCGTGGAGCCGCCGATGCCGACCTGGCCACATAACAGCGAGCGCGCGCCGATCTGCACGTTGTGCGCGATGTGTACCTGGTTATCAATCTTCGTACCCTCGCCCACGCGCGTCTCCCACAGGGAGGCCCGGTCGATGCAGGTGTTGGCGCCGATCTCCACGTTCGATTCGATCACCACGGTGCCCACCTGGGGGAATTTCACATGCTCGCCGTTGCGGAACTTGTAGCCGAAGCCGTCCGACCCGATGACGACCCCGGAGTGAAGTACGACGTTGTTTCCCAGTCGCACCCCGTCGTAAAGCACCACGTTCGGGTGAAGTACGCAGTTATCGCCCAGTGTCACGCCATCGCCGATATGGCATCCGGCCTTTATCCAGCAGTTGCTGCCGAGCGTGGTGTGAGCGCCTATGGACACGAACGCTTCCACGCATGTGCCTTCACCGATGATCGCCGCCGGATCGATGTGCGCCCTGGGGCTCAGTGTGCCGCAGCTTGTCTTTTGCGGATAAAGCCGATGCAGGCAGGCGATGAAGGCCATCTCCGGATCGTCCACAACCAGCAGACAGGTGTCGACATTCGACGTATTGTCCGGTGTCCCCTTCTGCACGAGTATGGCGCTTGCTGTGGTGGTTTTGAGTCGGCATGCGTATTTCGGACTGCTGAGAAAGGTGATCTGATTTGCGCCGGCCTCATCGATGTTGGCGGCGGAATCGATGGTCTGATGGGGATTTCTTCCAAAGATGTCGGCACCGCACACCTCGGCAAGTTCGCTGATCGTGATGGTCATGGGGTGTCCCAAACTGCGTTCATTAAAAAGGGCTGGTGATGTTTGAATCTTAGTTGAAAGTCACTCATAAGCCAGAAAACCAGGCAGCCATCGGGGTACCCGGGGCCGTGCGTGGCTGCTGGCGATGATTGCCGAATGAGACGACCCGCGCGCCGGTGTGCGGCTCAAGCTTCTCGCCGTTCTGCAGCGCTCGGCGTGCATTGCGCTTGGGTGTCGGTTTCGCACCTGTCCATCCGGTTCGCGATCCGGTGGGCAGCTCGGAAGAAAGCGCAACGTCAGGCGCCCCGGGGGTGGACGCCGTGGGGCCTTCACCAGATTTCGTGCGTCCGCGCCGATTCATGCCCAGTCTGAGCCATGAGGGCGGCAAAAAGTTCACATGATGTCACTACTGTAAGGTACCGGCCGGTCTGTACCATTGACCTCGAGGTCACCGCTTTTTTCCGAAAGTGGGGTCGGGACAGCTCAGTGCTAAGGGCCACCGGCTCGACGGATTTTGACAGCGCCGCGGGCCGTGGATCGGTTTGCGCTGCTGCCGGGAGCCAATGCGGTGTACGGCGCTGCCTGCGGGAGTGTGCGCGTCACGAGCGCCGGACTCTCCCGGTGAGATGTCCGATGGGTTCGGCCATCGCATCAGGCAGCCGCCTTGAGTTGGACGGCGTGCGGCGTTTGCAGGTCAATTGGTTAATGAGACCAACCGGTGGTTTTATATTATATATTTATAACAATATGTTATATGACATTTCTATACCGGAATCTCAAATCTCATGCATGTCGCATCGGCAGCAGAGAGGTCTCGGACGGGGTGCGGGACCATTTCCGTTTGCCGGTGCCCCGGACATCTTCGAGGTTCGCAAAGTGGCGCCGGCTCTCGGCGCAGTCTGGATGAGGCGCGATGCAGAAGGCATTTCGGCATGCCCGGTTTGGACCATTGATGGCCGATGTCCCCGGATTCTTGCGCGAGACCGCCGGCCGGGATGCAGCGGCTGCAGGCTGGAGGTTTCTCGGTATGCTTCAGGACGCCATTGGCGAAAGCGCCCAGGCCCGCGGCGGATAACCTTTCGCGTGGTCGTGCGCCATCGGGGCGGCTGCCGGGCGGCTGAACCGTCTGGTATGATCCGCCGCGGTGCGGGGTGCTCCTATCGGTGCACGGCGCGGGGTGTGTGCTGGTTCTTTAGCTCGTGGGCCGGCGCGCGGAAGTCAGAGACGCTGCCCGCAACGTGAGCGTTTGTGTCGAAAGCAGACTTTGCTGCAAGGTGATGGTTGTCCGATGAAGAATCCGCAGGTTTCTGAAAACATTCCTTATGATCGAGTGCGGGCGGTGCAGTGGGAAAACGACCGGCTCAGTCTGATCGACCAGCGCCGGTTACCGGGCCGCACCGAAATGGTGGTACTCGAGCATCTGCCGGAATGCATCCATGCGATCCGGGACATGGTTGTGCGTGGCGCGCCTGCGATCGGCATCACCGCTGCCTATGCCGTGGTTCTGGCGGCGCGCGACCGGTATCGCTCCGATCCTGCAGGCTGGCGCAGCGCGTTTTTTCTTGATCTCGAGCAGCTGGCGGCAGCGCGCCCGACGGCGGTGAATCTGCGCTGGGCGGTGGAGCGCATGCGCTGCGTTGTCGAATCGGCAATCGGCGCGGACCCTGTGGCCCTTTTGCTGGCCGAAGCGCGCCGCATCCACGCCGAGGACATCGCCGCCAATCATCGCATGGGGGCACTGGGAATGGCGTT
This sequence comes from Pseudomonadota bacterium, assembly GCA_021790335.1. Lineage (GTDB taxonomy): Bacteria > Pseudomonadota > Gammaproteobacteria > Acidiferrobacterales > UBA6901 > JAJYCY01. The sequence continues at coordinate 13,038 of JAJYEE010000007.1, read as the reverse complement.
GATCGAGCCCGGCAGCGGCGTGCTGACACACTGTAATACCGGTGCGCTCGCAACCGGCGGGTATGGCACGGCGCTTGGGGTGGTGCGCGCCGGATTTGCCGCCGGGCGTATCGGGCCGGTCTATGCCGACGAGACCCGCCCATGGCTGCAGGGTGCGCGGCTGACTGCCTGGGAGCTGGTGCAGGAGAACATCCCGGTAACACTGATTGCCGAGGGGGCAGCGGCACAGCTCATGAAGGAGGGGCGCGTACGCTGGGTGATCGTGGGCGCTGACCGCATCGCGGCCAACGGCGACACCGCCAACAAGATCGGCACCTACGGGCTGGCGGTGAGCGCGCGCTACCACGGCGTGAAATTCATGGTTGTCGCTCCGACCAGCAGCGTCGATATGGCGATCGCCGATGGCGGCGGGATCCCCATCGAAAGCCGTGACCCGGCTGAGGTGCTCAACTGTTCAGGAACGCGCACGGCTGCCGAGGGTGCCCAGGCATGGAACCCGGCATTCGACGTTACCCCTGCGACGCTTATCGATGCCATTGTCACGGAAAAAGGTGTAGTCGAGGCACCATCGACTGCGAAGATGCGGGCGCTCGCGGATTCCTGAGCAGCGTGTGCCGGCCCTGCGCATGAGGCAGTCGGGATCGCATCTGACCGCTCGGCTGCGGGCGGGCTGGGTATGGACGTCAGGCGGTTAAGGGAAGGTTACGTCCGCCTGGGCGGACGGCAGGCTGCACAAGCATGGCGACGGTTGCGTGGCGGTGCAGGCCGGCAAGCCCCGTTGCAGATGGCCGAGCGCGCGATTGTGTGACATAACGCACATTGCGCGGACGGACCCGAATGACGGCAGGGGCTTCTCCCCGTCAGCGCAAGTCGTTATTTAAGGAGATGTACGCACGACGCTGCATCTGCGCCTGATACAGATCAACAAAATGCGAAACCGGACTCCGGCACAGGGGCGTGTGTTGGATAGTACAGAATAATCGGCTATAAGTTTTCAACGTAACCACCGAAGCACTGGTGTTGTGGCAATTCATGGCGGTCGGCTTGGTCATCACCATCCGGCAGGGACGCTCTGGAGCGGTTAAAGATGACGACGTACGAATTCGATTTGCTGCCGTGGTTCTCTGATCCCATCCACATCTGCAGCAGTTCCACGCCGTTTCCGCGCCCGAGAAAGGGTGAACGGCGGGCATGAGGACGGTCCACGCAATCAGACATGGGTCGCATCTTGCCCGGTTCTTGGGGCTGACTGACGCCGATTTCTCGCTTCTGGAGAAATATCGCGGTGCGATCGTTCAGGATGCCGAGGTCCTGGCGCGGGATTTCTATGATTATCTCCTGCGCCTTCCGGCGACGGCCACGGTGTCGGGCCATTGCCCTGCGGAGCATGTGGAGCAACTTTCCCACAAGCAGGCCGCGCACGTCCGGATACTGCTAACCAGCCGTCTGGGCGTTACCTGGACGACAAGCGTGCGGGACGTGGTCCGCCTTCACCACGTTCTGGGCGTCGAGCCTCATTGGGTGTCGGGAGCCTATATGCTGTGCTGGCGCCACTGGGCAAGCGCTGTGGAGGCGGCCGTTCCCCACGGCAACCGCATGCGCCTACGCGAGGTGCTCTTCCGGCTGCTTGTCGGCGATCTCATGGCGCAGCTGGACGGGCATGCCCGCATTGCCCAGGAGTCCCGCGACGAGCGACTGCTGGTTTTCGATGTCCTGCTGCGGACACTCTCTGTGCCCGAGGTCGCGGACGATCCCGACAGCAACCGGCTGTTGAGCGAGCTGTGCAGAGGACTCGTCAGCCATGGCGCGGCTGACTGGGCGGGTTATGCCGTGCAGGAAGAGGACAATCTGTTGACATTTCGTTGTGCGACCGGCGAGTTGCTGACGGATTTGCACATCCCGCGCACGCCGCTCGATCCGTCCTGGACGGCTCTCGAGAGCGGCGAGTCCGTGACGGTGTCGGTGAACGATCTGCGGGCACCGCCATGGCTGGCGCAGCTGCGCGGGCATCTCACGGAGATCACCTGCCTGCCGTTCGGACACGGCACGCTGCGCGCCGTAGGGATGATCGGTTCTCGCGAGCCAGGATACTTCGAGCGCGTGGGTTCAGGCTATTTTCTTGCCTTCGTGCGCCTCGGGGATCTGGTACTGCGGATGCGGGCGCAATCGCAGGAGGATCCTTTGACCGGTCTGCCCAACCGGCGGTTTTTTTTCGAGCGCCTGCAGCAGGCTTGCCTTCAGAACGAGAAGCGCTCACTGCTGCTGGGTGTGGGAATGCTTGATCTCGACGGCTTCAAGCAGGTCAACGACCGGCTCGGGCATGCGGCCGGGGACGTGCTGCTGTGCCAGGTGGTTGCGCGCCTGAAGCTTGCGCTGCGCGCCGGTGACACCCTGGCTCGCATGGGTGGTGACGAGTTCGGACTGCTGCTTCCCGACCTGGAACGGATGGACGATCTGGACGTCATCTGCGAGCGGATCTCGGAAGGGCTGCGCCGGCCCTTCAGTATCCACGGCGAACCGGTCACCATTTCCGGCAGTCTCGGTTTCACCCTGCATCCGGTGGATGAGGGTGATGCCGAAGGCCTTGTGCGACATGCCGACCTCGCCCTGTACGCTGCCAAGGAGCAGGGGCGTGACCAGTACCAGCTGCACACCCTCAGCCTGGATACGCGCATCAGCAATGAGGCGTCGGTGCGGGAAAAGATGGATCTCGCTCTGCGCGAGGGGCGGCTGCTGCTTCATTACCAGCCCATCGTCGCCATGGGTGGCAATGGCGCAGAATCGAGCGTGGTGGGATTCGAGGCTCTGCTCAGGCTGAATGACGGGCACGGGACGCTGTTGACGCCGGCTGAATTCGGCGGCGCCCTGGATCATGTTCGTCTCGGCCGCTCCATCGGGCGTTTTGTTCTCTCCTCGGCGCTTGCCGAGGCCGAAGTCTGGCACCGCCAGGGACTGGCGCTGCGCATCTGCGTCAATATCAGCGCTCTGCATCTGCTGGATCCGCGATTCCACGAGGACCTCCAAGAGGCGCTGGCCCGTCATGCGGATCTGGCCGCCGGGTATGTCGAGATCGAAATAACCGAAAGTGCCCCGCTGCGGGACTTCGACGCAGCGCAGCGTGTGCTCAAGGACTGCATGCGCCTGGGTGTGCGCATTTCCCTCGATGACTTCGGGACCGGCAATGCCTCGCTCGTTTACCTGCAGAAAATACCGGCCCACACTCTGAAGATCGACCGCAGTTTCGTGCGCGACATCCTCGATGATCCGCGCGATCTGGCCATCGTATCCGGGCTCATCATGACGGCTCGCATGCTTGGTCTGGATGTGATTGCCGAAGGGGTGGAGACTTCCCGCCAGGCGGCGCTGCTGACCGACATCCAGTGCCGCCTGCTGCAGGGCTATTTTGTTGCGCGCCCCATGCTCGCAGAAGCGGTGCCGGCATGGTTGCAGCAGTATCGGTGCGGTCCCGGCAGTATTGTGCGGGAAACGGGATTCCCGCCTCCGGCCCCCATCGGTTATGCGGCCGACAGCATTTTCCGTGCGCATACCCATCGCGTGCACCAGTTCGTGGCGGCACTGGAAGGAAAGGAACCGTTTCCGGCCCTCGTGCTGGATGCCTATACCGAGACGCAGTGCCATCTCGGGCGGTGGCTGGAGCACGAAGGGTTCGCGCGCTTCGGTCTGAATCCGGTCTACCCCGCCCTGCGGGAGCGCCATGCCCGGACCCACCGACTGGCCCGTGAGGCGCGGTTGTGCCTGGATGCCAAAAATGAAGCCGATGCCTTGCTCACCGGCCGGATTCTGCAGATCGAAAACGATGCCCTGATGGCAGAACTGAGGGTGTTGCTGGAGAACGGTGGCGCCTGAAATGGGGCCGCGGCCTGAGCCGGACCGCTTGTGAGACGAATGCAGGTCGGATAGGACGGGCCGGATCCCGTCGGGCGCGGTTGCCGTGAACCGGCGCAACAGAAGCGGGAAGGTGGTCGGCAGCACGCTCACCCGGCAAGATAAAATGAGGTGCCTTGCGCGCGCGGACTGCCGTTTGCGCGCCAGGCACCCGTCACCTTGAAGCCGTTCGTGCCCAACCAACCCCTTCCCGGAATCACAGTCGGGCGCAATGCGGGCGGCGGGGCCGGAGATCGACCGGTCTTTCCGGGCTGCCGGCGGGAGCCGGCACCGTGCTGGGCTGCGCGTACCGCAGGTCGCGAGTGCAGCGGGAATGGCTTCCGTGCTAAAATTCGTTTTTTCCGGAGCGCCGATCCGGGCCTCGCAGGACTGGGCTGATGTGAAAGAACAGCGACAAAAAAAGCGCTCTGTCCGCGGGTTCTGGCTGAGCTAATGTCCCCATAGCGGCATCGAAAATGGAACAATTCGCCAAAGAGACGATTCCTGTCAATCTAGAACAGGAGATGCGCCAGTCGTACCTCGATTACGCGATGAGCGTGATCGTCGGTCGCGCGCTCCCCGATGTCCGCGACGGTCTCAAACCGGTGCATCGCCGCATTCTCTATGCCCAGCACCAGGCCAACAACGTCTGGAACCGGGCGTACGTCAAGTGCGCGCGCATTGTCGGTGACGTGCTCGGCAAATTCCACCCGCACGGGGATACCGCCACCTATGATGCGCTGGTGCGCATGGCGCAGGACTTTTCGATGCGCTACCTGCTGACCGACGGGCAGGGAAACTTCGGGTCGATCGACGGCGATCCGCCGGCTGCCTATCGCTATACCGAATGCCGCATGACCCGGCTCGCTTCGGAAATGCTGGCGGACATCGAGATGGAGACCGTTGACTTCGTGCCGAACTACGACGGCAAGGAGTTCGAGCCGGTCGTGCTGCCGACGCGGCTGCCCAACCTGCTTGTGAACGGTTCCTCCGGTATCGCCGTGGGCATGGCCACCAATATACCTCCGCACAATCTCACCGAGATCGTCAATGCCTGCATGGCACTGATAGACGATGAAAGCATAACGGTGGACGGATTGATGGAGCACGTGCCGGGGCCGGATTTTCCGACGGCCGCGATCATCAACGGCAGCGCCGGAATCCGCGAGGCCTATCGCACCGGACGCGGCAAGATCTACGTGCGTGCGCGTGTGTCGATCGAGACCGACGAGAAGCGTGGCCGCCAGTCGATCATCGTGACCGAGCTTCCCTACCAGGTAAACAAGGCCCGGCTCCTGGAAAAGATCGCCGAGCTCGTCAAGGAGGGCAAGCTGGAAGGCATTTCGGAGCTGCGTGACGAGTCGGACAAGTCCGGAATGCGCATGGTGATCGAGCTCAAGCGCGGCGAGGTGGCCGACGTGGTGCTGAACAATCTCTACCAGCACACGGCGCTGCAGAGCGTATTCGGCATCAACATGGTGGCGCTCGACGGCGGCCAGCCGCGTGTGCTCAACCTGAAGGAGATCATCGAGGCGTTTGTACGCCACCGCCGCGAAGTGGTCACGCGCCGCACGCTCTTCGATCTGCGCAAGTCGCGCGAGCGCGCCCATATCCTGGAGGGCCTGGCGGTTGCGCTGGAGAACATCGACGCCGTGATCGCTCTGATCAGGGCCGCGGGCGATCCGGCCACGGCCAAGCTCGGGCTCATGCAGCGGACGTGGCCGGCGAAGATCGTCGGCAGCATGCTGGAGCGCGCGGACAGCTCCATTTCGCGGCCCGCCGGGCTGGAAGCGGTCTACGGACTAGGTCCGGACGGCTACCGTCTGACGGAAATCCAGGCGCAGGCGATTCTCGATCTGCGTCTGCACCGGCTGACCGGGCTAGAGCGCGAAAAGATTCGCAGCGAGTACGAGGAGATCCTGGAAAAAATCCGCGATCTGCTGGATATCCTGCAGAGCCACGAGCGGCTTATGCGCGTTATCCGCGAGGAACTCAGCGTGCTGCGCGCGGAGTATGGGGACAAGCGGCGCACCGAGATCCAGGAGAGCCAGGTGGCGCTCAGCCTCGAGGACCTGATCGCCGAAGAGGATGTCGTGGTCACGCTGTCGCATGCCGGGTACGTGAAAGCCCAACCGCTCGACGATTACCGCGCCCAGCGCCGTGGCGGACGCGGCAAGTCCGCAACTTCGATGAAAGAAGAGGATTTCGTCGACAAGCTTTTCATAGCCAACACCCATGACACGATCCTGTGTTTCTCCAACCGCGGCAAGGTCTACTGGCTCAAGGTATACGAGATTCCGCAGGCCGGGCGCGGGGCGCGAGGCCGGCCCATTGTCAACCTGCTGCCGCTGGAAGACGGCGAACGCATCAATGCCATTCTCCCGGTGCGGACGTTCGAGGAGGGCAAGACCGTTTTCATGGCCACCTCCGACGGAACCGTGAAGAAGACGGCGCTCAGCGAATTCTCCCGGCCGCGCGCGAGCGGCATCATCGCGGTCGAGCTGGTCGATGGCAACTGTCTGATCGGAGTCGGTCTGACGGACGGAAGCTGCGACATCCTGCTGTTCAGCACCGCCGGCAAGGTCATACGCTTCGGCGAGGCGGCTGTGCGGACCATGGGTCGCGCTGCGCGCGGCGTGCGCGGCATTGCGCTACCGGAAGGGCAGGCGGTCGTGTCGCTGATCATCGCGGGTGCGGCCGAGGCCGAGGCCACGGTCCTGACGGCGACGGTCCGCGGTTACGGCAAACGCACGCCGCTGTCCGAGTATCCCAGGCATGGTCGCGGCGGCCAGGGCGTGATTTCCATCCAGGTGAGCGAGCGCAACGGCCCGGTAGTGGGTGCGACCCTGGTGCGCGCCGACGACGAGGTGATGCTCATTACCGATGGCGGCACGTTGATCCGCACGCGCGTCAGCGAGATTTCGGTAGTTGGTCGCAACACGCTCGGCGTGCGCCTGATCGAGCTGGGCGAGGGCGAGAAGCTGGTCGGAGTAGAAAAGGTGGCCGAGTCCGAAGGCGACGAAGGCGCGAAAGATCTGCAGCAAAATTCCTGAAGGTGAAACCCTGATGACGAGATTGTTCAATTTCGGTGCGGGGCCGGCGGTATTGCCGCTGGCGGTGCTCGAGCGTGCGCGCGAGGAACTCGTGGACTGGCATGGCTCGGGCATGTCGGTGATGGAGATGAGCCATCGCGGCAAGGAATTCATGGGAATCGCGGAGAAGGCCGAGCGCGATCTGCGCGATCTGCTGGCGATTCCGGCCGAATACAAGGTGCTGTTCCTGCAGGGCGGGGCGAGCGCGCAGTTCGCCATGGTTCCCATGAACCTGCTGCGCGGAAAGAGCACGGCCGACTACATCAACACCGGCGAATGGTCGAAGAAGGCGATCAAGGAAGCGGGCAAGTTCTGCCGGGTGAACGTGGCAGCCAGCTCCGAGGCATCGAAATTCACCACGGTGCCGGCGCGTGGCGAGTGGCGCCTCAATCCAGACGCCGCATATGTCCACTACACGCCCAACGAGACCATCGGCGGCGTCGAATTCCACGATGTTCCGGACGTCGGACAGGCCGTGCTGGTCGCCGACATGTCCTCGACCATTCTTTCGCGGCCCATCGACGTGCGTCGCTTCGGGCTCATCTATGCCGGCGCGCAAAAGAACATCGGGCCGGCAGGGCTCACGATCGTGATCGTGCGCGAGGATCTGCTCGGACAGACACTGGCGGGTACGCCGACCATGTTCGACTACAAGATTCAGGCCGACAACGGGTCGATGTACAACACGCCGCCGGTCTACGCCTGGTACGTGGCCGGACTGGTATTCGAATGGCTGAAGGAACTAGGCGGGCTGCGCGCCATCGCTGAAATCAACTCGCGCAAGGCCGAGAAGCTCTATGCCTGCATCGACAGCAGCGACGGGTTCTACCGCAACCCCGTTGAGCGCAAGTGCCGTTCGTGGATGAACGTGCCGTTTACGCTGCTCGACCCGGCGCTCGACGACGCCTTCCTCAAGGGTGCCAAGGCTGCCGGCCTCCTGCAGCTCAAGGGGCACCGCTCCGTCGGCGGGATGCGCGCGAGCATCTACAATGCCATGCCCGAGGAGGGTATCGACGCACTCATCCATTACATGCGAGAGTTCCGCAATAAACAAGGTTAACAGAAATGTTCAAGATATTGATATTAAATAATATTTCTGTGTCCGGTCTTGAGCGGCTTCCCTCCGCACGCTTTCAGATCGGTGACGACATCGCCGAGCCCGATGCGATTCTGCTGCGCTCGTACAAGATGCACGACATGCCGATCGCGCCCAGCCTGAAGGCGGTGGGGCGGGCGGGCACGGGCGTCAACAACATTCCCGTCGACAAACTCAGCCGTTTGGGCATTCCGGTGTTCAACGCCCCCGGGGCCAACGCCAACGCGGTGAAGGAGCTCGTTGTAGCGGGGCTGATTCTCGCCTACCGCCATGTGTGCGAGGCCTGGGATTTCGCGCGCACTCTGCAGGGGACGGATGCCGAGATCAACAAGGCGGTCGAGGCCGGCAAGAAGAAATTCGCCGGATTCGAGCTGCCTGGGCGCACATTCGGGGTAATCGGCCTTGGTGCGATCGGGCGCTCGGTCGCCAATGCCGGTATTGCGCTCGGCATGAAGGTCGTCGGCTACGATCCGGGGCTGACCGTGGAGGGTGCCTGGCAGCTTTCGGCCCATGTGAAGAAAGCCGCAAGCGTCGAAGAGTTGCTGCGCGTGGCCGATTTCGTCAGCTTTCATGTGCCTCTGGTCGAGGCGACCCGCCACATGATCAACGCCGCGCGCCTCAAGCTCATGAAGGACGGGGTGGTGATCCTCAATTTCGCGCGCGAAGGCATCATCGACGACGCCGCGGTGAGCGCGGCCATAAAGGCTGGCAAGGTCTATGCCTACATCTGCGACTTTCCGTCAAATCTGCTTAAGAACCATGAGCGGGTGATCACCCTTCCGCACCTTGGCGCCTCGACCGCCGAGGCCGAGGACAACTGCGCGGTGATGGTCGCCGATCAGGTGCGTGATTTCCTGGAGAACGGAAACATCGTAAACGCCGTGAACTTTCCGGACGTTGTCGTTGCGCGCGAGTCCGAGCACCGGCTGGTCGTCGCCAACGCAAATGTGCCGAACATGCTCGGACAGATCTCCACGGTGATGGCCGATGCCCACCTCAATATCCGCGATATGGTCAATCGCTCGCGCGGCGACTTTGCCTACACCGTCGTGGACCTGGACAGCCCGGTGCCCGAATCGGTATGCAGCCAGATCGCCGCCATACAGGGCGTGATGATGGCGCGAATCGTCTGAACGCGGGCTAGACCCAATGAGCGACGACCAACAGCGCCTGCAGGATCTGCGCAAACGGATAGACGGCCTGGACGAGAGAATTCAGGACCTGATCACGCAGCGCGCGCGCTGCGCCCAGGAGATCGCGGCGATAAAGCACCAGGCAGGGTCAGAGAATTTCTACCGGCCGGAGCGCGAAGCGCATGTGTTGCGCCATGTGATCGAGCGCAACCATGGACCGCTGGCAGGGGAGGAAATGGCGCGCCTGTTCCGCGAGATCATGTCGGCCTGTCTCGCACTCGAATCGCCGATGACAGTCGTTTTCCTGGGTCCCGAGGGAACCTTCACCCAGACGGCGGCACTCAAGCATTTCGGACATTCTGTGCGCACGCTGCCGCTCAACGCGATCGACGAGATATTTCGCGAAGTGGAGTCCGGGTCGGCGGATTTCGGAGTGGTGCCGATCGAGAATTCGACCGAGGGCGTGGTGAACCATACGCTCGACATGTTCATGAGCTCCGACCTCAAGATCTGCGGGGAAGTGGAGCTGCGCATCCACCATCACCTGCTCGGTCTGGGAGAGGGTCTGGAAGGGAGGAACAGGATCGTCTCCCATCAGCAGTCGCTCGCCCAGTGTCGCGAATGGCTCGATGCGAATCTGCCCGGGCTCGAACGTGTGAGCGTGGCGAGCAATGCCGAGGCGGCGCGCCTCGCCGCCGCGGACCGGACCCTGGTGGCGATCGCGGGCGGGTCGGCCTCGGAAATTTACGGCCTGCAGAAGCTCGCTTTGAACATCGAGGATGAGCCGGACAATACCACCCGCTTCCTGGTTGTCGGCAAGATCGATACGCAGCCGAGCGGCGACGACAAGACCAGCCTGCTGCTGTCTGGCCAGAACCGGTCGGGTGCGCTGGTAAGCCTGCTGGAGCCGTTCGCGCGCCATGGAATCAACATGACACGCATCGAATCGCGGCCTTCGCGCAAAGGGCTGTGGGAATACGTTTTCTTCATCGACATCGTCGGCCATGTATGCGATGAAAATGTGCGCGAGGCGATCGGTGAACTCGAGCGCGAGGCTGCCTTTGTAAAGCTCCTGGGGTCTTATCCAAGGGCCGTGTTATGAGCGGAACACGCCGCATGATCGATCTGGCGGTGCGCGGCGTTCGGGGTCTCGAGCCTTATCAGCCGGGCAAGCCGATCGAGGAGCTGGAGCGCGAGTACGGAATGCAGGGCGCCATAAAACTTGCATCCAACGAGAATCCTTTGGGTCCGAGCCCGCACGCGCTGGCGGCGCTGGAGCGGGCGGCGAAGGGGATCGCGCGCTATCCGGACGGCGGCGGCTTCGCACTCAAGAGCGCTATCGCCCGCCACCATGGAGTGGACCCGCAATGCGTCACGCTGGGTAACGGCTCCAACGACATTCTGGAACTGGCGGCGCGCAGTTTCGCGGGTGACGGCGACGAAGTGGTGTTTTCGCAGCATGCCTTCGCGGTCTACCCGATTGTCACCCAGGCGGTAGGGGCGTGCGCGGTTTCCGTGCCGGCGCGCAACTGGGGCCACGATCTCGATGCCATGCTGCGCGCGGTGACGGATCGCACCAAGCTCGTTTTCATCGCCAACCCGAACAATCCGACGGGCACCTGGCTTGCGCGGCCGGCGCTTGCGCGTTTCCTGGCAGAACTCCCCGACCGGGTGGTCGTTGTGCTGGACGAGGCCTATTTCGAGTACGTCGAGGCACCGGACTTTCCCAACGGCATCGAGTGGATCGGCAAGCATCCGAACCTGGTGGTGGCGCGCACGTTCTCCAAGGCCTATGGACTTGCCGGCCTGCGCGTCGGATTCGGGGTGTCGGGTGCGGCGCTGGCGGATGTGCTGAACCGGGTGCGGCAGCCGTTCAACGTCAACAGTCTCGCGCAGGCCGCTGCTCTGGCCGCGCTCGAGGACAGTGATCACCTGGAGCGCTCGCGCCGCATCAACCGCGAAGGCATGCGCCAGCTCACCGCCGGTTTCCGCAGGCTCGGGCTCGGCTTCATCGAGTCAGCCGGTAATTTCGTCAGCGTGGAGCTGCCGCTGGCGGGGCGCGAAGTGTATGAGCGGCTCTTGCGTCGGGGCGTGATCGTGCGGCCGGTGGACAACTACGGCATGCCGCGCCACGTGCGCATCACGGTCGGACTGCCCGAAGAGAACCAGCGTTTCCTCGAGGCGCTCGCGCAGGCGATAGACGCCAACGCATAACCGCAACGCAATCGGGATGCGCGCGGCTGAAATCGCTGCGCCGGTCTGGCGGGGCGGGTCACCGCTTCCGAAGCGAAGACAGAACATGCATCGGTCGGAATGGATCGCCCTGAAGTTCACACCACGCGCGGGCTGTTCGGATGACAGCTGGAATCAACCAGACTCTTTTTGCAGACGGACCTGCTCGGCGACGATCTTCTCGAAGTACCGCCTCAGCTGCTTTGCTGTCTTGGAGTTCCCTCTGGCCATCGCCGTTATCTCCGGTCCTTTGGCGATCCTCTGCAGCAATGTGACGTGTTGATCGCCCAGATAGGGTGCGGCCAAGTTTGAATCGAAGCATTTATTTCCCGTGCCGGCGATTAATGCGATGCGTACGAGATCCTTGGCGTCCTTTTGTCCCTTTACACTTTCGCATCGATCACGATAGGCTTCCAGCTTGAGCGCAAAAAGATGCTCAAGACAGGCGACCCGGAATTCGCCATACGACACCGCACGCGCAACGACGCTGTCGTACGCTACGATTAGTGCTGAATGCCGTTCAGTGTAGATGTCGAACTCGAATCCGCGTTTGATCAGCTGGTGTTTATTGAGCCGGCGGTTTGGTGTGACTTCCTCCAGGTCCCTCAGGTCGGCCATGTCGGCCAGCGAGATGTAAAAGTCGGCGTCGTGCGTAAATTCGGCGAACGGTTTTGCCGCTTCATTGTTTACGGCATGGAGATAGACAGCTATTCCGCCGATAAACACCACCCCCTCGGGAAACATTTCCGCGATGTCGTGACAGGCGCGAAGCAGGTCCTCGAATCCGGTTTCATCATCTTTGGTTGTCATAAAGAACAATTTAGCGTTATAGTAACGAATATGTCAATCCCGTTTTTCATCCCGCCTCCGACCTATGTGGCGCGACTTCCGCGGCATCATCCAATGACACTGGAGACGGTGTGTGCCGCCGCAGGCATACGCTGCAAGGCGGCGGGTCCTTGGACGCAGCGCCCGATAAGTATTGTGCACGGTGAACGATTGAAGGTCGTTGCCGAGCCTGGGGATTGGGGTGCGGTGCAGATAAGCATGAAGCCGGATACACGTGTTCGTGAAGCACGACTTGCGCTGGCGGTCCTCGCCTTTTCACTGCATGATTTGGTTGCCAGACAAAGTATTGCGGGACAACCCTGGGCGGCCGTTTCAGCGCCGCGCGGCCGTCCGGCTTCCGGCACGGCGTTGTCGAATGCAGCACGCCAGAGACGCTACCGCGAGCGGTCGCGCGGCTAGCGGCTGTGCGTATTCGAAATCGACGAGCGCCTGGCGTGTGCGTGCCGGATAGATCGCATTGGCAAGTATCAAATCACTGGGAGCTTCGGCAGGTTCTGTTAGAACTTCATCAAGTTGGCCGGCAACTTCGTTGGCGTTGATCTGCCGCTACGGGTGCAGGATGTGTGTGCGTCCCTGTTTCGCTGAGGCGTGATCGTGCAACTTGCCTATGACGGTCCACAGGGCCTTAGCCCAACTTGAGCAGTTGGCGCCCGGTTTTCCCAAACTTCTCCAACCCGCCCCTAATGGTATCAGCCACTTACATCTGCCGTAGACCCGAAAACAGCGTGTAGTGCCGACCTTGCCCCTTGGC
>JAJYEE010000087.1 GCA_021790335.1 Pseudomonadota bacterium | reverse complement strand
AGACGAATTGAGTATCTTGCTGATTTCGTAGATAGCAATCAGCCCTGAGCCACTTTCTGCTTCCGCTGACTTGCCCATAGCTTCCTCAACATGTTTCTGCCCCAATCTCCCTACCGATGAAATACCCTTAGCAATTGTCATACCACTGTCCGTGTTGAAAATCCGCCTGCAGCCCCAGTTCCATGCGAACCGACGTTGCCCGCGCCGGCACATCCGCGCTCGCCTTCCGCCGTATCGAAGAATGCGAACCAACATGTCGGATATCCGACAAACGCGACAAAGCCGACATACAAAACCGAACAGGGAGACCGGCAATCACGTGCATTCCCGGCACTATTTGCTTGCGCACGTTCGTGGCACGAGAGTTGCTGAGCGTCGATCAACGAAGTGTGATCAATACGTAACCCACCATGACGACCGATGTCACAATGCCGATCCGGATTACCGATAATGCTGCAGCTAGGGTCAGCGGCCTGCTGGCCGACGAAGGGCGCAGCGACCTGAAGCTTCGCATCTTCGTAAGCGGCGGTGGCTGCTCGGGATTTCAGTACGGCTTCACCTTTGACGAGTCATCCGGTGAGGGCGATATGCTGTTCACGAAAAACGGCGTCACGTTTGTCATCGACCCTATGAGTTTCCAGTATTTTGTGGGGGCGGAGATCGACTATCTGGAGGGGCTAGGTGGCGCACGCTTTGTCGTCAAAAATCCCAACGCCAAGACAACCTGCGGTTGCGGCAGTTCGCTCTCCACCTGACCACACTAGGGGAATCCCACATGTCAGTCGCTCTGACACAAGCTGCAGCTGCCCGTGCACAGAAATTTCTCGCTCAGCGCGGCAAAGGCATCGGCCTGCGGCTGGGTGTGCGCACCAGCGGCTGCTCAGGTTTCGCATACATGCTCGAGTGTGTCGACGAAATCCTGCCGGATGATTGCTGCTTCGACAGCCATGGGGTAACAGTGCTCATCGATCCGAAAAGCCTTGCGCTTCTCGACGGCACGACACTCGACTTCGTTCGCGAAAGCCTGAATGAAGGCTTCAAATTCAACAACCCAAACGTGAAGGCACAATGCGGCTGCGGCGAGAGTTTCTCCGCTTAGGTCGATTCTACCCGATTTTAAATGGTCTCAATAACTCGCAGGACTCTGGCCGCCCATTTTTTAAAAATAGGGGCGAGGTAGCATGCGAAACTTGCGGGGTTGCAGTTGGGCGCCCGCGTAGGAGCGGTATCGGCCGCAAAAGCGGCGTGCAAACCCACCAGGCAGCCCAGATGTAGCGCAGCGGGATCACGGCTGCCGCAAGGATTTGACATCCTCCCCGGCATGAATGCCGGAGATTCCTACGGCGCTCAGGCGCGGCATTGAGCCGCTCCCGGGTCGCTTCGGCAGGTTCCTGCTGCTGGTGGCATTGCTGCACCGCTCACTTCACAGGCGAACCGGGCGTGTCCCGCCCTTAAAACATTGATCGCGCCGACCACATCTGCGTTTTCCTCGAAGCCACATTCCATGCACTCGAACCGGGCTTGGGTTCTGCGGTTCTCAGCCGAGACCTGCCCGCAGCACGGACAGGTGCGGCTCGTGTTCCGCGGCGGCACGGCGATGAGCCAGCCGCCATTCCACTTTATGCTGGCGAGCGCGGCGTGTGTCGCTGGAGCACGCCTGTGAAAAGGCCTGCGTATGCACCACCTGTCATGTCATCGTACGCGCCGGATTCGAATCCCTGCGCCCGGAAGGCGGGGACGAAGAGGGCCAACTCGGAATGGCCTGGGAGTTCGAGCATTTGCGCGCCTCGGTTGCCTGGTTCGGCTCGGCAAACAGGACCTCCTTGTCGAAATGCCGCGCTATACACTCAATCTTTCCGCCGAAGCGCGCTAGATCTCGATCGCTGTTCCCCATATGGGGCGAACCGCGCCACTATCTCCGCCACACCATGTCCGCGCATAGCCTGTCGTTGCGATCCGAAACCTTGTCGGAAACCGGACAATCGTTACAAATGTCGTGTTTCCCCCCTGCGCTGTACGATGCGATTTTCATGATTTCCGCTGAATAGCGCCACTTTTTCGGGCTGGCATGTCGATTGCTTTATGAACACCGAAGCACCCCAAAACAGGTCAGCCCATGATTGCTACGGTTACCGTCAATGACACCACGCTGCGCGACGGCGAACAAACCGCCGGCGTAGCGTTCACGGTCGAAGAAAAACTCGCCATCGCGCGCGCCCTGTCCGACGCCGGTGTGCGCGAGATGGAGGTCGGCGTGCCGGCCATGGGTCCAGAGGAATGCGAAACCATCCAGGCCATTGCCCTACAGCATATGCCCGCACGACTGATGGTCTGGGGACGAATGAACACCACTGATCTCGATGCCACCGCCCTATGCCGTGCCCAGGCCATCAATCTTTCAATTCCAGTGTCAGACCTGCATATCGTCTACAAACTACAGCGCGACCGGGAGTGGGTGCTGAGCCAGATCGCTCGTCTGGTGCCGCGCGCGCTCGATCTCGGATTTGAAGTGTGCGTCGGTGCGGAGGACGCCTCACGTGCCGATCCTGATTTCCTGCGCGCGGCTGCCGAAGGAGTACAAGCTGCCGGCGCCCATCGCTTCCGTTTTGCCGATACCCTCGGTCTGCTCGATCCGTTCGTGACCTACCGAAGAATCGCGCAATTGCGCCAGGATATCGACATCGATATCGAGATGCATGCCCACGATGACCTCGGCATGGCCACCGCCAACACCGTAGCCGCGGTGCTGGCCGGCGCTACGCACATCAACACCACCGTCAACGGGCTAGGCGAGCGCGCCGGAAATGCGCCACTCGAAGAAGCGGTCTTGGCGCTGCGCCTCACCCACTCCATCGAAACCGGCATCGACACCCGGCAATTCCCGGCGATTTCGCGCCTGGTGAGCGCCGCCTCCGGGCGGCCAGTGGCGGCCAACAAAAGCATCGTGGGCGACTCAGTTTTCACACACGAGGCAGGCATCCACGTCGACGGTCTGCTCAAGGACGTACGCACCTATCAGGGCCTTGACCCGGCCGCGGTTGGTCGGGCGCATCGGATCGTGCTCGGCAAACACTCTGGCGCCGCCGCGATCGTCCAGGCCTATACGCACCTCGGCATCAGGCTGGACGACCACCGGGCCAGAGAAATCCTGGTGCGCGTGCGCCGCCATGCGATAGCAACCAAGCAGGCGCCGGATGCTGCTGACCTCAACCGCTTCTACCTGGAGACCGTGTCATGCGCGCCTGCGTTGACGCAATGATCCCACGGGGCGGCCCTTCTGCCCTCTTGCGCGAGGACCTGCATTGTGTGTTCAAGCGCGACCCGGCAGTGCGCACGCGCCTTAAGGTGCTCACGACCCACCTGGACCTTCATGCCTTGATCGCCCATCGGCTGGCACATGCGCTGTGGCGTCGCAACTGGCGCTACTTGGCGCGGTTTCTGGGTTTTCTCACACGTGCCATCGCCCCGGTCGACATTGATCCCGCCGCGCGCATCGCGCCGACGCTTCTTTATCGATCACGGCTGGGGTGTCGTGACCAATGAAACCGCCGAAATCGGAGACGGTGTCACGCTTTACCATGGCGTCACCCTCGACGGTGTTTCCTGGACCCCAGGCATGAGCCACCTGACGCTCGGCGATGGCGGGGTGATCGGGGCCGGCGCCAGGGCTCTCGGGCCGATCAGCGTCAGCCGGCACGCCTGCATCGGCGCCAACTCGGCGGTAATCCAGCACGTCCCGGCGCAGATGACCGCAATCGACATCCCTGGGCGCGTAAGTTTACCGCTTGCCAATCGGCGCGTCGCCGAACACGGCATCGATCATCATTTGCTGCCCGACCCGGTCGGCAAGGCGGTCGCCTGCCTGCTCGAACGCATCACCCGACTTGTGTCGCAACTGGCCGCGGTGACCGGCAAACAGGTTCCGGTCAGCGGCGATTGTGACGTCTGTGTGGACGGCTGCGATCTGGTCCAGGTGTCAGTCAGCGACAACCTCAAGCGCAACGCCCATCGACCAGTGGATACCGCCAAGGATAAATTTATGACCCAAGCCCTCGAAGCCCTGTACCAGAACCTTAGCCGCCTTTCAGCTGCCGAGGAGTTCTTCCATTATTTTTCTGTCTCGTTCGAACCACCGGTCGTGCACGTCAACCGGTTACACATCCTGAAGCGTTTCCAGCAGTACCTGCGGGCGACACCTGGACTCTCCGAGCTGGATGCGCCGTCTTTGCATGCTGCGTGTCAAAATCTGCTGGCACGCGCATATCACGACTTTGTGCGCTCCACGCCCGCGCAGGAAAAGGTCTTCAAGGTTTTCCTGGGCATCAATGGCGGACACGTAGCGCTCGACAGCCTGATCGGCACCCTGCCGTCCCGTCGCGAATGAGCCTGAACATGCATATCGTCGTCTGTATCAAACAGGTTCCCGACAGCGCGCAGATTCGCGTGCACCCGGTGACCAACACCATCATGCGCCAGGGCGTGCCGGCAATCGTTAATCCCTATGACCTGGTGGCACTGGAAGAAGCGCTGCGTCTCAAGGACCGCTATGGTGCACGCATCACCGTGCTGAGTATGGGGCCACCGCAGGCCGAGGGCGCGCTCCGCAAGGCGCTGTCGTTTGGCGCCGACGAGGCGATTCTGCTTACCGATCGTTCTTTCGCCGGTGCCGACACGCTCGCCACGAGTTACGCGCTGGCGAGCGCGATCCGCAAGATCCGGCTGGACATACCCGTGGACCTGGTGTTCGCCGGCAAGCAGACCATCGACGGTGATACTGCACAGGTTGGTCCCGGCATTGCGATTCGGCTCAAGCTGCAGCTTTTGACCTACGTGAGCAAGATTGAAACCATCGACCTCGACAAGAGCGAACTCACCGTGCAGCGGCGTGCTGAAGGTGGTGTACAAGCACTGAAGACGCGGCTGCCGGCGCTGATCACCGTCCTCGAAGGTATCAACGAGATGCGCTTTGCCACCATGAGCGACATGTTCCGTGCTGCGCGCTATCCAATCAGGGTTTGGGACAAGGACGCAGCTGGGATCGAGGACATCAGCAAGATCGGTCTCAAAGGATCGCCGACCGTGGTATCCAAGGTTTTTGCGCCAACGCCGCGCACCCAGAAGGCCGAAATCATCCAGACCCAGAGCGACCAGCCGG
>JAJYEE010000034.1 GCA_021790335.1 Pseudomonadota bacterium | reverse complement strand
CGGAGATGGGCAAGACCACGGTAGGCCCGGAACCATCCGGCGCGCTGGTGCTTTTCGGAGTGACCGGAGACCTGGCGCACAAGATGATCTTTCCGGCGCTTTATGCGATGGTGAAGCGCGGTGTCCTGAAGGTTCCGGTTCTCGGTGTTGCCTCGTCGAAATGGAGTCCGGTGCAGCTGCGGCGGCGCGTGACGGACAGCATAAGACGG
Source organism: Pseudomonadota bacterium (assembly GCA_021790335.1). Taxonomy (GTDB): domain Bacteria; phylum Pseudomonadota; class Gammaproteobacteria; order Acidiferrobacterales; family UBA6901; genus JAJYCY01. Next base: position 24,602 of record JAJYEE010000034.1, on the reverse strand, counting down.
TCAGGAAAGATTGATGACCGGCGCGCTTTGCAGCGATTGCTTTCGCTCATCCGCTATGTGCAGGGTGACTACAATGACCGAAGCACGTTCGTGGCGATAAAAAATGCGCTCGGCGACGTTCGTCGTCCGGCTCACTACCTTGCCATTCCGCCAGCACTTTTCAGCACGGTCATCGAGGGGCTCGGTGCTGCGGGGCTGTCCGAGGGCGCGCGTGTTATCGTGGAGAAACCGTTCGGCAGCGATCTCGCCTCGGCGCGCGAGCTCAACCGCATTGCGCGCTCCGCGTTTGCGGAGAATTCCATTTTCCGCATTGACCATTATCTCGGGAAAGAGGCCATCATGAACATCCTCTATTTCCGATTCGCCAATTCGTTTCTGGAGCCGATCTGGAACCGCAACTGCGTGGCAAGCGTGCAGATAACGCTGGCCGAGGACTTCGGGGTAAAGGGACGTGGCGCGTTCTATGACAGCGCCGGCTGCCTGCGTGATGTGGTTCAAAACCATCTTTTCCAGATCGTTGCCCTGCTGGCCATGGAGCCGCCGGCCTATCAGGGTTTCGGTGCCGTGCATAGCGAGAAAGCCAAGGTGTTCCGGGCCATGCGCCCGTTGCGGCCTGAGGACGTGGTGCGCGGGCAGTACCGCGGCTACCGCAAGGAGCCGGGTGTCGCAAAGGGGTCTGACGTAGAAACTTTTTGCGCACTACGGCTTTTCATCGATTCGTGGCGCTGGGAAGGAGTGCCATGGTACCTTCGCTCGGGAAAATATCTGGCCGAAACGGCGGCCGAGGTTCTGGTGGAGCTCAAACCGCCGCCGCAAAGGTTGTTCGATGATTCCCGGCCTGTCGCTGGGCGTGCCAATTATCTGCGCTTTCGAATCTCCCCAAGCTCCGCCGTCGCGCTCGCCGCTCGCGTCAAGCGTCCGGGCAAGGAGTTCATCGGTGATCAGCGGGAGCTTTACCTGCTCGAGCAGGTACCAGCCGAGGAGGCTCCGTACGAGCGGCTGCTCGGGGATGCCATGGCCGGAAACGGAGCGTTGTTTACGCGCGAGGACTCGGTCGAGGCAGCCTGGGCGGTGGTCGACCCCGTCCTCAAGAGACATCATCGCTCCCACCCCTACCGACGCGGCGGCTGGGGACCCAAGGAGGCGGACGCGCTCATCGCCCCAGACGGATTTTGGCACAATCCCTGTCCGGAGCGAACCGGTTCATGACCGCGCCCGGATTATCCGGGTCGGGAACCGGCAGATGCCCGCCGGACAGGGATCGGACGAGGTGCGATTTTGTGCGGCAGATCGCAGCGAGCAACAGGACCGGTTTGCGTCGTCGAGTGTTTTCGGGACCGGCGCTGCAGAACAGGAGGAACGATGAGGGCTACCCAACAACTGCATGATCTTGGCCAGAGTCTTTGGCTCGACAACATCACTCGCGGCCTGCTGACGAGTGGTACGCTGCGCCGCTACATCGAAGAGCTTTCGGTGACGGGGCTCACTTCGAATCCCACGATTTTTGACAAAGCGATCGAGGATTCCGACTTCTACGATTCCGCCATACGCCAGAAGACCGCCGAAGGCAAATTCGGGGAGGCGCTGTTCTTCGAACTTGCCTTAGAGGACGTGACTCAGGCAGCGGATCTTTTTCGCCCGATCCATGATGCTAGCGGAGGAGTCGACGGCTGGGTATCGCTGGAGGTGTCGCCTCTGCTGGCAGATGATACCGCCGGCACCGTCAAGGCCGCAGCGCAGCTTCACGGGCGCGGAAGACGTCCGAATCTTTTCATAAAGATTCCGGCGACCCCCGCGGGAATTCCCGCGATCGAAGAGGCGATTTTCGCAGGCGTTCCGGTGAACGCCACATTGCTGTTCTCGCGCGATCAGTACCTTGGCGCTGCCGAGGCGTATACGCGCGGCATCGAGAGGCGGATAGACGCCGGCCTCGATCCGAAGGTCGGTTCCGTGGCATCGTTATTTGTCAGCCGCTGGGATGTGGCGGTGAAAGACAGGGTAGCGAAGCCGCTTCGGAACCGGCTCGGGATCGCGATTGCAAAGCAGACCTACAGGGCCTACCGAGAGCTGCTCGCTTCGTCGCGCTGGAAGAGACTCCTCGCTGCCGGCGCGCGGCCGCAGCGTCTGTTGTGGGCGAGTACCGGCACCAAGGATCCGGATGCTTCGGAAACGCTGTATGTCGAAGCGCTTGCTGCGCCGGATACCGTCAACACCGTGCCCGAGAAGACGCTGCTGGCTTTTTCCGACCGCGGGAGACTAAACAATACGGCATTGCCGAACGACGGAGGGGATGCGGAAACCGTGCTTGCCAACTTCGCACGGGCGGGGGTGGATGCCGTGGCGCTTGCTTCCGACCTGCAACATGATGGCACGTTGTCATTCGCAAAGTCCTGGAACGACCTGATGGATTGCATCGCTTCGAAAAGCGCCTTGCTGGTGAAGGCCAGGTAGGCATGAGCGGCAACAAGCAGACGACCGGTTCGCACGTGCCGGCGCAAAGCCTGACTGAGCGTCCTGCGTGGAAGGTGCTCGTTGAGCATTTCCAAACGATCCGCGACCTGCATCTGCGCCAGCTCTTCGCTGACGATCCGCGCCGGGGTGAGCGCCTGACCGCCGAGGCCGCTGGTATTTATCTCGACTATTCAAAGAATCGCGTCACCGACGAAACGATTCGGTTGCTCGTGAATCTGGCCGAGGAATGCGGCCTGCGTGAGCATATAGCCGCGATGTTCCACGGTGAACGGATCAACGTGACGGAAAATCGAGCTGTCCTTCATGGCGCTCTACGTATGCCAAAGACCGAGCGGATCGTCGTTGACGGCATCGATGTCGTGACCGAAGTGCATGCCGTACTGGAGCGAATGGCAGAATTCGCGCGTCAGGTCCGCGACGGAGAGTGGCGGGGATATACCGGCAAGCGCATCCGCAATGTCATAAACATCGGGATTGGCGGATCCGACCTCGGTCCGGTTATGGTTTACGAGGCGCTTCGATATTACAGCCAGCGTGACATGACGTTCCGTTTCGTTTCGAACGTGGATGGCACCGACTTCGTGGAATCTACCCGTGATCTCAATCCGGAAGAGACCCTGTTTATCATCTGTTCGAAGACGTTCACGACGCTTGAGACCCTGACGAACGCCCACGCCGCCCGCACCTGGAGCTTGCGCAGGCTCGGAGACGACCAGGCCGTGCGCCGGCATTTTGTCGCCGTATCGACTAACGGCGAAGGGGTGTCTCAATTCGGCATTGATACCGCGAATATGTTCGGCTTCTGGAACTGGGTCGGAGGGCGCTACTCGATGGATTCGGCGATCGGCCTGTCCACCATGATCGCCATCGGACCCGAGAACTTCCGTGCGATGCTTGCCGGATTTCATGCGATGGATCAGCACTTCCGCAGTGCCCCTTTTGCGCACAATCTTCCGGTGCTCATGGGGATGCTGACGGTATGGAACAGCAATTTCTTCAATGCGCAGACGGTAGCGGTGCTGCCTTACGAGCGGTATCTCAAGCGTTTCCCCGCATATCTGCAGCAACTTACGATGGAGAGCAATGGTAAGCACGTCACCCTCGATGGTGCGCGCGTCGCCTATCAAACGGGACCTATCTACTGGGGTGAGCCCGGTACCAACGGCCAGCACTCGTTTTATCAGCTTATTCATCAGGGAACCCGCCTGATCCCATGTGACTTCATCGGCTTCTGTCAGGAGCTGAACCCGATAGCCAATCATCACGATCTCCTGATATCGAATCTGTTTGCGCAGACCGAGGCGCTGGCGTTTGGCAAAACGGAGAACGAGGTCAAGGCCGGGGGAGTAGCAGGATGGTTGGCGCCGCACCGTGTCTTCGAGGGGAATCGCCCAACCAATACCATACTGGCCGAGCGTTTGACGCCTGAGACGCTGGGAGCGCTGGTTGCGCTTTACGAACACAGTGTCTTCACACAGGGGACAATCTGGAATATTGATTCATTCGATCAATGGGGCGTCGAGCTGGGCAAAGCGCTGGCCGCGCGGACGAGCGCTGAGCTTGCAAGCGTGGATGAACCGCTGCTTAGACATGACAGTTCGACCAATGCGCTAATTCGACGCTACCGTCTGCTCAAAAATAAACGTTCATGATCATTGAAAAATTCATTCAAGACTCGTTCCCAGAAACCATCGGGAGCGTATTGCGACCGCATGACGGTCAGAATAGCGTAAAGGTTCAGCGACAAACGATTGCCACAACTGTTCCGGATGTTTCTGGAAACCTCGGTGGCGCGTTGCGGTCCAAGCGGTATCGGGATTAAAGGCGCAGCTTTACACTCGGGGTTCGAAGTGCACCTTCTGTGTGTCGTCTAAAAGTGCGCGTAATCGTGCCGCTGTTTCCATTTTCTTTTTTTTGCCCATGTCGATCATTATCGGGGTGATGATCCACCAAAACGTCAGCATGCTTCGTCGGAAATACGCCCGGCCCTCGGAGACCTGACTAATTTGGAAGAGACCGTTTCTTTTAACCAAGCCGGTTTGATGATAAAATTTTCTATTGTACGCGATGCCTTGCATACAAGATGGCTGCTGACCTGCCTATGTTGGTCTATCACGGTATGGAAATAAGTGCGTTCCTTGATTTGCGTATGCCACCGCACATATTGCATACCGTGTGTATGTGATAATCCCCGTAGCGATTATTGCCGCCGCTAGAGATTTGACCGTAATCCGCAGCCGAGTGAATTTCTGACCAAGGAGAAAGAACAATGGAACATAAACTGCCCGCGCTGCCCTTTGCGCTGAACGCACTGGAACCGCACATCTCCAAAGAGACCTTCGAGTATCACTACGGCAAGCATCATCAGGCCTACGTGACCAACCTTAACAATCTGACGAAGGGTACCGAATTCGAGAGCGCAACACTGGAGGGCATAATCAAGAAGTCTTCCGGTAACATTTACAACAATGCCGCCCAGGTATGGAACCACACATTTTTCTGGAACTGCATGAAGCCGAATGGCGGTGTGGCCCCAACCGGAGCGCTGGCCGATGCCATCAACAAGAGATGGGGAAGTTATGACGAATTCAAGAAGGCATTCCTGGCTTCTGCGGTTGGCAATTTCGGTTCTGGCTGGACCTGGCTGGTGAAAAAGGCTGATGGTTCAGTGGAAATCGTAAACATGGGTGCGGCTGGTACGCCGCTCACCACGGGTGACAAGGCGCTATTTTGCGTGGACGTGTGGGAGCATGCCTATTATATCGACTACCGCAACTTGCGCGCCAAGTTTGTGGAGAACTTCCTCAGTTACCTGGCGAACTGGGATTTTGCAATGAAGAATTTCGCGTAACTATTCTGCGGCAAGCACGACAAAATGGGAAGCGTCCGGCTGCCTCACCTTTCCGAGATGGAAACCCGCTGTTAGATCGCAGCGTTAATAGTCTATCGATGCGGCTATTCGACCAAACCGGACAGTTATCGATCGGCTGTTTCGACCAGACATTTAAGACTCGATCCCGTTAAGCACCTACAGGTGCGCCGAGCAACCTCTGGATTGCCGCCGCCGCGCGCCTTCCGGACCGTTGCGAACCCGCGAATGGCCAGTTCGACCACAAAGCGGATGCGGCGATGGCGTGCGAATTCCAGGGCGAGGACCTGGATCTTGAGCCACGCGGCGTTGAGGCCGGCCTAGCCAAACTTGGCGGATTCGCATCCGTAAAACCGACAACCTGTTGAATTCATAAAGATGACGATCTCAAAGGTCTGCACTACACGGCGGTTGCGGCCTGGGCCTGTGCACGGGTGATTTTCGGTGGCGGTTGTGGCGGCCATTGCAGGTGCAGCCGATCGAGCGGCAGCTGCAGCGTGGACTCGGGTTCGGTGGTACGTGTGAGCACGATCTGACGGCCGTCGGTGGTGGGGTAGGGACATCGGACATCTGCACGGCGGCGAAGGTATCGAACAGGCTCTGTGGGGTCAGGCCACCCGCATGAGGTTTCAGCTTTTGCGCCAGCGTGGCATGCAGGCAATAGCTTGAGGCCGGCGATGAAGACATGGGCCTCGATGCGCTGCACGTCCTGGTGGTAAATCGGGGGAAGTCCAAATGCCAGCACCTGTCCACGTTCGAGCTGTTTTTTCAGCATTGCCTTGCCGCGCCCGGCCGCGCCATGCATCTGGATCACTGTCTTTGCCGGGTCGAGCGCTACTGTCTTAAATATTCATGCGTCGCATCACTCTCTGGATTGAGAGAAACATCCATCTCTTTGCATGGACGATATTACGCAATGCCGCTTATACCCTGTTTTCTCAGCTTGCGCTTTCGGCGCTGTAGCGCGCCAGCAATCCGGTGCGTGCGGCGTAGCGATAGACGCGCACGAAGTAACCGCCGGCCAGTATGATGTACAGCACCGCCAGACATCCTCCCCAGAGCAGAGTAATTCCCGAAAACCGGCCACCGAGGACAATGGTGCGCATGCCTTCAAACACGTAAGACGGTGGCAGGAAATGGGCAACGGTGCGCATCCATGACGGCAGGACTGATAGAGGATAGAAGACGCCGGCGAAGGGAGAAAGCAGTGCCGGCACCGGCCAGACAAGCCATTCCGAAGCCGGACCGAGTCGCAGCACTACGGCGCTTGCAAACACGCCGAGTGCGATGCCGAACAGGAACAGGACCAGAAGAAAGGGGATGAGCATCAGTCCGTAAACGAAGAAGGACAGCCCAAAGACCAGCATCGCCAGCGCCATCATCACGGCAAGTCCGATCAAGCTCGTGCTGACGCTCGTCATTACGAGTCCGGTAATGTATTCGGAGATCGAAAGCGGTGTGGCGAATATGTTGATGAAGTTGCGCGACCATACGTCTTCCAGGAAGGCGGTGGTCACGCCGAGCATGACGCGGCCGAAGAAGTCCCAGAGCAGTACTGCCCCAAGCAGCGTATAGGCGAAATTGAAACCCGGCGCGGCAATGCTGTTGAGATACTTCGTGATGAAGCCCCACAGAACGATGTCGATCGCCACCCATACGAACAACGGCAGCAGACGCGCCGGACTGCCGCGCATGAGGTAGAACTGGCGCAGAACGATGGCGGCAGCGCGGTTGAATCGCAAGGTCTTCATCCTGCTCCGAGTGTGAGTGGTTCACGGGCGACTGTGATGAAAAGTTCCTCGAGAGAAATCTTGCCATGTTCCCGCGGCAGGGTCTTCGGATCACCCTCAAGCAGAATCTTTCCGTGAGAGAGGAAAAGCGCCCGGTCGCATACATCCTGGACCTCGTACATGTTGTGTGAGGTCCAAAGCACACCGACGCTGTCGCGTACCGTGAACTCGCGGATGGTGGCGCGAATGTCACGTGCTGCGGAAGGATCGAGCGATGCGGTCGGTTCGTCCAGAAGCAACAGGTGCGGGCGGTTGAGCAATGCTTTCGCCAGTTGCACCCGTGTCTGCTCTCCGGAGGAAAGCAGACCGCATTTCACGTTGCGGAAGGCTTTGAGGTCGAACTGCACAAGGAGTTCCTCGATGCGGGAGGACAGCTGTTTGACGTCGTAGATCATGCCGAGAATGCGCAGGTTCTGGTATACGGTGAGGTTTCCCGGCAGGGTAGCATAGACCGCCGTGAAATTTGTGCAGGCAAGCGCCCTCGAGCGGTCGGTGGCCAGATCCCGGCCTTCGATGCGGATCGTTCCGGTGGTCGGTTGGAGTACACCGAGAATCATGTGGATGGTGGTGGTCTTGCCGGCCCCGTTCGGTCCAAGCAGCCCGACGATCTCGTTACGTCCGACCTCGAACGAAATCCCTGCAACAGCCGGTTTGGCGCCGTAGGATTTATGCAAAGCCTCGACCGAAAGTACCTTGTTCATGTGTACGCGCCCGTAGCAGCTGGGTCATACATCATAAATCATTCTCAAGACAGCATCGACGATACTGAAGATGCCCCTCATCCCCAGGGTGCCCGCAGCGCGGGGCCAACGCCAATTCCGCTTTTGAGGGAGGCCAGGAAGTTTCGGCGCCCGCAGGCTCGAAATGGTTGTGCAAGGGAATTCTGATTGAAATACCGGCCATGGTGCCGGACAAGCGGCCGTTTCAGCAGAATGTAGTCGCACGAGCCTCGGACAGTCGACCGCGATGCCGTACTTCGGAGTCGGATGATTCGGCTTTCCGAAAATTGCGCCGATAGTGACGTCCTCAATGCGTGTCGGTGTCCGGGCTGTTTGTGGACCGAAAGGCAGTTTTCCTACGGTGCTGTGGAGGGTTTCGGTATCATGGCAAGGCTGGCGTGCAAAAGTTGCTCAATTTTTTATCGTCTTGTGACGCTGCCGTTGCCTCGTAGCGCACACCCGCACCCGCACCGGAATCATCTCGCAGGCTCATTGGCGCACCTTGCCGGTTAGCTGTCGCCGCACTCGCACTGCGCGTGCCAGAACACCACATGGCCGGGTGGCACGAGATCTTTCACCATCTTGATAGCGGCTTCCGCAACTGCGGGTTCGTCGAAGAATTCGATTACCAGCGGCAGGCGAACGGTGAGCCGCAGGAGGTCGGCTGAGTGCACTTCACCCTTCGTTCCGAACCCTGCGATACCGCGAAACACCGTTACTCCGTGCACCCGGTGTTGATCGTGCAGCAGCGCAAATATCTCATCGAGAAGCGCTTTGTGACGTCCGTGATCAGCTTCGCTGATGTAGACACGTACGAGCATTATGTCTTTGATCATGTCGGTCTCCCATTAGATTAATAGGTACGTGCCAGGTAGGCGCCGCTGAAAACTGCCAGAAGCCCCAGCGTGATGGACAAAGCCACGTAGGTGGCTGCCCTCAGCACCTCGCCCTCCTCGGTGAGCAGCAGTACTTCCATTGAGAAAGTGGAAAATGTGGTGAATCCGCCCAGACCGCCGGTGAGGATGCCGGCGCGCAGTGCCGGGGAGATCGTAACCCGATCAAGGGTTACGATGAACAGAAACCCCATCAGGAACGAGCCGATGACGTTGATGCACAATGTGGCTACTGGAAAGCTGCGACCGAACGCCAGCTGCAGCAGATTGGTTATCCCGTAACGGGCCCAACAGCCCAAAATGCCGCCCACAGCGATAGCGACGTATGTCCACATTCTCTGTTCCCCCTTTTGCTAGGTTAGCGTAATGGCCAAAAAATGAAAAAGCGTGCCACCGATCAGTGCAAGTCTACAGAAAGCGGGACTCCTGCTGGAGAATCAGCCGCACTGGCAGCGGGCATGTCGAGACGCAGGAGATCTGCGCTATCCTCCAGCACGGATGTTTCAACAGTTGGGATGACAGCGGTGGCAGAGGCGAACGCACTGTCGTGTGCGATGAACGGACACGCATCGTGACCGCAGACCGTTCGCAATACCCCATAGCACCCTCCTGAAAATTCACCGGACATCTTCGGAAATCGGGGCAGGGCTGGGGTTGATTGCCCGAGGTGCAGCTAGGGCGTCTGATAACCACCTACCGTTCCCGTCTTCCGAGGGAATCTGTAGGCATCATCAGCCAAGGCGGCGGTTATCGGGAGGAATGCCATCTCCCACGTCGTTTGGAGAAAAAGTGTAGAGGAAGCGGGTTGCCCTTGCAATAGGGCGATTTATGGTGAAAGTGGACATTGAAGGCGTGGGCATTCTTGAAAAGTGAATCCGGCAACAACTGTGGGTATGATTCCCGGTGCGTGTGCTGCGCCCGGGCTGAACCCGCGCTGTGGGCACCTCGCGTTATGTGCCAGGGATATCGCTCGGCGATCCATTTATGCCGCGTATTCTCGATTGGCAGGATAATTCGCAGTTTCCAATTTGGTTTTTTCAGCAACGGCCATTGCCGAATGAGAGATTTATGCTTGACCCACGCCTTCTACGCAGTGATTTGGACAATACCGCCAAGCGGCTCGCACGCCGCGGCTATATGCTCGATACGGCCGCGATCGCGACACTCGAGGAGCGGCGCAAGTCCATACAGGCGCTGACGCAGCGCTACCAGAACGAGCGCAACGCAGGCTCCAAGGCGGTCGGTCAGGCGAAAGCGCGGGGGGAAGACACGAGCGACCTGCTGGCCGAAGTGGCCGGAATCGGTGTGCGCCTCAAGGAGGCCGAGTCGGAGCTCGAAACCATACAGGCGGAGCTGGGCTCCCTGGTCATGGGGATCCCCAATATCCCGCACGCCAGCGTACCGGAGGGCCGCGATGAACGCGACAACGTCGAGCTGCGCCGCTGGGGCGAACCGCGGACTTTCGACTTCGAACCGCGCGATCACGTGGATATCGGCGCACAACTGGGCCTCATGGATTTCGAAGCAGCCGCAAAGATTGCCGGTACGCGCTTCGTCGTGATGCAGGGTGCGCTCGCACGTCTGCAGCGCGCCTTGATCCAGTTCATGCTCGATTTGCACACCGGCGAACACGGCTACCGCGAGACCTACGTCCCCTACGTGGCCAACGCCGACAGCCTGAAGGGCACCGGGCAGCTGCCGAAGTTCGAGGCAGAGCTTTTTGCGCTCAAAGGCGAGCAGGGCTACTACCTGATTCCCACGGCGGAAGTCCCGGTAACGAACCTTGTGCGCGACATGATCCTTCCGGCCGAATCCCTGCCGCGCAGATATGTGTGCCATACGCCCTGTTTCCGGAGCGAGGCCGGTTCCTACGGGAAGGACACCCGCGGCATGATCCGCCAGCACCAGTTCGAGAAAGTCGAGCTCGTACAGATTGTCCGTCCGCATGACTCCTATTCCGCGCTCGAACAGCTTACCGGCCACGCCGAGGCTGTGCTGCAGCGCCTAGAACTGCCGTACCGCGTCATCACCTTGTGTTCCGGAGACATGGGCTTTTCCGCTGCCAAGACCTACGACCTGGAGGTTTGGCTGCCGAGCCAGCGGAAATACCGCGAAATCTCGTCATGCAGCAACTTTGAGGATTTTCAGGCACGGCGTTTGCAGGCGCGTTGGCGTAATCCCCAGAGCGGGAAGCCGGAACTCGTGCACACGCTGAATGGCTCCGGACTGGCGGTCGGTCGCGCTTTGGTCGCGGTGCTGGAGAACTTCCAGCAGCGTGACGGTACTGTCACGATTCCGCAGGTGCTGCGGCCCTATCTAGGTGGCCTGGAGACAATTCGACCGGAGTAGGAACGTCGTGCCGATGACGCCCCCACCTTGGGCAGGTTCGAGTCTGACGGCAATGTCCGAAACTCATCTCGCCTATAACATGGGTCGGCTCATCTAGCTGTATCGGATGTGCGCTTAAATCATGGCGGGAAATGATGAAAAGCAATCAGCACGACACCTACAAAACGAAGGACAACGTTCGTTCACGCGCGTTGCGAGTCAAGCAGCACGTGTGCTGCTCTGTGGACGGATCGGAAAAATCGAATTCTTAGAGATTCCCTCAAGACACAAATTTGGATCGCGGTATCGGTGTATGTGCTTGTCGCGATCGTCAAGAGGCGGCTGAATGTGTCAGCGAGCTTTATGAAATGCTGCAGATTTTGAGCCTGATCATGTTTGAGCGAATTCCATCAGATCAATTGCTTAACAACACGGTTGCCGATGCCATCCAAGTGTCCTCGACTAACCAACTGAACTTGTTCGACTAACGTCCGGACGCTGGTGACATTGAAAAAGACGGACTCCGAGGATCTGCGGAGGGCCGGGAACCGGCGGGCGGCCGGGAGGTTGCGCGGCAGTCTGGTGCGGTCCGCACCTAAAACGCTGCATCGTGCTTCTGGCACGTTTGCTGTGGAGTCTTTTGGCGCACGCCGGCGTGGTCGGTCCGGGTCTCGAAATGTTATGCAAGGCATTGTTTTTATGGAGTATAGATATGACTGCACCTGCGCCGTTGAGTAATCGGCAGCGGATATGCAATAATCTCCACCAAATCATTAATAAGTGGGGAAACGTCAAGGCGCCGCACAAGACTGGCCGGGACGCAGACGATCTACCGTCTCCTCAGGTCGAGAAAGGCTGATTGCGCAGGTCGATCAGGCGCGGTTGCCGGAGAAAAAGCAGGGGTGTAGCCGACGTCCAGCACCGAGAAGCTCGGCGGGCCGCCAAAGCGGGAATGAGGGAAATTTCGATTCGAGGAATTTCCTTCATCTGGATGTTCCCGGTGCTCGATTGGACGCCACGCATCGATGGGGAGTGCGTGCGGCTGTCTTACCCATGCAGCTATCAGTGACGCCCTGCCGCTGCTAAAGCCGCGATCATAGCTTTTTAAATAAAACAAAATATAACCGGGGTGGGTAACAATGAACAAGAGCGCATATCCGAACACAAGACAGTTCCGCTGGCGGTATTACGGAGTGGCGGTTCTTCTGGCTGCGGGAATGGCTGCGGTACCCGTTGCCAATGCTAGCGTGGTAACCCTCGTACCATTCGGGACCGTGGGGGCTGGTGCAGGTATCAACGAGCACTGGGTGCAGGTGACTTCCTCGTGGCAGGGACCGAGTTACAACCCAAGCCTGAGCACCGCCACCGAGCTGGATGGAATCTCATCGATCGCCGATGCGAACGCGGCCCTGGGGCTGACCCCTGGTGAGCCTGGCTACGTTGCAGGCGTCTCCGGTGTGTATACGGGTCCGATCAACTACGCGAACGAACCTTTTAACACCGATCCCAATTCGCAGCCCCAGTACGGTACGGGCACGCTGCCGCCCCTTTTCACCAGTAGTACGGCCGGATCCACTGAGATCGACTACGCGGGGAACCTGTGGGGTTACGTGAACGTGCCTACGGCGGGTCTCTACAACTTCGGTGTACTGGCCGATGATGGGTTCTCGTTTACCCTGAGCGGAGCCAACGGAATCGGGGAAAGTATGAGCCTCGACGGACTCAATCCACGCACTTACACATACTTCGGTCAGAACCTCAATCTGGCGGCTGGTCTCTATCAGTACGACCTCGTCGGTTATAACCGACTTCAAAATGGCGTCGTGCGCCTGCTGATGGGGTCGGCCACCGGAACCTGGAATCCGACGACGATTCCGGGTGGGGATTACTACACCAGTGTGTCGGCCGTTCCGCTGCCGGCGAGCATAGGGCTGTTCGGATTTGGGTTCTTGGGACTCCTCGCGGTTGCAGTGGGTACCGAGCGCCGTCGTGACGCAGTTCGCAAGCAGGAGATCTGAGCATTTCGGCGTGGGCAACCGACGAGTTCCGCGGAGGTAGCCGCTGTCCGCCTGCTGTAGGGAAAAGATTTGTACACCCACTGTTGCTCGGACGAGACAGATTTCTGGCATACGGACTTGCAGCGTTCGCGGCAACAGTGCCAGTCTGGATTGCACAACCAATCCATATCAGCCAGAGATCCTGACGGGTGGCCTCTAGGAAGCGTCGCAGGATCCCGGGTGCGAGCAGGCAAGATCAACGTGCCGGATCCGGACCGGCTGGCATAGCCACTGGACTTTAAAATGGCGACTGACGAGCTGGAAACCGACCACAGCAAAGGGAGACGTAGATCCACACGTCCGAGGTGGCTTGAGGGATGAGTCGCAACGCGTTCCACGACCGACGAGGTGCGACGCGTGTTCCGTGAAACGCTGCGTCCCTTCTGGCGCCGGTTGTTGCACGCTCTGCTGCTGCTACTCGGCTGGGTCGTGTTCTTCGGATTCTGGTGGAAGGTTCTCCGGAGGCCTTTGTCGGTCGGGCCGCTGTTTGTGGTGATCCCCCTCATCGCAATCGTTGTACCAGCGGTCACATTTTACTGGATCATGCACAATATCCACCTGTATCGGCAGCGCGACGCACGGCGCAGCGCGCCGGTGGCAGGGGAGCACTACGACAGGGACTGGCACGGGCGGCGCGTGGTTGCTGAATGGGAGGGTCTGCGCGCCGCGCGCGAAATCTCAATCGAGGTGGTGGGGGACGTCAAACGTTACGAGGCTTCCGAGTAGAGTGGGGCGGACAGTTGAATCCGAAGCGCTGCAACTGAGCAAGAACCACAACCACAATAACAACCAGAAATGAGCATAATCGTGCCTTTGCTTGGAGCGGTCGAGCGCAACGATGTCTATCTCGCTGCCCTCGTGTTTTTCGCCGTCTATCCCATCCTTACCAGCGTCGTCTGGATCACGACCTCGCTGTTCTTCTGGTTCCGTCGGGAGAAAGGCGACCGGCTGGCGCCAACGTTGCTGCGCACGCCGTACGTCTCGGTGCTGATCGCCGCGCATAACGAAGAACTGCTCATTGGCCGTGCGCTTGATGCCGCCTGCGCTATGGATTATCCGTCCTTCGAGGTGGTCGTGGTGGACGATGGTTCCACGGACGGCACGGCGCGCGTGGTGCAGGATTATGTGCATCAGGGCAAAGTCCGGTTCATCCGCAAGCGCGTGAACGAGGGCAAGGCGCTCGCGCTCAATGACGCGCTGCCCTGTCTCAACGGCGAGATCGTGTTGGTCATGGACGCGGATGCAGAGCCGCAGCCGCAAGTGCTCCGCTACCTGGCGCCGCATTTCGAGAGCCCGCGTGTGGGTGCGGTGACGGGCAATCCGCGCGTCGTAAATGTTGGTTCGCTGCTTTGCAGGCTGCAGCTCATCGAGTTCACGTCGATCGTCAGTCTGCTGCGCCGTTCGCAGCGCATATGGGGACGCATCCTCACGGTTTCGGGTGTGGTTACGGCGTTCCGCAAGGCGGCGCTTCAGGACGTGGGTCTGTTCAGTCCTGACATGCCCACAGAGGACATCGATGTTACCTGGAAGCTACAGAAACGCTTCTGGGACGTGCGCTACGAGCCTAACGCGGTGCTGCTCATGCGCGTTCCGGGCAACGCGCGCGGTCTGATGCGGCAGCGTCTGCGCTGGGCGCGCGGGCTGATGCAGGTGCTGCGGCGACACCATGACGTGATTCTGCACTGGCGCTATCGGCGCCTGTGGCCGGTGTTCGTCGAATCGGTGTTGTCCATCCTGTGGGCAATCTGTTTCGTGGTGCTCACAATATTGTGGGTCATTTCCTACAGCATGGGTTACCCGCCGGTCGGCGCGTATCCTATCCCGAACCTCTGGGGGATGCTGATCGCCACTTTTTGCCTCGTGCAACTGTTAGTGGGGACTCTGGTCGACCTGCGTTACGATCCCGAGACCATCCGCTACTATCCTTATGCAGTCTTCTATCCGATTGTCTACTGGATGATTATGTCGTTTTCCACAGTCATCGCACTGCCAGCGCTGCTGCAGCGGCCTGTGCGCCGGGGCGTGCGCTGGCATACGAAGCGCGATGAGGCGGGGACGTAGTCGCCGTGCGGATGCAGATCGCGGCGGTGCTGTTCGGCTGTCTTGCGCTGGCATGGGCGCATGGTGTGGCCGCAGACCAGCTGCAGGATGCGCGTGTGCTGGTGCAGCAGCGCCAATACGCGCGTGCGCTTCACGCCTATGCGCCCCTGCTGCGCCAGAAGCCCGACGACGCAAACCTTCTGATCGAGGTCGCGCGTGTCAACGGCTGGGCGGACCGTCATGCACAGGCTATCGCGCTCTATCAGCGCGTTCTGCACGTGGCTCCGGTGCGACGCGACGACGTGCTCCTGCCGCTCGCCTGGCAGCTCGTGTGGGCCAACCGGCCGGCGCAGGCGATACCGTATTTCGAAAACTACCTGCAGCGCCACCCGCACCACCCGCACGCGCAGCTCGGACTGGCGGGCGCACTTGCCGCGGCCGGAAGGCCTGATGCGGCGGTCACCTCCTACGACCGGGTGCTCGCCGCCGTGCCGGAAAACTGGAATGCCTTGCTCGGGAAGGCGCGTGTGCTGGTGCAGCAGCGCCAATACGCGCGTGCGCTTCACGCCTATGCGCCCCTGCTGCGCCAGAAGCCCGACGACGCAAACCTTCTGATCGAGGTCGCGCGTGTCAACGGCTGGGCGGACCGTCATGCACAGGCTATCGCGCTCTATCAGCGCGTTCTGCACGTGGCTCCGGTGCGACGCGACGACGTGCTCCTGCCGCTCGCCTGGCAGCTCGTGTGGGCCAACCGGCCGGCGCAGGCGATACCGTATTTCGAAAACTACCTGCAGCGCCACCCGCACCACCCGCACGCGCAGCTCGGACTGGCGGAGGCGGAAGCCGACGGTGGGCGCTTCAGGCAGGCATTGGCAGAATACAGTACTGTGCTCGCGGCGAATCCCCATGATTTGCAGGCACGCTACGGCAAAGCCCGGATCCTGCTGTGGAAGGGTGATTATGAAGCTGCGCGGCGGAACTACGAGGCGGTCATGCGGCAGCACCCGGGCGACGTCACCGCTCGTATTGGACTCGCCCGCATCCAGAACTGGACCGGTCACAACCGGGCTGCGGCGGCTTCCTACGAAAGTCTGGTCAAAGAGCGGCCGGCCGATCGGAGCCTGCGCCACGAACTGGCCACCGCACAGTACTGGGCGGGCTTCGACGGAGAGGCCCTTCAGACCCTGCGGGGCCTCAAGGATCCTTCGGATGAGCGTCTGCGCCGCAACATCGAGCGCGATTTCGCTCCGTCGGTTTCGGCTACCTTGGACGCTTCCAGCGACACAGACAATCTGACTGTCGTCTCCGGCACCTTGCACGGTCTGTATCGGATCAATTCCGCGGACTGGCTCGGGGCGACCTACCGCAGCGGCCACATGCATGAGGATAACGCCGCGCTCGGCGTGGCGGGGGCGATGAACTTCAATGAAGGTCTGCTCACCGCGGGTACCCGCATCGGCAGCATTCGCAGTCGTTTCGGCACAGTGTGGCCGGCGGTTTCGATCGGAGCGCGCGACTTTGGCGGCTGGAATACCTACGCCTGGCATGCCAGCGCCAGGTGGCTTCCGATGGATCTGTGG
Organism: Pseudomonadota bacterium; assembly: GCA_021790335.1. GTDB lineage: Bacteria > Pseudomonadota > Gammaproteobacteria > Acidiferrobacterales > UBA6901 > JAJYCY01. Next base: position 7,854 of record JAJYEE010000034.1, on the reverse strand, counting down.
CGTATGGATGTCTACGCCGGGAACGAGGTTATTGAGAACCTACCCTCCATCGAGAATCGCGTCAGGTTTACCTCAGTGGGCGGCGGAGTACATTATCAGTTCTTGCCGCGTGTAAGCGCGGGGGTCGCAGCAGGCGTCGGACACTTCGGCGACCGTTTCGGCAACAGCAATACCCGCCACCGCTACGACGCTCAGGTGCTGGATGTGCTCTACAGCCACCCCTATATAAGCGCGATGTGGAACTTTCTTTACTTCACTGACAGTAATCCTGCGGTGCAGGTCGGTTATTACAATCCGGAACGCTATTGGGAGAACCGTTTCGGCTTGAGTTATGACAAGAGCTGGAACGTATGGTCATTTTCGGCGCATGGTGGTCTCGGTCGGCTTTGGCAGAGCCCCGGATCGTATAGCAACCTCTATTTCTACGAACTGGTTCTGGCGCGCGATATCGGGACTTCCGGCGAATTGCGCCTTGTGGCGGGCCGGACAGATTCCAGAATCCTTGCGAGCACTGCCAGCGGTGGCTACGCACGCAGCTACGTGAGTCTCGGATATATCTATCGTTCTTTTTGATCTCACCGTGGCGCACGCTGCCGCGGTGCTGACACGGCGCGGATTGATATCGGACACGATGTCATGCACAGCGGCGTAGCGAAATCACTCGATGCGAGAGCAGGGCGCGTTTCCGGCATTCTGGAAGCGGGGCGGATGTTCGGCGGCATGCGACCGGCTGCGGACCTGTATCGGGTCGACGGTATGCAGCGCGATCCGGCATTCGTCGATGCCGCCGGCCGAGCTGATGGTGCAATGCTGCCGGGGCAGGCAGCCTGCAGATGGCTCGAAGAGATCTGGCGCCCGAGCGCCGTTTCCGGCGCTGGCGGTGCGCGTGGGTGACATGGAACCGGGGAGCAGGATTAGATCTCGAAGGCGGCAGGCACCGCAGCGTCAGGCGCCCCCTTTTTTTTGGCAGGCCGGCCGTTCCCGGGAACAAGGATGACGGGAAATGGCCGGCAGCAGTATTTGAATAAATAGATGGTTCCGCAGAGCGGAATCGGTTGCCCCTGTCTGCGCCACCGACCGGCGCCCAGTCAGACCTAGGAGTCAGCGCTGTGCGGGAGCGGTATCCCCCTCCCGCCGGCAGGGGTCTGGCCTGAGGCACCAGACGCCCTGCAGAGGTCATTGGTCGACGGGGCCCGCTTTGGTTTCGTTCCCGAATGGACCAGCCGGGCTTTAGCGGCGTCTGCCGCCAAATATGCCAAGAAGCTGAAGGAGGCTGGTGAACAGATTGTAGATGGCCACATACAGGCTCACCGTTGCCATGATGTAATTCGTTTCGCCGCCGTTTATGAGTGCGCTTGTCTGATAGAGGATGTAGCCGCACATCAGCAGCACGAACATGGACGAGACGACCAGTGTCAGCACTGGCATATGGAGAAAGATATTGGCAATCGCGGCAATGAAGGCAATCAGGATTCCGGCCGTTATGAATCCGCCGAGATAGCTGAAATCCTTGCGTGTCCGGAAGGCGTATGCCGACAGACCCATGAATATCGCGCCCGTGCTTCCCATCGCATAGACAATCAGCTCGCTGCCATTACTGTAGCGGGCGATGTAGAGATTAAGGATTGGCCCGAGCGTATAGCCCATGAAGCCGGTCAGCGCAAAGATCGACAAAATTCCCCAAGAGCTGTTCCGCAGTGCCTGCGTTGTAAACAGCAGACCGAAATAGCCGATCATGACCAGCCAGATGTTGAGCATGGGGGCGTCGGTCAGCATCGCCAGGCCGGCCGTCGCCGCGCTGAAAATCAGCGTGAGTGATAGTAGAATGTAGGTATTCCGGATGACGCTATTGGTTGCCAGAACCGAGCCACGGCCATAGGCGGTCTGGATTCTGGGGGTCTGAAGATCCTGATTCATGAAATGCCTCTCGCAACAATCTGTAGGTAACGGTTCTTGCCCGCTAGGCCCGAACCGGGCCAGTTATGCATGTTTTTAAGACATAGTTGCCGGCAATTGGTTCAACAGGATACCGGAGCCATTGGCGGACGCAAGTGTGGAGGCAATATCGCCATGAAAGGTGGCATCGGTTATGCTTGTGCCGGGGGGAGGCATTGCATGGACCGAGACAAAGTCATTAGTTAAGAGGTCGCGGAAGACCCGATGGTTTTACGGGCCGGGGGATATCGGTTCATTCCGGCCCGTTCGCTCCCCAATCCGGAGGTGTGGCAGAGTGGTTGAATGAATCTGACTTGAAAACGATTGTAGGAAGCGTGGCAGAGCGGTTGAATGCACCGGTCTTGAAAACCGGCGATGGGCGACCATCCGTGAGTTCGAATCTCACCGCTTCCGCCGGTAAAACAAGCACTTAGTGCAGTTCGACGAGCGCGCAATGGCTTGTAAAGGCGACGCAAAAGGCTCCCAATTTGGGGGCCTTTTGCGTTTCAGGGAAATCGTGCCTCGTAAGCACACCGTCAGAATACCCCAGTCGAGCAATGCTTGAATCCCGCGGTGCGATGAACGAAGGCTTGCGGCGGATTCACTGCCGCAGTCCCCTGGCTTTGGTTGCCCTGCATGCGCTTGCAGAGTTGGTGCACCCCGCTTGGATCCAAGCGCCTGCTGAAAGCGGGTATCGGCGGCGTTCACATGGCAGCACCAAGGCCATGGCCGAGCATATGAGCGTCCAGGGAATGGAACATCCAAAGCGACAATCCGATAAGCATGACAAAAAGCGGGACAATCAGCGCCAGGGCCACGGTGTGCCAACGCTGGGTTGCTGACCAGTCCAGCCGAAACAGCAAGCGCAGCTGGGCGACGACTGCCACCAGGGCGATGACAAGGATCATGATCTCTCTGCCATCAGGAGGCAGCAAATGGTGGGTAACAATCAGCAGAGAGGCGGCCATCAGTAGCGTCGCGAGCAGGAAGCCGATGAGGTAGTTGCCCGTTTTGGCGAGCTGGACCTCGGGATGTTCGAGCGGATTTCGTTGACTGTGCGGCATCCGGTGCTCCTTACAAATAGACCACAGTGAAGACACAGACCCAGATCACAGCCTGGAACTGCCAGAAGATCTTGAGGTTCAGCAGTCGATAGACGACGTTGTCGGTGAACCCTTGACGCATGATTTGGACCACCATCACAGCCATCCACAGAAGCCCGAAGACCATGTGCAGGCCGTGCACCAGCACTATGGCGTAATAGACTGAAAGAAAGCCACTGCGTTCGGGGGTGATTCCCTGACTGATCAGGCCGGAGAATTCGTGGAATTCCATGCCGAGAAAGGCCGCGCCAATAAGGAAGGAGACAACGATCCCGTTGATGACGCCGGCACGACTTCCCTGTTTCAGGGCGGACATGGTGAGTCCGAAAGCTAAGACACTGGAGAAGACCAGCAGCGTCTCCCGGAAGGCGTAGCCCGGATGAACGATCTGCGCCGCCGTCGGAGCGCCTGCGTAATTGTGTCTGAGCACCGCATAGGCGGTGAACAGGGCCGCCAGAATCATGGCGTCACTAAGCATGTAGAGCCAGAATCCGAAGGTCCGGGTGGAGATTGCATCGTGCTCATGGTGCGAGCTGTCCCAGAGCACGGTCGTGTCCGATGCGGCAACGTCGATCGTGCGATGACCATCGTTCCACAGCGTCTCGGCATCCAGGTCGGCAATCTTGATTTTCGGTAAGCCCATGAGCTGCTACTCCGTCAGGTTGAGTAACGTCGAATGACCCCCAAGTGGCACAGGGCTGCTTCCGCCGGTGCTGCCACAGGGAATCGGGTCAATGTCCCGGTCATCGGTTTTGCGGCCGTGCCGCGCGAAACCGACGCTTTCCCGCGGTATGGTCGGCAGGATAACGTCCAGTGTCCGTGGTACCGGATGCTCCCGAGCCCTGACGCTCCATGCGCTCGACTTCGGCGGCCGGGATGACGTAGTCCGTGTTGCTGTCGAAGGATCGCACAATGAGCACGATCACGATCGCGGTGATGCTGAGGGCGGACAGCCACCAGATGCGCCACACCAGCCCAAATCCCAGCGCGAACGACAAGGCACCGAGAATGAGCGGCACCGGGGTGTTCTTGGGCATGTGGATGTCCTGATAGCGGTCGGGCCGCAAACTGGTCAAACCCTGCTCTTTGCGCCAAGCCCACTCATCGCGTGCGTGAACGACCGGGGTAACGGCAAAGTTGTAGAAGGGCACCGGAGAGTGCGTCATCCATTCGAGGCTGCGCGTTGTCCACCATGCATCGGGACCCGCGCGGTACTTGCGGCGATCGCGCACGCTTACGTAGATCTGCTTCACCTGGTAGTAGAGGGCAACCCAGTAAAGCCCGATGCCGATCTCTTCGAGGACGATCAGAGGCAGCCACGAGGGGTGGGAGATATAGTCCAGGCGCCGGGTCATGCCCATGAAGCCCAGGGTGTACATGGGCACGAAGACCATGATCGAAGCGACGACCCAGTACCAGAACACGCGCTTGCCGAGACGTTCATCGAGCTTGAAACCGAAGACCTTGGGAAACCAGTAACTGATGGCCCCCATGATTGCGAAGGCGATGAGCAGGACCATGGAATGAAAATGGGCGATCACGAACACGCTGTTGTGTACCTGGAAGTCGATTGCGGGCACGGCCAGCATCATGCCGGTCAGGCCGCCGATGAGCAGCAGAAACAGAGCGCCCACGGCCCACAGCATCGGGGTATCGAAGCGCATGCGGGCGCGGTACATGGTGAATGCCCAGTTGAACACTTTTACGCCGGTGGGGATCCCGACCAGCATGGTGGCGATGCTGAAATAGGCATTGACCAGCGGGCCTGCGCCCATTGTGAAGAAGTGGTGCAGCCAGACCATCCATGAGGCACCGGCGATGATCAGCGAGGCAAACACCATGGCGGTGTAGCCAAACAGCGGCTTCTCCGAAAAGGTGGGGATGATCTCGGAGAGAATGCCGAAGGCCGGCAGCACCAGAAAATAGACTTCCGGGTGGCCCCAGACCCAGAACAGGTCGGTGTAGAGCATGATGTTGCCGCCCATGCCGGCGGTGAAGAAATGGGTGCCGAGATACCGATCGAGGGTCAGCAGGAACAGGGTGGCGGCGAGGACCGGAAAGGCAGTGAGGCCGATGATGTTCGTGGCCATCGCCGTCCAGGTGAATACCGGCAGGCGCGACCAGATCATTCCCGGAGCGCGCATCTTGACGATGGTGGCGATGAGGTTGATGGCACCCAGGGTGGTGCCGACGCTGCTGATCTGAATCGCCCAAATCCAGTAATCGACCCCGACGCCGGGACTGTAGGGCAGTTCGGTCAGCGGGGTAAGGCCGACCCAGCCGGCGTGGGAAAAGTCGCCCACGAACAGAGAAAGCATCACCAATGCGGCACCGACGGTCGTCAGCCACAGGCCTACGGCATTGAGGTAGGGGTAGGCCATGTCACGGGCGCCGATCTGCAGAGGCACGATGATGTTCATCAGGCCGACCAGGATTGGTGTCACCGCGAACAGCAGCATGATCGCGCCGTGGGCGCTGTAGACCTGGTCGAAGTGATACGGTGGCATATAGCCGTGCAGCGCGCCGAGATGTCCCGCGGATTGGGGGCCGACCGCCATGACCTGCTGGGTGCGTATCATCGCCGCGTCGATGAAGCCGCGGAACAGCATCACCATTCCGACAAGGATGTACATGATGCCGATTTTCTTGTGGTCAACGGTGGTGAGCCAGTTGCGCCAGAGGTATTCCCACCGGCCGGTGTAGGTGACACCGCCAGCAAAGACGGCAGCCGCAGCAACGCTGAAGATGAATGCGCCTACGATAACGGGGTTGTCATAGGGAATCTGATTCAGGGCGAGGCGCCCGATGAGCGGGGTCCATGGACCTTGGAGGTGAACCAGCATACCGATGTTTCTCCTGGCAATCAGCCCTGAAGGATTACATATGTGCGGTCATCGCCATCGGTGTGGTGAAGACCTTGCCCATCCGGACCTCTTCGATCACGTGATCAAACAGACCGGACTGTACGTGAGAGTAATACTGCGGTGTTTGGTGCACGTTGATGGTTGGCCTGGCCAGCTGATCGAACGCAGGGAAAGTCAGGTGACGCGGTGAGTTCTGCAGGTGAGCCACCCAACGGGCGAATTTCCTCTCGGTAACCGCCCTGGTCTGAAACTGCATCCACGAGAAGCCCGGACCGCTGAGAGCGGCGGAAAAGCCGCGGTATGTTCCCGGGTCGCTCACCATCATGGCCTGTTCGGTGGGCATGCCGGGCATGACATAGATCTGCCCAACCAGTTCCGGAATGAAGAAACTGTTTGTCACTGCCGCCGAGGTCAGATGGAACTGCACCCTGGTGTGTGCCGGGATTACCAGCTCGTCGATGGTGGCGATGTGCTGCTTGGGGTAGATAAACAGCCACTGCCAGTCGGTGGCGATGACATCGACTTCTATCGGAGCGCCGTCGGCCTTGCGGGCAATGACGGTCGGATGGTAGGGATTGACCTCGTAGACGCCCTTGTAGGAGTAATACCCGAGCACGGCGACTACCATGAGCGGGACGCTCCAGACTACGACCTCAATCGTGGTGGAATGCGACCAATTAGGGTCGTAGGAGCCGCGGCTGGTCGAAGCGCGATAGCGCCAGAGAAACCAGGTGACCAGCAGTGCTGTCGGTATGATGATGCCGAGCATGATGACCGCGTCGATGATCATCATGTGCAGTTCGGTGGCAGCTATCGGACCTTTGGGATGGAATAGCGACAGGCTGTGGGTGCTGCAGCCCGTGAGCAGTGCAAAGCACAGCAGCGCCAATCCGGCCGGTCTGAATATCTGGCCATGTCTCAGCTTTCGATTTGCCCCTAGGGATCGGGCAGAAGTGGCAGGGGCACGCCGGATGGCAAGCACTTTGGGAGTCATAGGTAGCTTCCGGTGGCCCAGTCCGTGTCTGCTTTGTGCAATCTGGGCCGGTGAGCAACCCGGTTATCATATGAAAAATAAATAGTTAGCATCATTATCTGGGGGCCAATGTGCGTGCTGGCACATCCTCATTGGGCACAGTATGAATTAGACCAGAACCAAAGTTAAATTAAAAATAATATAATTATATATTGAAATACTTAATGACTAGGCTGAGACCGACCGACACGGTGCTGGGGTGTTTTGCCTGCATGCTAAACGGAACCACAGAGAGGGGCGGACGGATTTTCCTGGAACTGCCTGCACGGGGATGGGTCCGTCCTGTTACCGATTCCTTCAGGCGCAGCCGACGTGTGCCGTTGCCAGGGTGACTATCCAACGAAACAGGATCTGTCCAGGCTAACCGAAAAACATACACGATCCTGGCCCCCGGGCAGCCGATTCAATTCCGTTCACCGCGGTCAATCCGGTCTCCGTGCGGCACCAGATAAGCGAGACGGGCGGCGGGTGATGGCTTCCAGCATGCTTTCGGACTTGCAAGTCGCGCGAACCGTGAGCGCCCGCTTTAAACGAGCGCAACCTCCGTTGTATCCGTACGTGGGCGGCAACGGGCCGCAGGTGCGCTTCCTGATAAATGCGGCGTCAGCTTCGGACGGATACCCGTTGCTGCTGATTTGTATGCGAAATAGCAGCTGTTATTCGAATGCTGCCGACCGTACCGGCATCGATAGGGATATCGGCTGGTTCGCGGGCGTCACTGCGTTACAGGTAGACCGAGCAGATCGAGCCAGACAAGCTGGCGGTCGGCGATGAGCGGGGTTTGGGGTTTCTTAGTTCTACTGTGTTAATAACGTTGACGCCGGATCATGTTCGTGCCACAGCAAGGACACTGTGGCAGACTTCGGGCGATCAGGCGGCCGAGACTGAAGGCCATGGTCGCGATCGAGCGGGGAACGTG
>JAJYEE010000086.1 GCA_021790335.1 Pseudomonadota bacterium | reverse complement strand
TTTCCTTCAGCAGCACACCCCACCCCATACGGCACCCCGGTGCCTGGGTGGGCGCACCCTGCCTGCCGCACGATCTTCGGATCTGTGACCTATCTGTGACCCAAGATCCGGTATGGTCAAGATCCAATAAGCCGTTACGCGGCGCCTAAGTATCCAGGCGCAAGCGAAAACAAAGAGGGGGGCCCGCACCGCGGGCGAAGAGGGGATGGGGAGCCATAATCATGACATCCGGATCCGGGGCGGGTTTTGTCCGTGGTTATTCCCGGAAACCGTGACACGGGGAAACCGCGCCGCTCGCCGTGATGTCAGTGCGCAGACGCGGTTCGTGCCTTCCTGTCCGGCAACCTTCCGCTTTCCTCACCGCGACCCCGTTCACCGGACCGACTGGCCGCTGGGGTTCGGCATTGCATCCGACTTCGCCGGCTCCTTTGTCCTGTCTGAAAAAAGCCCCCTTCGACACACCGACCATCCGGTATTGACGGAGAGCGATGCCGGCGCCGACCAAACTGGCGACCCCATCGCCTCCACGGGGGATCAGATTGATTTGAGGAATAGAGGACAAGGACCCGCAGCGCAGGAACGGAAGGATTTTAATAATAAAGCCAGATTGAAGCATCGCCGCTCTGGGGGTGGCCATGAACGATAATGAACACACAACCACGCGTTCCCTGAAAGGGACCCGTTTCCTGCTCAGGCATTTTACGCTCGCCGTGCTGGGCGCCCTGATATTGAGCGGTTGCGGCGGGGGCGGCGGAGGCGGGGGCGGTAGTGCCAGCGCTGGCTCGCCAGCCACCTCTACTACGGCAGTGGTGGGATCGGGCGGAGGGACCGTCGCCCTTCAAAGCGGCGCCTCGGTGATCATCGACCCGGGGGTCGTCAACGATGGCACGACCGTAACCATTGCAACGGAACCGGCCCCGGCCTCGTCCTCGGCGGAGATTACGCCCATCTCGCCGGTCGTGCAGATCACGATACCGGCCGGTTCACTGATCCCGCCCTCGACAACCAGTTCCGGTGGCATAACCGTCAAGATACCGGTTAACTCCTCCCAGCAATCCGTGGTTTCGGGAGTCACCGCGGCAACCGCTCCTTCCAACGTATACCGGTACGTCCAGGTGACCGGCCAGTCTGCGGCGAACGCAGTGGGTGGTGCCTGGACGATGTACGCAAAGATCGCCCTTGACACCACCACCGCGGTGGGGGCTGAGATCGCTGTCGTCAAGATCGACGCCCAGGATATCGCGCAGTTTGCTAGCGGGACTTACAATTTCACGGTCAATTTCGCGGTCGATCAGTTCATACCGAATGTGCCAACGGCGGGCGAGCTATTCGCGGTTAACGCGGACGGAACCTTTACGCAGGTTCAAGCAAGAATCGATGTTCCGAAAGGGAAATTGCCGCTCGTGCTGGTTCATGGAATTCAACTGCTGGGGTGTGAAGGTAACGTCAAGGCCTATATGAATACGTGGCAAACATTCGCACAGAATTTTTATGCGAATCCGGAACTCCCAGGCAAGTATCAGCTGTACAGCTTCTCCTATCAAACGGACCGGCACATCAGCGGCAATGGCCAATTACTAGCGCAGGCGCTGCAAGCCGTTTTCGGCAGTCAGGAAGTGGTCGTGGTCGCCCACTCGATGGGCGGACTGGTTACACGCTCTGCCATGCTTCAGCACGCCGATATTGGTGCAAACATTGGAGGCGTGATCATGCTTGGCACGCCGAATCATGGAACGACGGTAGCATCGATCGGCGGCAGATTCGCATCCGCCTGTTTTTGGGCCATGACAAGTTCCATATCCAACTTTCAATCGCTTTCAGACGGCGCGAACGACATGGCATGGGATAATTTCGACGACCCATCCCTTGCGTGCACCAATTCATTCCTGTGTGGCCCAAACGGGCTGAACGTACTGGATAATGCCAGCAATGAAAGCAAGTACATTGTGTATGCGGGAAATTTTGATAATTCACCGCGATGTGTGTCACAACAAAATCATCCGATCGACCTCCTGACCAAAGCAATGTGTGTGGGCGATGCTTTGATTGTTCGGTCGGGTAAAGATCCAAGCGATGGCGCGGTTCCAGTGATCAGCGCCATCGATGATGATTATGTCAACGGTAAACCTGTTTATAATACCAATCTGCGCGTCCCGCCCCGCATTTATCCCGATATTGATCATTTGGATTTTCCCACCAGCTCCGAAGTCTTCAACCAGAACCCTCATGGGTCTGCAGGAGGACTACAAGCGGACCTTCTGGATCTTTATGCCTCGTTAATCCCTGCTGTCCATGCGACGGCCATTGGCAATGGGGCGACGGGTGTTGGTGTCAACACCCCTATTTCCGCGACATTCAGTGAAGCCATCGATGCGTCCACCCTGAATGCCTCCACCTTTACCCTGACCGGCCCGGGCGGAGCGGTGGCCGGTACGGTGACCTATAACGCCTCGACGGACACCGCCACCTTTACGCCCTCGACGGCGCTCGCCTATAGCACCACTTACACCGCCACGATCACGACCGGCGTAACCGATACGTCGGGCAATCCTCTGGCGTCCAATTATTCCTGGAGCTTTACGACGGCGGGCGCGGTGACGGCCGGCGAATGGACCTGGGAAGGCGGATCCAGCACCGCGAAGGTCCTCGGCGTCTACGGCACGCTGGGCCAGGCCGCGCCCACGAATGTCCCCGGGGCGCGAGCCAGTGCCGTCTCCTGGACCGACGCGGCGGGGAACCTCTGGCTCTTCGGAGGAGGTGGCTTCGACTCGACTGGGGGCGGGGTTGGCCTCAACGACCTGTGGCAGTACATCCCCGCGACGGGCGAATGGACCTGGGAGGGCGGATCCAGCACGGGGAACGCCCCCGGTGTCTACGGCACGCTGGGCCAGGCCGCGCCCACGAACGTCCCTGGGGCGCGGTGGAATGCCGTCTCCTGGACCGATGCGGCGGGGAACCTTTGGCTCTTCGGAGGGGCAGACGCCGACTCGACCGCGACCAAGGTTAGCCTCAACGACCTGTGGAAGTACACCCCCGCGACGAGCGAATGGACCTGGGAGAGTGGATCCAGCACGGTGAACGCCCCCGGCGTCTACGGCACGCTGGGCCAGGCCGCGCCCACGAACGTCCCTGGGGGGCGGTTCAGTGCCGTCTCCTGGACCGATGCGGCGGGGAACCTTTGGCTCTTCGGAGGAGGTGGCTTCGACTCGACCGGGACCATCGGCAACCTCAACGACCTGTGGAAGTACACCCCCGCGACGAGCGAATGGACCTGGGAGAGTGGATCCTGTGGCCGCCGGCGCCAATCTGCCTGAATCTGGCCGGACTGAAATTGCCGATGGGTCGGGGGCGATGCGCGGGATGCGCGCAGGCGATCACAGCGTGAATCAAATAGAGGCTTCAGATCTCAATCTGATCCTTGGAGCGATAGCTCTTGCCATCGATACGCACGGTCTCGGCGTGGTGCAACAGACGGTCGAGCAGGGCCGAGGTGAGGACGGCGTCGTTGTTGAAGATGCTGGCCCACTGCTTGTAGACCCTGTTCGTAGTGATCAGGGTAGCACCGCGTTCGTAGCGGTGGCTGATGATCTGGAACAGGCAGTCGGCACCGAACTTGTCGATCGGAAGGTAGCCGAGTTCGTCGATGCACAGAACCCGAGGTTTGATGTAGTGATTGAGCGCACGTTTGATGCTGCCAGCGGCGTGCGCGGCAGCCAGTGAGTTAATGATTTCAATGGCGCCGGTAAACAAGACCGAGTGTGCGCGAAGGCACGCGGCATGTCCCAGCGCGGTCATGAGATGACTCTTGCCAAGCCCGGTACCGGAGATGAACACGACGTTGGCGTTCTGGTGGACGAAGTCCAGGTGGAACAGGTTCTGGATAAGCAGGCGGTTGATCTTGGTGGGCCAGTTCCAGTCGAACTGATCGAGTGTCTTGAGTACGGGGAAGCGGGCCTGGACGATGCACCGCTGCACACGGCGATCTGCACGTGCAGCGGCCTCGCCGTTGAGCAATTCGCTCAGGTAGTCCAGGTGCGACCAGTGCTTGTCGGCAGCGGTCTGTGCCAACACCTGATGATTCTCAAGCATGAACGGCAGTTTCAATGTGCCAAGCTGCGAGCGCAGTGCGTCGACATCGGCATGGGCTGGCTCAGGGTGTGTGTTCATCAGTCGGCTCCTTCATCGCGGTCATAGAGGGACAGATCGGGTTCGGGCAGTTCCAGATCGAGCAGGTCGGCATGCCGCGTGAGCTGCAGGGCAGCCGGCTCGTGACCGATGCGTCGACGTGCGGTGAGAATATTGGCGATGTACTCGGCGCTGAAGGCCTGAAGCTCCAGCCCGTCGTCGAGTGCGCTGGCGACGGCCTCTTTGCCGTGCAGTTCGGCCAGGGCGAGAATCTTGCGCAGGTGCATGCGGGCGTTCACCCGTTTGGCCTCGAGTCCCTCGCGGTAGGCCTGGGCGCGCGGCGACAGCGCCAGGAAGTGCGCCAACAGGCGCTGCTCGCGCGCACTCTTGCGGCTCGCCAAGAGCTCGCGCGCATGGTCGGGGTCTTCGATGTCCTGGTGCCGATCCATACTGCGCGGATGACGCGCAATGAGCTTGTCGGCGTCATAGATGCACACGCGCTCGGCATAGGCCTTGAGCGTCAGGCGCTGACCCGCGTAGCGCGCGGGCACCGAGTAGTGATTGGTGTCGAGCGGCACCCGAAACTGCTTCGTGGCGCGCACTGTGCATACACGTGCGAGATCGAAGCCGGCGGGATTGAGCCGCCCCAGATGAGCGCGTTCATCTTCAAAGCGATCCATCGGACGCTGGTGGGTCGCGCCGTGAATACGCACGTTTGCCACTGTGTCTACCCATAGCGTGGCCGCGGGCTGCATCGCGGCGAAGTCAGCCAACTCGAGACCGGCCAGGAGATTTTTTTTAACGTAGCCGACTCCATTCTCAACCCGCCCCTTCTCGTTGCCGCTGCGCACGTTGCAGGGGGTGATCTCGAAGCCCCAATGGCGGGAGAAGTCCAGGTACCTCGGATTGAACACCGGGGCAGCACCGACCAGGCGCTGCAATACCGCCGACTTGAGGTTGTCGACCATGATCCGGCTTGGAACGCCGCCGAAGGCCGCGAACGCGTTCTCATGACAGGCCAGAAAGAACTCCATCTTCTGCGAGACCGTGAACTCCAGATACATGCGTCGGCTGTAGCACAACACCA
>JAJYEE010000085.1 GCA_021790335.1 Pseudomonadota bacterium | reverse complement strand
CAAATACATATTCGGGCTGCTGTTTTACCTCGAATCCGTGATGACAATGCTGGACCCAGACGTTGTCGCCCACGACAACCACTTTCCACAGCGGCTCATGCTCGTAAAACTTCAGCGTAACGCGCTTGCCGGCTTTGTGCAGGGCGGTCAGATAGGAAATGCTCGCCGCGATTTCGTCACGCATGGATTGCAAATTCACGCTCTGGTCTGGAATTGCCTCTACATGCCGCGATGCGGTTTCGCTGCGCGGGTCAAGAAGCATGACCCGAATTTCGTAGGCGGTATCAAGGACGTCGTGGAACAGACTGTCTGGATTCACAAAAGTATCAAAGCCCGTGAGCGTCAGCATAAAAACATCCCGAGGGGACGATGATTTCTGCGCAAGGAGCTTTGCCTTCTTCCGCGAACGTCCCGTTTTTGCGTCTGTTGCGTAGACAAGAGATGCGGCTCTTGCTGCGGCGACCATGTGTCGGCTGTGCCAAACTGTCTGCAACGCGTTAAACAGCAGCACAAGTATCACAGACAAACCGATTTCAGTTGCCAGCAGCGAATGGGAATCGGTCTGCGTCTTCGGCCACCATTCGAAAAGAACGTACTGTGCGGCGGCCGGAAGTGAAAACGCAATTCCGACCGCCAGCAGCGTAATCACGATGTGTTGCAGACCGTGCCGTAACCAGCTGAGAAGATCCTGATGTGGTCGCCGCCGTATGTATTGCCTCATAACAAACCTCCAACTGACTAGTTTTTTAAATATTTACCTACGCTGGCCTGACAAATTTGAATCGGCCCGATCAACGGTACGACTCATCCCGTTTCAGGCGGCTGATGTGCTGAGCAAAGTGGTAGGCTTTGAATATGAGAAATCAGATTGGAGTGCGCCTTTCGCCCCGCCTTTTTCCCAACATCGCGGGATATTAAAGAGAGGTGGCTGCCAGCGCGCCGATTTCCATTCGTAACTAATTATATAAAGACTGGCAAAAGCCCCGTGAGGTTCCACCATATGTCATCGAGCGGTTGCCGATCGTCGGTGTTCGCCGGACAAAGTGATGGACATGCGCAGCGGAGTCTGGCACATCGACAAACAGTACCGAGGTAGGCGCATTTGCGAGAGCACTGGCGAAAACGGGCTCGCGGGGGCGGAACAGTGCCTCGTCAGGAAACCGGAAGAAGCCCGGCAAGCGGCCGCCTACGGAGTAAGGCCGAAACGTTACGCCGTCGCGGGCAACTGGAACAGGTCATGGCATATTCCAGCGGCATAGGAGGGTAAAACAGGGGGCCGGCTCGATCATACGCAAAGGGTGATCGACATGAATTTATCCTCGCTCGCGACAATCGCGCAACCCCCTCCCTCGCAGTCATCGAGTCCGGGTGGTCATCGACGTATTCACCCGTCGCATCGTCGAGATCAGGTACGGTGCTGTACCCCCCCGATTTTGCAACTTTTCATTGAGCGACTGATCGGGACGATCCGGCACGAATATCTGGATCAGACGTTTTTCCGGGATTCGGTCGATCTTCACAGGAAGCCCGGTCAATTCCGCGCCTGTTACAACAGCGTTCGTGTTCATCGCGCGCTCGCCGGCGCCACGCCCGCCGAACGGGCCGTCCGTCGCTTCCGAGTGCTGACTTCGCTGGGTATCACTGGACAGGGCCCTGTTGCGGCCTATTCCAGACGCCGGTCGCCGCTCGATGGGTAATTCGCACCGCACAGAAGAGAGCCGACTGGCTGTCGCTATCCGGAGCGGCCGAACAGGCAAGATTTCGTACCGCTATCTTGCCGCAGTTGCCATGAACGCCTGGACAACCAATACGGCGCACTCAGTGAGCTCGACCAGAGCGCCAGCCGTGTCGCCCGTGATCCCACCGATTCGCCGGATCATCCAGGCCCGCAGACCGATAAATAGAAGAGCCGCTGCCAAAAGCGGCCATATGGCCACCCGGCCGCCGAGAAGCGCCATGACCGCCACCGCGCTAGTCACGACCACGAGCGTTGCGCGACGTGGCAGATTCCTGGCCAGCGCCGTGCCGATGCCGCCAGGGCGGACGTAGGGTGTCATCAGGAAAAGCGCCAGCACAGAAGTGCGTGCGATGATCGGCGCGAGGAGGAGTACTGCCGCATCGTTCTGAGTGAGCAGTTCCTTGAGTGCCGCAAACTTGATGAGAAGCACAAGCACGAGGGCAACGACCGCTGCCGGACCGCTGCATGGGTCCTTCATGATGGCAAGCGTGCGTTCGCGGCTGCCCAGTCCGCCGACCCAGGCGTCGATAGTATCGGCAAGCCCATCGAGGTGCAGCGCTCCGGTGAGCGTGACCCAGACTGCGAGCACCAGTGCGGCGCGCAGATCGGGATCAACGTGACTGGTCAGTACGCCTGCGGCAAGCAACAGCACGCCGATGATCAGTCCGACCACCGGATAGAACAGCAGAGATCGCCCTACGTCGTGCTCGGTTCCAGCGCCCGACGATGGCAGGGGCAGACGCGTGAGGAACCGCACGGCGATGAGGAAGGAGCGCCACATCTATAACCGTCCGGCATGAAAGGCCAGGCTCGCGATCACCTTGCCCGGTGACTCCTCCCATACCCGCACCCGGCTGAGTGCGGCATGCGGCAATTCCAGACGCGGAAGCATCTGCGGGGCAAGATCCAGGACCCGGCCAAGAATCACCCTTATCGGACCACCATGCGAAACCAACAGGATGTGATCGTCCGCAACACATGCGCAGAGGGATGCCCAGCTTTCCAGCACCCGGTGCTGAAAGCTCCCGAACGGTTCGCCGCCCGGCGGAGGATAAGCAGCAGGGTCTGACCAGAACCGCGGGACAACCCCGGAATCGGCAGTGCGCAGCTGCGCGGCGCCGAGCCCTTCCCATTCGCCGAAGTGCATTTCCCGCAGCCGGTCATCGATTGCGAGCGGCAGCTCATGAAGGCGCGCCAGCGCGCCAGCGAACTCCGCGCATCGACGAAGCGGCGAACTCACGATCCGCGACCAGGGACGGGAGGATCCAACCGCCGCCCGCATCTGCGCCCAGCCTAACGGAGACAGAGCATCGTCGCGGGAGCCACGCAGACACGCTCCGCCGTCCGTTTCGCCATGACGGAGCAGGTCAATCAACACGCCAGGTCCCGGGTCATGGCTGGATTTTCTCCGCGACACCGGCCTCGGCAAAGGTGGCCATGCCGTTGTGCAGCGCGCAGGCCATGCGCAGCAGAGGTACCGCCGCTGCAGCCCCGCTCCCCTCCCCCAGCCTCATGCCCAGCTGCAGCAGCGGCTCGGCATGCAGCGCTTCAAGCACGAACCTATGCCCGGGTTCCGCTGAACCGTGCGAATACACGAGCCATTGCGCTGCCTGCGGGCAAAGCTCGACCACGAGTAGCGCTGCGGCGCTGGCAATGAAGCCGTCAACCAGCACCGGCAGTCCGATCTGGGCGCTGGCCAGGTACGCGCCCGTGAGCGCTGCAATTTCGAATCCACCGAGACAGCGCAGGATTTCCAGGGGTTCGCGCAGGGCCTCACGATGCCGGGCCAGCGCGCGCCGGATCGTGTCAGCCTTGCGGCCTACGCCGGCCGGATCGAGGCCGGTTCCCGGGCCGACGAGGCTGTCTACGGGCAAATCGAGCAGCGCGCAGGCGATGGCAGTGGCCGCTGTCGTGTTTCCTATCCCCATCTCGCCGCCGATCAGAAGCTCGGCTCCCCGCATCGCAGCACGTTCTGCCGCTTGCCGGCCGATTCCGAGGGCCCGAGCAAGCTGATCTGCGGTCATTGCCGCGGTCCGGGTGAAGTTGGCGGTGCCTGGACCAAGCATTGCTGCCAGCACACCGTCCAGGGGACCGGGGTCGATCACGGTACCAAGGTTGATTACTTCAAGGCTCGCGCCGAGTTCGCGCGCAAGCACGGCGATTGCCGCGCCCCCACGGGCAAAATTGCGCACCATCTCCACGGTCACCGACTGCGGAAACGCAGATACCTGCTCCTCCGCCACACCGTGATCGGCGGCAAATACCACGATGTACACCCTGGCAACCTCTGGCCGGGACCGCCCCTGCATGGCGGCGAACCGGATCGCGAGTTCTTCCAGCCTTCCCAGAGCTCCGGGGGGCTTGGTCAGGATACCTTGCCGCGAAACAGCATCCCGCCGCGCCGAATCGTTAAGCGGCGCAGCGGGAACGGTAAGCCAGTCAGCATTCATAATTGTTTTCCTTTCAATAGACAGGGTAGGCCCGATACGCAGAGAATCACGCGGTCGCAGTGCGCCGCGATTGCCTGATGCAGCTGACCGGCTTCATCGCAGAACCGCCTCGCCAGCGCGACTGCCGGAACGATCCCCATTCCCGTCTCGTTGGCAACGAAAATGACATGACCCGGAAGTTCCGGCAGATGCGCGAGCAGTGCGCTGCGCTGCGCAGCGAGCACATTCGGGTTTTCGTCCAGCAGCAGATTGGCGAGCCACAGGGTCAGACATTCCACCACAAGACACCGGCCAGGCGCCGCGTGCGCCGAAAGCACTGCTGCCAGCGCACGCGGCTCCTCGATAACGGTCCAGGAGTCCGGGCGGCGCATCCGATGGGCGGCGATGCGCGCCCGCATCTCCTCGTCTGCCGCGACCGCGGTGGCAATGTAGGTGACAGGATGGCCGGTTTCACGCGCACGCTGCTCGGCGAGACGGCTCTTGCCGGAACGTATGCCACCCAGTATCAGCTCCTTCATGGCGCGGACCCTTCAATTGCTGATCCGAGCAGGCCCTCAATGGCAACCACATCAAGATGGCGCTCGATCGCGTCCGCGAGCCGGTCGATCTCGGCTTCCCGATGCCGCTGGTAATCAGGGCTTTCCGGCCCGCGCAGACCGGCCCAGAGCAGCAGCGCATCACAGGCGGCCGCTGACTCGAACAGCCCATGCACATAGGTGCCCAGGATCTGCCCGTCCGGGGAAATCGCTCCGTCGCTGCGTCCTTCCAGATCGAGCGCCGGATGCGCGAGTCCCGGTCCCGTCGTGACGCCCGCATGGATTTCGTAGCCCGTGACTTCCGCCGGAGCGGACACGAGCATGCCGCGCACGATGCACAGCTGCTTGTCCGGCCGGAGCACGGTTTCTGTGTCGAGCAGCCCGAGCCCTGCCGAAGAGCCGGCCTCTCCTTCCAGACCCAGGGGATCGTGTATGGCACGTCCCAGCATCTGGAATCCGCCGCACAGGCCAATGACGCGCCCTCCATACCGCAGATGCCTGCGAATTTCACGTTCCCATCCGTGGGCACGAAGCCACGCGAGGTCAGAGCGCACGCTTTTGCTCCCCGGAAGGATGATCA
>JAJYEE010000033.1 GCA_021790335.1 Pseudomonadota bacterium | reverse complement strand
GACTGCAAGCTGCAGTGCGACCACTGCAAGGCGAAGATCCTGGAGCCCATGATTGCGGCACGCACGCCCGAGGCGCTGTGGCGCGTGGTCGGCGATATCGTGGCCGACGGCGCGGGCGGCATGCTGCTCACCGGCGGCTCGAATCACCGCAACGAGGTGGAATACGGCCCCTTTTACCCCACGATACGCCGCATCAAGGACAGCCATCCTGGTTTCCGGATCGCACTGCATACGGCGCTCGCCGACGCGGCCGGCGCGCGCGCGATGGCCGATGCCGGCATCGATGTGGCGATGATGGATGTGATCGGGTCCCAGGACACGATCACCCAGGTCTATCATCTGCGCCGCAGAGTGGACGACTTCGAGCGCACGCTGGAGGTGCTGGTCGCGAGCGGCATGAAGGTCGTACCGCATATCGTCATCGGGCTGCATTACGGGCGGCTGCTCGGCGAATGGAACGCGCTCGAAATCATCGCACGCCACAAGCCTGCCGCCGTGGTGCTGGTCGTGGTCATGCCGTTTTACGCGCCCGCGCACCGTCCTTTCGTGACCCCCGATGCCGCCGAAGTCGGAAGCTTTTTCATGCAGGCGCGTGCGGCGCTGCCGGATATTCCGCTGCTGCTCGGTTGCGCGCGCCCGAGCGGCCAGGCCAGGACGCTCATCGATACCTATGCGGTGATGGCGGGCATGAACGGCATGGCGCATCCTTCCGACGGCATGGTGGAGCTCGCCGCCCGCCTGGAGCGCAAGGTGCGGATCACCCCGGCGTGCTGCTCGATCGCCGTCGGCGACGAGGTCATGGCGGCCTCCGGAAAGGATGCGGGCCTCGAACTCGATCTCGAGGCGATCATCCGGCACGAGCGTGAGCGCCGCCGCGCGGCGGCGCGCCAGGGCGTGTTCGGCCAGATCAAGGTCGTGGGCGACGCCGGTGGCGGCGGATGCCACGGGACGGGCGGGCGCGCATGAACCCGGGACGGGCGCGCTGGCGGGTGATCGATTTCGGGCCGCGCACGGCCGCGCAATACGTCGCCACCAACCGCGCCGTACTCGAAGCGCGCCAGCAGGGGCTGGCGCCGAATACGCTTGCGTTCCTGAGCTTCAGCGAACCGGCGGCGCTCGTCGGCTTCCACCAAAGCGTCGACCAGGAACTGCGGCGCGACTACTGTGAGGCCCACGGCATCACCATCCAGCGCCGCGTGAGCGGCGGCGGTGCCCTGTATGTGGACAGCACCGTGGTCGGCTGGGAGCTTTATCTCGACCGCAGGACGATCGGGTCCAGCGACATGCTCGACATCGCGCGGCGCATCTGCGAGACCGCAGCGCGCGGCATCCGCAGCCTCGGGGTGGATGCGCGCTTCCGTCCGCGCAACGACATCGAGGTCGGCGGACGCAAGATCGCCGGCACCGGAGGCACCTACGACGGCGATGTCTTCCTTTACCATGGCTCCCTGCTCGTCGATTTCGACGTGGAGCGCATGCTGCGGGTGCTCAGGATTCCGGCCGAAAAGCTGCAGGACAAGGCCATCGCCTCGGCGCGCGAGCGCGTGGCCAACCTCAAGGAACTTCTGGGCGAGGCACCGCCCATGGAGCGCGTGCTGGCGGTGATGGTGCAGGCGTTTTCCGAGGAATTCGGGGTCGACTTCGAACGCGCCGACGCGCTCAGTCCGGCCGAGGACGAGAAGTTTCGCGCCGCCCTGGCCGAAGTCGAGACGTCCGAATGGGTCGAGCAGGTCAGTCGGCCGTCGGCGGAAGCGCCCACGCTCGATGGCGTGCACCGTTCGCCCGGCGGTCTGCTGCGGGTATCGCTCACGGTGGACCTGGCCAGGGACCGCATCAAGCAGGCGTGGTTCACCGGCGATTTCTTCGTCAATCCGCGCCGCATGGTCGTGGACCTCGAGGCGGCGTTGCGCGATTCGTCGCTGTCGGACCATAGCGCTACGGTGCACCGGTTCTTCGACGGCTATCCGGCGGAGATGCTGCTGTTGCGGCGCGAGGACTTCGTCGCGGTCATGGACTGCGCGCTGCAGACGCTCGCCCGCGGCGGCGATGCGGCGTCGGGGTTGGGCCATGGTTGAATGCAGCGCGACGGGGTGCGGAACCCCTGGCGAACGGCGCGCGGTGGATGTGCTGGTCGTCGGTCTTGGCCCGGGCGGCGCTGCGGCGGCCGGTCGCGCCGCGGCGGCCGGTGCCAGTGTGCTCGCCATCGAGCGCAAGCAGCGCATCGGCGAACCGGTCCAGTGCGCGGAGTTCATTCCCGCGCCCCTGGGCCGCTGGGCGCAGGACGAGGGCGTGCTGCGCCAGCATATCGAGGGGATGAAGAGCTTCCTGCCCTCCGGCGCATTTGAGCATTCGCCTTTTCCGGGGCTGATGGTCGATCGCGCACACTTCGACCGGGCGCTGGCGCGGCGTGCCCGCGAGGCCGGCGCCGAGATCCTGACGGGTGTGCGCCTGACCGGACTGGACGCATGCGCACGCACCGCCGTGCTCAGGCTGGCCGACGGCGCGAGCGCGACGATCGCCTACCGCGCGCTCATCGCGGCCGACGGCCCGCATTCACCGGTCGCTCACCTGGCCGGGCTGCCGGCGCTTGCGGTGGTGCACACGCGCCAGTACACCGTCGAGCTGCTGCAGCCGTACGCGGACACCGACATCTGGCTGTCGGACGAATTTCCCGGTGGCTACGGCTGGCTTTTTCCGAAGGGGCCGGTGGCCAATCTCGGCATCGGTGCCGACCGGCACTTCGAGGACGACCTCAAGGCCCCGCTCGATCGGCTGCATGCGCGGCTCGTGGCGCGCGGTCTGGTGGGCCGGGAGATCCTGTCCCGGACCGGTGGTGCGATTCCTGTCGGCGGGATGCGTGCGAGTCTCGTTGTGGAATCGGTCCTGTTCGTGGGGGACGCGGCCGGTCTGACCCATCCCGTCACAGGGGCCGGCATCGCGGCGGCCGTCGAGTCGGGCGAGTGCGCCGGGCGCGCGGCGGCGCGCTTTGCGCGCACGGCGGAGGAGGCCGTCCTCACCGGCTACGATGAGGACATGCGCGATCAGTACGGGGTCACGCTCGAGCGCGCGGCGGCGCGGCGCCGGGATCTGGAGCGCCACTGGCGCACGCCGAGCGCCCAGGATGACTGCACGCTGCGCCGCGGCTGGATTGCGTTTCCCGAGTATTTTGCACGTTAGCCGTCCGCCCGGGCGCAGGCCCGGACGGACGAGGAGGCCGGACGGGTTCCGGCGGTTTTACGACAGCCGAATCTAGAGAGGAGATCATCATGGGTGCCCAGCCAAAGGATGTCACGCCGGTCACGTTTTACCGTCCGGATTACCACGTCAGGACGCCGCACATGCGCTCGCCGGAATACGTGCAGATGTCCACCGCGGCGGCCATCACGCTCGGTCTCATTCCCGGGGCCATGCATCGCACCGGCTGCACCCACTGCCTGAACCTGCTGGTCACCTATCCCGAAGGCTGCCGCGCCAACTGCGCCTACTGCGGACTGGCGCGGCACAGGGAGGAGACGCGCGACTACGCCGACCGCAATTTCATACGCGTCGACTGGCCGGCGGTGCGCTACGAGGAGGTCATCGAGCGCGTCAAGTCGGGGGCCGATGCGAACCAGTTCGAGCGCATGTGCATCTCCATGATCACCCATCCGGATTCGGACGCCGACACGCGCGTGCTCCTGAAGCGCTGGGTGTCCGAGGTTCCCCGCATCCCGGTGTCCATCCTGTCGAATCCGACGACGATGGAAAAGGACGATCTCGTCGAACTGCGCGATCTCGGGGCCGACATCTTCACGGTGGCGCTCGATGCCGTCACGCCGCGGATCTTCGATCGCACGCGCGGCAAGGGGGTCGACAGCCCCCACAAATGGGACAAGTACTGGCGGGCGATCGAGTGGGCGGCGGAGGTCTTCGGGCCGGAAAAGTTCGGTGCACACCTGATCTGCGGTATGGGCGAGACCGAGAAGGAAATCCTCGAAGTTGCCCAGCGCATCACGGACCTGGGTGGCCACAACCACATGTTCGCCTTCTTCCCGGAGCGCGGCTCGCTCATGGAGGACTGGGCGGCGGCTCCGCGCGACCAGTGGCGCCGGGTCCAGCTCGCGCGCTTCATCATCGACTATGCCGGCGGACATGTCTCGCACATGCGCTTCGACGGTGAGGGGCGGGTGACCGACTTCGGCATGCCGGAAGCGGAACTTGCGACGCTCATCGATTCCGGAAAACCGTTTCAGACTTCCGGATGTCCGGGAAAGAGCGACGAGGAGGTCTCGGCCTGCAACCGTCCCTACGGCGATTCCAGCCCCTCCGACATCCGTTCCTTCCCGTTTGCGCTGAACGGCAACGACGTGCGCCTCGTCAGACGCCAGATGGACGGCGAGGATATCGGCACGCTGTAGCGGCGCCGGCCCGGCGGATCCGGATCGGTCATAATTCCCTGAGAAAGTCACGCCACACGAGCGCTCGAATTCCCGGGACCAGAGCCTCAATGCCGCTTTTCACCTTCGGAGCCCGGTGAACGAGGGACATGTTTATGGCGGTTGTCTTCGGGTGCTTTTTTTCACGGCATCACGTAGCCGCTGCAAGGGTGCGGCCATCGGGGGCGTCACAGTGTGTGCGGCCTTGCACTCAACGAGCTGCAGCAGACCATCGCGCCCGGGGATCACGAAATCCACCTCAAGGCCCTTTGTTGATCACGGAAGTGATAAAGTTCCCGCCGCCTTCCTGTGTTGACCCGTGCCTTGACGATTTCCGATGCCATGAAGCCCTCGAATAATGCACCAAGGAATGGTGACTTCTCCAGTTCAGCCGCGGTGTCGATCCCGAGCAGATAACACGCCAGGCCGGGGTCTGCCCAGTAAACCTTCGGCGACTTGATCAGACGTTTACCGAAGTTCTCGTAAAACGGCGGCACCACCAGAATTTGCGCCGTTATTTCCAGCACGCCGAGCCAGTGCGTGATGGTGGGTATGCTGACGCCTAGCGGCGCGGCCAGATCGGTTCTGTTGAGCAGCTGTCCATGGCGGCTAGCCAGAAGCGCCAGAAAACGCCGGAATGTTACAAGATCTTTGACGGCGGTGATCGCGCGGACGTCCCGTTCCAGATAGGTCTGCAAATAAGACCCGAACCACAATCGCGCGCTGGCGGGACGTGCAAGCACTTCGGGGTAGCCACCATGCAGCAGGGTTACTTTCGGTGTTTCGCGCGCCGATAGTGGGTAAAGCTGCAGCACTGCCGCCCGGCCCGCCATCGATTCCGACACGCCCCGCATGAGCGGCGTCTCTTGCGACCCGGTGAGCAGCCACTGGCCGGTCCGGCGTGGTTGGCGGTCAATGCGGGAGCGCACAAAGGCGAACACCTCGAGCACGTTCTGCACTTCGTCCAGGATGACGGGTGTTTTTACCGAGTCGAGAAAACCTTGGGGGTCGGCGCGCAGCCGTGCCACGATATCAAGGTCTTCGAGCAGGAAATAACTTGCCTTGGGAAAAATCCGGCGCAGCAGTCAGGTCTTACCGGCGCGCCGAGGTCCGGTGAGAACCACTGCAGGAAAGCCTTTCGCGGCCTTCAGGACTTGCTGTTCCAGTTCCCGATTAATGTGCCTCATAATGTGAAATATAAATCAGCACTTTATAAACTCAATATAGATGCCTTCTGCCTCGCAGCGGCTGCCGTCCCACCGGAAGATCATTCGCCACTGCTTGTTGACGCGGATCGAGCATAGTCCATGCAGGCCACCCCGCAGCTTCTCGAAATGATTGCTGGGCGGAATCCGCAAGTCCTGATCGGTTGTCGCGTCGTCGATCATCCGGAGTTTCCGGAAAAGCCGGTTTTCGAGGTCGGACGGGATGTGCCGCGACCGCGTATCCTCGACGAAGAAGGCGCACAGCCACTCATGAGAACGCCGTATCCGCCGGGAGACCTCTGCGGATGCCCATGTCCTCCTGGGAGGTCGCATGACGCCACACACCTGCCAAGAATGCCGCCACTTCTCGGACGAGCCGCAGGAGCAGCAGCGTCTGGTGCCGGGTCTGCGGATCCTGAGCTCCGCCTATTCGGTGGTGCGGGCGGACTATGGCTTCCGCGCAAGGCGCGACATCATCCAACGTCCGGTCCCGGCGTGCGTCGAATTCGAGCCGGCCACGCCATCCCCTTCGCGCTGATCCGCAGGGGCCTGCCCGGTTGCCGCCGATTGGCGCGCAGGTCCTAGCCGACGGAAACCGGCTGGTGGTGCGCCTTCGGGATCACGGATGCCCGGAAGGTCCGGCAACATAACCGCCTACCCCTTGTTCCGCTCCTCGATTTTTTTGCGTACGCGTTCGATCTCCCGCTGTCTGGCCTCGGGCGTACCCCATTTCGGCGGGTCATTCTCACGCCACGGTTCCGCCGCCTGCTGCTGTGCATGCCACCGTTCCTGCGCCGCGCGCTCCCCGGCGTCCCGATCGCGAATCGCTGTCTCCCGACGCGCAACGGCGCGCTCGGCAGCTATCGGAGTTGTGCGCTGCGGGAGGTCCGCCATCGTCAGATATTGGTCGATGCGGTCCCAGACCGATTCCCACGAAAACTCGCCAATGAACGGGAGATTCAACGCCCGGAACACCGGTACCCAGACATCAGAATCGGCCTGTTTGCGGCGCACCAGGAGTCGGGGGTTGAACTGGTACCAGCCCTGCGCGACGCGCACGAACAGGCAGCGGTTGTAGGCATAGTCCCGGTCGACTTCATTGCGTGACAGCACCGAAGACAGATGCGCCCGCTTGTTTCGCTCCACCCGGACCACGTTAACGGGCAGATGGGCCCACGCCCCGAGAATCGCCTGCGTCTCGAAGGCGCCATAGGGCCGCCGCTGCCGATATGTAAAGCGGGACTTGAAAAGCGTCCACAGCGTCTGAAAGACGAAATATTCCGAGAGATGACGGTCGATGCGCGCCAGCCGTTCCCCGGTGTTGACGTCAACCGCGGCCGGAGCGAGCAATTCATATAGCGCGGCAAAGGGCCCGCCGGCAAATGACGCATCGCGGAAGGCCTCGCGCATCGCCCAGTGCAGCGCGTTGCAGCCAAAGTGATCAGTCGCCTCGCGATCGGCGCCACGCTCCAGCAGCCCCTCGGTGAGCGGTACATTGCCCGCCGCGGCCGCCGCCATCAGCGGCGTCTGGTTCATCGCCAGGCGGTGGTCGACGCCGTGCTGGTCGCACTGGCGCAAAATGTCCTTGAAATGCTTGGAGAAATACTGGTTGTAGCTCTTGCGTCCCAAGACGATTCGCTGCTGATCAAAGGTGCCTGCGATGTCGAATTTTGCCTCCTGCGCCAGCCAGGCCACGAGCACCGGGTCATCGTGGCAGGCCGCGATTTCGTAGATCTGCTGCCGGTGCTTGCCGCCGGGCGCCTGTTCGCGGAACACCTTGAGCAGCAGGCCCATGACTTTCGGCTCGTCGAACACCGGCCAAGGCACGGGTGCATGCCGAAGAATGTCGCGGCGGATTGCCTCGGCCTGCTCCTGCTTGCCCTGCAGTTCGAGCTTCCGTGCTTCCCGCTGCCAGTCTTCGGTGGTCGACTGTTTTGTTTCCACCGTCATCGTTCCGGCCAGCGACAGTTCGAGCAGCCCGAACAGCGGATGTGAGGTGTCCGATTCAATGATATAGATGTTGCGGATGGCCCGCGTCAGCGCGACGTAGAGCGCGTTGACGAAGAACTTGTAGACCTCCAGAGACTTGTCGCTCTTGTCCCTGGTGCGGCGGTAATCGAGCGAGTCCGCTTCCAGATCCCCCTTCAGGACCCCCTCGCCGATTGCGGCGAATTCGGCGCGGTGATCAGACACGAAGCGATAGAGTACGATGTTCTCGTATTCGAGCCCCTTCGCTTCGTGAATCGAGAAAAGCAGCGGCGTCGAAAAATGTCTGCGCGCCTGCGCCTTGTCCTCGTCGCGCATCACGAGTACCGCGAACTGGGTGGATTGGCGGGTCTTCAAGTCCAGTTCTTTCTTGACACTATCCTTGTCCGGCAGCAGCACCACCTGCCCGGCGGCACCGCCTACCGCCTGCACGAGAAAATTGCTTTCGCGGTCGATCGAGCCGAAGCGCCGCTGCTTGATCTTGAGCAGCCGGTTGGCCACGCGGGTCGCCTCCTGTCCGCTACGGAAGTTGGCCGTGAGCACCTGCAGCTGCTGATGTTCCGCCAGTTGCGGATCGCTCCAGAAGAGGCCTTTCACCATCGTCCAGGAAAAGAAGTTGGGGTGGACGATCTGGTTGGAATCGCCGCATAGCAGGAAATGGCCTGGTTTCCTGAGCGTCTTCAGGACGAGCGCCAGCTGGATGGCCGTGACGTCCTGCACCTCGTCGATGACGACGAAATCGTAGCGGGTCGCCGCCCGCCCTTGCCATTCCTGGCAGACCAGATTGAGATCGAAGAGGTTTGCCTCTCCGAGCCAGGCCCGGTATTTCTCGAACAGGTCGTAGAGCGTGTCCCGGCGGCTTTCCGGGAAGATCGACTGGCGTACGCCGAGTGCCCGATAGGCGTCCCGCGACAGCACGCCGGTGGCCCCGGCGGCGATCACGCCGCGGATTTCCTCGAATGTCTGGTGGCCATCGATGTCCTTGAATACCTGCTGCATACGCGCGAACCAGCCGCCGAAATCGCGCCAAGTGACCTCGCGACCGGCCGGGACATGCAGGGAATCGACAAAATCACGGTAGGAAAGGAATACGGCCTCCTGACCCGGATGCTCGAAGCCGTTGGCGTAGTAGAGATCGCGGGCATTCTGGGCCAGGTAGGCGGAAAGGGTGATGTACAACACTTCCCCTTCGATGTGCTTGAGCTTCTCCAGGATCAGCGCCGTCTTGCCGCTGCCGGCACCACCCACCACGATCAGTGGCGGTGGCAGGTGATAGATGGCTTCCTGCGCATCGTCGAAGGAAATCGGCTTGTCGAGCAGGTAGATGGCGGTGCGTTTCGGGTGCAGATAGCGCAGGGGTTGCGCCTCCGGAAGAACCTCGGCCGCATCGCAGTCCGGGATCCGGGTCTCGTCGATTGCGGCACCGCGCAGGAAGCGTGACTTGCCGTAATCGTGATTGACGATGACCTCGAGCATCAGGGCGCAGACCTCGTCGCCATAACGCACCAGCGAGAACAGCAGCCGATCGGCATCGTTGAGCCTGGCGCGGTAGAACCTGCCGTGCCCCAGGTTGGTCAGCTTCTTGACCTGCGCGACACGAAAGTCGCCGCGGGCGATGGCGCCGGTCACCCTGCGATAGGTCTCCGTGACCCGCGACGTATCGAGCCCGATATACTCAAGAATTTTCATTGAATGCCGCCTTGCTGGAGTTCCTCGGGCCTGCCGATGCCCTCGCACGCCGTTCAAGCGTCACTCCGCGTATCGTAAAGCATCCGGATTGAAATTTCCGCTAGTCTGCGCGTGGCGTCCATGGTCTGGCCGCGGGCGGCGGTCTGCCATGAGGCGGGCACCCACCGGGACCCTCTGCCTGCAGATCCCAGAGTTGAAAGTCGTCCCGTTCGAAGACACGGGCTCAAAACCGCGGCAATTACTGGCGATCCGCATGCGGTGCCAGCTCCGCAACCATCTCAGCCGCGCCGGGTGCGTGGCGGGCGGGCTATCGATGACGCAGAATCCGCCGGCAGACAGGTCTGCGCCGCGCTCCGCCGGTAATGTCGGGGCAAATCGCGCACATTTGCTCGGCCCCCTGATTTCCGTGATCGCGCATGCTCCTGCGGATCACAGGGAAAATCCGGGATATACGAAAGCGCCGCGGATTGTCTCGACGTCCTTCTCGGAAACACCGCTGGCACGCAACGTGTGGTACCAGGTGACGCCCACCTGTGCCTTCATGTCGTTGACGATTTTCTCGGCTTCGCGGCGATCAAGCAGAAAGCGCGCGTGTTGCGAGAGAATGTTTCCCGCATTGGCGTAGCGACCCTGATCCCCGCAATCGAGCGCGAGGTCGCGGTGCTCCAGGCTCACGGGCACTGACGGAGTGAGGTCGTAGGCTGGTGAGAGCTTCCAGCTCCTGTCTTTTGCGATGAGGGCATGATTGCGCGGATGATCGTCGATGTTCGAGATGAGCGCGTTGAAGCAGATACGGCGAAAGAGTTCTTTCGCGTCCTTCCTGGGGTCCTCCACGACGCGGCGCAGCGCTTCGACCAGAATGACGTAGGACCAGTTCGGTCGCGCTTCGGGCGCTTCATCGGCGCGCAGGACGGTCAGGCCGCTCACCATGCGCGCACGTGTGTAGCCCCTGACTGTCTTCTCACGGTCAAACCGCTTGACGAGCAGTACATCTCTGCCGCCCACGGTCTCGATCCGGCTTTCCGCCGTTGTGATCCCGCATTCGCGGGCAAGGTGCAGCATGGCATGTTCGACGCGCGCGTTGTTCCAGCGATCGTCTGCGCGGTTGAATTTTGCCACCCACAGCGCATCATCGTCCTGCACCACCGTTTTGGGGCGCGCGCCGCCCATCGACGTGCCGAGCAGCATCAGGTCCTGCACCTGCCGGGTTTGAGGGTCATCGGGCAGGTCGTCCCTGACCAGCGCGTCTGCCAGCGTCTGAAGCTTTGTCAGATCGATGGTGCTGTTGAATTTCCGCTGCGGCGCAGGCGGTTCGGTGTTAAGCCCAAAGCCGAGGGCGCCTGCGCGGTCGTCGGGGGGCTCCAGCAGGTAGTCGAGTTCGCCGAGCTGCGTCTTGCTGGCATGCCTTTCGATCACATGGCGGCCCCAGTAGTCGGGACTGGCGTCGCGCAGCGCACCGAACACGCCGTTCAGCAGGACTGTCTCATAGGTGCGTCTGGACAGTTTGAGTTCTATTGGATCGATCTCGACCGCTCCGGGATCGTCGAGATATCTGGCGCGATAGACGAACTGGCCGAGAGCATCGCCGCGGGCGTTCCTGGTCAGCACAAAGCGGCCTGCCGTGACCGCCGACACTTCGCCGGGCAAGGTGATGTAAACAAAGCATCCGGTGGAGGGGGCCCTAGAAGTCACTGTCGAGCCCCTTGCTCTTGCGGACGCGGGTTTGCCTCCTGGCCGAGGCGAGCCTCAGGCCTTGCTCATCGGTGGGGGGATTTGCGAGTTCGCCCAGAGGCTGGAGCAGGTCATAGGCCCAGAGCAGAGCGGCGTAGACGCCGATCATCGTGGAGGGCTTTCCTTTCTCGGCGTCCATGACAGCGCGGGGGCCGGTCCCTATTTTCTGCGCAACCTCCCCGATCGTGAGCTTACGCCTGGTACGGGCTGTGCGCAGGTTCTCGCCGAGGTGTTTGAGGGCCTGTTCGACGGGGTAGGGCGGTGCTTGCAGAAGCGCGTTTCTAGCGACCATGTTTCCCTGGAGCGCGGATGGAAAGGCGTAATATGCTTTTAAGAGCATATATATTAACGTTGAAGATATCAATATTTATGTTATTAAATGCATCATAACTATGATAAAGCGCTCTTACAAGCATATACTATATGGATCTGGCTGTGCTGGATCTGCGCGGATCGTTGCTGGCGCGACGCTTGCCTGTCTTGGCGCTTTACGCTGACGCAAGGAAATCGAGGAGGACATCCGATGAGCACCGCTGCCATCACCAGCCAGGGAAGGATAGCGCGGATGGCGTCGCCATCCTTCCGAATTCGAACCTACCGGTGGCTTACGAGAAGCGGTAAGATTTCGAAGTCATCTCCGATGCTTTTCCGCTATCGTGATCGCCTCGGCAATGACACTGAGCGGAAGGATGAGCTTGAGCGGATCGTCGGCTAGCCGCAGAGCACCGAAACGCTCGTACCATCGCGCCCCTTGCTCATTCTTCGAGTCGATTGCGAGTGCCACACCGCCCACTTCCGCGGCCACTGCCAAGGCGCGTCTGCCCGCGGTGAGGAGTAGGTCGCCCCCTAGACCCCGGCCCTGCACTGTGCGATCAATGGCCAAGCGCCCGAGTCTGAAAACCGGCACTTCGTAGCGGCCGAGCTTCTTGGTCAGTTTCGCCGGCACGCGAGTGAATTCGATGGCTCCGGGGCTGATCGAATAGAAACCCAGCACCTGCGTGCGTTCTGTGGGTGGCACGGCAACGAATGTCTTTGCGCCGCCGGACCCGTGGTGTTGCCGGGCGTAGCGCTCGAGATATTCGTTGAGCTCGCGCACCCCGCAGTCGAAGCGCTTGCGGTCGTGATGCTGGCTGATCGGCTCCTCGCGCCATTCCACCGGACGCTACTTTCGCCGAGCGCAGCGGTGTGCGGCCGCCATCAGGGCAGAGGTCGGCTTCGGCGGATTCTCCAGAAGCTTCAGCACCCGGGCGGAATCGCGCGCGCTCAGCACGATGCGTTCGGCGTGCTCCACCACCTCGCGCGCAGCCGGCAGCACATTGCGCATGATGAAGCTCGTGACATCCAGCCGCTCGTACGCGGCGGCCGCAGCCAGAAGTCGCTTTTCCTCCTTGGTGGCGCGCAACTCGATCCGGTCTGCACGCGTCACACAGTTTGTTGCCATGATCACCTCCAACTCACGAATAATACGTACGGATTTTATCCGTACATAAGGACACTTGTCAACGGCGTTGGGACAGGGACGGTAGCAGGGGGGTGGGCGCTAAATCTGCGTAAAGCCAGAACCTGGCATCGCCCGTGCCGGTTCCCGGCCTGCCCTGGCAAAAAGACGCTGGCGGTCTCCGGCCAGGATGTCGGAAAATGACAGCAGGCGCGGTTTTGGGAGAACATCCCGCAGAGGCTGCCCCATGGACTTTGTTGCCCATCTTCCCGATTCAATTTCCTTCGCGCGCTTGGTGCCTGTGACCGCGCCGCTTCGCTTTCGCGTACGCCCGTAAGGTGTTCCCGGAAAATCGATTCCGCGTCGCGACCGTGTTCGGGCGCCATGCGACCTGGCAGGGCTGCGCGTACCCAGTGTCGTCGCCGGCCGTGTCCGGAACGCGGCCGGACCAGCCGCGGGTCAAGCGTAGGCGCACGCCACGATACGTGCCTTGCCGGTGGTCTTGGCCTGGTACATGCGCTGGTCGGCCAGGGCCACCAGCGGCTGCCAGTGCGCCTGGGTGTCGGAAGACCACTCCGCGATTCCGATGCTGTAAGTCAGTGGCTTGCCGTCCGGCCGTTTCAGCGCGGGCAGGTGGCTGCGGACCAGACGCTCGGCCTGCGCGCAGTCGGTGTACGGCAGCAGCAGAATGAATTCTTCCCCGCCCCAGCGCAGGATGGTGTCGCTCTTGCGCAGGGCGCGGCGCCAGGCCTGCGCCGTTTGCTCCAGAAGCCGGTCCCCGCCGTCGTGCCCCGCCGAGTCGTTGACCTGTTTGAAATCGTCCAGGTCCATGAAGGCGATCGCGAGCGGATAGCCATGGCGGCGTGCCAGTGCGAACTGCAGCGCAATCAGCTCGATCCCGCTCCTGCGGTTGAGTACCCCGGTTAACGGGTCGATGACGGATGAGGCGAACATGGTGCGCAGAAGCTGCAGCTGGCTCACTGCGGACAGGCTTCCCACTGCAGCGACCAGCGCCAGCAGCCATAGCACCGCCACGGCGTTGAACGTCGGCATCATGAAGGCGTTTCGTTCCAGTACCGGGATGCCGGCGATGGCCAGCAGCGGCAGCGCCAGCATGGTGAGCTCCAGCACCGTCAACGGGAAAATGCTGAGTCCGGCCACCATCACGAACGGGAGAAAGGCGTAACCGCTCGCCATGGTCGCGCCGAGCCGGCTTAAGGATACGCCCCATAGCACCGAGTGCGAGAACAGGAAGAACACCGCAGGTATGAAAAACAGTGCGGCTAACACCGCGTAGGCCTGCTTGAGGGTGGTGGCACGGCGGCAGCTCAGGGCGAGCAGGGCGAAGGCAGCGCTGGCGATGATGCGCCCCAGTGCCAGGGGCTGCCAGGCCGCGCGCGGGAACACCAGCATGTCCAGCGGTATCCACAGCGGGGTAAGCACGCCGAACAGGGTGGCCATCAGTTGTGCCCGCGACAGGATGAACCGGGCGCGGTGACGATCGAACACCATGGGATGCCGGCCGGCGTCCCAGAGCTCGGCGAACTCGCCCGGATGCAGCGGGAAAAAGCTTCTCAGCAGACCTGCGCTCCCGGCTGCCCGCATGTCGTCACCAGGCTCCGTCTCGCTCTGGTAGGTCGCGGGCGAGGGATCGTTCTTTTTGTTCATTGGATTAACCAACCTCCATCTTCATTGTTCACGACAGGCTATACGAAAGCCTGCGCTGAGAGCGCAGCACGTCCGGGCGCGATCAGGTCTACTCAAACCCGGCCGGATGATCGCAGCAGAAATAGGTCCCGCGCGATGCGCGTTCCGCCCGCTGCCCGATCGAAGGCGAAGACATCGGTACGCCTTAGCGGCGCACGCCGTCCACTTGCGCATGATAGTACCATCCCCGGCCTCGTGCCCGGATTCGGAAGTGGGTGCACCGGGCAGGGCGGGCGTGCCCACCTGTCCTGGCCCCCTGGTCGGTCGCTGAACGGAGGGTCATCGACCGATATGGGTGCCGACGGCTATTCGCGCGGATTATTCAAAACACTGGCTGCCGTCGCGTCACTGCTCCGACCGGGGTGTTTCCGTGGCGACATTAAGGAATACCCGGGGCAGCTTCCTAGGGGAAAGCAACTCATCGGGATGGGTCGGGCAGCACCTTGCTCATGACGAACGGCAGCCGAAAATCCGGTGACCTGCCCGGCCAGCAGCGCCATGAAGAATCGCCCCCAGGACGTCAAGATCGGTGGGCGCCGCCAGGCTGCTTGCCGAGCTCCACGCACAGGAACGTTGCGAGCGCAGTCATCACAGCCCCGCCGATATCGGCGACATCGGGTCAGCACTCAGACCGAAGCGTCCCGGAAAGCATAACGGGGGCCGGCGTCCATACCATAAATAGACAATGACGTCGTTGAGCATTAAACCCATGCGTTCGGCATGATCCGGGACCCGCACATTGACGGGCAGACCGTGCACCGTGCCTGACGGTTTTCCTCCGGCGGGAATCAAGGCCCCCGATAAAATGCCGGCCACGCGGTTTTTCCGTCCATCCCGAAGGACAGGTTGGATAACCAATACCTTCAGGATGATTCGCATCTCTTTGAAAAAATGCGAATAAGTTAAAAATACGCAATTTTTAAATGGACTCTTCCCTATCGTGCCGTACATGGTATGCTGCACTTTCGGTGGGTGATATAAACCAGCGAGTAGGGATGCGTAGTGTGATTCTGGAGTTGGCATACCGGATGACAGTCAAGGTCCACGTACAACATTCAGTTGGAGGAGACCACCCGTATGGCAAAGTTAGAGTCTTGGGACGAAAGCAGTGAAGGCGCCAAGCCGAAGAAACTAGGCTGGACAGAACTTTATCTCAAAGAGGACTGGTGGGCCGTGTGGATCGGCCTGGGCCTCATGGTTGTCGCCATTCTTCTGTTCATCAACGGCAGCACCGTTCTCAAATCCCTGGCCATCAATCCCGGTGGCCTCAAATGGAGTTCCTGGGGGCAACTGCAGGACCACTTCACGCAGAACGCGCATCTGTATCTCCTGCAGTTCATCGCCTGGCTCGTCATCTTCGGCGCCAGCGCCCGGGTGATGGGCATCAAGCTGTCCGAGTTCATCCCGAGCTTCGTGTTTCTGTACCTGCTGTCGATCGTCATGTTCGCGATCTCGGGTTGGGCAAAGGCGGCCGAGTTCAACATGGAGCCACCCCTGGTGGCGCTGGTCCTCGGCCTGGTGCTGGCCAACCTGTTCAGGCTCCCGGCGTGGCTGGACAGTGCGTTGCGTGTCGAGTACTTCATCAAGCTCGGCATTGTGCTGCTGGGCGCGACGTTCCCCATCACCCTGGTGCTGACCGCCGGTCCCGTGGCCATCGCTCAGGCTACGGTCATCTCGCTGGCTACCTGCCTGACCATTTTCTTTATCGCGACCCGCGTGTTCGGGCTCGATCGGCGGCTCGCCGCCGTGATCGGTGTGGGGGGTTCGGTGTGCGGGGTGTCCGCATCCATGGCGATCGCCGCTTCGGTAGGTGCCAAGAAAGAGCATCTCTATACTTCGGTGACGCTGGTCGTGGGCTGGGCGCTGGTGATGATCCTGATCCTGCCGTTCATTTCGCGCGCCCTGAATCTCCATCCGGGCGTGGCCGGGGCATGGATCGGGACCTCGGAGTTTGCTGACGCCGCCGGCTTCGCTGCGGCCAGCGCGTACGGCAAAATGGCTGGTAACGAGGACGTGGCGATCAAGGCCTTTACCCTGATGAAGGTGATCGGACGTGACCTGTGGATCGGCATCTGGTCGTTTGCCTGGGCGCTGGTCGCCACCCTGGTCTGGGAGGGTAAGGAGCGGGGCACGAAGCCGGATGTGCGGGAGGTCTGGTGGCGGTTCCCGAAGTTCGTCATCGGCTTTTTCGTGGCGTCTCTGCTGATGACGATGGTGACGAACAGCTACTCGATTGCGGACTTCAACAATGTCGTCAAGCCCGGACTCATCCTGCCGCTGGTATCGCTGCGGACCTGGGCGTTCATCTTCTGCTTTCTCAGTATCGGTCTGACGACGCGCTTCCGCGATCTTGCCCCGGTCGGATGGAAGACATTCAGCGCGTTCAGTCTCGGCGTCCTGATGAACGTGGTGCTCGGGTATATTCTCTCCGTATACGTGTTCGGCAGTTACTGGTCAAATCTGTAAGGCAGCCGCACCCGCCGGGTGATGCCCGGCGGGTGCATTCCCATCGATCGGAGGGCGCATGAATCTGCAAACCTGCCGACAATGCCGCCACTTCACGGACCATCCGGAGGAACTGGAGCGCCTGGTACCCGGTCTGCGGATCCTGAGTTCCGCCTATTCCGCGGTGCGGGCGGACAATGGCATCTGTGGACGGCACGACATCATCCAGCGCCCGATTCCGGCCTGCGCGGACTTCGAGGAGGTCGTGCTGTTCCGCTCGCGCTGAGCGGGCGCATCCGCACGCCTCACCTGGCACCGGATCAGGGGATGGGGGCGGCCGACCCACCATGGTGCCCAATCGGTATGGACGGAATCGGGACTTGCGCAAAAGCGATCGCCGCCAGGCGAGGCATGAATAGACCGCGGACCCGTGTCCGATGTGTGCCGGCAGCCGCTGCTCGCGGGTCTCCGGCTTGCGGATGTCGACAAGCCGGTCGGGCCCCTGTCCGGTCAGCAAGAGATGGCGTGATCAGCCATAAAACGAAGGGAAAGCCGGGGAGCCTTGCGCGTGCGCGTCATTCAGGCCAGGAGGCAGGCTCCCGGAGCCCGTATGCACTGTCGATGTCGGACCGGGCAACCGTGATGTCGCTCCGACACGCTCCTGCCGGAGCCTGCCGAAACCGAAAAGCCGCGCACCAGGCCAGCTGCTTTCCGCGGTGGCGCAATTTGCGGGCGCAAATCGATCTTCGCCTTACACCTTCAGGCCGTGCTTCTTGATGAGATCGTACATGGTGGGGCGGCTGATGCCGAGCAGGTCGGCCGCCTGGGCGACCTTGCCGCCTGCATGGCCGAGGGCGCGCACGATGGTCTGGCGCTCGATCTGATCGCGCGCTTCCCGCAGATTGAATGTCGCAGCTTCGCCGGTGGGGACATCGAGCTCGAGATCCTTGGCGTCGATGTGGGCGCTCTCGGCCATGATGGTGGCGCGTTTTACGCGATTCTTGAGCTCTCTCACATTGCCGGGCCAGGCGTAGTTTTCGATCGCGGCGAGCGCCTCTTTTGAGAAGCCGCGGAACAGCCGCCCCTGTTCGCGCGCGAAATGATCCAGGAACGAGCGCGCCAGTAGCAGCGTGTCGCCGGTGCGCTGGCGTAGCGGAGGAATCTGTACGCTGATCTCGCTGATGCGGTAAAAAAGATCCTCGCGGAAGGTCCCCGCCTGGATCTTGGACGCCAGGTCCTGGTGGGTGGCGCACACCACCCGCACATCGACCGGAATCTCCTCGCGCCCGCCGATGCGCTCGAAGGTGCGCTCCTGCAGGAAGCGCAACAGCTTGGCCTGCAGCGCCATCGGAAGGTCGCCGATCTCGTCGAGAAACAGCGTGCCGCTGTCAGCATATTCGATCTTGCCGCGGGTCTGCTTGGCGGCACCGGTGTAGGCGCCTTTCTCGTAGCCGAAGAGCTCGCTTTCGAGCAGATTCTCCGGGATGGCCGCGCAGTTGATGGCGACGAAACGGTTCGCGGCGCGCGGACTGCGGCTGTGGACGGACTGGGCGCACAGTTCCTTGCCGGTCCCGCTTTCCCCCAGAAGGAGAATCGTGGCGTCCGACGGAGCCACCTTCTCGATGGTCTGGCACACCTTGAGCATCTCGGCGCTGCACGCGATCACGCCGTCGATCGAGGATTCCTGTTGCTTCTGGAGAAGCCGCCGGTTCTCGGTTTCCAGCTCGTGCATGCGGTAGGCGCGGTTGACGAGAAACCCGAGGAGTTCGGCATTGATCGGCTTGTTGAAGAAATCGTAGGCGCCCATACCGACCGCACGCACGGCGTTTTCGCGGTCGTCGTTTCCGGTGACGACGATGACCTTGGTGCGCGGTGCGACCTCGAGGATCTGTTCGAGCGTCGCGAAGCCCTCGCTGCTGCCGTTCGGGTCGGGCGGTAGCCCCAGGTCCAGGGTGACCACCGGTGGCTGGTGTCGACGCACCTGTTCCAGGGCATGGCCGCGATCACCCATGGTGAGCACCTCGTAGCCGTCGAAACACCAGCGCAGCTGCTTCTGCAGACCAGGGTCGTCTTCGACGACAAGGAGTTTGCGAGCGGGTGCCGTCATCCCCCGATACTAATTGCTACCTGTGCGGTATGCAATCGGGAGGCCGGGGCTGTCGGCCAGAGGCACGTGCAGGCGGAAGATCGTGCCGTGACCCAGTCGGCTGAAGACGTCGATGTCCCCGCCAAGCGAACGGATGAATTCGCGGGTCTCGTAGGCGCCGATCCCCATACCGGCGCTGCCCTTGGTGGATTCGAACGGCCGGAACAGGCGCTCCCGCATGAACGCCTCGTCCATGCCGCACCCGGTGTCTTCCACCTCGATGACGGCCTCACGGCGGTCGGCGCGCATGCGCACCGTGACGCGTCCGTCACCCGGCGTTGCCTCGCGTGCGTTCTGAATGACATGGCCGATCACCGCCGACAGACGGTCGCGGCTGGCCGAGACCGCGATCCCCTGACCCGAGCACTCCAGGGTCGTCTCCGGGCTGTGGATGCCGTGGGCGCTGACCACTTCCGTGAGCAGCTGCGCCAGGTCGACCATGGCCGGGCGGTCCTCCTCGGTGTGGTCTTTGCGCAGATTGGCCAGCAGACGGTTCATTTTTGCAATAGAGCTCTCGACAGTTTGGATGGCGTCTTCCATGAATTGCGGGTTGTGCCTGTGTTTCGCCGCGTTCGAGACCACCAGCGACAGTTGCGCGATCAGGTTTTTGATGTCGTGGACCACGAAGGCCGAGAGGCGGTTGAAGGCTTCGAACTGGCGCGTTTCCGCCAGGGCGCGCGAGGCTTCCAGCTGCGCCAGATGGCTCGCCGCCTGGCGGCCTGCGGTCTTGAGCAGATCGCAGTCCTCCCAGTTGAATTCGTGACGCACCGGGACCAGCGGAGAGCGAGCCAGCACCACGAATCCGAGCAGGTTTTCATGCAGG
Source organism: Pseudomonadota bacterium (assembly GCA_021790335.1). Classification (GTDB taxonomy): domain Bacteria; phylum Pseudomonadota; class Gammaproteobacteria; order Acidiferrobacterales; family UBA6901; genus JAJYCY01. The sequence goes on along the minus strand of JAJYEE010000033.1, from coordinate 5,891 downwards.
ATCAGCGGTACCACGAGCCACGCGGCGGAGATGGCATGCAGCCAGTCCGGAAGCGTGGGCGCTTCGGCGCCGCGGAATCGCTGGACCGATTTTTCGTGCTCATCGAGATTGATGACCCATTCGCGCAGTTCCAGGAACCGCACCAGGATCCCGTCGGCCGATTCGTACGCGGGCACCGGATCGCCCATGTTCCAGCGTGCCACGGGCTCGAAGCGTCCGTTGTCGCGGCGCATCCACAGGATCCCTCCGGGGCTCTCGACAATCTGCGCGATGGCCTTGACCGCCCGCTCGTGCAGCTGCGTAGCCGGCTCGCCCGAGGACAGGGTGCGGATGAATCGCAGCCACTCGTCGCGATAGTCGTACTTGTACCCGAAGAAATGCTTGCTGATGAACACGCGCAGGCTGGCGCGCAGCTGGCCGGAAAACAGCAGGATGGCCAGCACCAGTCCGGCACCGAACAGAAAAATGGCCTGGAAGACGAGCCCCCAGCTGCCTCCGTACTCCCGCACGTAGTAGCCGCCGGCGCCCATCGCCAGCAGGTAGACGCCGGCGCCGAACAGTGCGGTGGTGTGAAAGACGATGCGCCGGGAAACGAAGACGTCGATGGCGTCGCGGTTCGGCGACCACTGCAGGTTGCGGGCGAGTGCGATGCCGATCACCGGCACCACCATGGCGTGGATGAAGCCGCGCGCATCCCACAGCGTGGCGCTGACGCGCTGGAACAGCAGTGCATCGGAATAGAGGTAGAAGTCATAGGCGAACATGCCGCCCACGCCGACGCACAGATATTTCAGCGCGCGGCGCTGCTCCTGTGGCGTATTGCGGTAGAGCTGCTCGACGACGACGAGGCCGGCAACGCTCATGAGCAGATGTCCGGCGAGCACGTCATTGCCGGCGATGAATTTAAGCGCCGATCCGCCGGTGATCCGGTACAGGGCGAGGAGCATGAGCGCGACGGTAAACGCCGAAGCGACTCCGAACACGATCGCGAAACGTCGGGTCGTGGTGGCGTTGTCGGGATAGACCGCTCTCAGCATCGCCAGCAAAAACGCAAACCAGGTGAGGTCGCGCAGCAGCTCGAGCATCTGCGCGATGATCAGCAGGCCGCCGTACGCCGCCTGGTAGGCCACCGTGGCCGCCCAGGCGACGCTTGCCAGCGACGCGACCGCGAGGAGCCTCTTGCGGACCTGCCCCTGCCGGCCGGTGAGCAGCAGCAGGCCCAGGCCGAGGAAGGCCGCAGCGGTCGTCGAATAGCTGATCACTTCGGCGTTGATCATTGGCGCTTTCGTGCTCCCGTGTCCCAAATCACTGCAGGTCGAAGCAAATCCCGCTCACAGGGCCGCAGACTGGACTCAATGCGGCGAAACCACGCTTGCCCGTTTCGGTATAACCCTGTCCCGGCAGGCCCGCGGCTGCCAGGCGCCATGTCCAAACAGTCCGATCAGCGACGCGGGTCGCTGCCGTACCGTCCGAGTGACGTCCTGCTAGCGGTCGGCGTGCGCATGCGGGTATGGATTCCCTTTTCGTGCGCGTCGAGTGCCTGGACCCTTTCCGCGCGTTTTTTTGTACCAAGCGCAAAAGGGTCTCGAACCAGGCCTTCGCGGTGGCGGTAAGCATCCCGGCCCCGGACTGGCCGGAGAAGTTGCGGCGACGGCCACTCGCTTCGGAGCCCCTTTGTACCGCGCACGGTTCCTCGGCTGTCGCGCTTTCGCGATTCTGATTCCCGGAAACCCCTTTTCCAGCGCACCCGTGCTGGTCGGTGCTTCTCTGACACAGGGCGGTTGGCGTAAAGCGCGGCGCGTACGGATATGAATAATACTAGCATGGGAATATTACACCACGATTGTGCGTCGCGGTTATCCGGCGATCGAATCCGGATGTCGGGCGACATGGGATTTCCTTCAATATCAAAATGTTATTATATTAGATACTAATAATATGACGAGAGTTGATTCTCGGGATCAACGGATTGGTTCTGAGAATCGCTTTCTGGACGGCAGGCTTCCCTTACGCTGTCTGAGAAAGAGTTTGAGGCTTGGAAGGCCTGCTACGACCCGGTAGCAGGGTTCATGGACCGGGGGAAGGATAAAGTTTTCGACTGCCAATAAGGAATCCGCGGAACGAATACGCACCGACGGATAACCGGTCAGGAGCGCGTCGGGGTGCTCCCCGCGAGGCGTCCTGGAGGGGTGTAAGGAACCGGAGCCCTGGGAGCAGGACTTCAGGGTAGTTTTGCTTTAATCACCCCGAAGGCCGTCTCTCGGGCGCGGCCGGTGAAGTGCGGCGCCCGATCCGTCAGTGAAGCGTGCGCAACAGCACACGCGCCTTGCCGGCGTCGGCGAAGTTGTGCGTCGCCGCTGCCTTGGCCAGATGGATCCTGGCGTCCGCAACGTTGCCCTTCTGGTGGTAGGCCACGCCAAGGTGGTACTGGAAGATGGGAACTTGTGGCTGCGCGTCGACTGCTTTGGTGAGCAGTGTGTTCGCCTTGCCGGTTTCCTCGGATTTCAGATCGACCCACACGGCGGTATCCTGGAATGCCGGCACCACAGACGACGCCAGGTTGGTGACAAGTTTTTGTGCTTCCTTGAGCTGGGTTCCGCCACCCTGCCTGACGAGAAGTACTGCCAGATTGTTGGTGGCCACCGCGTCGGCCGGATTGGCCGTGACTGCGCTGTGGTAGGTAGCGATTGCATCGTGATAGTCACGCCGGTTTTCGTAGTAACCGGCAAGAGCCAACAGGAGTTGTAAGTCCCCCGGGATCGCCTTCAGGCCTTGCTGATACAGCGCCAGCGCTCCAGCGCTATTGCCGCGTAACTGATCGAACCGGGCGAGATAAACGTAGGGCGTATTCCATGGCAAACCCTGTAAACCCTTGTTAAGAATCTCGCTGGCGACCTAATTTAGGCGCCATCGGTGACTGCTCCCCGGAGCGCCGTCCCTGGCGCTCAGACTCGATGTGCATCACTCCGAGCGGCGTTGATGGCATGCATCCTTCCCGGTTTTCGTCTTTTTGGGGGTTTTGCACCTGCGGCCGTGCCGCTCAGTGCAACGATTCCAGCATAGTGCGCGCTTCCGCCGCCTTGTCGAAGTGAGTTGCTGCGGCTGCCTTAGCCAGATGCATTCTGGCATCAGCAATTTCGCCTTTCTGTCGATAGGCCAGACCCAGGTGGTACTGGAAGATCGGGACCTGCGGCTGAGCATCGACGGCCTTGGACAACAGCGCGATGGCCTGATCAGTATTGCCGGACTTGAGACTCACCCAGCCCGCTGTGTCGAGGAATGCCGGAATGGGGGATGAGGCCAGGCGTGTCGCGAGGGTCTGCGCCTCCTTGAGCCGGGTGGCACCACCGCGCTCGACGAGCAGCATCGCCAGATTGTTGGCCGCCACTGCGTCTTTCGGGTCTGCCTGGATCGCGCTGCGGTAGGTGGCAGTTGCCTTCTGGTCTTCGTGCCGCGACTCGTAGTAGCTTGCCAATGCCAGAAGCAGATGCTGGTCCCCGGGGATCGACTTCAGTCCCTGCTGGTAGACTGCCAGGGCTCCACTGTCGTCACCACGCAAGCGGTCTACTTGGGCGAGATTGACGTAGGGTATGTTCCATTTCGGGGCGATGGTTAGAGCACGGCGCAGTTCGGTCCCGGCATCGGCGTACTTCTTGAGGTGCATGTACACCTCACCCAACAGCTCGTGTGCGGGCGCATCATTGGGATCCATGTGGATCTGCTTCTGCAGCCGCGCCACCGCCTTCATGGAGGCACCCCGTGCCAAGTAGGTATCGATGAGCGCAGCCAGCACCTGCGATGCCTGTGGCGCCCGTTCAAGCGCAAGTTCGAACTGGGCCGCCGCCTGATTGTAGTGCTTCTGCGACCCATACAGTTGTCCTAGACGGTAAGGGCCGATTGGATCTTTGGGGTAGGCATTGCTGAGCTGCTCCAAAGCCCCTGCAGCGGCGCCCTGATCGTGTCGGGCCACCATGATGTCGGCTTCCAGTTCCAGCGCCGCTGCATTGTCCGGCGCGACCATCAGTGCCTGGTGCACCTGCTTGAGTGCAGCTCCGCTGTCATTCTCCTGCATCAGAAACCGGGCTAAACGCAGCCGGGCGTTGATGTCGTTCGGGTTGTCGCTGACGGCACGCGCCAAATTCGCTCTGGCGAGATCCGGAGCATGGTTCATCAGGTTCGCTTGAGCCAGCAGTGCAAGAATCTTGGCAGAAGTGGGTTCGTTCTTTAGCAGTGACCGGAAAGCAGTCAGGGCAGTCAGGGCATCCCCGTGTGAAAGGGCATTTGTGCCCTGCAGCAGCAGCGCACCGCTGTCTTGTGGGTCTTTATCCAAAACCTTCTTCACCTGCTCCATGCTTTCCTCTACCTTGCCTTGCTGCAGCAGAAGGGCGGCCAGCCGGTCGCGTGCCTGAAGCACGTCCTGCGTGGTGTTATCGCTTGAAATGATCTGGCGATAGTTGGTCTCTGCTTTGGCGAAATCATGGGTTTGAGCATACAACGCCCCTAGAGCAAAGCGTGGACTATCGGAATCGGGATGGGAGCGGGCGGTATTCTGCAGTTCGGCCTTCGCCGCTGCGACGTTCCCGCTGTCAGCAAGAAACTGCGCCAGGATTACATGTCGGCGCACGTCCTTCGGTTTTTCCTGAACGGCGTCACGCAGTACCTGTTCCGCCTGTTTGGTCTGATTGATGTGTACCAGAAACGACGCATACATGACACGCGGCTGGAGCTGCTCGGGAGCAATGGCAATGATTTCGCGAAACAGCTGCTGAATCTTGTCGTTGTTTTCAGGGTTCGTGGCGTAAAGCCGGATCAGTGTTAGGCGCAACGGAATGCTCTTTGGGTTCTTGGCAATCGCATTCTGTAGTACCGATGCACCTTTGGCGGTTTCGCCATGCTTAACATAGAGCAAAGCGAGCAGCGATGCCGCCCGGCTGTTGGATGGATCCGCAGCCAGCGCATTGCTCGCTTCCTTTATCGCACCCGCCATGTTTCCTAGCCGCGCCATTACCGCCGCTTTGAGCAGCTGCCCGCGGGCATCGGAGGGGTGCTTGGCCAGAAGCGTGTCTGCCGTCTGGCTTGCCTTGGCGACGTCGCCGGACAGAAGGTAGAAAGTGCCGACTTTTGCCTGCGCGGCCGGGAAGTCGGGTTGCAAAGCGACAGCTTTCGAGTAATAGCCAAACGCTAGCTGCAGGTTGGATAGTTTTTGTTCCGTTTCGCCCAGCAGATAGTAGGCCATTGCGTTTTTTGGGTCGATCTGGAGCACGTTCTTGAGCTCCACCTCGGCCTTTGGATAGTCCTGCTTTGCCAGGAAGGCCTTGCCACGTTTGAGGTAAGCGGCTTCGCGCCCGGCCGCTCCGCCGCAGCCAGCAAGCACGGAGGTCGCGGCCATCAGCGCCAGGATCGCCCAGAGATTCTTGCGTACCAACATGTTGCTCCTCCAATCCACTGCCGAAATTCGGAATTTATTAAGGGTTCCTGCAGCCAGGCTGACCGTGGCCGCGGCGCGCTAAAGTAAAGCACAAAACCACTACTCTCGATAGGGTGCAATAGGCAGCATGTGGCAGGCCCGAGGTGTTGGTATACCTTAGTTAGGCTCGCACTGCGCCCTCTATGCGCACTATTGGCCGGTAGGCGTTGCAGCGCATGAAGTCCGAATGCGTCTCCACGGTGGTGTGCGCGATCGCCGCCATGGCATGGCCGTTGGCCCACAAGACAGGCGGTATTGGCCAGACTGAGCACTTTGTGCCAAACATAAGGCAGCGATACTAGCCTGGATTTCCACGGCGCAGCTTTGGCCTAACGGCGGCGACTTATGGGCCGCTGCTTCTTCCGTTGATTTTATTCGCATCTGCTCGTGAGCGTTAGGCGTTAGGTGCTCCTACGTGGGGGTA
>JAJYEE010000084.1 GCA_021790335.1 Pseudomonadota bacterium | reverse complement strand
CAACATAGGGCCGGTCTACGACGAAATGCGCGGTCTCATAAAAGCCGGAGTGCGCGGCATCTGCGCGAACCTGCGGTACCGTTTGCGGAATTGCACAGCCTGAAATCAGGCCAGCGCAAAATACCAAAGCCATTATCTTGAGAAAATGTTTTTTCTTCATTTGTTTACGTCTCCACAAACACCTTGATCCGCTATGGTCCCCAACGGAGACGATAACCAGTCTAATGATTCTCTGTGACGCGGCATGCCCGTATGGGTCTTAACCACGGTGAGGAGTCGACGCAAAATTAACGACCCTCTTTAATCTCGTGAAAAGCTTAGTGCGCAGCACACTGAAAGCAAGTGCGTATTCCAGTCATGACGGACACTCGTTCCAGCAATGATGGACACCCTCAGAGCGCAGCGACGCACGTAGTGTGTTGATTGGTATGCAGGATTTACTCGATGGCTTCCGATTTCGTATGTCTTCGGCATCGAAGTCAACAAGGGCGTGGTTCGACGGATACTGGAAAAGTATCCTGTCCGGTCACTCGAACGGTGATGGGTTCTCTTGGCTCACGGCGATCGCGCACGCGAAAGACAATCTTAGGCAGCCGCTGCCAGAGTTGGCGGACAGGACATATCCGCTCTTCTTGCCGGGCTACCCGGCGCAGCAGGACAGCTGCGTTACGTCCTTGTTGAAGGTCTGCGCGGCGAGTTTCAAGCCTTCGACCATCGTCAGGTAGGGGAACAACTGGTCGGCGAGTTCCTGTACCGTCATGCGGTGATGAATCGCCAGCGCCGCCGTCTGTATCAGTTCACCGGCTTCCGGGGCGACTGACTGTACCCCGATCAGCCGGCCCGATCCCGCCTCAGCGACCAGCTTGATGAAGCCCTGCGTGTCGAAATTGGCAAGCGCACGCGGCACGTTATCGAGCGTCAGGGTGCGACTTTCGGTTTGCAAACCCTGTCGGTGTGCATCGGCCTCGCTCAGGCCCACGGTGGCGACCTGCGGGTCGGTGAACACCACAACGGGCATGGTGGTCAGGTCCAGGGTCGCAGCGCCGCCGGTCATGTTGATCGCAGCACGGGTGCCGGCTGCCGCCGCGACATAGACGAATTGCGGCTGGTCGGTGCAGTCGCCGGCAGCGTAGATGTGCGGGGTGCTGGTGCGCATGCTCTGGTCGACCACGATGGCCCCTTGCTCGTTCACCTGCACGCCCACCACATCCAGCGCAAGCGCGCGCGTATTCGGCTGGCGGCCGGTCGCCACCAGCAGCTTGTCGGCGCGAATAGTGCCTTGGGCGGTAGTGAGCAGGAATTCGCCTCCCCGATAGGCCACGTTGCTCGCCTGGGTATGTTCCAGTACCGCGATACCCTCTGCATGAAAAGCCGCCGCAATCGCCTCGCCGATGGCCGGATCCTCACGACGGAGCACCGTCCTGCGTGCCAGGAGCGTGACTTTGCTGCCCAGACGGGCATAGGCTTGCGCCAGCTCGACGGCCACCACCGACGCGCCGATTACGGCCAGGCGCTCAGGAATGGTTTCGCTTGCCAGCGCTTCGGTGGAAGTCCAGTAGGGTGTGTCCTTGAGCCCGGGAATGGTGGGGATGGCCGCGCTCGCACCGCTGGCGACGATACAGCGGTCGAACGGCAGCGTGCGTTCCCCGCCGTCATGCAGCCGTACCATCAGGCTGTGGCAATCCTGGAAACTAGCTTCACCGCGCAGCACCGTGATGGCCGGGTTGCTCTGCAGTATGCTTTCATACTTGGCATGGCGCAGCTCATCGACGCGTCCCTGTTGCTGCGCCAGCAACCGATCGCGCAGGATTGTGGGCGGCAAGGGAGGCATGCCGGCGTCGAAGGGACTTGTCCGGCGCAGATGGGCGATGTGGGCGGCGCGAATCAGGATCTTGGAGGGAACGCAGCCGATGTTCACGCAAGTGCCGCCTAGGATGCCGTGCTCAATCAGTGTTACCCGCGCGCCGCGCTCGATCGCTTTGAGCGCCGCCGCCATTGCCGCCCCGCCGCTGCCGATGATGGCGATGTGCAGACCGCCATCACGGCCCGTTGCAATGGAGGCGCCGGTGAGCGAGGTGTTTGGATGATCGGGTGCAAGAGGGCCCGCAAGCCGGGCCGAATAACCGGCCTCGACCACCGCCGTGACCACCTGCTCGACCGTCACGCCAGCGTCGGCGATTACCTGGCCGAGGTGCTCCGAATAGGAAACCTTGGCCTCACGTACGCCCGGCAAGGTGCGCAGCGCCTGCTCGATATGGAGGGCGCATGCGGGGCAGGTCATGTCGCCGATTTCGAGGGTAAGTCGTCGCTGGTCGTTTGCGGGCATAATGACGGGTGTTTACTGCGAAGCCACGGAAGGATAGCCTGCGTCGGTGGTGGCCTTGATCAACGCCTTGACGTTGGTCTTGCCATTGTCGAAGGTGACCACGGCGTCTTTTTTCACTTCATCGACGTTGACTTTCTTCACGCCGGGAACGGCGTCGAGCGCCTTGCGCACGGTGATGGGGCAAACCCCGCAGGTCATGCCGGGTATGGACAGGGTGACGGTCTGCTCGGCTGCCCAAGCGGGGCTGATGGTTGCACAGGTGACAACGAGAGCGATCAGAAATTTTTTCATAAGGCAGTCCTTTCAATAAAAGAGGGGTGCAACATAGGGGAAGGATACGGCCACGATGATGAGTGCGGCCACAATCCAGAACAACAGTTTGTAAGCCAGGTTGACGTGTGGAATCGCGCAGACTTCGCCGGGCTTGCAGGCCGATGCCGGCCGGAACAGCCGGCGGTAGGCCAGAAACAGGGCGAGCGAGGCGGCGCCGATGAAGTATGGCCGGAAGGGTTCCAGCAGCGTCAGGTTGCTGATCCAGGCGCCGCTGATACCCAGCGACAGCAGGATGAGCGGTCCCAGGCAGCAGGTGGAGGCAAGGATGGCGGCCAGCCCCCCGGAGAGCAGAGCGCCGCGTGCGCTTTTCGGTGCCGGCATTATGTCTCCTTCCAAATCCGTGCGCGATCGGGTAAGTTTAAGTCCGTACCCAAGTACGGAGTCAATCGGAATGGAAAGCGATACTGAGAACCTTACTATCGGCACCTTTGCCAGGGCTGCCGGTGTCAATGTCGAGACCATACGGTTTTACCAGCGCAGGGGTCTGCTGCCCGAGCCGGAACGGCCCTTCGGCAGCATCCGCCGCTACGGTGGTGCGGACGTGGCGCGGGTGAAATTCGTGAAGTCCGCCCAGCGCCTGGGGTTCAGCCTGGACGAGATCGGAGAGCTGCTCCTGCTTGACGATGGCGCTAAGTGCAGCGAGGCGGAAAAACTCGCGGCGCAGCACCTGGCCGACGTTCAGGCCCGTCTGTCGGACCTCCGGCGGATGGAAAAGGTGTTGTCAAAACTGGTAGGCGAATGCAAGGTGCATCGCGGCCGCACGTCCTGTCCTTTGATCGACGCGCTGCATGGCGGAGTGGAGATCTGAGTTCGCGGTGAAGTAGTACGTTGCCGGTCATGTCAGGTGGCCGGTCAGCATAATGCTGGCCGATGCCATGTGCCAATCGATCGCCATGCATTGCGGCCAGGCCGGAGAGAGTGGGATCGGCCCATGCTCCGTATACCCCGCAGACCACTTATAGATTGGCGCACAAAGCGGCTTGTAACCTAAACGAAAGCGCCGACAAGACTCCCTATCGCAATTGCGAAGCTGCACATTTTCAAACGGGTCATAGAACCGGCAATGCGTTCTAGTTTCACCCGGCGCCTGGGATAGGCAGCGATTATGCGCAGCAGCAAGATGTTTTCAAATTCGTCGAAGCAGGCAGCGGCAATACCTGCTCCTTGTGCCAGTTCCACGGCGTGGGGTCGCGTTGCGCTGTAGTCTCCGGCAAGCGTCCAGATGGCCGCCGCATAGACAAGCGGAAACACCAGATCGGCGCGCAGCATACGAGCGAACCAATCGCGACCTCGTTCTCCGTAGGCGTCAAGCAAAGCGTAAACGGTCCAGGTGCCGTGCGCTGGACGCAGGTCTACCTGCAACCGACCGCCGGCAAGCCGGCGCAGATCGAGCACGCCGCCGGGGAGAAACCAGAAGCCAGAGAGAAATAGCGCGGTCAAAGCGAGCAACAGGATGCTGGTAAACATACCCATCATCGAGTTTCGATTGCGAGCACGGTCGTCAAAGTGGCGCTCAGGGCGTCACCGAGCGTGGTCGATGGCACTTTGCCAATGATCTGCTCCAGACCATCGCTGCTGAGACGATGGGGAACTTGCCACAAGTAGCGCATGCGCCAAATCTCTCGCATCATCGGGTTGAAAAATCGGGCAAGGCCGATCGCCCGCCACGGTAGCGTCCGCACCCTAGGCTTTAGTGCACCCTCCAGCACGCCGAGCTGGCGCGCAGCGTCAGTAATTGCAGCAACAAGCTGTGTACCGGTCAGCGCGTAGCCCGGGAAAAGGACGGTCGTGTGAAAGGGGAGCTCCTCGCGTATTTGCGCCAAAGCCACAAAGCTGCGTGCTAAGTCCGGAAGGTAGGCCCAGGCATGAAGCACGTCGCGCGGTCCCGGATAGGTGATGCGGACACGACGAATGTCCTTCATGATGACTTGATCCATCCATGTTCCGGTGCCTGGACCACCAAAGAAGTCGCCTGCCCGCACGACTATGCTGCGCGTGCACGCGGCGCGCATGCGTGCTTCCATTTGGCAGCGGATTTCTCCCTTGCGCGCGCTAGGGCGTTCGGGTGTGCGATCGGTTACGAGAATAGGCATCGAATAGCCGTAGTTGTAGACGTTGCCGGGCAACATCAGTGTTGCGCCAAGATCGCGCGCCACCGTCACCGCACTCTCATTGAGCGCCAGCGCCTCTGCCTCCCATTGCGTATAGATCGGGTTTAGTGCGTTGACCACTACCGCGGCATCGCCGGCCGCATCGACAATTGCGTTGGTCTGCGTGGCCTCAAGAGCGAGGTGCCGTACGCGGGGATTACACTCGTCGAGCAGTGCGCGGCGCGCCTGCGCGATGACCGACCAGCCGGCTTCGGAGAAAGCACGCCGGGCGACGCGGCCGAAGCGGCCATTGGCGCCGAGAATCAGGACAGACTGTGTGGGCAGCATCGCGGTGGTTCCGTGTCTAGTTAGCGGCATTGTGGCCGCCATCCATATCATGCACAATTGCATAAATATGCATAAGACTGTTGCAAAGATGAATACCACTCACCCTCGGATGGCTTTCGACTGGACGCTGATGCATTCCTTTCTCGCCGTGCTCGAGGCCGGAAGCCTAAGCAGTGCGGCGCGATACCTGGCGTGTAGCCAGCCAACCGTCGGGCGCCATATTGCGCAACTTGAGCGGCAACTTGGCTCGGTGCTGTTCGAGCGCAGCGGACGCGGCTTCGTTCCGACGGCAGCAGCGCTATCGATTGCCGA
>JAJYEE010000006.1 GCA_021790335.1 Pseudomonadota bacterium | reverse complement strand
CTGTGACGGGCAGACCGCCTACTGTGGGTATCGATCATCTGCCCCCCACCGCGTCGTTCCGTACCGTTCGGAGAGAGAGGCTGCTGCAAAGTGAGTGCGCGTATTCGGCTGTTTTTAAGTCCTGGCGCGATTGTGCGCCGGCCCCTCGTGATGCGCGACAGGACATCCAAGTCTCTCTCGCGCACTCGGTTAGAGCCGGCGCAACTTATTGTGCCTTCGCCTCCGGCTACGGCACGCCGCGGCCGCCCTGCGGTCGAGCCGCGCGCGCTTTCGGCGCGCGCGAAACGCTCGCCCTGGCAACGGCTGGACGGCGTTTCGGGTGTCCTTGCAGGCGGCCTTCGGCCACCCGCCCGGACCCTACGCCTTCCGCGGACTACTCGCCTCGGCGCTTCGCGCCTTCCCATAGCTCGCAGCGGATGTACCGTTTTTGACTGAAAACAGCCCTTCGCACGCCGCCGTCCGGGACTTGTCCTCTGCCAGTACCACGGCGTGTCCCGTCGGCTGCGGCGATCAGTGCCACACAAAATAGCGGAGAATCACGCAGCGACAAGCAACGACCCGGAATTCTTCCGTATTGACCGAGAACCACCGAAATCGCCCGATGGCACGCGCGGCCTTTCCTTACGACCGCGAAAAGCACCACCGCCATTTTCGGCCCTTCCCGTAACACAGGGGACGGGACCGAAACTCAGTCCAGCGCATCCAGCACGGTCTGGCACACACGCGCAATATGGGCATCCGGCATTCCCGGATAGACCGGCAGCGACAGCACCTCGGTCGTCGCCTGTTCGCACACCGGCAGGCTGCCGGGCTGGTACCCGAGGTGCCGGTATACGTCCTGAAGGTGCAAGCCCTGCGGATAGCATAGCGATGAACCTATCTGGCGATCGGTCAGACGCTGGCGGACCTGGTCGCGCTGCGCGGTGCGTATGGTGTAGAGGTTGTAGACATGCGCATCCGCGCCCCGGGCTGTCGGCCCCCTGACCGCTGTGCCGGCGAAGCGGCGACTGTAGGTTTCGGCCACCCGACGACGGCCCGTGATGGCAGCATCGATGCCGCGGAGCTTGATGCGCAGGGCTGCGGCCTGGATCTCGTCCAGACGACTGTTGCAGCCGACCTCGACGTGAATGAACGGCTTGATCGCCCCGTGGTTGCGCAGGCGGCGGATACGCTCATCGATCTGCGCACTGTTGGTCGTGACCATACCGCCATCACCGTAACCGCCGAGCACCTTGGTGGGGTAAAAGCTGAAGCTTCCGGTCGTTCCGATGCTGCCGGTCACCCTATCCCCGACCCTTGCCCCGAAGGACTGGGCGCAATCCTCGATCACCGCCAGCCCATGCTCGCGGGCAATCTCCATGATGGAATCCATGTCGGCCGCATGTCCGAATATATGCACCGGCAGTATCGCGCGTGTCTTCGGTCCGATCCGCTCGCGGACGCTCCTGGGGTCAAGGGTGAAGTCATCCGCCAGAATGTCGGCGAACACCGGCGTGGCCCCGACTACGTCGATGGCTTCGGCCGACGCAAAGAAGGTAAACGGCGTCGTGATCACTTCATCGCCGCGGCCAATGTTTAGGGCGCGCAATGACAGCACCAGCGAGTCCGTGCCATTGGCCACTGCGATCGCGTGCTTAACCCCGACGTAGTCCGCGAACTCGCGCTCAAAGGCCGAAACCTGCGGCCCGAGAATGAAGCTACCCCGGGCCCCGCTGGCACGTACCGCCTCCAGCCACTCGCCTTCGAGATCCTTGAACTGAGCGGTGAGATCCAGGAACGGAACGGGAATTACGCTTTCAGACATGATGCGATTTTCTCCTTGACCATAAGTGCCACGCGCAGCGCCTCGAGGCCTGTGCGCCCTCCAACGAGCGGCGGCTCGCCGGTGCGCACTGACTTGATGAATTCGGCCAGCTCGGCGTCGAGCGGCTGCCGCGGCTTCACTTCGAGCCGCTCGGCGATGATCTCGGCGCGTCCGCCTGCCTGTCCGCTGACGGCACGCACGACTTCAATCTGCTGATCCATGAAGTTGAGGGCGTAATAGCCGTTGTGCCCGAAAACGCGCATGCGGCGCTGCTTCTTGTTGGACACGCGGCTCGCGGTGACGTTGGCCACGGCGCCGTTGGCAAACTCAATGCGGGCATTTGCGATATCGACGTGTTCGGTCAGTACCGGCAGCCCGGTGGCGGCGATTTCCCTGATAGGGGATCCGACCAGCGACATGACGATGTCGATGTCATGGATCATGAGGTCGGTGACCACGTCCACGTCGGTGGCGCGTTCGACAAATTCCCCGAGCCGGTGCACTTCGATGAAGCGCGGCTCGCGCACGCGCTCGGCCAGCGCCATGACTCCGGCATTGAACCGCTCCAGATGTCCCACCTGGAACACGACCCCGCTGCGCTCGGCGAGTTCCACGAGCGCGAGCGCATCTTCATAGCTGGGAGCGAGCGGCTTCTCCATCAGCATGTGCACGCCGCTTTCCAGAAACGGGCGCGCCACCGGCAAATGATGGATCGTCGGTACTACGATGCTCACCGCGTCGACATTGCCGAGCAGCGCCTCGGGCCTGGTGTAGGCCCGACAGCCGTGCTGCGCGGCGACAGCCTGGCCCGCCACCGCATCCACATCGACGACACCGACCAGCGTCACATCCGGCATGGCCGAATAGATGCGTGCATGAAACTTGCCCAGATAGCCGACGCCGACGACTCCTACGCGCAGCCTGCCACTCATTTTCCGCATAGCCTCCTTCGCCACGTCCTGCGCATACCCGCGCAGGCATCACGAAAGAGCCTGCCGGCCGGAAAGACCGGAACGCAAACGCGGCCATTTTAAACTATCCCCGGGAATAAGGGCACAGGCAGTGTCGGCGTGTGGTTCCTTTCATCCGCCTGCAACGCTATAGTGGCGGGAAAATCGACGGGTCAGCGCCATGGCATCGATGCCGGAAAAAGATCAGCAGATTCTGCAATCCCACGCTGGGCTTATCCACCGGGTAGTCATAGGCTGCCAGAACCTCAGCCTGGTGCCGGACCTGGAGGGGATCCTGGATACGGCCGTCGCTAACGGCTGGACCGACCTAGTGCGCGCGATCCGTGAAATCCTCAAAGGTCGTCGAGATGCGGCACTTTTGCGGCCCCTGGACGAAGAGGATCAGGTGATCGTCACGGCCATCCTGCGTGGCCTGCAGGATCCCGCGACGCTGCCCGACCTCAACACCAAACCCGACCCGGGCCTGGCGGCGCCGGCGCTTGCGGCGATGGTACACGCTGTGCGCCGCGGCGACGCGCAGGCGCTGCAGGTTCTCGCTGCCATGGCCGAGACCATGCTCCGCTCGGGTGGCGACATGGCGCGCCTGTCCGGAATCATGCATCCGCTCATTTCCGGGGAACACGACGCCGAGAAGCTAACCAAGGGCATGACCGCCCAGGGCGAAACCCTGGTGCTGGCGCTGCTCGAAGAACTGGCCAAACTCGAAGCGCATTAGCCGCCCGGCCTCGGTCCGGATCCCGCGGCGGCAGGGCTTCCCGGATGGAAGCGGTAGCGCATTTTTCGTGGTGATCACCCTGACGTCTCCGAAGCAAGCTGGGGCTACGGTTCGCCCGGCATCGCCACAGCGACCCGCTTTACGCTGTGCCTTCTTCACCGTGGCCGCCACGGAACGAGACGCGCGCCCTTATCAGCCACGCCTCCATGGGCTATGCTGCGTAGCAAGCCAGGATCAAGTGGAGGAAAGTCGTGGAAGCCGGTCAACGGTCCGTGCTGGTTACCGGCTGCTCGTCGGGCATTGGCCGTGCGACAGCATTGCTGCTGCGGCAGCGCGGGTACCGCGTATTCGCAACCGTACGGCGGACCGAGGACATCGCCGCGCTCGTCGGCACCGGACTCGAGAGTCTCAGCCTCGATCTATCTTCGAGCGCCTCGATTCGTACAGCCGTCGCCGAGATCCTGGACAAGACCCAGGGCCGTATCCATGGCATCGTGAACAACGGTGCCTACGGCCAGCCCGGCGCAGTGGAGGATCTGACGCGCGATGCCCTGCGCGAGCAGTTCGAGACCAACGTGTTTGGCACCCAGGAGCTGACCAACCGCATCATTCCCGTATTCCGCGCCCAGGGTTCGGGACGCATTGTTCAGATCAGTTCGCTGCTGGGCGTGGTGTGCCTCGCCTATCGCGGGGCCTATAGCGCAAGCAAATTCGCGCTTGAGGCGCTCAGTGACGCCCTGCGCCTGGAACTGCGCGGAACCAATATCCACGTCTGTCTGGTGGAGCCCGGCCCGATCAGCAGTCGATTCCGGGAGAATGCCTACCAGGCCTATCTGCGCAACATCGACCGCGCGCGCAGTGCGCACCGTGACTATTACGCACGCGTGGAAACCCGCCTGGGCGGCACGAAACCGCTGCCGTTTACTCTGCCACCCGAGGCGGTAGCCCACAAAGTGGCCCATGCGCTCGGGGCACGCCGCCCGAAAATCCGCTATCCCGTCACCGTTCCCACCCGCTTTCTGGCCGCCGCCCGGCGCCTGCTGCCGGGCCGCGCCCTCGACCTGCTGGCCGCCGCGATCGGCAGCAGCGGTCAACGCTGAGGCCGCGGACGCCGTTTCCGACCCAGGTATCGCGTAACCTGCCAGGAGATTTCAAGGGCTCCCGGGACAGCCATGCGGCTCGCGCTATCCGGTTGGACCGGCACCGGTCCGGCGCACTTCCTGCCGTGTTGTCATCCTGAACCCTGTAGCGGCGTTAAATGATCAGGATACAAGGAGAACGGCGGGCTGAGGCATGCCGAAGAGGTACGTTACCAAGCTGGTTTACCAGCTCGCCAACATTTATTATTGCCAGTGTTCCCGCCGCACAGGACGCATGGTCGGCCGGCCGATACCGCCCCGCTCCGACCGAACCCGATACGGCATCGGGACGACCCAGACCATTGCGGGTGTCGCGACGAAGACAACGGGATGAGCCTGCGCACACACCTGTGGAGTATGCAGTCCGGAACGCCCCGGTTGGCAGAGACACCGGAATTCTTATGTCCGACATGTTCCCGGATCCCTTGAGTGACGAGAACGCCGGCAACGACTGGCTGCCTGAGACGGGTGTGGCTGCGGGCAGCGCTGCACATCCGGTGCGCAAGCTGACCGTGATCGACACAGCTGCGCCGCCCGGCGATCCGCTGGAGGCGTTTCTGGCCCGCACCGAAAACCAGGCATACCGGATAGCCCGGACCGCCCTGTGGGATCACGAGCTCGCCCTGGACATCGTCCAGGACAGCATGCTCAGGCTGGTGGACCATTACCGGGACAAACCGCAGGCCGAATGGCCGGCGCTGTTCTTCACGATTCTCAGGAACCGGATCAACGATGCGCGCCGCCAGCGCCGGATCCAGGAGCGTATCGGCACGATCATCCCCCTTTTCGGACACCGGCCGGACGGGGAACCGCAGGAGGAAGTCGATCTTCTGGAGCTGGGACTGGGCGTCGACGGCGCCCGACGGGACAGCGACCCTGAAAACCTGTTAAGCGCGCAGCGCGTGCGCCAATCGATCGAAGCGGCAGTGCGCCGGCTGCCGGAGCGCCAACGCCAGGTATTCATGCTGCGCGAAGGCCAGGAGCTCAGCGTGAAGGAGACGTCACAGATCCTGGGCTGCTCTGAGGGTACGGTGAAACAGCACCACTTTCGCGCCATGCAGACACTGCGCCATCTGCTAGCGGAGGTATGGAACCATGAATGAGGACATTGCGGCCGGTTCCCATCCGGACGACGTACAGCTCGACCTGCTGCGCGCGGGCCTGCTCGACGGGACAGCCGGGGGAAAGGCTTCGATACAGCGTCACCTGGATGGATGCAGCGTCTGCCGAGGAGGCATGGCGCGCTGGAAATGGATCGCTGAAAACGGGACACCGCGGGATGAACTGCTTTCGCGGCAGCTACAGGAACGCCGGCGCCTTGCGCTCGACGGTCGCCGCTCGGCGCGCGCGCAGCGCCGAGCGATGGCGCGCATGACCATCGCCGGCGTTGCCGCCACACTGATTCTCGCACTGGGCACGGTTCTGGGCCTGCAATTGTGGCGGACAAAAGTGCCACTGCCGGATGTGGCGCGAGCGGAAAGCGTCCCGGATCTGTATTCGCATATCGATTTTTATCTCTGGGTGTCACGTGAAGGGGCACCGCAGAGCAGCCACGAAAACCAGTCATGATCGAGAGATGAAACGCCGACCCTTAGTCTATTTCGCTGCGATGCTCGCGCTCTGCGCCGGCCAGCTTGCCTCTGCGCCCGCACGGGCATCCGCAGGAGTGGGACGCGAATGGCGGGTAGCGGCGGCGTACGACTGGAACAGCCTGAGCCCTGCCGAAAGACGGCTTCTTGCAAACCATCGCAGACGCTGGAACTCCTATCCGCCGGCGCGGCGCGCGCGCCTTGTGCACGGAGTACGGCGCTACCAGCACCTGAGCCCGGCGGAACAGGCCGAAGCGCGACGCGCGCGCCGGCGATTCCGGAGAATGAGTCCGCAGGAGCGTCGACGCCTGCGCCAGGAGTACCTGCGCTATCGCCGCATGCCCCGTCGTTGAGACCGCACAGGGGCGGCATGGAGCCAAGCACTCAGTCGAGTATCTGAGATACCAGTCCGTCGGCCAGTTTCGGTTCGAACCAGGTCGATTTGGGCGGCATCACCTCGCCGGCATCGGCCACCGCCATGAGGTCGGCAAGCGCGGTCGGGAACATGGAAAAAGCCACCGCCATCTCGCCGCTGTCCACCCGTCGCTGCAGTTCGTCCAATCCGCGGATGCCGCCGACAAAGTCGATGCGCCTGTCGCGCCGCGGATCCTGTATGCCGAGCACAGGCGCTAGCAGATAATCGGCCAGCAGACTCACGTCCAGACGCCGCACCGCGTCGTGCCGGGGTATGCATTCGGCATGGATCGAGATACGGTACCACTGGCCGCTGAGGTACATGCCGAACTCGCCGGTGCGCACCGGCGTCACGGCGGAAGCCGCACGTTGCACCTCGAAATCAACTGCCACACGCCCCACGAAGTCCTCCGGCGTCAGGCCGTTCAGATCCCTTACCACGCGGTTGTACGGAAGAATCTGCATCTGGTTGTCGGGAAATATCACGGAAAGGAAATAGTCGCATGTCTGCTCCGCGTCCGGCGCTCCGCGGCCGTGACGGGCGGCGGCGACACGCGCCGCCGCCGCGGAGCGATGATGGCCATCGGCAACATAGAGGCAGTCGACGGCCTCGAACCCAACGGAAAGCGCCTCTATGGCACGCGGTTCACGAACGACCCAAAGGCTGTGGCGTACGCCGTCGTCGGCCGTGACATCGACCTCGGGGGGATGGCTCGTCAGATTGGCAACGATGCGGTCAATGCCCGCACTGCGGCGGTAGGTCAGAAACACCGGGCCGGTCTGGGCATCGAGCGCCTCGATCTGGCGGACCCGGTCGTCCTCCTTGTCCGGACGGGTATGTTCATGTCGGCGGATACGCTGGCTCTCGTAGGCCGCGACCGACGCCGCTGCAACCACTCCGGTCTGGGTGTGCGAACCCATCACCAGGCGGTACAGGTAATAACAGGGTCCAGGATCGCGCCCGAGCACACCGGCGGCAATCTGCCTCTCGAAATTCTCGCGCCCCTTGCGGTACACCTCGGGCGCATACGGATCGGTGCCGGGCGGCAGATCGATTTCCGGGCGCGAAATGTGCAGAAAGCTCCATGGTCTGCCGGCGGCGCGTGCCCGCGCCTCGTCCACGGTCACCACATCATAGGGGGGGGCCAGCACCTGTGCCGCGAATTCGGCACGCGGGCGCAACCCGGCAAACGGTCGAATCAGCGGCATCGGAGCATCTCCACAGCAAACCGGCACCGCGGACAGGCGGTGCGAAAAGTGCACATTCAAATACACTCCGCCGCACAGGTCAAATACCGCTGCGTACCGCTGCGCGTCCCTCGCAGTTGGCCGGCAACGAGCAACCGGCTATCATTCCCCGCTTTCCAGGGAAATCGCCGATGAATTTTCCGACTTCGGATTCGTGCCGGCCCTATCTTCCTCCCGAATGGGCGCCCCAGAGCGGCGTGATGGTTACCTGGCCACATGCGCACAGCGACTGGGCCCCGTGTCTGGCCGAGGTTGAGCCGGTATTCGTCGAGATTGCGCGGGCAATTTCGAATCACGAGACCGTGCTCCTCGTGTGCTTTGATGCCGCGCACCGCACACACGTCGAGCAGATGCTGCGGCAAGCCGGCGTAGCCGCCGAGCGATTGGTCTTCGCGCTCGCCCCCTCGAACGACAGCTGGGCCCGTGACCATGGCCCGATCGGCGTGATCTGCCGCAACCGTCCGCTGCTGCTCGATTTCAGCTTCAACGGCTGGGGCGGGAAATATCCTGCGGACCTCGACAATGCCGTTTCGCAGGAACTGGCCCGGCAAGGCGCGTTCCGCGACACGCCGCTCGAGCCCGTAGATCTGATACTCGAAGGCGGAAGCATAGAAGTGGACGGATCCGGCAGCCTGTTGACCACCGCGCGCTGCCTGCTTGCGCCCACACGCAACCGGCAGACCAGCCGCGAACAGCTGGAACAGCAGCTCGGAGACTGGCTGGGTATCACGCGCGTGCTCTGGCTCAATCACGGTTACCTCGCCGGAGACGACACCGACAGCCACATCGACACGCTGGCGCGCTTCTGCGATATCGATACGATTGCCTACGTTGCCTGTGACGACCCGGCCGACGAGCACTACGCCGAGCTCGCTGCGATGGGACAGGAACTCAGGGCGCTACGCACCCGCACCGGAAACCCCTACCGGCTCGTCGCATTACCCTGGCCGCGCGCCCGTTACGATGAGCACGGAGAGCGCATGCCGGCGACCTACGCGAATTTTCTGATCATCAATGATGCGGTGCTGGTACCTGCATACGATGATCCGGCGGATGGACTCGCCCGGGAACGACTGGGCACGTGCTTTCCTGGCCGTGCGATCGTCAGCGTTCCTTGCCTGCCGCTGATCCGCCAGCATGGCAGCCTGCACTGCGTCACGATACAGCTGCCCGCCGGCGTCCTTGCCGCCACCGCGTGAGGAGCAGCCGCCCCCCACGCTGCAATCGTGCGCTGCTTCACGTTGCTCCCGCGGCACCCCTGGGCGGATGCCATCGTCTTTCGCGGACGGGGATCATGGGCAAGGTACCGGCTGCGATGTTAATATGGATGGCAAGAACTAAGGATCGGACGGGCTGGCTGATGCAGGCATTGCAACCGCGGCGCAGCGCGGTAACTTCATGAGCAAGACACTTCGTGTCGGTCTGGTGCAGCACGCCTGCACGGACGACTATCGGCGCAATCTCGCTGAATCGGAACAGGGCATTCGCCAGGCCGCCGCCGCCGGGGCCAACCTTGTGCTGCTGCCGGAACTGCACACCGGCGTCTATTTCTGCCAGACCGAGGATCCGGCGCGATTCGACCTGGCGCAGCCGGTGCCGGGACCGACCACGGAACATGTCGCGGCCCTGGCACGGGAGCTTGGCGTAGTCATCGTCGCATCGGTATTCGAGCGCCGCGCGGCCGGCCTTTACCATAACACCGCGGTCGTCCTCGAGCGCGATGGCAGCATCGCCGGACGCTACCGCAAGATGCACATTCCCGACGATCCGGGCTATCACGAAAAATTCTACTTCACCCCCGGCGACCAGGGTTTCGTGCCGATTGAAACATCGGTCGGCTCGCTCGGCGTGCTGGTATGCTGGGACCAATGGTACCCCGAGAGCGCCCGCCTGATGGCCCTGGCCGGGGCGCAGATCCTGCTCTATCCCACCGCCATCGGCTGGGACCCGCGCGACCCGACCCCTGAACGCGAGCGCCAGCGCGACAGCTGGATCACCATCCAGCGGGCACATGCGATCGCAAACGGCCTGCCCGTGGCGGCGTGCAACCGCATCGGCCGGGAGCCCGATCCGGAACAACGGACCGAAGGCATAGTGTTTTGGGGCAGCAGTTTTCTGGCTGGCCCTCAAGGGGAACTGCTGGCACAGGCCTGCGCCGACAGCCCGACGGTTACGGTCGCGGACGTGGACCTCGGGCGTACCGAAGCAGTGCGCCGCATCTGGCCGTTCCTGCGTGACCGCCGCATCGATGCCTACCACGATCTGGTCAAACGCTACACAAGCTGAAGCGTGCGGCACGGGCACAGTGCCGACAGCATTCAGTCCGATTCATGAAACCCCCTGACCCAGGTCATCATGTCGAAGCCGCTGCTCTACCGATCTGCGACCGAACTGCTTGAGGCCATCCTCTCGAACCACCAGGCCGCCGACAAACAGATGGAGCGCTTCTTTCGCGGCCACCCCATGCTGGGCCAAGGCGATCGCGGATTCGTGGCCGAAACGGTTTACGGCTGTCTGCGCCACCGACGTTCGCTCGCATACCTGCTTGGCGAGGACAGGGCGGGCGCGCAGAACCTGGTAGCGGCCTACCTGCTGACCGAAGGGGGTTTCAGCGCACGCGCGCTCATCGAGGCGGGCGTACGCCCAGCAGGCGTGGATCTGGCGGCACTCGCGGCCCAGGCACGCATTCCGCGCGCCGATCTGCCGCTCGCCGTGCGTACCGATCTTCCCGACTGGCTGCTGCAGCGACTGCTTTCCCGCTACGGGGAGTCCGAAACGCTGGAGCTGGCAACCGCCCTGAACCGTCCTGCCAGCCTGGACCTGCGCGTCAATACGCTCAAGGCCGACCGTGCGGCAGTCATGGAACGTCTCGCCGGGGAGGGTTTCACGGTCACGCCGACACCGTGGTCAGCGATCGGGCTGCGCAGCCGCGATCGGGCCCCACTTTTCGGCACCGCAGCGTTTCGCGACGGCTGGTTCGAAGTCCAGGATGAAGGCAGCCAGCTGGTCGGCATGCTGCTTGAGCCAAGACGCCGCCAGATGGTGGTCGACTTCTGCGCCGGCGCCGGCGGCAAGACCCTCCAGCTTGGCGCCATGATGGCGAACAGCGGCACGATCTACGCCCTTGATGTATCACGCCAGCGCCTCGAACGGCTCAAGCCGCGACTGCGGCGCGCCGGCCTCGACAACGTACGACCGATTGCAATCGCGCACGAGCGCGATCCACGGATCCAGCGCCTGCGAGGCAAAATCGACCGTGTGCTGGTGGACGCACCGTGCACCGGAACCGGCACGCTGCGGCGCAATCCGGATATCAAGTGGCGCCAGCCGGACTTGGCAGAGCTGGTGGCCACGCAGAAGCGCATACTCGCCGCGGCCTCCGAACTGGTCAAACCCGGCGGGCGCGTGGTTTATGCCACCTGCAGCCTGCTGCCCGAGGAGAACGATGAAGTGGTCGGGGAATTTCGCGCCGGCCATCCCGAATTCCAGCCGCAACCGGCCGTCGAAATCCTTGCGCGCCGCGGAGCGGCCATGACGATGGAAGACGATGCTCTGAGGCTCTACCCACATCGCCATAACACCGACGGCTTCTACGCCATCGCGCTTGACCGGGAACGCTGACACCCGCCACGCTGCACGCGGACTTTAACAAAATGCGAATACGCCTTGCTTCAGTGACCGCAGGACGAATCGGTCCGGACCCGGCTCTCTGTCATCGCTGCCGGAGTCACTCGCTGTCCTTGTCGCGATCCGATCGCAAAAGGCGTGCCGCTTTGCGGCGGCGCACCATGAGACTCGTGAACCAGATGACTGCACCCATGAATGCCAGGATGCCCAGAAAGTCCAGCTCGTAACGGCGGAAGTTTCGAAAATAAATTATGAACGCCCGCCCGAACAGAAAACCCAGACCGCCCAGCGCAGCCGACCACAGGACGGCCCCCACGGCATTGAGAACCAGGAAGCGTCCACGCCCGACACGCGCTGCTCCGATCGCGAACGGCGTCACCGAACGCAGGCCATAGTAAAAGCGGAAACTGACGATGAGCAGGGACTGATGACGATCAATGAGGCGGAATACCTTGTCGGCGCTCGCCTTCCACGACAGACGCTTCGCGAGAACCGCCGGGCCGAAATGCCGTCCGATATAGAAAAACAGCTGGTCTCCGAGAAAACTGCCGAGAAACCCGGTAACGACCACTCCTGACAGCCGCAGGTCGCCGTACTGCGCGGCAACACCCGCGAGCAACATGATGGTCTCGCCCTCGAGCAGGGTGCCAACGAACAGACCTATATATCCATACTGTCGAATGAGATCGTGCAACACTATGGGAGCTCACTCGTTGCGGGTTTGTCTGAGAGGCGCTGCGCCGCACAGAGGCGGGCCAGCGCCCGAAGGAGGTGTTGCGCGACCGCACAGGCTCTCGTGCGGCCACATGGGTCGCAACCGGGGCGACGCGGGATAGGGCCTGCGCCGTAAATTGTGCGCCGCACTGTCCACAGCGGGCTGCGAATGCAGGCCGATAAAAAAAATAGACCCCACTCGCAGGTGGGGTCCTTTACATATTCAAGCCAGGGAGAGCGATCTCAGCGTGGAATCACGCGTGTCGCCTGCATTCCCTTCGGACCCTTGGTGGACTCGAATTCCACCTTTTGTCCCTCGGCCAAGGTCTTGAAGCCTTCGCCCTCTATGGTTGAGAAATGGACGAACACGTCCGGGCTACCATCACTCGGGGTGATAAAACCGAAGCCCTTGGATTCGTTGAACCACTTAACCGTACCAGTTTGCATAGCCAAATAACCCCTTCTTCACCTGTGACGTCTGCGCCTTGCTGCGACGCGT
Organism: Pseudomonadota bacterium; assembly: GCA_021790335.1. Classification (GTDB taxonomy): domain Bacteria; phylum Pseudomonadota; class Gammaproteobacteria; order Acidiferrobacterales; family UBA6901; genus JAJYCY01. The sequence continues at coordinate 80,746 of JAJYEE010000006.1, read as the reverse complement.
TAATGAGTTGCCGAATCAGGAAGCCACGCGCAAGGGTAAGGACAACGGCCAACCCCTCATGCATCAGCACACCAGACCGCGCCCATTCGCCCGCGCGGCGCCTAAATCCTACGTGAAGTCTGCCGATAACACAATCCAACGCGTCGGGAAAAAACGGGGCCAGACACAACACGGAGGCGGAGTCGATCGGTGGTGGGCCGTGATGTGCGCACCTGCGGACATCGATCGGACTGCCTCTACCGCAGACACGGACGGCCCGCGTGTCTGCGCAGTTGTTCCCGGGGGCGCCTTTCCTTGCTGTCCGTCCGGATGCCAGCCTTCAATCGTGGAGCACCGTAGCGCAGGTGGCGGCCAAGCGCCCCGTATTTTGACCGTCCCGACAACCGGATCGCGATACGCGATATAGCCCTGCCGGGGCACAACTGTCGACTCGACCTGGAAATCTTTGTCTGGCTGTTTTCGCGGGCCTGCCCGACCCGATATCGAGGATTTCCCCCTTTTACTGTTCCTGAAATGAATCCTGGCCTGCAGGGTGGCACGCCTCCGGCAGCAAAACTCGGCTTCCAGCCGCAGACTCGCCGCGCCGGCGACAACCGTGCCAGCAGCGCCGGGGACTCGCCTGCAGAACGGTTAGCCCCCCTATTCCGCCGGACGTACGCGGGCACGCAGGCCCTTGTCACGGGCTTTAATGCGCTTCTGTTCAAGGCGCCGGCGCACCGACGCTCCGGTACGACGTGTCGCGATCCGCGGCTTCGGGACCGAAACGAGCCGTCGCAACCGCGAGATCAGGCGTTCGAGCGCCAAGGCGCGGTTGCGCGCCTGCGAGCGCGTATCCGACACCGTCACTGCGATTCCCGTCGGCTCATGGATCATGCGCACCGCCGACTCCGTCTTGTGCAGGTGCTGTCCGCCGGGTCCGCTCGCCCTGAACGTCTCAACCCGGACCTGGCGCCGCACAACCTTCGGATCGAGCGAAAAGGACGGCCGCTCCGCCTCCCTGGGCGGGCGCCCACCGGCAGATTTCCGCTTAGATGGCGATCCGGTGTCTTGCATGGCGGATGTTGGCTTGTGTCTTGCTACAATAGCGGCTTGCGGTGGCCTGGCTCCGTATTTCGAGGCCCGAAATACCGTCAGCAAGGCCGTGGGTCGTTGCGGACTCGGCCAGCCAACCCATGGTTCGGCGTGGCACGCAGTTCGATGCGGCACCCGATGGTACTGTTAAGGAAAAGCCAATGATTATCATCCTCAAACCTCATGCCGGCCGAAACAGCCCGGAATTCCAGCAGATACTGGATGTGCTGCGCAACAAACGCAATATCACTACCCGGATTCATGAAGAAGCGGGGTCGCAGCAAACCCTCACCGAAATCTACCTCATCGGCGATACCGCGGTCCTGGATCGCGGGGAGATCGAGTCGCTGCCCGGGGTCGAGCGCGTCGTCCGGGTATCCGAGGAATATCGCATTCTCGGCCGCCATCACGACGACCAGCGCCCTACCGGATTCGACTACAACGGCGTTCACTTCAGCCAGGACAGCTTGAATGTGTTCGCGGGGCTGTGCGCCGTGGATACGCCCGAACACGTGGAACAAATGATGCGGGCGTTGCGCGACAATGGCCAGACATGCACGCGCATGGGCGCCTATAAGCCGCGCACCAATCCGTATGCCTTCCAGGGCCTCGGCCACGACTGCCTGCCGTGGGTGTTCGAACTCGCCGGCAAGTACGGCATAAAAGTGATCGCCATGGAGATCACCCACGACTCGCATCTCGACGAGATCCGCGAAGCGTTGGAGCGCACCGGAAAGCCCACAGGGGTCATGCTGCAAATCGGCACACGCAACACGCAGAATTTCGAGCTGCTGAAGATCGTGGGAAGACAGCGCGAGCTACCGGTGTTGCTCAAGCGCGGCTTCGGCATCACGCTGGAAGAATCGCTCAATGCCGCCGAGTACCTGGCAAGCGCCGGCAACCGCAACGTGGTATTTGGCCTGCGCGGCATGAAGACGAACATGGGCGACCCGCACCGCAACTTCGTCGACTTTGCCCACGTGCCGGTGGTGAAACGCCTGACGCGCATGCCCGTGTGCGTGGACCCGTCCCACTCGGTGGGCACGCGTGACCGTTCTCCGGATGGGCTGCTCGACATCCAGCACGTCACCGCTCAGGGAGTCATCGCTGGCGCCAACATGGTTCTCGTGGACTTCCACCCGGCGCCGAAAAAGGCGCTCGTCGACGGCCCGCAGGCGCTGCTGCTGGAAGAATTGCCGTTGTTCCTGGAAGACGTCGCGGTGGCACGCGAGGCCTACGAGAAACGCCGAGAGCTGGCCAAAAACTTCCTGGCCAAGAAATAGCAGTCGGTTCAGGCTTGTGGAGGTCAGTACTGGCGCGGTTCGCAAGCGCCGCGGGCGAGATCGACAATCATCCGCGTGTGACGATTGATCACCAGCACGTCTGTTCCGACTATCACGCGCGCATACGGCTGCGGCAGCGGCTCCAGCCGGCTCTCGAGCCGTGTCGGCAAATTGTGATATGCCAACCGGGGCGGAAGCCGGTGGTTGGCGCGTAATCCTGACGCTATACGGCTGTCCTGTGCGGCGCGAACACGATTCGCGCAGTAATCGTGGATAACCATGCGTTCATGGGCGCTGATCCGCGGAACCGCGCCGGCACCATCATCACTGAACGCGATATGCCCGGAGGTGAGTGCCTGGGCGATACAGCCGCAGAGCATACTGGCGGATACCAGGACCAGAAACTGTTTGCGCACGACCATGCCTCCCGGATTTGCGATATTGCGGATTGCCGCCGATGCGTCATGCAGCATCTTGCGGACCGTGGCTCGCTCACCGGCCATCCGGTGGGCTGACGGTATGATACACAGTGTGCAGGAAAACCGCAGGAGGAAGCGATGGGTGGGATAAGTGAGCGGCGATCATTCCTGCTTCTGGCAGCAACCGGCGCATTTGCCATCCTGAGCTCCACTCTGTCAAAAACCCCGGCACTTCCGCTGTTCGCAGTCCATCTGGGGGCAACGTCCCCCGAAATCGGCTCGGTGGTCATGGCTTCAACGGTAACCGGCATACTTATCAGCCTGCCTGCCGGAATGCTTTCCGATTTCGTTGGAAAGCGCCGACTGCTGATGGCGGCACTTGTTGTATTCGCCACCGCGCCCTTCCTGTACCTGCCGGTAGCCGACGTATGGCAACTCGTGCTTGTGCGCTTCTACCATGGATTCGCAACCGCGATTTTCGGCACAGTGGCGAGCGCCTGGATCGCCAGCCACTACGTCAAGGATCGCGCGCAGATGCTCTCTGCCTATTCGTCGGTAACAATCGTCGGCCGTTCGGTCGCGCCGTTCCTGGGCGGCACATTGATCTCGCTTGCGGGCTTCCATGCGGTCTATCTCGCCTGCGCTGCAGGAGGAGTCATGGCGTTGGCGCTCGGCATGCTCCTGCCGCGAGACAGCGAGAGACCGCCATCACCGGCAGCCCGCTCCCGGGCTTTGCCGGCATTGCGCGACACCTTGGCGGCGACGCTGCACAATAGGGCCCTGCTCGCCACCAGCGTCACCGAAGCCGCGCAATATTTCGTATTTGGTGCGGTCGAGGCGTTCCTCGCTGTCTACGCGCAGACTTGCGGCATCGCCGCCTGGAAGATCGGCGTAATCCTCGGTCTTCAGCTGGTTTGCGTCGCTCTGGTCAAGCCACTGGCCGGGCGCGTTTCGGACCGCATCGGACGCAGACCGGCAATCCTCGTGGGTCTGGTTGTCGCAACGATCGGCGTCGCAATGCTGCCGCTGTTCACATCGCTGCTGCCGCTGACGGCGCTGGGCATTGTCTTCGGCGCGGGCTTCGCGAGCGTCACATCGTCCACGACCGCACTCGTTGGCGACCTAAGCCGCCAGGACCGGCTGGGTACGTCGATGGGCATGCTGAGAACCATCATGGATACTGGCCAGGCCGCAGGACCGGTGATCACGGGTGCAATCATCGGCGCACTCGGCTTCGCCGCAGGATTCGAAATGCTGGCTGCGTTGCTCCTTGCTACGGCCGTGTGGTTCGGACTAAGTGTGCCCGCCGCAGCGATGCGCCCCTAATACATGCCCGACCGCTTAGGTGTCTCTCCCGGAACGCTGCAGGCCTGCTGGGCCGGGTCCACGCAAGGCTCGGGAACGGCTCAGGGTAACCCGCCCGGGGCACATGCATCTTCCTCAAGCAGCCGCCTGAAAAGTCGCTGGTGGCATTTCGCGCCCGGGCATCGCACCGCAATCGGTGCCAGAAGCGAACCACACCTCCTGCCGCGGCCGTGACTTCTCGATGCCCGGGATTCGCACATCGGTGCAACGCATCGTCGGCGCCCGCGGATCAGGCCGGGACTTTGCCTGGATAACTCCTGCGCGGCTGCCCGACATAAAGCTGCCGCGGCCGGTCGATGCCATGCGTTTCCTGATGAAGCTCCAGCCAGTGACTGACCCACCCGGCGGTACGCGCCACCGCGAAAATCGCGGTAAACATGTTCATCGGCAACCCCATGGCACGCAGCAGTATTCCCGAATAGAAGTCCACGTTGGGATACAGCTTGCGCTCGATAAAATACTCATCCTGCAGGGCTATCTCCTCGAGCTTCACCGCAATCTCGAGCAATGGATCGTCGATCCCGAGGTGATGAAGCACTTCGCGCGCGCTTTCCTGGATCACGCGCGAGCGCGGGTCGAAGTTTTTGTAGATACGATGACCGAACCCCATCAGGCGGAACGGATCATTCTTGTCCTTGGCACGGGCGATCGCCTTCGGAATATTCTCCGGACTTCCGATCTCCATGAGCATTTTGAGCACCGCTTCGTTCGCGCCGCCGTGGGCCGGACCCCAGAGGCTGGCAATGCCCGCCGCCACGCAGGCAAACGGGTTTGCGCCAGAGGAGGCTGCAAGCCGCACGGTCGATGTCGACGCGTTCTGCTCATGGTCGGCATGCAGGATGAGGATGCGGTCGAGGGCACGCGCCACCACCGGGTTAACCTCCATTTCGGAGCTGGGCACACCGAACAGCATCTGTATGAAATTCGCAGCATAATCGAGGCCGTTGTTGGGGTAGCGCTGCGGACGTCCAATGCTGTAAGTGTAGCAGGCTGCCGCGATCGTCGGCATCTTGGCGATAAGCCGGATCGCCGCAAGCTCGCGCTGCTGCTGGTTACTGATGTTGATGACGTCGTGATAGAAGGCGGAAAGTGCTCCAACAACACCGATCATGACCGCCATCGGATGGGCATCGCGGCGAAAGCCGCGGTAGAAATACAGCACCTGCTCATGCAGCAGGTTGTGCTGATGGATCGCGGCCTGGAAGGCGGCCATGTCCTTCGGGTCGGGAAGCTCCCCGTATATCAGCAGATAAGCCACCTCCACGAAGCTGCTGTGCTGGGCAAGCTCCTCGATGGGATATCCGCGGTACAACAGCACCCCGGCGTCGCCATCGACGAAGGTGATCGCACTCTTGCATGATGCAGTTGACCGGAACCCCGGATCATAGGCGAGCAGACCGTGGCGCGCATAGAGCGTCTGGATATCCACCGCCGGCGCTCCCATTGTTCCTTCCAGTATGGGCAGGCTCTCGTCGCCCTGCGTCTCGGAAATGACCGCATTTACATATTTGGTGCTCATGATCGTTGCTCAGTCGGATACTGGATCAAGCCGCGGCATCGATCCAAAAAGACCGCGGACCCTGGCTACAACAGACTATAGACCACAGGCTGCGCGCCCCGCTGCCGGTGGCTTCGGCTTAACCTTAATACAGTGAGTACCGGCGGCGCAAACAAGTTTTCACAGCGGTACGGGGCAACGTCGGCAACTGCATTCCGCTACCCCACGTTATCACCAGTCGGCCGTCTGGTATCCGGGATGGCGACCTCGCCGTTGCGTCGCCGTGGGACCGGTGGTCTACCCCAAGGCCGCGGTAGGCCCGGTAGCGGCCACCGCGGCTTTCATCGGTCCGGCTTCCGCGATGAAGACTGGCCGCCAGCCCGCGCAGACCGGAAGCGCACGACCAACGGACTGTTGGTAGCGCGGGATTCAGGTTAGAATCCATCCGCCACCCCCCTTCAACCAGAAAAAGCAAAGCACCACTTTCTTGTCTGAACTCAATCCCCGCCAGAAAGAGGCCGTACGCTACACGACAGGCCCACTGCTGGTGCTCGCCGGCGCCGGCAGCGGCAAAACTTCGGTCATAACGCGCAAGATAGCCCTCCTCGTGCGCGAGCGAGGGATTGCACCGTCGAACATTGCGGCGGTCACGTTTACCAATAAAGCTGCCCGCGAAATGAAGACCCGTGTAGCCGCGCTGCTCACCGGCGGCGATGCCAAGGGCCTGGCCATATCCACGTTCCACACGCTCGGCCTACGCATCCTGCGCGCCGAGAACAACCGTGCCGGCTATCGGCCAGGCTTCTCGATCTACGACTCCACGGATAGTCTCGGACTTGTCCGCGATCTAGCGCACAACAGCATGGCCGAAGAAGTGCAGCGCCAGATCTCGCGCTGGAAAAATGCCATGATCGAACCGGACCAGGCCCTGGTCGCGGCCGACGCAGATCCGCTGGCAACACAGGCCGCCAAACTCTACCCCGAGTATCAGCGCCACCTCAAAGCCTGCAATGCCGTCGACTTCGACGACCTCATTCTTCAGCCGGCACTGATTTTTGCCAAGCATCCCGACGTCCTATCGGCCTGGCAGCAGCGTATCAGCTATCTGCTGGTCGACGAGTACCAGGACACGAATGCCTGCCAGTACCACCTGGTCCGGCAGCTCGTCGGAACGCGCGGCGCCCTGACGGTTGTCGGAGACGATGACCAGTCCGTGTACGCGTGGCGGGGCGCACGGCCGGAGAACCTGTTTCAGCTGGAAAGCGATTTCCCCGATCTCAGGGTCATCAAACTGGAACAGAACTACCGTTCGGCCGGCCGTATTCTCAAGGCGGCCAACTTCCTGATAAAGAACAACCCGCACGTACACGAAAAGCGGCTGTGGAGCGACCTCGGCTACGGTGATCCCATCCGCGTGATCGTGGCACGCGACGAAGAGCATGAAGCCGACCGCGTCGTCGCGCAACTGCTGCACCACAAGTTTACACATCGCACGGCATTCCGGGATTACGCGCTGCTGTACCGCGGCAACCACCAGGCACGCGTGTTCGAACGTGCCCTGCGTGAACAGCGAATCCCCTATTATCTCAGCGGCAGCACTTCGTTCTTCGACCGCAGCGAGATCCGCGACATCATGGCCTATTTCCGCTTGGTGGCAAATCCCGCGGACAACAATGCCTTTCTGCGGATCGCCAACACGCCGCGGCGCGAAATCGGTGCGGCGACCCTGGAAGGGCTGAGCCAATACGCCGCCCGGCAGGGACTCGGCCTCACGGACGCCGCGCTTGATGACGGCCTTGCCGGACAACTCAGTGCACGACAGCTCGCGGCGCTGCGCCGCTTTGCCACATGGATTACCGACCTGTCCGAACGTGCGCCGGAGGCGGACGCAGCGGCCCTGGCAAAAGAGATCGTCGACGAGACTCAATACGCCGCATGGCTGGAAGAAACTTCCGACAGCCCCGCAGCGGCGCAGAAGCGCACGGAAAACGTCACCGACCTGCTCGACTGGCTGCGCCGGCTTGCTGCCCGCGACGGCGAGCTGTCTTTCGCGGAAACCGTCGCGCGCATCTGTCTCATCGGGATGCTCGACAACGATGAGCCGGATGCCAGTGCCGATCAGGTTTCGCTCATGACGCTGCATGCGGCCAAGGGTCTGGAGTTTCCCCATGTTTACCTGGTCGGAATGGAAGAGGGCCTGCTTCCCCACCGAACCAGCGTAGAGCAGGACACCATCGAAGAGGAACGTCGCCTTGCCTATGTGGGCATCACGCGGGCGCGCAAAACACTCAGCTTTTCGTTCGCGCGCCGTCGCAAACGCTACGGGGAGATCTCCGATTGCGAGCCGAGCCGTTTTCTGTCCGAACTTCCAGCGGACGATCTCGAGTGGCAGGACGAGGCTGCTAGCGCAGACCCGCAGGAGCGTCAGGAGCGCGCCGATGCGCACCTCGCCAGTCTGCGCGGCATGCTTGGCTCATCATGAGCCTCATCATTGGTGGCAGGCCACTCGGACGCCCGCGGATCCGCATGGTTGCAGGCAACAACTGACCGCAGCGTACGCATATTTTCGAATGTAGAGTCGCGATAGCGCTCTGCGACCGAAATCCGCGTTATCCCGATGCGATGCAGCCGCCACATGAACACGCTTCTCCGGATCGAGCCGGAGCCGCGGCGATTCAGCCCAGGCATAGCAGCGCGATCCAGTCCGGACCGATCGGGATCGTAATAACATTGCTTCGAACAACTTGATGATGTCCGCGGTTTCGTAATAAAGTGTCAAAGATCAACGTAGTTCCCCGAACAGCCTGGGGTCCGGCACCGTCGGCATGGATGAGCGGCATGGATGAGCGGCAGGAATCAAGGATCGTCGCCAATCTTGCGTTCGCGTTCGTAATCCTGCTGTTACTGCTGTCATTGACGGCACTCATCTACAGCGTGGTCTCGTTCCATTCCGTTGAACATCGGCAGATCCGCCGCCTGAGCCTGGTGTCCGGCCTGTTTGCCCGCTCCACCGAGGACACTTTGCGCCACTACGAGCACGGCCTGCACGCGCTTGGCCAGCAACTGCTCACATTGGGTCCGACCCGACATCCGCGACGCACCGAAGTACGGCTGCGACATTTCCAGAAGGCGAATCCCGAACTGCGCGCGGTCGTCATGCTGGCGCCCAGCGGGCAGATCCTGGCATCGTCAAGAAAGACTTCCGACGCACCGCTGCCCGATCTTTCGGGGCCAACCTTTGCCAAGGGCATACAGCTCACAATGGCAGCGCACAGTCTGGTCGTGGGCCCAACCGAACGCGGACTCATCGCCCATCAGTGGATCATTCCGCTGCGTTACGCGGTGCGTGACAGAGTCGGCCGCGTGCGGTTTCTGCTATCAGCCGTGCTGCCCGTGTCTAGCGAGCAGGCACTTTGGAACAATCTGCCAATACCGGCTGACCTCCTCGGCGGCCTGCTGTCCGACGACGGCTATCTCATCTTTATTTGGCCGCCCCCCGCCCATCCGCAGCGCGTCTACGGCAGACCCCAGAACGGCATCCTGATCCGAACCCTGCGTGCCCGGAAATTCGCCACAAGCGGCTATACGCGGGGCCTGACAACCCTGGACAGCACACCGCGCCTGGTCGTATTCCACAGGGTGAAGCATTATCCGCTCACTTTTGGATTGACCATTCCGATGAGCATGGTATGGCTTCAGTGGTGGCACACCGTCGAGGTGCCCTATGCACTGCTTCTGCTGCTTGCCATTGGCAGCGCATGGACTTTCCGCTGGACGGTACGCCAACAAACGGAATGGGAACGCAGACAGCTTGGCGCACGCGAGCAGCTTCACCGTGCCAACCGCGTACTTCGGGTATTGACCGAGGTAAATCACAGTCTCGTCCACGCTCATGACGAACTGACTCTTCTGCACCAGGCGTGTCACAGTCTCGTGGAAACCGGGGCCTATCGCATGGCCTGGGCCGGTTACGCCGAGCATGACACGCTGAAGACGATACGACCGGTGGCCGTATCGGGTCATGACGACGGTTACGTGGAAAACGTGGAGCTGAGCTGGGCCGATACGGAGCGGGGTCGCGGTGCGGCCGGCACCTCCATACGCGAGCGCCGCCCAGAAGTGGCCCGCGACATCGCCACTGATCCGCGCTACGCACCCTGGCGGGATGCCGCCCTGGCGCGAGGCTATGCATCGAGTGTATCGCTGCCTTTGATTTACGACGATCAGGTGTACGGAAACTTCAGCCTCTACGCCGAACAACGACTGGCATTCGGCCAGGAGGAAGTAGACATATTGCAGCAGCTCGCAAACGACCTGGCATTCGGCATCCATGCGCTACGGGTACGGCTTGCGCACACCTACGCGGAAAATCAGCTGCGTCTGGTCGCCAGCGCCCTAGAAAATACCGCCGAAGCCGTTTTCATCACCGATGTGAACGCGCGCATCATATTCGTCAACAAGTCCTTTGCCTCCATTACCGGATTTGAGGCGGAAGATGTCATTGCACGGCCGTGGGAGACCATCACTTCCGACCGCGACAACGACAGCATGTCCGAGGCTCTGTGGCAGTCACTCGATGACTCCGGATACTGGCAGGGGGAGCTGTGGGCCAGACGCAGAACCGGAGAATCCTACCCTGCCTTGTTCACCATCACCAAGGTCCCGGAACAGGATGGCAACGTGTCGCACTTCGTCGGTGTCTTCAACGATATATCGCAGTACAAGGACTACCAGACCCGCCTTGAATTTCTGGCTACCCACGACGCCCTTACCGAATTGCCAAACCGCATGCTGCTGCGCGACCGGTTGGAAGAGGCCATCTCCAGAGCACAGCGCGACAAGACCTCTGCAGCAGTGCTGTTTCTCGATCTCGACCGCTTCAAATCAATCAACGACACGCTCGGGCACTCTGTGGGCGATGCGTTGCTGTGCCAGGTAGCCGCACGGCTGCGGAACGGAGTACGTGAAATCGACACCGTGTCGCGTATGGGCGGGGACGAGTTCGCCATTATCCTGACCGAATGCAAGGAATCCTCCGACGTGGCCGCACTGGCACACAAGCTCCATGAACTGATCGCCAGAAAGTTCACCGTGGATTCCCGGGAATTGTTCGTGACAGCCAGCATCGGCATAAGCTGCTACCCGCAGGACGGTTGCGACGTGTCGACACTGCTCAAGAATGCGGATATTGCGATGTACCGCGCCAAGGAATCCGGTCGCAACATGAATCAGTTCTTCTCGCCCGGCATGAACGCGCAAGCCTCCGATTTCATGACCATGGCCAACAGCCTGCACACCGCCATCGAGCGCGGCGAGTTTGCGCTGGAGTTCCAGCCGCGGCACGAGCTGGCCACGGGACGGATCACCGGTGTCGAGGCTCTGCTCCGCTGGCACCACCCGGAACTGGGGCTGATTCTTCCGTCCCGGTTCATTCCTCTGGCAGAGGAAACCGGCCTCATCATTGCGCTCGGGGAATGGGCGCTCAGCAAAGCCTGTGCGCAGGCCAGGGTCTGGGAGCAGGCGGGGGTCCCGCTGTCCGTGGCAGTAAATCTCTCGGCGCGCCAGTTCCGCGAGCCCGACCTCGTCACACGCATCGGTGCCATCATCGAGGCATCAGGCATATCGCCATCTCTGTTGGAAGTTGAGATTACGGAAAGTCTGATGATGCAGGATCCCGGCACCGCCAGCCGGATGCTCGGCGAACTTCGCGCCATGGGAGTGGAGTCGGCAATCGATGACTTTGGAACGGGCTATTCTTCGCTTGCGTATCTCAAGGATTTCCCGGTGAAGTATCTGAAAATTGACCGCCGCTTCGTGAATGACCTGCCGGGCGACGCGAGCGATGCGGCGATTGTGCGCACTGTTATCGCCATCGCCAGAAGCCTCCGGCTCAATCTCATTGCCGAGGGCGTGGAGAACGACGCACAACGGGTCTTTCTGCTGGCAGAAGGCTGCGAACATGCACAGGGCTATTATTTCAGCCGACCCATGCCGGCCGATGCCTTGGACGACCTGCTGGCTACGAAATGGATGGATCAAGGAAAATGACAGCGACCACCCCGGCATGCATATCTACCGTGCAACCAGCAAATGATCTGCGGCAGATTCGGACAAGCTGCTAATCGGCTGCGGCAACCGCCGGGAGTACCCCTGATCGTCTGACCGCATGCTCTTAAACTGCCATCGGTGCGGAAGGCTGCCGGTTTTCAGGCTCACCATGCTGCTACCCGGATGGACACCGGCCATCGTATCCGTCTTCCATAGACACCATCCAACCACATTGCGGCTCGGCGCAGAATGCGGCAAGGCAGACGTCGACGCTGCCTGCCCTGCCGCGCAACGATTTATTCGCTGTCGTCACTGCTCCGGGACTGATTTCCGTGATCACTGCTCGAGCCGTTATTGGTGGAGCTGTCTTCAAGGACACTGCACGACAAGGATCTGTGCTGCATGGACACGACCGTCGAGGAATGATCGTTCGTCGACGTAGATGTCGGGGCGGCAAATATCGGGGGGCCGAAATGCTCAGGGTAGCCGCTACCGCGGCAATCAATGGTATCTTGTTTTCGCGGTTCACCTTTGGTTTGGATGGGTCTGCCGCTACGCCAGTCCATAGCAGCAGATGACATGCATTACATCAATGGATTGTAATCGGAATGTAAGCGCCACCCGGAAAATTGTAAGGAATTGTGAGTACCCGGCGGCAGCACGCGCGCCTGAGCTAGGATAAGCGTCTGCGAGCGAGCCAGTTTCATGACTACACCCGCACACATCCTGATTGTGGACGACGACAACAGCATCCGCGGTCTGCTCAAGGAATATTTCGATGGGTAAGGCTACCGCACGTCTACGGCGGCACGGGGACGCGACCGGATGGGTACGAGGCTCGGCCTCAATATCGCCCGTACCATCGCCCGTGCGCGCAGCGGCGATGTGATCTTGCAGGGCGACACGCCACCTGGCTTGTGCGCGGTGATTCGCCTAGCCTGCCACACGCCTCCGGTCAAGGCCGGGTTGTGGGCGCTGGTCGGAAAAACCTGCTCCGCAAAAGGAACACCTTCGTCCCGCCAGGAAGCCGCCCCATCGTTACTGCATCGCCGGACTGCCGGACCGACCGATTCGATCTCTCGCAGGGCGGGCATTCGCCCTTTCGCAGCCCGACCGGCGACGGAGCGATCATTGGGCGGACACGCCTCAGCCTCGAATCGAAGCGGCAACCGCCTTTCCGAAAGCGACCCGCTCCAGCCGCTGTGCTTCCGAAGCGCGAGCCACGCGTTTCCTGTCCGGCCCGATCCCGGACAACCTTGCAGTTGCGTTCCAGCTCATATGCACGCTGCTCGCGGCCTTGACTGAAAAAGGGGGCTAGCGCCCCACGCAGTTCATGATGACAGGAAGGGCCTCCTCAGCCGCCGCACGACCCGCAGCCAGCGCTTCCGCTCCCCGGTAAAACTCGAATGAATCGATGCTGTCCACGTCCGGCGTCAGCATGACGTCGGGTGCCGCCAGTTCACCCCGCAGGCGCACAGTTTGCGCCTGGGAGATGGCCAGCACCTGATCCAGAACACGGCGCGCACGCCAGACGGGGGCTACCTGATACCCGTTATCGTGATTTTGTAACTGCTCTTCGAGCCACTGCCGAAGACCCTCTGCCGGCTTAATCCACGGTTGCTGCAGCAGCTGGCGGATGTTCTCGGCCCAGGCGGGCGAACGTGCCGGGGGCATGTCATGTCTGGCGAAGCCGCGCGCTCCGGAGTGCACCGCCACAGCCAGTACCGGTCCGCCAAAGCGTTCACGCGCCACATCAAACGGCACCGGATTGACGACACCACCGTCGACGAAGTACCGGCCGTCGAACCGATGTGGCGCGAACACCGCCGGCATCGAGATGCTAGCCCGCACCGCATCAACCAGCGGGCCCCGGTCCAGAACGACCTGCTCGCCGGTCTCGAGATCCGTGGCCAAGGCCACATACCCAAGCACAAGGTTCTCGATCAATCCATCGCCGATCGTCTCGTTCAGAAAGTTCATGACATTTCTGCCGGATACCAGACCTCCCGCCGGCAGATCCGGCAGGAACAGCTGCAGTGTCCGCTTCCAGTCGAACGAGGTCGCCAGAGCGGCCATATCGGAAAGAGACATGCCGCTGGCGACAAAGGCACCGATCTCCGCTCCTACACTGGTGCCGGCAATCGCACGCACACGTATGCCCTGCTCAGCGAGTACCTGGAGCACGCCGATATGGGCCAGCCCACGGGCACCGCCACCCCCGAGGGCAAGCACCAAATCTCCATTATTGGCCGTCCCAGACATGCCACCTTCCGCCAAAACCGTGATGCCCAGAACCAGCATAAACCAAAATCGGTAAGTGAAACATCATGCCCGTTTGTCCGTGATCCGCTCTAGGCGAGGCGGCGGAAGGCTTGGTATGCTTCGGCCTGCCAGCGCCGTCCGGCGCGTTCGTCAGGGGTGACAATCCGATGTGGAACAATCTCTCCCGGATCCTGTTTGTTTTCGGGCTCATTACGGCCGGTGCCGCCGCCTACCTGTACTGGGGTTATGGCGGACAGCTGCGCCGGGAAAATGCAAACTACCGGGACCAGGCACGGGAGCTGTCGCTCGAGAACCAGCGTCTCAAGCAGGAGGTGATCTATCTCGGCAAGCGCATGAGCAAGGAGATCGCGGAGTTATCTAAACAGAAGCAGGTCGAGATAGCCAAAGTCCGCAACACTCGCAACGAAATGATTCACAGCCTGCAAAGCGAAGTGGCCCAGGGCCAGATCAAGATCACGCAGCTTGCTGACCGTCTGTCGGTGAATATCGTGAACCGGATCCTGTTTCCCTCGGGAAAGGCCAGGATCAGCAGTCAGGGGAAAAAAGTGCTTGCACGTGTGGGTGCGGTACTCGCGAAGACGCATGACAAGACCATCCGGATCGAGGGTTTCACCGACAATGTTCCGCCGGGACCCAGGCTGAGGAATCGCTACCCCACGAATTGGGAGCTTTCGACGGCGCGCGCAACCAACGTAGTGCGCTTCTTGCAGGACTCTGCGGGTGTCAACCCTGCGATGATGGAGGCGGTTGGCATGGGGCAGTATCACCCCGTGGCAAGCAACAAGACAGTGGGTGGGCGCAGCCGCAACCGACGCATCGAAATCATACTTGCTCCGCGCTACAGCGCGCTGGCCGCGCAACTTGCCAGATCCGCGGCCGCTACCAGCAAACCTCGGCCGGCGCCAGGAAAGCCGCCCGGCCACCGCACCGAACCGGAAACCCGGGCCCCAGCCGCAAGCCATTGAGGCACGGCCTTTCCTGAATCCCTGGCCTGGGTTCACTGCCGGGACCGGCACGCCCGAAAATCTCCGCTCGCAGGAGAGACACGGCCGGCCCCCTTTGAGATGTATGGTGCATTCGGATATAGTTTGATCGGGTAGAAACAACGATCCGGACATCGCGTAAGCACGGAAGAGGAAATCATGCAGGCGGCTTCGGAAGAATCTTTCCACACGGCATTTCGCGGCTATTTCACGAGTCTGCTCAGCTGGGCCCAGCTCGATGTGTTCTGGGAAGTCGTGCGACAACACGCCTCCGCCGGCTGGTACCTGTATGCGGTCAGCGAATCCGTGCCGACCCAGCCGAGCAGTTCCGAGCAGGTACTCATGTTCATCCGTGAAATCGACAGCCTGCTGCACACCGAGCACCGCGAGGACTACTGCGGCATCGTCTACACCGACAGCAAGACCGAGCCGCGGCTTATCAAGATCTTCGACCCCAACAATCTCGGGGTTTCCTGCGGCTACAGCGACAACCCTCCCCTTCCCGGCTGGGTCATGAGCCGCATTCCACCTCAGGAGCTGACGGATCACAGACCGCTGCCGGGCAACCGCCGGCGCTGGTGGCAGAAGCTATGGGCATGAGCCGGCTCATGCGCCGGACAAGCGGGTAGGCCGGAAATGGCCGGCCCCGGGGGAACTACAGGGGACATGGAAGGTCGCCAGGCCGCGCCCGACGAAAATATCGACTCCATCCTGACCGAAGATCGCCGCTTCCAGCCACCGGCGGGCTTCAGCTCCGGGGCACGCGTCAGATCCCTGGCGGAGTATCAGGCCCTGCGGGATGCCGCGGATCGCGACCCGGTCGCGTTCTGGGCAGGCCTTGCGCGTGCTGAACTGCACTGGCACAAACCCTTTACCACGGCGTTCGACGATTCCCGCGCACCCTATTACACCTGGTTCGGTGGCGGTCTGCTCAACGTCTCGTACAACTGCCTCGACCGCCATCTTGCGGGAAACGCCGAGAAGACGGCAATTCTGTTCGAGGGCGAGCCCGGCGATGTCCGCCACATCAGCTACGCCGAGTTGCACAGGCAAGTCTGCCGCTTCGCCAATGCGCTGAAAGCACGCGGGATCGGCCTCGGTGACCGGGTCGTCATTTACATGCCGATGGTGCCCGAAGCCGTGGTCGCCATGCTGGCCTGCGCCCGCATCGGGGCCATACATTCGGTTGTATTCGGCGGATTCTCGTCCGGGTCTCTGCGCAACCGCATCGAAGACGCAAGCGCACGCGCGGTCGTCACCGCCGACGGCGGCCATCGCGGCGGAAAGGTCATCGAACTGAAGGCCGCGTGCGATGTGGCGCTTTCCGAGGGATGCAAGAGCGTCGAGACGGTGATCGTCCTGCGGCGGACCGGCAACCCGATCAGCATGCGGCCCGGCCGCGATCTGTGGTGGGACGAGGCCGAGGCGAATCTTGCAGATCAATGCGAGCCGGTGTGGGTGGACAGCGAACATCCGCTGTTCCTGCTCTATACCTCCGGCTCCACCGGCAAACCGAAGGGCATACAGCATTCCAGTGCAGGATATCTGGCGGTGGTCGCGGCGACCATGAAGTGGGTCTTCGACATCCGCGATTCGGACATATTCTGGTGCACCGCGGACATCGGCTGGGTCACGGGGCACAGCTATATCGCCTACGGACCGCTTGCCAGCGGTGCCACCGTGCTCATATACGAAGGCACACCCACGGTGCCCGATGCCGGGCGTTTCTGGAGCAACTGCGCACGCCATCGAGTCACTATCTTTTACACTGCGCCGACGGCAATACGCTCCCTCATGAAGTTCGGCGAGTCGTTTGCGGCCCGCTATGATCTGGCTTCACTCCGGCTGCTCGGAACAGTCGGCGAACCGATCAACCCGGAGGCCTGGATGTGGTTCCACCGCGTCATCGGCCACGAACGCTGCCCCATCGTCGACACCTGGTGGCAGACGGAAACCGGCGCCATCATGATCGCACCGGTTCCCGGGGCGATCACCACCAAACCCGGATCGTGTACCCTGCCTCTGCCCGGGATAGATGCTGATATCGTCGATGCAGAAGGCAATAGCATCACCGACCCCGGCCACGGCGGAGAACTCGTGATCCGCAAACCCTGGCCATCGATGCTGCGTGCCGTATGGGGTAACGACAAACGCTACCGCGATACCTACTGGGGAAAGTTCGGCGACCATTGCTACATTGCCGGCGATACGGCACACCGTGACCGCGACGGCTATTTCTGGATCCTCGGGCGCTCCGACGACGTACTCAAGGTCTCCGGCCACCGGCTGGGCACCATGGAAATCGAGTCGGCACTCGCCGCACATCCGCGCGTTGCCGAAGCCGCAGTGGTCGGCAAACCGGACGAGACCAAGGGTGAGACGATTTTTGCCTTCGTCGTACCGCGCGGAGCACGTCCCACGCCGGACGCTGCCGGGGAATTGAGCAGCGAACTGCGGGCCTGGGTGGCACAGCAGATCGGTCCGATCGCCAAACCCGAGCACATCCGCTATGCGGACAGCCTGCCCAAGACGCGCTCCGGCAAGATCATGCGCCGGCTGCTGCGCGACATAGCGCGCGGCGTACCCATCACTCAGGACACTTCCACCCTGGAAAATGAAGAAATCGTCAAACAGCTGCAGGGCGAATCCTGATGGCGATTCCGGCCGGCAAAGCGGATTCGAGGCCGCATGGTGGTGCCGCGGGCCGCATGCCCAGACACTATGGGCGCCGCTGTTGCGACTGCGTCCGAAAATTCATCCGCGGCGCGAGCGGCTCGAACTTCCCGACGGTGACTTCATCGACCTTGACTGGGGCATCGGCCAGGGAAAATCCATTGTCATAATCCTGCACGGACTCGAAGGCAGCTTCAGGTCGCACTACGCACGCGGAATGTTCGCCGCGCTGCAACAGCGCGGCATGCGTCCGGTAGTCATGCACTTCCGCGGCTGCAGCGGGAAACCCAACCGGCTCGCACGTGGATACCACGCCGGCGACACCGGTGATCTGGAATTCCTGGTCAAGACCCTGCGGGGACGCGACCCTTGCACACCACTGGCCGCAATCGGGTACTCGCTTGGAGGCAACGTGCTGTTGAAGTGGCTGGGCGAATCCGGTACCACTGCAGCACTGTATGCGGCGGCGGCTGTGTCGGTGCCCTTCGTGCTACGGGATTCAGCACAGCAGCTGAATCTCGGATTTTCGCGCCTATACCGGCGCTATCTGCTGACGAGCCTCAAGCGTTCTTTGCGACACAAGTTCCACGGAATGACGCCGCCGTTCCGAGCCGCCGACACGGCCGCCGCGCGCACCTTTCAGGAATTCGATGATGCGGTCACTGCTCCGCTGCATGGCTTCAGAGACGCGGAACACTATTATTCCAGCTCGAGCTCGCGCCCCTACCTGCGGCATATCGCCATTCCCACACTGGTGGTGCACGCGGCCGACGACCCATTCCTTTCGTGCGCTGCCATCCCGGCTGCGCGCGAACTTTCCGCGCAGGTGATTCTGGAAGTCTTTGTACGGGGAGGTCATGTCGGATTTATCACCGGCAGCTGGCCGTGGCGGCCGCACTTCTGGCTGGAGGATCGCATCCCGGACTTTCTCGCGCAGCAGCTTGACCCCGCTACGCGCCACCAAGCCGCGCCTGCAGTGGGCATGGTCAATAGCCGATCCGCCAGTTCTTGACCCTGGCGCGGGCGGCCACGCAGCGTCAGACAGGCATGCAACAAAAAAAGGGGGCGTCAGCCCCCTTTTCCCGCCACTCCATCCGGCATTCTTCCTCTCAGGACTGCTCTTCCACCGCCTTCATGCTCAAGCGGATGCGACCCTGCTTGTCGATCTCCAGCACCTTGACACGCACGCTCTCGCCTTCGCTCAGCTTGTCACTGACGTTTTCAACGCGCTCGTGAGAGATCTGAGAAATGTGCACCAGTCCGTCACGACCGGGAAGAATGGTGACGAATGCACCGAAATCCATCAGCTTCACCACCTTCCCCTGATAGACCTTGCCAACCTCGACATCGGCGGTGATCTGCTCAATGCGTCGCCGCGCCTCCTGTCCGGCAGCATTGTCGACCGACGCGATCTTCACGGTACCATCGTCCTCGATGTCGATGGTCGCGCCGGTTTCCTCGCACAGGGCACGTATGGTTGAACCACCCTTGCCAATCACATCGCGGATCTTCTCTGGATTGATCTTGAAGGTGATGATCCTGGGCGCATATTCCGACATCTCCGCGCGCGGCGCCGGGATTGCGTCATGCATGTTCTTGAGCACGTGCAGCCGTGCCTCTTTCGCCTGTTTCAGCGCCACTTCCATGATTTCGCTGTTGATCCCTTCGATCTTGATGTCCATTTGCAGCGCGGTGACACCTGTAGCCGTGCCGGCAACCTTGAAATCCATGTCGCCCAGATGATCCTCGTCGCCCAGAATGTCGGTCAAGACCGCAAACCGGTTCTCTTCCTTGATCAGCCCCATCGCGATACCGGCAACCGGAGCCTTGATCTTGACACCCGCATCCATCAGCGACAACGTTGCCCCGCAAACTGTTGCCATGGAACTTGATCCGTTCGACTCCGTTATCTCGGAGACCACGCGCAGCACATAGGGAAAGTCGGTCATATCTGGCAGCACCGCTGCGATTGCTCGCTTCGCCAGGCGACCATGCCCTATCTCGCGCCGCTTGGGACTCCCGACGCGGCCGGTTTCTCCGGTGCAGGACGGCGGAAAATTGTAGTGCAGCAGGAACGGCTCCTTGCGTTCGCCTTCGAGCGCGTCGATGATCTGGGCATCGCGTCCCGTTCCAAGAGTGGTGACGACCAGCGCCTGCGTCTCGCCACGCGTGAAGAGGGCCGATCCGTGGGTGCGGGGCAGCACGCCCGTACGTATCGAAATCGGTCGCACGGTACGCGTATCTCTTCCGTCGATCCGTGGTTCCCCCGCCAGGATGCGGCCGCGCACCACCTTCTTCTCGAGCTTCTTGACGACGTTCTTGACCGCCTCGATCTCGTCGGGGGTGCTCTCAGCGCTGGTCAGCTCCGACAGGACGCGTTCGCGAATTGCGTTCATCTTGTCCTGGCGCGCAAGCTTCTCACGGATCTGATAGGCGGACGCAATGTCCACCTCGGCCAGCTTTGCCACCTTTTCGGCAAGGCCGGTGTTCTCGGCCGGCGGCTGCCAGTTCCACGGTTTGACCCCCGCTTCTTCTGCCAGCTGCCGAATCGCCCGGATCGCCGCACGCAACTGCTCGTGCCCGAACAACACTGCGCCCAGCATGACTTCCTCGGTCAGACCCGTCGCTTCGGATTCGACCATCAGCACCGCCGCTTCGGTTCCGGCTACCACCAGATTGAGCTGGGAATTCACGAGCTGCTTGTTGCCGGGGTTCAGAAGGTACTTTCCGTCGAGATAGCCGACACGTGCCGCACCCACCGGCCCCTTGAAAGGCATTCCCGACAGAGCCAGGGCTGCCGATGCCCCGATCAGGGCAACGACGTCTGGATCGATATCCGGATCGATCGACATCGTAGTGGCGATTATCTGGACCTCGTTGGTGAAACCCTTCGGAAACAGCGGGCGAATCGGACGGTCTATGAGGCGGGACGTGAGAATTTCCTTCTCCGACGGGCGCCCTTCGCGCTTGAAAAATCCGCCTGGAATGCGACCGGCCGCATAGGTACGTTCCTGATAATCGACAGTCAGCGGAAAGAAGTCCTGGCCCGGCTTGCTGTCCTTCATGCCGACAGCGGTCACATGCACGACGGTATCACCCATGCTGGCCATGACAGCGCCGCTGGCCTGTCGGGCGATCTCGCCGGTTTCGATAGTGACGGCATGATCGCCGTACTGGAACGTTTTTTTCACTATTTTCAAAGCTGGATCCTCAATCTAGATGGTGCAGAAGCACATGACCGATGCTCCGGGGAAGCGGTTGCGGTGCAGGGATGGAATATTCCTCCATGCCGCTGCACGCCGAACCGCTGCTGCATCTGGAGACACGACCGGTTGCGCACAGCACCGGTCGTACGTCCGGAGAGAAATGCCTACTTGCGCAACCCGAGCCGGGCCACTAGCTGCCGGTAGCGATTTCCGTCCGCGCCCTTGAGGTAGTCGAGCAATTTTCTGCGCTTGCTCACCATCCGCAGCAATCCCACGCGCGAGTGATGATCTTGTTTATGGGTCTGAAAATGCCCGGAAAGATCGTCAATGCGCGCTGACAACAGGGCAACCTGGACTTCCGGCGAACCCGTGTCGCCTTTACCCACGCCGTATTCCTGCACTATCTTGGCCTTCTGTTCCGCCTTGAGGGTCATCGATACGTACCTCATTACTCCGTATTTCTGTCGGTATGAACGTTAAGGGCCGGTATTCTAACCGCGGCGCCACCACACCTCAACCGCTTTCTTTCGTATTATCAGATCGTTCCGGGGAGCTGATCAGCCGCCGCGGAGCAACCCGGCCGTCATCCAGGACCTGTCCGAGGCCCAAAAACCGGCCATCGGCCTCGTACAGGCGCACCGTGCCCGGAGGATGCCCCTGGGCCGCAAAAACCGCCTGGCCCTGGCAAAGATAGTAGGTCGCGTTGACCGACAGCCTGATAGCCGGAAACCGGTCCACCGCCCGGTCGCCAGGCAGCAGCAGGGTAGCACGCTCCTCCGGACTGGGCAGGTCGCGCAGGCGTCCGATGGTGACCGACTCCTCCACCCGGAACTCCCCCAGCGCCAACCGGCGCAGCTGTTCGACATGGGCGCCGCAATCCAGAGCCTGACCGAGATCATGGGCCAAGCTACGCACGTAGGTACCCTTGCTGCAGGTGAGTTCCAGCTCCAGGCGCTCGCCTTGCCAGTCGAGCAGTCGGATCCGGTGGATTACCACCCTCCGAGCCACGGGGTTGACCGCCACGCCGGCACGGGCAAGCTTGTATAGCGGCTGGCCGCCCTGCTTGATCGCCGAGTAGGCGGGAGGGGTTTGCTCGATCTCGCCGGTGAACCGCGCCAGCGCCGCCTCGATCCGCGGACGGTCGGCCGTCACCGGCCGCGTGTCCAGAATTGTGCCCTGAGAATCGTAGGTCGACGTTTCCTGGCCGAGTCGCAACACGGTCCAGTAGGTCTTGTCCGCATCGAGCAGAAACTGGGAAAACTTTGTCGCCTCGCCGAAACACAGCGGCAGCAAACCGCTGGCTAGAGGATCCAGGCTGCCGGTGTGGCCGGCCTTGCGCGCCTCCAGGCAGCTTCTTGCCTCCTGCAACGCACGGTTCGAAGTCACCCCCGGAGCCTTGTCCAGGAGCAGAATTCCGTTGACATCGCGCGTGTTACGCCGCGCGCGGCACGGTGCCCCGCCACCTGCCTTATCCATGCGATTATCGTCCGGCCGGCACGTTTTCAGCGCTTCTTCCCGTCGCCGTCACCGGTCCGGGCGCGTTCAAGCAGGCGCGCGATTTCCGCGCCGCGCTCCACCGACTCATCGTACAGAAAACGGAGTTCCGGAATGATGCGCAGGTCGAGGCGACCCCGCAAGGCGTGCCGCAGGAAACCGGCTGCCCCGTTCAGCACGGCCAGTGTGGCCGGGGCATTCGCCACGCCGCTCAACTGGGTAATGTAGACCTTGGCATGGGACAGGTCGGGCGCGACGTCCACGCCGGTGAGAGTCAGCTGCGACAAACGCGGATCGCCGAGCTCGCGCGGAATCAAAACCGCAAGTTCCCTCTGCAGCAGCTCTGCAATCCGGCGCGTTCTACCTGTCTCCTTGCGCATCGGCCTCCGGTCACAGCGACCGCGCAACCTCGACCTTGTCGAATATCTCGATCTGATCGCCGACGTGAATGTCGTTGTAGTTCTTGATGCCGATACCACACTCCATGCCAGATTTCACCTCGTTGACGTCGTCCTTGAACCGTCGCAACGAGTCGATCTCGCCCTGGAATATCACGACATTATCGCGCAGCACGCGCACCGGGCGACTGCGCCGGACAACACCTTCGGAAACGTAACAACCGGCGATGGCACCGATCTTGGGGGCCTTGAATACTT
Organism: Pseudomonadota bacterium; assembly: GCA_021790335.1. Lineage (GTDB taxonomy): Bacteria > Pseudomonadota > Gammaproteobacteria > Acidiferrobacterales > UBA6901 > JAJYCY01. The sequence continues at coordinate 57,767 of JAJYEE010000006.1, read as the reverse complement.
CTCGCACTTCGGCAAGCCCGACAACCTCTTCCTTGAACTGTGGCTTGAGCATGCCGGTCAGTGCCGCCTTGACGTCATTCACGGCATCGTAGATCACATTGTAATAGTGCACATCGACACCTTCGGACTCGATCAGGCGCCGGGCGCCGGCATCGGCGCGCACATTGAAGCCGATGATGACGGCTTGCGAGGCGCGTGCCAGGTTCACGTCGGACTCACTGATTCCGCCGACCATGCCATGAATGACGTTGACCTTCACTTCGTCCGTAGACAGTTTCTCCAGGGCTTCCGTGAGCGCTTCCACCGAGCCCTGCACATCCGCCTTGATAACAAGATGCAGAGTCCTGGCTTCGCCCTCCTGCATCTGCTGGAAGACATTCGTAAGCTTGGCCGCCTGCTGGCGCGCGAGCTTGACGTCCTTGAATTTGCCCTGCCGGTAAAGCGCGATCTCGCGTGCCTTGCGTTCGCTTTCCACGACGACCACTTCATCTCCGGCATTGGGCACTCCCGAGAGTCCCTGGACCTCTACCGGTATCGACGGGCCTGCCTCCTTGACCGCATGCCCGTTCTCGTCGGTCATGGCACGCACGCGTCCGCTCTCGTGGCCAGCCAGTATCACATCTCCCTTGCGTAACGTGCCCTGTTGCACCAGCACGGTCGTAACGGGACCACGCCCCTTGTCGAGACGCGCTTCAATCACCAGACCTGCCGCCAGCCCGGATCTTACCGCCTTCAGTTCACGCAATTCGGCCTGCAGCAGTACTGCATCGAACAGGTCATCAATGCCCTGGCCGGTCTTAGCTGAAACACTTACAAAAATGTCTTCGCCACCCCATTCCTCGGGCACGACCTGCTGCGCCACAAGTTCCTGCTTGACCCGATCCGGCTCCGCACCTGGTTTGTCGATCTTGTTGACGGCGACAACGATGGGCACCCCCGCAGTCCGGGCGTGGTGGATTGCCTCAATGGTCTGCGGCATGACCCCGTCGTCGGCCGCCACCACAAGAATCACGATATCCGTTGCCTTGGCGCCGCGTGCACGCATCGCGGTGAACGCCTCATGCCCTGGCGTATCGAGAAAGGTCACCACCCCCTTCGGAGTCTCGACGTGATAGGCGCCGATATGCTGAGTGATGCCTCCCGCCTCGCCGCTTGCCACCTTGGCCTTGCGGATGTAATCAAGCAGCGATGTCTTGCCATGGTCCACGTGTCCCATTACGGTTACCACCGGTGGGCGCGATTCGGCCACACCCTCGGCCTTCGCGCCGCCCAGCAGCGCTTCCGGATCGGTCGGTCTCGCCGTCTTTGCGACGTGGCCCATTTCTTCTACAACGATGGTGGCGGTATCGCGATCGATGACCTGGTTGATGGTCACCATCATGCCAAGCTGCATAAGCGCCTTGATGACCTCGACACCCTTTACCGACATCTTCTGCGCAAGCTCGGCCACCGTGATGGTCTCCGGCAGAAGCACCTCGCGCACCATCGGCTCGGTCGGCATCTCGAAAGCATGCTGACCGGACATGCTGGTCTGTATCGGTTTTTTCGTAAGCGGCCTTGGCTTGCGGCGAAGCTTCTTGGCATCGGCGATGTGGAGTTCGGAACGCTCGCGCGCATGCCCTTCGCGCCATTCTCCGGCCTTTTCGCCCTTCTTGAACTTCTCCGGCCGGCCCGCTGGCTTCTTGACCTCCTTCGTCGGGGGCGCGGCAGGCTGAGCGCCCGCGGGCGGGACCGCCGCTGGCGCGGCAACCGGAACCACAGCCGCTGCCTCGACCGGACTTGCAGCCAGTGCCTCGACCTCGGACACTTCGGGCGCGGGCACGGGTGGCGCGAGTGGCGTCTGCTGCTGCTCCGCCACCACCACAGCAGGCGCCGACGGAACCTCGGTCTCAACAGCCTCCTGGCTTTCCTCCGCCTCGGTAGCCGTGGCATCCTCGATCGCGCTGCGCTTGACGAAGGTACGCTTCTTGCGGACCTCCACCTGCACGGTGCGCGAAGGACCAAGACGCGTGCTCTGCTTGATCTGGCTCACTGACTTCTGCTTGAGCGTGATCTTCTTGGTTCCTGCCTCCGCGCCGCCATGATGTGTGCGCAGATACGACAGCAGCGTCATCTTCTCTTCGTCACTCAGGCTACCATCGACACTCTTGCCGTTAATGCCGGCTGCGACAAGCTGCATTAGCAGCTTGTCGGCCGTAACACCGATCTGATCAGCGAAGCTCTTAATGGTAGTTTCTGACATAGGCGCGTTCCGGGTTAAGTTTGGGGTTTGTCGAACCACGGAGCACGGGCGGCCATAATGAGCTGCCGCGCCTGATCTTCATCAAAGCCTTTTATTTCCATGAGCTCGTCGACGGACTGCTCCGCCAGTTCCTCCATGTTCTTGATCCCATGGCTGGCAAGCAGACGCGCCGTATGCTCGTCCATGCCTTCGACTTCGAGCAGATCCTTCTCCGGCTCAGCCATATCGATCTTTTCCTCCAGTGCAATCGCCTTCGTCAGCAGAACATCGCGCGCTCGACTTCGCAGCTCCTCAACGAGATCGTCGTCGAAACCCTCGATTGCAACCATCTCCTGCTTCGGCACATAGGCAACCTCGTCGAGGCTGGTAAACCCCTCGCGTACCAGAACCGCAGCCACAGTTTCGTCGACGTTGAGCTGCTCCATGAAAAGCCGCTGGGCGGCAGCGGCTTCGCTTGCACCCTTCTCGCTCGCAGCATCCTCGGTCATGATGTTGAGTTCCCAGCCGGTCAGCTCCGAAGCGAGGCGCACATTCTGCCCGCCTCGCCCTATCGCCTGCGATAGCTGGCTCTCATCGACGATCACATCCATGCTGTGCAGCTCTTCATCAACCACGATCGACTGGACCTCGGCCGGCGCCAGCGCGTTGATGACGAATTGGGCAGGCTCTGTCGACCACTGAATGATGTCCACGCGCTCGCCGGCAAGTTCATTGGAGACGCTCTGCACACGCATACCACGCATGCCCACACACGCCCCGATGGGATCGATGCGCGGATCCTTGGAACTCACCGCGATCTTGGCGCGCAGCCCCGGATCACGTGCCGCACCGTGGATCTGGATCAGCCCCTCGCCCGCCTCCGGTACTTCGAGCTTGAACAGCTCGACTAGCAGCCGCGGCGCCGTCCGGCTCAGGAACAGCTGCGGTCCGCGCGGTGTGGAATACACGTCATCCAAATAAGCACGGATGCGGTCGCCCGGGCGCAAACCCTCGTGCGGAATCATCGCCGACTTGGGCAGCAGCGCCTCGGCCGCACCCAGATCAACGATTGCATCGCCCCGCTCCATGCGTTTGACGACGCCGGTCACGAGCTGCCCTTTGCGCTCCATGAACTGATTGACGATCTGCTCGCGCTCGGCCTCGCGCACTTTCTGCACGATAACCTGCTTGGCGGCCTGAGCTGCAATGCGTCCGAATTCCACCGGCTCCAAGGCTTCCTCCACGAACCCCCCGACAACGGCCTGCTTATCGCGGACCACCGCCTCGGCCAGCCGCAGCTGACGATCCGGGAATTCGATCGTCTCGGCCTCATCGGGCAGGACCTCCCAGCGGCGAAAGGCGTCGTATACACCGCTGTCACGATGTATCGATACGCGGACATCGATGTCCTCCCTGTAGCGCTTGCGCGTAGCGGTCGCCAAGGCGGCTTCCAGCGCCTGGAAGATTACCTCGCGCTCCACGCCTTTTTCGCGCGATACCGCATCCACAACCATCAGAATCTCGTGACCCATAACGCCCCCGTTGGGACCTGTCATTAATACTTCGGTACTAATCTCGCCTTTTCGATGTCATCCAGCGGCAAACTGAAGCGCTCGGCTCCGGACTCGAGGATGATCGTTTCATTCTCCATTCGAGTCAGCTGGCCGGTAAAGTTCCGTCGCCCGAGAATCGGCCTGGACATCTTGACCTTGATTGTCTCGCCCATAAACCTCTCGAAATCCCTGGGTTTCACCAGTGGTCGATCCAGGCCGGGCGACGACACCTCGAGCGTGTACTGACCTTGAACCGGATCCTCGACATCAAGGATGGCGCTAACCTGGTGGCTTACCGTGGCACAATCGTCCACGGTCACCCCGCCATGGCTGTCTATATATATCCGCAACAGCGCATGCCCGCCGGTTCCGGAACGTTCCACGTCCACAAGCTCGAACCCCAACGATTCGACCACAGGTTCCAGCATGGTTCGCAGTGCAGCCGTATCGCCGCGCATAAAATCCTGCCCCAAAAATGCAAAAGTGGGCGCATGGCCCACTCGCTCTGACTTCGAGCGGCGGAATTATAAGCCTTTTCACGGGAAACCACAACGGAAGGAGGGCCAGCCACACCACAGGCCGGTGGGGCTCTGCATCCTCACAAAGGATGCCATCGTGAGGCCCCACTATAAAGCCTTTCTGCCTACCCAAGGACAGACCGCTTTTGCGGCCACCGACGGAACCGCCTGCCATCACGACCCTGGAGATAATTTCGTTATTCTATATTAATTTGTTGCGACGGGCCATCCGTTAGGTGAGGTCCATGCTTGGATTGGGCATTACCTGCTTACCGCGCCGGAACCAGCAACACCCTCCCCGCCGAAACAGCACAATCCGGGATAACCGGCTGCTTCGCGTGCGCACACGCCACGCCTGCGATATGCATCCGTTGTCTCGCGACGGACACCACGAGGCCCGTGCACTGGCACAGCAAACCCTGGCGTAATTCCAGATCGAAGCGAGCGTGTGACCGCTGCCTATCCCGTAGGCAATCTAAGCGCGCACCGGTAATTCCGGAATCTTCTCTGCGCAGACACGAAGTTTTCCACAATTTCTGTGGATAAACCGGGCACCCGAACCGGATGCGAGCCGGAAACGATGGCGACAAGTTGCGGCTCATGCACCTGCGCGGCGCGGACCTGCGTCTGGCCAGACGGACCGCCCGTGACCATCCCCCGGCCAAATCTGTCTATTTCGGCAGATTTGATGTCGCCAGCCGACCCCGGGGACGACTGCTGAAGGTCCGAGATAATCCTTGAAGACCCGCGCCGCGGGGTAGCGCGAATCCTGCGCGAGCGGCAGGCGGGGATGATCGAGCGAATACCAGGGCGGCAGTACCTGGCTGCAGAAAGTCGAACAGGAGTTCAGGAACCTTGCTGATGTCGTGGCAGCAGACTGGTCCAAGACGCTGGTCGATCGGCTTAAGGAGGCGGAGACCGGGCAGGACCGTCTCCCGCGGAAATGTCCACCGAGGCGGCGGACCCCGTTCCCACGATCATCCCGCAGCTGATTTACAACAGGTACCAGAAAATGATTGCCGATCTGCCCGCCACCCTCTGCGGGGCCCCTGACCGCGCCCGCGCGGCACTCCAGCAAATCTTCGGGGAGATTCGCCTAGTGCCCGGAGGAAAACAAGGCCTGGGCTGACGTCAGCGCCTTTGGGCAGGACCAGATTCTAAAATGGTAGCGGGGGTAGGATTTGAACCTACGACCTTCGGGTTATGAGCCCGACGAGCTGCCAGACTGCTCCACCCCGCATCAGGAGGCGCGCAGTGTACCGCGCCTTTCACCATCTTTTCAAGGACGCGATTTCGATCGGCCTTCCACGCATTGAGATGAAAGATCCAAAGGGCACCGGGATCCCCATGTGCGTGCACGCCGCCTGACAGCGGTTCCCGGCGGGATGAAGGTACGGTTTCGCGAACCGGTCAGGATATCGAGCGCAATGCCTGGCTGCAGAGATTGACCAGCGCGCCCACCCATGGCGTCACGGCGATCATCGCCAGACCGTTGATTCCCATCAGCAATTGCAGATCCGCGTCGACCCTGATCGGACTCGAATCCACCGGCGCGTCGAAATACATCAGCTTCACAACCCGCAGATAATAGAAGGCTCCCACGACCGACAGCAGCACACCCACGACCGCCAGCCAGACGTAGCCGGCGTTCACGATAGCCTGGAATACCAGCAGCTTCGCGAAAAATCCGGCTGTCGGCGGCACACCGGCCATGGAAAACATCAACAGGAGCATGAGGAAGGCGTGCCACGGGCTGCGCTGGTTGAGCCCCTTGAAATCTTCCAGTCTCTCGGCCTCGAAACCGGCGCGCGAAAGAAGGATCACCATGCCGAAAGCACCGAGACTCATGACGGTGTAGACCAGCATGTAGAACATCGCCGCCCCGTAGCCTGCCGGCCCGGCGCTGACGATGCCGAGCAGAAAGAAGCCCATGTGCGAAATCGTCGAATAGGCGAGCATGCGCTTGATGTTGGTCTGCGCGATTGCAGCCACGTTGCCGAGCGCCATCGACAGCACTGCCATGATGATGAACATCTCCTGCCAGCTCGCAGCGAGTCCCTGCAACCCTCCCACCAGAAGCCGGATGATCATGACAAACGCCGCGAGCTTGGGCATGGTGCCGACATAAAGCGTCACGGCGGTAGGCGCACCCTCGTACACGTCGGGAATCCACATGTGAAACGGTACCGCACCCAGCTTGAAAGCCAGTCCGACCACGATGAATACCAGACCGAAGATCAGAACCACGTTTCCGGAGGAAATGGCCTCGATCTTCTGCCTCACCACCTCTATGTCGAGGCTGCCGGTGATGCCGTACAGCATCGACATGCCGTACAGCAGCATGCCCGACGCCAGCGCCCCGAGCACGAAATACTTCATAGCCGCTTCCGTAGCCCGCGACGAGTCGCGCTGCATGGCCACCAGCGCATACTGGCTCAGCGACAGCAGCTCCAGACCGAGATACAGGGTCAGAAAATTGGTGGCCGATGCCATGATCATCGTGCCGAGCACGCCGAAAAGCGCCAGCACGAAATATTCCCCGCGGAACATGCCGCGCTCGCGCAGGTAGCGGCGCGAGTAGACCAGCACGAAAAAAGTCAGTCCGTAGATCGCGAAATCTATCACGTCGGAAAGTGTATCTGCCACAAACATGTGGTTGAACGTATAGACACCGGTGTGGTGAAAGTTGCGCGCGGTGACCACAGCCGCCGCGACCAGTGTGGCAAGTGTCAGAAAGTAACTCACATGCCGATTCGAGTCATCGAGGAAAAGGTCCAAGATCAGAATAGCGCAGGCCATCACCAGGATCAGGATCTCCGGCGCTGCGGGCGCTATGTTCGGCACTGCCAGGCTCATAAGTTCGCTCCCCACTGGAGTCATGCTGTCGCAACTCGGTCGTCCTGCCGCCCGTACCGGTTCCGGGCCCCATGCATTTCCGGCACTGCTACAACTTGCTGACGGTGACCTCGGTCAGCAGATGGTTTACGGACACGTGCATCACATTCAAGAACGGGTACGGCCACAATCCCATCGCCAGCACAGCGACCGCGAGCAGGCCCAGAAATGAGAACTCCCGCACGCCCACGTCCTGCAGGGCGGCGACATGGTCGTTGACGACGTTGCCGAAGATCACGCGTTTGTACAGCCACAGCGTGTAGGCGGCGCCGGTAACGAGAATGCTGGCGGCAAGAAATGCGTACCAGCCGTTTACCTGGAAACTGCCGAGGATGACCAGAAACTCCCCGACAAAGCCGGAGGTTCCCGGAAGACCTACGTTGGCCATCACGAACAGCATCATGAACGTGGCGAACACAGGCATGCGGTTCGCCACCCCGCCATAGTCGCGGATCTGGCGCGAGTGCATCCGGTCATAGAGCACACCGACGCAAAGAAACAGCGCTCCTGAAACGAACCCGTGCGATACCATCTCTACCAGACCGCCCTCCATGCCCTGCGCGTTGAAGATGAAAAATCCCAGGGTCACGAAACCCATGTGGGCGATGGAAGAATAGGCGATGAGCTTCTTCATGTCCTCCTGGACGAGGGCGACCAGGCTTATATACACGATGGCTATGAGGGACAGCGTGATCATGAGCCAGGCCAGCTCATGGCTCGCGTCTGGCAGGATCGGAAGAGTGAAGCGCAAAAATCCGTAGGCTCCCATCTTCAGCATGATGGCCGCCAGCACCACCGAGCCACCGGTAGGCGCCTCCACGTGGGCATCGGGCAGCCAGGTATGAACCGGCCACATCGGCACCTTTACAGCAAAAGCCAGCAGGAATGCGAAAAATATCAGTATCTGTTCGCTCATGCTCAGCTTGAGCGTATAGAAGCTCTGGATGTCGAAGCTGTTGCCGCTCTTGAAGTAGAGAAAAAGCAAGGCCACAAGCATCAGTACCGAACCGAGCAGTGTGTAGAGAAAGAACTTCACCGTTGCATAGACCCGGTTCGGTCCGCCCCAGATGCCGATAATCACGAACATCGGTATCAGCATCGCTTCCCAGAACACGTAGAACAGGATTGCATCCAGGGACGCAAACACACCGATCATCAGGCCTTCCATGATTAAAAAGGCCGCCATGTACTGCGACACGCGGGTCTGGATCACCACCCACCCGGCGATAACGACGATGACGGTGGTAAAACTGGTCAGCAGGATGAGAGGCAGGGAGATTCCGTCGATTCCGATGTGGTAGTCGATGTTGAACGCCGGTATCCAGGAATAATTCTCGACAAACTGCATAGCCGCTGTGTGATGGTCGAAACCCGTGTACAGCGGGATCGTCGCCGCAAAGGCCGCTAGCGCTATCAACAGGCTCAGGCGGCGTGCCCAGCGGGCATTGGTATCGCCACCTGTAAACAGTACAGCCACGCCACCGAGTATCGGCAGCCATATGGCAAGACTCAGAGCGTGGGCGGAATACATGCGGCAGCCTGTCCTCGGATTCAGCGATGCAGGAAAAATGTCATGAGGAAAAACAGCCCGATGATCATCGCAAACGCGTAATGATAGATATATCCGGACTGTATGCGCCGTACTACGGTCGAAGCCCAGGCGATCACCCGCGCAGTGCCGTTCACCATCAGGCCGTCAATAAGCTTTACGTCGCCTATCTTCCATAACAGGCGGCCTGCGGCCCGTGCGCCCGACACAAAGACTGTTTCGTTGAATTCGTCGAACCCGTACTTGCGGATCAGGATTTCATAAAGCAACCCGACCCTTTCCCTGACCAGTCCGGGAATCTGCGGGTAACGGATATACGCGAACCAGGCCGTGACAAAGCCGAGCACGGCAAGCAGAAAGGGCGCCGACTGTAGCCCGTGCGCAATGAACGGTCCGTCGCCCGAAAAATGCAACGCCATCTCCCGGAGCGCGGGGTGCTGCGGCAGAACCTCAATGGACTTTCCGAAAAACTTGCCAAACAGCAGCGGGGTCAATCCCAGCCAGCCGGCGATCGCCGAAGGAATTGCCAGCAGAACCAGAGGAATGATCACGACCGCCGGCGACTCCTTCAGATGCTTGCGTGTGTGCTCGTCCATGCGCGGCTCGCCGTAGAACGCCAGGAACATCATGCGGAAGGTGTAAAGCGCAGTCACGAAGACGCCGGTCATTACCGCAAAATAGGCAAAGCCCGCGCCCGGAAGATGCGAGTGCCCAACCGCCTCGATAATGGCGTCCTTGGAAAAAAATCCTGAAAACGGCGGAAATCCAGTCAATGCCAGCGACCCCACCCAGGCCGTGACCAGCGTCCAGGGCATGTATTTGCGCAACCCGCCCATCTTGCGCAGATCCTGCTCATGGTGCATGGCCATGATCACCGAACCGGCGGCCAGAAACAGCAACGCCTTGAAAAAGGCGTGCGTCATCAGATGGAATATCGCCGCAGCATACGCCGAAGCCCCCAGCGCGACAGTCATATAGCCGAGCTGCGACAGGGTCGAATACGCGATAACGCGCTTGATGTCATTTTGCACGACTCCGAGGAATGCCATGAACAGGGCGGTAATCGAGCCAATGACGAGAATCACGGACAGGGCGGTATCCGACAGCTCGAACAGTGGCGATGCGCGCGCCACCATGAATATGCCGGCGGTCACCATGGTGGCTGCATGAATCAGCGCGGAAATCGGTGTGGGACCCTCCATGGAATCGGGCAGCCACACATGCAGTGGAACCTGGGCAGACTTTGCCATGGCGCCGACGAAAAGCAGAATGCAGATCAGCGTAATCACACCGGATGAGACTCCGGGGAGCACCTGCACGGTCGTGTTCGCAAGCTGCGGCGCGATCGCGAATACCGCGGCGTAATCCAGCGTTCCGAAATACTGATAGATGGCCGCAATCCCGATCAGGAAACCCAGATCACCGACCCGATTCACCAGAAATGCCTTGAGGTTCGCCCGGATAGCCGATTCGCGCGTGTACCAGAAACCAATCAGCAGGTAGGAAACAAGCCCGACCGCCTCCCATCCGAAAAAAAGCTGCAGGAAATTGTTCGCCATGACCAGCATCAGCATCGCGAACGTAAACAAAGCGATATAGCTGAAGAAGCGCTGATACCCGGGATCGTCGCGCATGTAGCCTATCGTGTAGATGTGCACCATGAGCGATACGAAGGTGACCACCACCATCATCAGCGCCGTGAGCGGATCGATCAGGAAGCCGACCTCCATCGGAATCCCGCCGCTCACCCCCCAGACATATACCGTTCCATCGTAGGTGTGGCCGTAAAAGGCGACATACCGGAAGACCAGCAGCGACAGGGCAAAGGCAACCGCAACGCCCAGTATTGCCGCCAAGTGTGCACCGATGCGCCCGATCTTCCATCCGAACAGCCCCGCGATGGCAGAGCCCGCAAGACATGCCAGCGGTATGGCCAGGTACACGTCATGCATGTTCATGGTCATGAAATCATCCCTTGAGCTCGTCGAGGTCATCGACGTTTATCGTGTGACGGTTGCGAAACAGCACGATGAGAATCGCCAGCCCGATCGCCGACTCGGCCGCGGCCACCGTCAGGACGAAGAACACGAAAATCTGGCCCGCGACACTGCCAAGATAGCGCGAGAACGCAATGAAGTTCATGTTCACGGCCAGCAGGTTGAGCTCTATCGCCATCAGCAGGATGACGACGTTCTTGCGGTTCAGGAAGATTCCCACCACGCTCAGGGCAAACAGGACCGCTCCGAGTATCAGATAATCTGACAGCGGTATCATCTGCCCCCCTTCGGCATGTCCGCAACCCGACAGCAACGATACTCTGCCGGCATCACGCCTTCTTCTCCGCTGCCATCTTTACGATTCGTACCCGGTCTTCGGGCCGCACCCGAACCTGCTGCGCTGGATCCTGATACCGGGTCCGCGGCCGCTTGCGCATAGTGAGCGCAATGGCCGCAATGATTGCGACCAGAAGTATGAGTGCCGCGATCTCGAACGGATATACGTAGACCGTATAAATCTGCATTCCCAGCTCGCGCGTATTGCTGTAGTCCGCCGTATGGCCGGGCGGAACCGGAAAGCGATGCAATCCAAAGTGTCGCGACCCCAGGATGATGCCCATTTCCAGAACCATCAACACCGCAACGATGCTGCCAATCGGCAGATACTCCCCAAACCCTTCGCGCAGCCGCACCAGATTGATGTCGAGCATCATCACCACGAACAGGAACAGAACCATCACCGCACCCACATACACCAGCACCAGCACGATCGCCAGGAACTCCGCCTCCAGCAGCACCCATAGGCCGGCTGCGCTGAAGAAAGCCAAGACCAGAAATAGCGCCGCCTTCACAGGATTGCGGATCGTGATCACCATGGCCGCCGCGAACACAAGGATGGCGGAAAAGAAATAAAAAACGAATTGTATGAATGTCATGGCACCTTCCCGGTCTTGCCGTTCGCGACCCCTGTCCGAAATGCCGCCGGCCGCATGCCGCTGATGCTACCGGTAGCGCGCATCGGCCGCCCGGTCCGCCGCAATCTGGCGCTCGTTTCTGTCACCCACGTCGAGGAGCATCGGTTTGGTGTAGTACAGATCGCCGCGCTGCTCGCCGTGATAATCGAACACCCGCGTTTCGACGATCGAATCCACCGGGCACGACTCCTCGCAAAAGCCGCAGAATATGCACTTGGTCAGGTCGATCTCGTAACGCGTGGTCCGGCGCGTACCGTCGGCACGCTGACCTGACTCTATGGTGATGGCCAGCGCCGGGCACACGGCTTCGCACAGCTTGCAGGCGATGCAGCGCTCCTCGCCGTTCGGGTAGCGGCGCAGCGCATGCAGCCCGCGAAAACGCGGAGACCCTGGGGTGCGCTCATCCGGATACTGGACGGTTATCTTGCGGGCGAAGAGCTGGCGCCCGGTCAGCGCGAGGCCGCGCACGAGCTCCACCAGCAGGAAGCTGCGGACAAACCGTTTCAGTGCCTTCATTCAGACATCTCGCGCATGCCCCTACCGGAAAATGTGGCCCCAGGGGGTAAAGAACATGACCACACCGATGAGCGTGATCCACACGAGCGTCACCGGGATGAGTACCTTCCAGCCAAGCCGCATGATCTGGTCGTAGCGGTAGCGCGGAAACGTCGCGCGGAACCACACGAAGAAGAACAACAGACCCGACACCTTGAGCAAAAACCACGCGAGCGGCGGAATCCAGGTGAAGGGGGCGACGTCGAACGGTGCCATCCAGCCGCCCAGAAACATGATCGCGGTCAGCGCCGAAATCAGGATCATGTTCGCGTATTCGGCAAGGAAAAAAACCGCAAACGCCATGCCCGAATATTCAACATGGAAACCGGCGACGATTTCTGATTCGCCTTCTGCCACATCGAACGGCGAGCGATTTGTCTCGGCCACGCCTGAAATGAAGTACACGATGAACAGCGGAAACAGCGGCCAGATGTACCAGTGCGTGAAATTGCCGGACTGGTGCAGCACGATCTCGCGCAAATTCAACGTGCCCGCCACCATGAGCACACCGACCAGGGCAAAACCCATGGCAATTTCGTAGGCGACGATCTGCGCGGCCGACCGCATCGATCCGAGGAAAGCGTATTTGGAGTTCGATGCCCACCCCGCGATCACCACCCCGTAAACGCCCATGGAGGTCATGGCCAGTATGAACAGCAGGCTAGCATTGATGTTGGCAAGCACCAGTCTGTCCGTAAACGGTATCACCGCCCAGGCGACCAGCGACGGCCCGATGGACAGCACCGGGGCCAGCACGAACAGGTACTTGTTTGCACTCGACGGAACGATGATCTCCTTGAGCAGGAGCTTTAATGCATCGGCGATGGGCTGCAGCCATCCGCGTGGACCGACGCGGTTCGGACCAATGCGCGCCTGCATGTAGCCGATCAGCTTGCGTTCGGCAAACGTGAGATAGGCCACAGAGATCATGAGCGGCACCACAATTGCAATGATCCCGCCGAGACTGCCCAGCGCCAGCCGGGACCATTGCGGAAAGCGGTGCCACTCGGAAATGAAGAAAGCGCTCACAGGTCGACTCCTGTCACACCTGCCGGACCCTGGCCGCCAAGCGGCGCGGTCTCCGCATAGCCGAAGGGAATCCAGACGCATCCGGCTGGCACGCGCCCATCGATCACTAGACCAAGCGAAACCTCCCCGGCACCCATGGTCACACGCACAGCGGCCGCACTGCCCAGGTTGCGGCGCTTCGCCTCTGCGGCGTTCATGCGCGCCACCGGCCGCGCATTATCCTTGGTCTGTTGCAGGGGCGCTGCACGGCGCACCACGGGATCCGCCGCATACATCGGGACGTCCGCAATGCGCACCAGACCTTCGAGCGGCACCGCTGGCGCCCCCAGACTCCAGCGAAGCGAGCGCGCCGCGGGCGTAACCGCGTGACGGGCAACTTCGTCGCGAACCTGCTCCGAAGACGTGTAGTCGAAACCACCGTTACCCAGGACGTTACCCAGCACCCGCAGAATCTTCCATCCGGGGCGCGCCTCTCCGGCAGGGCTCACGGCACCCGCAAAGCTCTGCCAGCGGCCCTCGCAGTTCACGAAGGTGCCGGAGGTCTCGGTAAAAGGAGCGAGCGGCAACAGCGCATGCGCATAGTCCATGGCCGCGCCCTTGTAGCTCGACACAGCCACCACGAACTCGGCCCCTCCCAGGGCGCGAAGGGCACCGGCACCATCCCAGCAATCGAGCTCCGGCTCCGCACCCAGGACCAGATAGCCCTTACGCGCCTGGACCAGCATGTCGTGCGCGTTGAGACCGGCCGTGGCAGCACTCCCCCCGGGGCCACGATGCGGCAGACAGCCGGCCAGCCAACCTCCGACACTGTTCGCCTCGGACAGGCGTCCGAACCGCGCACCGGAAAACTCGGCGATCAGCTCGGCCAGCGCCCGCAGATCCGCGGCACGCGCATGGCTGGCGGCGAGATCTCCAAGCAGCACGGCCGCGCGCTTGGCGGAACGCAGAATCCCGGCGATTTCCCGCTCCTCGGCGCCCGGCACGGTCCCGGCGGTCCATGCCTTTACCGGTTCCGGCAGAACATGACCGGTGTCAAAGGCCAGCGCCTGGGCAATACGCGCCAGCGCATGCAGCATCTCGTCTGGCGCAGCTACGACTTTCGCCTGCAGATCGAAGGTGAATTCATAGTCCACGGGATTGACTGCCGCGAGTTTGGCGCCTGCCAGAAACGCCTTGCGCAAGCGGTGCGCGATGAGCGGCTGTTCCTTGCGCACATGCGACCCAATGAGCAGCGCCGCATCCAGCGACTCGAGATCGCGGATCGTCTGGCCGAGCCAAGGGAAGGGTGCCTGCCGCTCGTCGTCGCCAAAATCGCGCACGCGCAGGCGGTGATCGACATTGCCTGATCCGAGCGCGCGCATGAGCTTCTGCAACAGGAAAAACTCCTCGAGCGTCGACATCGGCGAGGCCAGCGCCCCCAGGTTCGCCGCTCCGTGGGCGTCGAGAACCCTGCGCAAGCCGGCGGCGACGAATTCGAGCGCCGAAGGCCAGTCGGTCTCGACCAGTTCGGCGTTCTTCCGGATCATCGGCGTCAGAAGCCGGTCTTCGGCATTAAGTGCCGTGTAGCTGAAGCGATCGCGATCGGACAGCCAGATCTCGTTGATCTCCTCGTTCTCGCGCGGCAGCACCCGCATGACCTTGTTGCGGCGCACTTCGACATTGATATTAGAACCGACGCAATCATGCGGGCTCACTGACGCAAAGCCCTGCAACTCCCAGCTGCGCGCAGTGAAACGGAAGGGCCGCGAAGTCAAAGCGCCCACCGGGCAGAGATCGATCATGTTGCCCGACAGTTCGGAATCGATGGAGCGCTCCACATAAGTGCCTACGCGCATGTGCTCGCCGCGTCCGGTCGCACCCATCTCCATGATTCCGCCTATCTCCTGGCCGAAGCGGATGCAGCGCGTGCAATGGATGCAGCGCGTCATCTCGGTCGCGATGAGCGGGCCGATATACTTGTCCATGACAATTCGCTTTTTTTCCGCGAACCGCGATGCATCACTGCCGTAACCCACCGACAGATCCTGCAGCTCGCACTCCCCGCCCTGGTCGCAGATGGGACAGTCGAGCGGATGGTTAATCAGCAGGAACTCCATGACGCCTTTCTGGGCATTGACCGCCTTGGGCGAGTGCGTGCGCACGATCATGCCCTCGGTGACCGGCGTGGCGCATGCCGGCAAAGGCTTGGGAATCTTTTCCACGTCCACGAGGCACATGCGGCAGTTTGCCGCAACCGACAGCTTCCTGTGGTAGCAGAAGCGCGGAATATAGATCCCCGCGGCATCGGCGGCCTGGATGATCATGGATCCTTCCTCGACCTCCAGCTTCTGGCCATCTATCTCTATGTGCAGCATTTCGGTTCTGGTCAAGCGTCCTGCATGGTTGGTCAGCGTCCTCTCAGACTCGGTCAGGCCGCCGCAACGAGGCAGCTGCGGTGGTTCACATGGTACTCGAACTCCTCCCGGAAGTGCTTGATGAAACTCGCTACCGGCATGGCCGCCGCGTCGCCCAGCGCACAGATGGTGCGGCCCTCGATGTTGCCGGCCACGCTGACCAGCAGATCCAGATCTTCCGGGCGACCCGTCCCCTGCTCGATACGCTGAATCACGCGCGCCAGCCAACCGGTGCCCTCGCGGCACGGCGTGCATTGACCGCAGGATTCTTCGTAATAGAAATGCGAGATCCGGGCGAGTGTCCGCACCATGCAGGTGGTGTCGTCCATCACAATCACCGATCCGGCACCGAGCAGTGTACCGGCCTTGGCGAGCGAGTCGTAGTCCATGTCGAGATCCATCATCACTTCGCCGCGCACCACGGGCACCGAGGAACCGCCCGGAATCACCGCCTTCAGCCGGCGCCCGCCGCGCACACCTCCGGCCATCTCCAGAAGCTTCGCGAACGGCGTTCCGAGTGGAACCTCGTAGTTCCCGGGCCGATTCACATGGCCGGAGATGGAGAAAATCTTGGGTCCGCCGTTGTTCGGCTTTCCAATGCTGAGAAACCATTGCGCCCCGTTGCGCAGAATCGACGGAACCGACGCCAGGGTCTCGGTATTGTTGATGGTCGTGGGCCGCCCGAACAGCCCGTAACTGGCAGGAAACGGCGGCTTGAACCGCGGCTGCCCTTTCTTGCCTTCCAACGACTCGAGCAGCGCGGTCTCCTCGCCGCAGATATAGGCGCCGGCGCCGAGATGGCTGTGAATCTCGAAATCGACGCCCGAGCCGAGGATGTTGCGGCCGATAAGCCCGGCGGCACGCGCCTCCGCAAGCGCGGCCTCGAACCGTTCGTAGGGTTCGTAAAATTCTCCGCGCATGTAGTTGTAACCGACCGTCGCACCGATGGTGTAGCCGGCGATGGCCATCCCTTCTATGACCGCGTGCGGATTGAAGCGCAGGATGTCGCGGTCCTTGAAGGTGCCGGGCTCACCCTCGTCGGAATTGCATACGATGTATTTCTGGCCCGGTGCCGAGCGCGGCATGAAGCTCCACTTGAGGCCGGTGGGAAATCCGGCGCCCCCGCGCCCGCGCAGTACCGACTTCTTCAGCTCGGCAATGATTTCCTCCGCCGGCATCTTGTCACGCAGCACCTTGCTCCAGGCTTCGTACCCGCCGCTGCCCTTGTAGGTCGCCAGTGTCCACGGGCGGTCCAGATGGTTGTTGCGGAAACAGACCTCATTGGCCATGGCGCGCTACTCCAGGCTGCCGAGGATCTCATCGATCCTTTCCGGCGTCAGATTTTCATAGTACGTCTTGTCGAGCATGAACATCGGCGCCCCTCCGCAGGCAGCCAGACATTCCACTTCCTTGAGCGTAAAGCGGCCATCAGCAGTCGTCTCCCCCAGACGTATCCCCAACCGGTTCTCCAGGTGCTTCACCACCTGACCGGCCCCGTTGAGCATACAGGATACATTGGTACACACGCTGATCTGGTGCTTCCCGACTGGCTTGAGGTCGTACATGGTGTAGAAGGTTGCGACCTCATACACCTCGATCGGGCGCATTCCCAGCAGCTGCGCGACGTAGTCCATCAGCGGTTCGCTCAGCCAGCCGTGCTCGTCCTGCGCGATACGCAAGGCAGCCATCACCGCCGACGCCCTGCGCTGCGGCGGATACTTGGCAATTTCGCGCCCTATGCGCGCAAGCGATTCTTCGCTCAACAGCGGCTTTTCTGTGTCGGTCACCGGTCGATCTCGCCGAAAACGATGTCCTGGGTTCCAATTACTGCCACGACGTCGGCGATCATATGCCCGCGTACCATCTCGTCCAGTGCCGCCAGATGTGCGAAGCCGGGAGCGCGGATCTTCAAGCGGAACGGCTTGTTGGCGCCATCGGAAACCAGAAAGACGCCGAACTCGCCCTTGGGATGCTCGATCGCCGCATAGGCTTCCCCTTCAGGTATGCAGAACCCCTCGGTAAACAACTTGAAGTGGTGGATCAGCGATTCCATATCGTTCTTCATGACCACACGCTTGGGCGGTACCAGCTTGTGGTTGTCGATGATCACCGGACCCGGATTGCGCCGCAGCCATTCCACGCACTGACGAATGATGCGGTTGGACTGGCGCATTTCCTCGATACGCACGAGATAGCGGTCGTAACAGTCCCCGTTGACGCCCACCGGAATGTCGAAATCCAGCCGGTCGTACACTTCATAGGGCTGCTTCTTGCGAAGATCCCATTCCACGCCGCTGCCGCGCAGCATCGGCCCGGAAAATCCGAGCTGCAGCGCCCGCTCGGGCGATACGACGCCGATGCCGACCGTGCGCTGCTTCCAGATGCGGTTGTCGGTCAGCAGCGTTTCGTATTCATCCACATGGCCGGGGAAGCGCTCGGTGAAATCCCAGATGAAATCAAGCAGCGATCCTCGGCGATTTGAATTGAGCCGCTCGACATCCTTGCTGTCGTGCCATTTTGAGGACTGATACTGCGGCATGCTCTCCGGCAGGTCGCGGTACACCCCGCCGACACGATAGTACGTCGCATGCATGCGCGCCCCCGACACCGCCTCGTACATATCCATCAGGTCTTCGCGCTCGCGAAAGCAGTACAGGAATACGGTCATGGCCCCAATGTCGAGGCCGTGGGAGCCGAGCCACAGCAGGTGATTGAGAATGCGCGTGATTTCGTCGAACATCACGCGGATGTACTGGGCGCGGACCGGCGGCTCGACGTCAAGCAGCTTTTCCATTGCGAGCACATAGCCGTGCTCGTTGCACATCATGGACACGTAGTCGAGGCGGTCCATGTAGCCGATGCTCTGGTTGTAGGGCTTGCTCTCTGCAAGCTTCTCGGTAGCGCGATGCAGCAGTCCGATATGCGGATCGGCACGCTCTATGACCTCCCCGTCGAGCTCGAGCACGAGCCGCAGCACGCCGTGGGCCGCAGGATGCTGCGGCCCAAAGTTCATCGTGTAATTCCTGATCTCAGGCAAGGATCGCGCCTCCCCGTCCAACCGGCAGCGCCGCACGGTGGCGCCCTTGCTCCTGCAGTCCACGCTGAATTCGCAGATTACTCGTCCCTGGCACCGTAGCCCTCCTCGCGGATAACACGCGGAACCAGCACCCGCGGCTCGATAGTGACCGGCTGATAGATGACGCGCCGGCGCTCGGCGTCATAGCGCATCTCGACCTGGCCGATCAGCGGAAAATCCTTACGGAACGGATGGCCTATGAAACCGTAATCGGTCAGGATGCGGCGCAAATCCGGATGCCCATCGAATACGATCCCGAACAGATCGAACACCTCGCGCTCATACCAGTTTGCCGAGTTCCAGATGTCCACTACCGAATCGACCACCGGCATTTCATCGTTGGCGAATACCCGCAGACGCAGCCGCTGGTTGCGTGCGATCGACAGCAGGTGGTATACGACCGCAAAACGCGGACCAACCCTAGCGCCCCTGGGGGATTCCGCGGCATAACCAAGGTAGTCCACGCCGCACAGGTCGATGAGCTGCTCGAAGGAGAACATCGGGTTCGTGCGCAGAACCGAGCATACACGGCGCAAGGAGTCCGCTCTTATCTCGAGCGTGAGCTCGCCTGCAGCCTGGCGCGCACCGAGCACCGCATCACCGAATTTTTCGGCAGCATGATCGGCAAGCGCCTGAAGTGATTCACTCATGAACTTGGCTCTAAGCGGTCTCGGCCTAGCGGGCTATGGTATTGGTACGCTTGATCTTGTTCTGCAGCTGGATGATGCCGTACAGCAGCGCCTCGGCGGTCGGAGGGCAGCCGGGTACATAGATGTCCACAGGCACGATGCGGTCACAACCTCGGACGACGGAGTAGGAATAATGATAATAGCCGCCGCCGTTGGCGCAGGAACCCATGGAAATCACCCAGCGCGGCTCCGCCATCTGGTCATAGACCCTGCGCAGAGCCGGGGCCATCTTGTTCACGAGCGTTCCGGCAACAATCATTACGTCCGATTGTCGCGGGCTGGGACGGAACACGATGCCAAAGCGGTCCAGGTCGTAACGCGATGCCCCGGCATGCATCATTTCCACCGCGCAGCACGCCAGACCGAAGGTCATGGGCCACAGCGAGCCGGTGCGCGTCCAATTGATGAGCTTGTCGGCAGAGGTCGTGATCCAGCCTCTTTCCAGAACACCCTCTATTCCCATTCCAGGGCTCCCTTGCGCCACTCGTATATGAAGCCGATCACGAGGATGCCAAGGAAAATCATCATGGCGAGAAACCCGAACACGCCTATCTGCCGCAGAACGATGGCCCAGGGAAAGAGGAAAGCAATCTCGAGATCGAAGATGATGAACAGGATCGCCACGAGGTAATAACGCACATCGAATTTGGTGCGGGAATCCTCGAACGCCTCGAACCCGCATTCATACGGTGAAAGCTTTTCGTTGTCGGGACGATGGGGGCCCAGCAACCGTCCCATAGCCATGGGTACCACGCCGACAGCGATGCCGACAGCGATGAAAAGCAGAATGGGGAGATAGTTCTCCAGCATCAGCGACCCCAGGGGCGTTTTATTTTGTGTGAACAGACCCACTAAAGACCTAGCCGAGCAGTCTAGGCTCCGGAGACACGCAAAGTCAAGACAGAACAGCCTATAACTAGTATAATTTTCATGGGGTTATAGCCGTTTTGGGAGGTATCAAAACCCCCTATCGGCATACTGCCCGGCTGCAGACTTTACGGATACTACGACAAATGGTGCCGAAGGCGGGACTCGAACCCGCACGGCTTGCGCCACCGCCCCCTCAAGACGGCGTGTCTACCAATTTCACCACTTCGGCTGTGTAAATCGACCCCTTTGCTTATTTCGGAACCACCGGTACACCGGGGGCAGCCGGTACGGCTGGAGCGGCTGGTGCCGGCGCTGCGGGCACCGAGCTTGCCGGAACTTCCTGGGTTACGCTTTTTGTCCGTGCCTCGCGCGCATCGATGATGGTCAGCGAAAGGCTGGTAATGAAGAATATGGTGGCCAGCGCCGCGGTAACCCGACTCAGGAATGTCGCCGACCCGCGCGCGCCGAACAGCGTCTGCGACGCGCCGCTGCCGAAGGCGGCTCCGATATCCGCACCCTGGCCCTGTTGCAGAAGCACCAGGCCGACAATGGCGACAGCCACCAGCACATGAACAACCAACAGCAACTCTTTCAACATGTTCGCGCTCACCGCTATCAACAAAAGCGCGCCGATGGCGCGCAGTAATGCGGGCTTCCGCCCGCCCGCAGCCCCGCTGTCGGCACCTGCCCCGGTTCAGCCGGCGGCCCGGCAGATGGCCAGGAACTCCTCTACGTCCAACGATGCACCGCCGATCAGTCCACCGTCAATGTCTGGCTGTACGAACAGCTGTTGCGCATTGGCCGCCTTGACGCTGCCGCCATACAGTATCCGCAGCCGCTCGGCCACGGTCGCACTGAGCTGCGCCAGGCGTGCACGAATGAACGCATGCACGCTTTGCGCCTGTTCCGGAGTAGCGGTCCTGCCCGTACCTATGGCCCAAACCGGCTCATAGGCAACGATCGCATTGTCCATCGCCGCTATGCCGGCAAGCTTGACCACCGCATCAAGCTGTCGCCCCACCACCGTCTCGGTCTGATTGGCTTCGCGTTCGGCCAGAGTCTCTCCGACACACAGGATCGGAACGAGTCCGACGCTCTGGGCGGCCTTGAATTTTTCAGCCACAGCCTGATCGCTTTCGCCGTAGAGCGCACGCCGCTCGGAGTGGCCCACAATGACATGACTACAGCCGAAATCGCGCAGCATGGTGCCCGATATCTCTCCGGTATAGGCACCGGACTTATGGGCGCTCAGGTTCTGCCCACCCCAGGTGACGCGGCTGCCGCTCAGCCACTCCGCGACGACCGGGACGAGAATGTACGGCGGACATACCAGTATTTCGGCGTGCCTCACCCCGTCCAGACCCTGCTCGATTCCGCCCACCAGCGCCGCTGCCTCGGCCTGGGTTCCGTTCATTTTCCAGTTGCCGGCGACCATCGGACGGCGCATGGTGTTCTCCGCTTATTGTTTAGGCATGAGGCCGAAACCTACAGAAGCGGGCGCGATGTTACCGGTCGCTGGCACAGAATGCAATTTGCCCCGGCGGCCGGCATTTCGTTCCTGACCGGACCATCTGCGGCGAAAGCGGCATTTTGTGCAATGTGCCGGAACCGCTCAGGCCGCTTCCTCGGCAGCCCGCTGCACGGTATCGGCGAGATGCCGGCCGAGACGCTCGATGAGCTCCCTGTCCTTGCCCTCGATCATCACCCGGACCACCGGCTCGGTGCCTGAAGCACGCAGCACGACCCGGCCCTGGGAACCCAATTGCGCCGTGACCTCGTTCAGGACACTCGTGACGGATTTGGAACCGTTGACGTCGAAACGTCGGTTCATGCGCACATTGATCATGGTCTGCGGGTACACCGCCATGCCGGCCTTGAGTTCAGCCAGGGTCCGGCCCGACTGGCGCAGGACTGCGACCACTTCGAGCGCCGCGACGATCCCATCGCCGGTGGTGCTCTTGTCGAGGCAGATGAGATGTCCGGATGTCTCCCCGCCGAGCTCCCATCCCTCCTGCTGGAGGATCGAAAGAACGTACCGGTCCCCCACCTGGGCGCGCCTGAACGGAATCCCCTTGCCCTGCAGCGCCTGCTCGAGCCCCAGATTGCTCATCAGCGTACCCACCACCCCGCCCCGCAGCCGGTCCATGGCCCGGCGCGCTTCCGCGATGATATAGAGGAGCTGGTCGCCGTCGACGATCGCGCCGCCGCTGTCCACCATGATGACCCGGTCACCGTCGCCATCGAGTGCAATTCCCAGATCGGCGCGCTGCTCGACCACCATCTTGCGCAGCAGCCTGGTATCCGTCGATCCGCACTCATGATTGATATTGAGCCCGTCCGGCTGGTTGCCGATGGCCACCACGTCGGCGCCCAACTCGCTGAATACGTGTGGCGCAATCTGGTAGGCGGCGCCGTTGGCGCAGTCGATGACGATCTTCAGCCCTTCGAGGCTGAGCCGGTGCGGAAAAGTGCTCTTGCAGAACTCGATATACCGGCCGCCGGCATCTTCGTAGCGCTTGGCCTTGCCGAGGTTGGCGGGCGCTGCGGTGCGCAGGGGTTCGGCCATCATGCGTTCGATTTCGATCTCCACCTCGTCCGGCAGCTTACATCCCTCGGAGGAAAAGAACTTGATGCCGTTGTCCTGATAAGGGTTGTGCGAGGCGCTGATGACGATACCGGCGCGAGCACGCGCGGTACGAGTCAGATAAGCAATGCCGGGGGTCGGCATAGGGCCGAGCAGGCGGATATCGACGCCGGCCGCCGACAGCCCCGCCTCGAGCGCCGATTCCAGCAGATAGCCGGATACCCGCGTGTCCTTCCCGATGAGGATTTTGGCATGGTCAGTGACGCCTTTTCCCAGGACACAGCCGGCTGCCCAGCCGAGCTTGAGCACGGTTTCCGGCGTGATCGGCTCCTCGCCCATGCATCCGCGGATCCCATCGGTGCCGAAATAGCGCTTGCTCATCCGTTCCTCCTCTTGCGATTAGGCATGCCTCATTCCATTGTAGTCGATCGCATCCGGCCGCAACCGGCGACCGCTTCGAGCATGCGGATCGCATCACGTGTCGGGCGCACGTCGTGGACCCGTACGATTCCGGCACCGTTCTGCGCCGCGCATAACGCCAGGGCTACGCTGGCGTGCACACGTTGATCGACCGGCAGACCGAGCACCGCGCCGATCATGGACTTGCGCGAGAGGCCCGCCAGGATCGGAACCTGCAAAACCTTGAATTCCGGGAGCCTGCGCAACAATTCGAAATTGTGCGCGAGGTTCTTGCCGAAGCCGAAACCCGGATCCGCCAGGAGGCGGTCCCGTTGGATTCCGGCCCGGGTGCAGACTTCGATTCGCCCGCGCAGGAAATCGCGGACTTCGCCGACCACATCCTGGTATCGGGGATTGCACTGCATGGTGCGCGGCTCACCCTGCATGTGCATGAGGCAGACCGGAAGCTTCAGTTCACGCGCCGTCTCCACCGCACCGAACGCGCGCAAAGCCATGACATCATTGATCATTCCGGCGCCGGCGGCGGCCGCCGCGCGCATCACTTCGGGCTTGGAACTATCTACGGAGATCGGAACCGAAACGGCACGGACCAGCGCCTCGATGACGGGAACAACACGCTCCAGCTCCTGCTGAACCGGCACGCCCGGCGCTCCCGGGCGCGTCGACTCACCGCCCACATCGATGATGTCGGCACCTTCCTCGACCATGGCCAGCGCACGCTCCACGGCCCTTTCCTGAGCAAAAAAAACACCCCCGTCCGAAAACGAATCGGGGGTGACATTGAGTATGCCCATGACAGCGACGCGCGCCAGATCGAGCGGCCGGCCACCGCAATCGAGGACCGGCCCGGAACGGGGAGGAGCAAGTGCCGGGTCACGTGCGGTCATTGCGAGAACAGGCCAACACCGACCGCGATCCGATACGAATCAGTGCTCCGCAGCCGGGGCGTCGATCGGCTTGGCGCGCGGCTTGCGGGCGGCAGGCGAACCGGGCTGCTGATCCGAACCTGGCGTCGCCGGCCCGGCAAAGTCCTCGGGAGGGCGCGGCTGCTTCCCGGCCATGATGTCGTCGATCTGATCCGAGTTCAGGGTCTCCCACTCGAGCAGCGCCTTCGCCATCAGCTCGATCTTGTCGCGGTTGTCCTCGATGATCTTGCGCGCCCGGGCGTACTCCTCGTCGATGATGCGCCGGATCTCGTTGTCGACAAGCTGGACCGTAGCATCGCTGAGGTTCTTGTGCGTCGTCACGTCGCGTCCCAGGAAGACCTCGCTCTGGTTCTCGCCATAGACCCGCGTACCGAGCGCATCGCTCATGCCCCAGCGGGTAACCATGTTGCGTGCAAGTTCGGTGGCACGTTCGAAGTCGTTTGCCGCACCGGTCGTCATCTGATGCATGAACACCTCTTCGGCAATGCGGCCTCCCATGAGCACTGCGATGGTCGACAGCAGCGATTCGCGGTCATGGCTGTAGCGATCTTCGATCGGCAGCTGCATTGTCACACCAAGCGCGCGGCCGCGCGGGATGATGGTCACCTTGTGCACGGGATCGGTGTTGGGCAGCGTCTTGGCCACCACCGTATGTCCGGACTCGTGATAGGCCGTATTCATGCGCTCCTTCTCCGGCATCACGATGGAGCGGCGTTCGGCACCCATCACGATCTTGTCCTTCGCCTTCTCGAAATCCTCCATGTCGACGAGCCGCTTGTTGGCTCGCGCCGCAAACAGCGCGGCCTCGTTCACAAGATTGGCGAGATCCGCACCGGAGAATCCGGGAGTACCACGCGCGAGAATGCTCGGTACGACATTGTCGGATACCGGCACCTTGCGCATATGGACCTTCAGGATCTGCTCACGACCCCGGATATCGGGCAACGGCACATAGACCTGGCGATCAAACCGTCCGGGACGCAGCAACGCCGGATCCAGCACATCCGGCCTGTTGGTGGCCGCGATGACTATGACGCCCTCGGTGCCCTCGAATCCGTCCATCTCCACCAGCAGCTGGTTGAGCGTCTGCTCGCGCTCATCATGGCCGCCGCCGAGTCCGGCGCCGCGCTGGCGGCCGACCGCATCGATCTCGTCGATGAAGATGATGCACGGCGCGTGCTTCTTGGCCTGATCGAACATGTCGCGCACACGCGAGGCACCGACGCCGACGAACATCTCGACGAAATCGGACCCGGAAATCGAGAAGAACGGCACCTTGGCTTCGCCCGCGATCGCCTTCGCAAGCAGCGTCTTGCCAGTGCCCGGAGAACCGGTCATCAACACCCCCTTGGGGATGCGCCCGCCCAGCTTCTGGAACTTCGACGGGTCACGCAGGAATTCCACCAGCTCGCCGACCTCTTCCTTGGCTTCCTCCACGCCGGCGACATCCTCGAACGTGACCTTGTTCTGTTCCTCGGTGAGCATGCGCGCCCGGCTCTTGCCGAAGCCCATCGCCCCGCGGCCGCTACCTCCGCCCTGCATCTGGCGCATGAAAAACACCCACACACCCACCAGCAGCAGCATCGGGAACCAGTTGATGAAGATCTGCAGCAGCAGAGACTGCTCTTCCGGAGGCTTGGCATCGATGGTGACGTTGTTACGGAGCAGGTCACCGATCAGGGCACGGTTGTCGGTCTCGGGGCTGTAGGTGTTGAACTTGTCACCGCTCTTGGTGATGCCCTGGATCTTGCGGCCCTCGATGGTAACCTTGCTGACCTGCCCGCTCAGCAGCTGGCTGTAGAACTGCGAATAGGCCATCTGGTGCACCGACGTCTGGCGGTTGCCGAAGTTGTTGAACACCGACATCAGCACGACGGCAATGACGAGCCACAGGAGTAGATTCTTCGTGAGATTATTCAATATCTTGCCTCATTCAGCCGACCCGAGGACTCTTCGGAGTCTGGTCGAAATCAGACCCCGTACGGGGGGATTGGTTTCCATTTTGCTACGTTTACTCGGTTCAAACAACCGCATCCAGGATCAATTTACGCCGCGATAACCCTTGCCTACCAAGTATATCTCGCGGCTGCGCGCCCGTGAGGCCTGCGGCTTGCGTACCAGCACGCGTTCAAACCGCCCGCGCATACTCTGGTGCAGCTCTCCGTACCCGCTTCCCTGGAACACCTTCACGAGGAGATCGCCTCCGGAACGCAGCGCCTGCGCCGCAAAATCCACCGCCAATTCCGCCAGATACATGGCACGCGCCTGGTCGGCAGCACCGATACCGCTAATATTGGGTGCCATATCCGAGATTACAAGATCGACCGGCCGCCCCTGCAGACGCTCAAGCGCCTGGTCGAGCACCTCTTTTTCGGTGAAATCGCCCTGCAGCGTATCCACGCCGGCAATAGGATCCATGGGAAGGATGTCGAGCGCCAGCACCCGCCCGGCAGCACCCACGCGGCGCCCGGCGTATTGCGACCAGCCCCCGGGCGCCGCACCGAGGTCGACCACCACCATCCCCGGCCGCAGAAGATGGTCGCGACGATCGATCTCTTCGAGCTTGTAGACGGCGCGCGAACGGAACCCCTCCTGCTGCGCACGCTTGACGAATGGATCGGTAAAATGCTCGGCCAGCCAGGCCTTGCTGCTTTTTGTCCGGGCCACGGCTAACCCGCCTTCAGCGCCTGAACGCGAGGAATTCGAAGTCTGCAGTGGCGCAGGAACCGGGCGCAGCCAGGCAGCGCCCCCCGGGCAGGCCGGACCATGACGCCCATATCAACCCCTGCCACGGGGCCGCAGCCCGCGCGTCACAAGCAACAACCCGAGCAGGCTGTTGGCGAGAAACAGCGTGCCCGCAATCCCGTGGAGCAGTCCGAACCGGTGGGCAAGCGGAGTCGCGGCGATCAGTCTTCCGTGGGCCAGGGATTTCAATCTTTGCATTGCCGGCAGCAGGCCGAACTGGCCGATCAGGTTGATCGTGAACATTGCCAGCACGACACGCGGGCGCCATCCGGCGAGCCCGTCACGGTAGAGAACGGTTCCGAGCAGAAACCCGCCGCAGGCAAGTCCCAGGTACCCCGTAATCCAGAACAGCCTGCCCGCGATGTCGCCGGCCGTCATGGGATCCGGCAGGGAACGGAACAGTACTGGTGCGACCAGGTAGCCGACCGTCCACATGCTGCCGACCCACAGGGTCAGAGCAAGGGCCTGGAGTGCGGCGATCAGCGCAGCAAACCGGTTGCGCACAGCCGTACCGGCCGCCGTGCCGGGCGGCATCTAGACATAGCGCACATCAAGGATTTCGTAGTGCCGCACGCCGTCCGGGACCCGCACTTCGACCACCTCGCCCGGCTCCTTGCCGATCAGGGCGCGTGCAATCGGCGAACTGATCGAGATCATGCCGGATGCGATATCCGCTTCGTCGTCACCGACGATCTGGTAGGTGACTTCCTTCTGCGTATCCTCGTCCATCAGATCCAGTGTTGCGCCGAACACCACGCGTCCGTTGGCATTGACCTTCAGCGGATCGATAATCTGCGCATTTCCCAGCTTTTGCCCGATGTCCACGATGCGGCCTTCGATAAACGACTGCTGCTCTTTGGCCGCATGGTATTCGGCGTTCTCGGAAAGGTCTCCGTGAGCGCGCGCCTCGGCGATGGCCTGAATGACACGCGGGCGTTCGACCGTCTTCAGGCGCTGCAATTCGGTCTTGAGCTTCTCCGCGCCTTTGACGGTAAGCGGCACCTTGTTCATGCCGCGATCTCCTTGTGCAGATCCTGCAGAGAATTGACGTCGAACTCCGCGGCCTGGCGATGCGCCTCGCACGCAGCACGGGCGGCTGCGAGCGTCGTATAGTTGGTCACTTTGTGCTGCAGGGCCTCACGCCGGATCAGCGAAGAGTCCGCAATGCTCTGCTTGTCGGCAACGGTGTTCACGATAATGTCGATCTCGTCGTTCTTGAGCATATCAAGCACATGTGGACGGCCTTCCGAAACCTTGTTCACCGGGCGGACCTTCACGCCTGCCGCCTCAAGCACCGCAGCGGTACCGCGCGTGGCCAGGATCTCGAACCCATTCCCGCCGAAATAGCGCGCCACTTCCACCGCAGCCTTCTGGTCCGAGTCGCGCACGCTAATGAACATGCGGCCACGGCGCGGAATCTCCGAACCTGCGGCAAGCTGTGATTTGGAAAACGCTTCGCCGAACGTGCGTCCGATACCCATAACCTCGCCGGTCGATTTCATCTCCGGTCCGAGCACCGTGTCCACACCGGGAAACTTGATGAAAGGAAAAACGGCTTCCTTCACCGAATAATAATCCGGGATGATCTCGGAAACCACCCCCTGCGACGCAAGACTCTGCCCGACCATGCAGCGGGCCGCGATCTTAGCCAGCGGTCTGGCCGTGGCCTTCGACACGTAGGGCACCGTGCGCGAGGCGCGCGGGTTCACTTCCAGCACGTAGACGTCGTCTCCCTTGACCGCGAACTGCACGTTCATAAGGCCGATGACCTTCAGCGCCTTCGCCATCTCCACGGTCTGGGCACGCAGCCGGCTCTGGATTCCCTTGCTCAGGCTGAACGGCGGCAGCGAGCAGGCCGAGTCGCCGGAATGCACGCCGGCCTCCTCGATGTGCTCCATGATCCCGCCTATCACCACTTTCTTGCCGTCGCTCACCGCATCGACGTCGACCTCCGTCGCGTCGCTCAGAAACCGGTCCAGCAGCACTGGCGAATCGTTCGACACGCGCACCGCCACGCGCATGTAAGTCTCCAGATCTTCGCGATTGAGCACGATCTCCATGGCCCTGCCGCCGAGAACGTAAGAGGGCCGCACCACCAGCGGATAGCCGACCTCTTCGGCGAGCTTTACTGCCTGCTCCGGGGTAGTGGCCGTGCGGTTCGGGGGCTGCAGCAGTCCAAGCTTCTGTATAAGCTTCTGGAAGCGCCCCCGATCCTCAGCCAGATCGATCGAATCCGGGCTGGTGCCGACAATGGGCACATGATTGCGCTCCAGTTCACGCGCAAGCTTGAGCGGCGTCTGGCCGCCGTACTGCACGATCACCCCCTTGGGCTGTTCGATGTGGTTGATCTCGAGCACATCCTCGAGAGTCAACGGCTCGAAGTACAGGCGATCGGAAGTGTCGTAATCGGTCGACACGGTCTCCGGATTGCAGTTGACCATGATGGTCTGATAGCCGTCCTCGCGCAGCGCGAACGCGGCATGCACACAGCAATAATCAAACTCGATGCCCTGGCCGATGCGGTTGGGTCCGCCTCCGAGCACCATGATCTTGTCGCGCGGCTCCGGATTCGATTCGCACTCCTCGTCATAGGTCGAATACATGTACGCCGTCGCCGAAGCAAATTCGGCGGCGCAGGAATCAACGCGCTTGAACACCGGCCGTACTCCGGCGGAATGGCGCAGTTCCCGGAACTTCTCCTCGCTGATCTCCATCAGCTGCGCCAGTCGCCGGTCGGAAAACCCCTTGCGCTTCCACGCGCGCAGGCGTTCGTGCGACGGCTTCTTGCGCGCATGGCGCTGTATCTCCGCTTCAAGCGAAACCAGCTCCTCGATCTGGACCAGGAACCAGCGATCGATGTGCGTGAGGTCGAAGACCGCATCGATGCTCATTCCCGAGCGGAAGGCATCGGCGATGTACCATATGCGCTCGGCCCCCGGTACACGAAGCTCGTGCTCGATACGCGCAGCCGCCCGGTCCGGGGTCAGCTGCGGATCGACCGCCGGCTCCAGACCGTAGACACCGGTCTCCAGGCCGCGGATCGCCTTGTGCAGCGATTCCTGGAAGGTACGACCTATCGCCATCACCTCGCCCACCGACTTCATCTGGGTAGTGAGCGTCGGATCGGCCTTGGGAAACTTCTCGAAGGTAAAGCGCGGAAACTTGGTGACAACATAGTCTATGGTAGGCTCGAACGACGCAGGGGTCGCCCCGCCGGTGATGTCGTTCTTGAGCTCGTCCAGCGTGTAGCCGACTGCCAGCTTGGCAGCCACCTTTGCGATCGGGAAGCCCGTCGCCTTGCTTGCCAGCGCCGAGGAACGCGAAACCCGCGGATTCATCTCGATCACCAGCATGCGTCCGTCGACCGGGTTGACGGCAAACTGGACGTTGGATCCGCCGGTCTCGACGCCGATCTCGCGCAATACCGCGATGCTCGCGTCGCGCATGACCTGGTATTCCTTGTCCGTCAGGGTCTGGGCCGGCGCCACTGTGATGGAATCGCCAGTGTGCACACCCATGGGGTCGAGATTTTCGATCGAGCAGACGATGATGCAGTTGTCCTTGCGGTCACGCACCACCTCCATTTCGTATTCCTTCCAGCCGATGATCGACTCCTCGATCAGCAGCTCGCGCGTAGGCGAGGCCTCCAGGCCACGCTCGCAGATGGCCATGAATTCTTCCTTGTTGTAGGCAATTCCGCCGCCGCTGCCACCGAGAGTGAAGGACGGGCGGATGATTGCAGGAAACCCGATCATGGCCTGCACCTGCAGGGCCTCTTCCAGGCTGTGCGCGACGGCTCCGCGGGCGACTCCCAGGCCGATGGACTCCATTGCCTTCTTGAACAGCTCACGGTCCTCGGCCTTGTCTATGGCCTCGCGCTTGGCTCCGATCATTTCGACCCCGTAGCGCTCAAGCACGCCCTCGCGGTCGAGGTCCAGGGCGCAATTGAGCCCGGTCTGCCCGCCCATCGTCGGCAGCAGCGCATCGGGCCGCTCCTTAGCGATGATCTTGGCGACGGTCTCCCACTGGATCGGCTCGATGTAAGTCGCGTCCGCCAGATCGGGGTCGGTCATTATGGTGGCCGGATTGGAATTGACCAGGACGACGCGATAGCCCTCTTCTTTAAGCGCCTTGCAGGCCTGCGCCCCGGAATAGTCAAACTCACAGCCCTGGCCGATAACGATCGGGCCGGCGCCTATGATCAGAATGCTGCGTATATCCGTGCGTTTTGGCATGACAAGTATCTAGGCTCCTTCGGCCTCTATCCCGACGGCAGGTGCCGTCTGGGCGGCCTGTGCCGGAGCGCCGGCCGGAGCTGCCGACGGACGGGCTTGCGCCTCCATGAGCTGGATGAAACGGTCGAACAGGGGGCTGATGTCGTGCGGCCCGGGGCTCGCCTCGGGATGCCCCTGAAAGCAGAATACCGGCAGGTCGGTGCGCTCGAGCCCCTGAACCGAGCCATCAAACAAAGACCGATGGGTTACGCGCAGCGTGGGCGGCAGACTCTCTTCGTCGACCGCAAAACCGTGGTTCTGGCTGGTGATCATCACACGCCCGCTGCCAAGCTCCTGCACCGGATGGTTGGCACCGTGGTGACCGAATTTCATCTTTACCGTACGCGCACCGGATGCGAGCCCAAGCAGCTGGTGGCCCAGACAGATGCCGAACACCGGCAGGCCGGTGGCGATAAGCGCGCGGATGGCCTCGATCGCGTAGGTGCAGGGCTCCGGGTCGCCGGGACCGTTCGACAGGAAGATCCCGTGGGGACGCAGTGCAAGGGTCTCCGCGGCGCCGGTCTTGGCTGGCACAACCGTGACACGGCAGCCGCGATCGGCCAGCATGCGCAGAATATTGCGCTTGATGCCGAAATCATACGCGACCACGTCGAAGCGGTGTTCGCGCGCGGCGCGATGACCTGTGCCCCACTCCCACCCGCCTTGCTCCCAGAGATAGGACTCCTTGGTCGTCACCACTTTGGCGAGGTCCATGCCTTTGAGGCCGGCAAAGGCGCGGGCGGCGGCAACGGCCGCCTTGCGGTCTATTTTTCCGTCCTTCCCGGCCGCCGTGATGCATCCGTTCTGCGCCCCTTTTTCGCGCAGCAGGCGTGTAAGCTTTCGGGTGTCGATGCCGGAGATGGCAACCACCCTGTGCTTGCGCAGGAACTCGGGCAGGCTCGACGAAGCACGCCAATTGCTCATGTGCGCCGGCAGGTCGCGGATCACGAGACCGGCGGCGAATACCCGTCCACTCTCCATGTCCTCGGCGTTGACCCCGGTGTTGCCGATGTGGGGGTAGGTGAGCGTGACGATCTGCTTGGCGTACGATGGGTCGGTGAGTATCTCCTGGTACCCGGTCATCGCGGTGTTGAACACCACTTCGCCGACTGCCTGCCCTGAAACGCCAATGGCTTCCCCGGCAAAAAGGGTGCCATCTTCCAGGGCTAGCAGTGCAGGACGCATCAGCCGGATACCTCCACCGGTAGGCATGCGAAAACGGGAGAGGCCGCACAAGCCTCTCCCGTTTTCGGTAATTCGTTCATTGATTTGGGTGCTTCGAGTTGAAGCAATATTTTACGTGACCAACCGGCCAAAAGCAAACTGCAACGCACCGCATGGGGCGTGCAAATGGCTTCGTTCAATGTCCCAGGGAGGCAGCGCCTCCGGAGGGTCAGCGCAGGCCGAGCACGTGCTGCATGTCGAACAGCCCGGTGTCCTTATCCTGCAGCCACTGAGCCGCGCGCAGCGCGCCGTGCGCGAACGTCATGCGGCTTTCTGCCCGGTGCGTGATCTCGATGCGTTCGCCGGGTGCCGCAAACAGTACGGTATGATCGCCGACGATATCCCCGCCACGCACGGTGGCGAAACCGATTGTCTGGCGCGGACGCTCGCCGGTGACGCCCTGGCGTCCATAGACCGCGCATTCCTTTAGGTCGCGGCCAAGCGCGGCGGCGACAACCTCTCCCATGCGCAGCGCGGTACCTGAGGGTGCATCCACCTTGTGCCGGTGATGCGCCTCGATGATCTCCACATCCGCGTCCTCGCCCAACACCCGTGCGGCAATATCGAGCAGCCGGAAACAAAGGTTCACGCCGACGCTCATGTTCGGCGCGAAGACGATCGCCATGTCCTGCGCGGCCGCCCCGATGCGCTGCCTGCCGGCGTCATCGAATCCGGTCGTGCCGATAACCATGCGTTTGGCGCCGGTGCGGCAGAGGTCCATGTAGCTGAGCGTGGCCTCGGGGCGCGTGAAATCGACCAAGACATCGAACTGGTCCAGTACCTTCGCGAGATCATGAACGACTGGCACGCCCAGGCGCCCGACACCAGCCAGATCTCCAGCATCACTTCCGATGGCTGCACTCCCCGGCCGGTCGATCGCGACCGACAGGCGCATCCCTTCGCTGCCATGGCAGGCTTCGATCAGACTGCGCCCCATGCGTCCGCTGGCACCGGCAATGGCTATCCTCGTCATTCGCTGTTTCTCGCAGAAATTCTCGCAATCCTCCCACCGGCGGCATTCGCCGGCGAGGGTCTCCCGCCTGCGCCGCCCGAAAGCGGGCAGACGGAGACGAAACGGCAGGATACCGCAAATGTACAAAGAAACCGGCCCCGGAGAAAGAATCGGAGGAAAAAATCGGCATCGGCGGCTTTCCGTCCGGATTCCCGGTGGCCTTGCACAGCTTCGGGGAATCGCCCCGAAATGACCGGCACCGCGAACCATTACGGAAATTCGGCCCGTGCGCGCCTCATTCGGCTCCGTCGGCGGGCAGTCTCGGCAACCGCTCCGTCATCGGGCGCCGGATCAGGCACCCGATGGCCATGACGACCCGGAAACCCAGCAGGACCGCGAGAATTGCCGCATAGATGTCCGGATCCGTCATGTCCAGCTTCACCAGCCAGAGATAATGCAGTACGCCACCGATCGCAATCACGTAGACGAGGCGGTGCAATGCCTGCCAGCGCTTCGCCCCCAGACGCCGCACCATGCCGTTGGTCGCTGTCAGCGCCAGGGGAATCAGCAACACGAAACTGGCGAATCCGACGGTCATGAACGGCAGCCTGGAGATGTCATGGAATATTGCCGTCCAGTCGAAGAACTGATCGAGAATGACATACGAAAGCACGTGCAGGCAGGTGTAGAAAAAGGAATAAAGGCCAAACATGCGGCGAAACCGCAACATCCAGTAGCATCCCGTGAGCCTGCGCAACGGGGTCACGCTCAGCGTGACGAGCAGCAACACCAAAGCCCAGCGGCCGGTCGAATGCT
This sequence comes from Pseudomonadota bacterium, assembly GCA_021790335.1. Lineage (GTDB taxonomy): Bacteria > Pseudomonadota > Gammaproteobacteria > Acidiferrobacterales > UBA6901 > JAJYCY01. The sequence goes on along the minus strand of JAJYEE010000006.1, from coordinate 23,507 downwards.
CGATCGCCGCGATCGGATTGGCGCCGAGACTGCGACGCCATCCTTCCAGTGCCAGCGCCGCGAGCGGCAGCAGGCAGGCCGCGAAAACAGCGCGTTTCAGCCACAGGATGCGTACAGGAGCCATGCGTCAGAAGTACTTGTCGAGGTCCATGCCGCGGTACATCTGCGCAACCTGTTCACCGTAGCCGTTGAACAGCAGCGTCGGGCGTTTGAAGAAGTCCCCGATGCGGCGTTCACGCGCCTGGCTCCAGAGCGTGTGATCGTCACGCGGGTTGACGTTCGAATAGAATCCGTATTCGGACGGCACTGCCCTCACCCAGGTCGTGAGCGGCTGTTTCTCCACGAAGCTGATCCGCACTATGGACTTGATGCTCTTGAAGCCGTATTTCCAGGGCACTACCAGACGTACCGGGGCGCCGTCCTGGTTGGGAAGCACGCGACCATAGAGTCCCACTGCCAGAATGGTCAGCGGATGCATGGCCTCGTCCATGCGCAACCCCTCGACATACGGCCAATGGAGGATGTCGGAACGCTGACCCGGCATTTCCTTGGGGTCGTAAAGCGTAACGAATTTCACGAACCTGGCGTTGCCGGTGGGCTCGACCTGACGGATCAGCCGGTTCAGCGGAAATCCGACCCAGGGAATCACCATCGACCATCCCTCGACACAGCGATGACGGTAAATGCGATCCTCCAGGGGATTCATCCTGATCAGATCCTCGATGTCGTACGTCGTGGGTCGTCGAACCGCACCGTCCACAGTGACCGTCCACGGACGCGTCGTCAGGCTTGCGGCAAGCGTCGCTGGCGAATACTTGTCGGTGGCGAACTCATAGAAGTTGTTGTAATTGGTGATATCCCGGTAGGGTGTCTTCCGCTCGTGCGTGCTGAACGGGCTCGGGCGGGCGGGCGGCAGTCCGGGCAAGTCGGGCAGCGAATCGGCGGCGCTGGCACTGTTCAGAAAAAGGCCTGCGGTTGCTGCCGAGGCGGCCGCGAGAAACCGGCGACGGCCGTTGTAAACCGCCTCGTCGGTAATCTCGGATGGCTGGACATCCGGGGATTTCGAGATGAGCATGGGCACGTCCTTTGACCTGTGCGGTGAAAGACCGAGGGAGATCAAGAATTGGACCACGTCCGGCGGTGGAGTTCCCCGCCACCGGGCGAGCCCCGGATTGGCGGCTGATGCAGGTGTAGCTGCGTTTCTTGCAGGTGTAGCTGCGTTTCTTGAAGTTACGCAGAGGGCGACCGCGCCGACCTGGCGCCGGAAACCCTCGCGTCCGCCGGCTGGGAGAACTCAGATTCTAAGGCACGCCGCCGTGCGGAATCATTCCGCCGGCCGCAATCCGATTATCCGAGAAAGCTCTTGAGCTTATCCATCCATGACTGCTCGCGCGGATAATGACGCGCACCGCCGACGCGCACCAGCGCATCAAACTCCTCCAGCAACTCCTTCTGGCGCTTGGTCAGATTGACCGGAGTCTCGATGCTGGTATGGCAATAAAGGTCACCGACGCTGCCCGAGCGTACATTGGTCACGCCTTTGCCGCGCAGCCTGAAAACCTTGTCGCTCTGGGTGCCTGCAGGAATCTTGAGTGTGGCTCGCCCGTCCAGCGTGGGAATTTCCACTTCGCCGCCGAGGGTCGCCGTGGCGAAACTGACCGGCATCTCGCAATGCAGGTCGTCGCCGTCACGTTTGAAGATCGCATGTTCTTTCAGGCGTATCTGCACATAGAGATCGCCGGACGGACCGCCGTTCTCTCCCGCCTCGCCTTCTCCGGCCAGACGGATCTGATCGCCTTCGTCGACGCCCGCCGGCACCTTCACCGACAGCGTCTTCGTGTGCTTGACACGCCCCTGGCCGTGGCAATCGGGACAGGGCGAGCTGACGATCTTGCCGGTGCCGCGGCAATTCGGGCAGGTCTGCTGGATGGAGAAGAACCCCTGTTGCATGCGCACCTGGCCATGTCCGCCGCAGGTCGGGCAGTTCGTGGGGGCCGTACCGGCCCGCGCACCGCTGCCGTGGCAGGTTTCACAGGTCTCAAGGGCCGGAACGCGGATACGCATCTCGGTGCCGCGCACTGCCTCCTCCAGGCCGAGCTCGAGGTTGTAGCGAAGGTCTGCGCCACGGAAAGACTGACTGCCGCGCGTGCGTCCGCCGCCCCCGAATATGTCTCCGAAAACATCGCCGAAAATGTCGGCGAAGTTCGCGCCGGCGCCGGCCCCGTAGAAGCCGCCGCGTCCGCCGGCCGCCGCGCTCGGATCGACTCCCGCATGTCCAAACTGGTCGTAGGCCGCACGTTTCTGGGCATCGCTCAGTATTTCGTAGGCCTCCTTCGCCTCCTTGAAGCTGGCCTCAGCGCTTGTGTCATTCGGGTTGCGGTCCGGGTGGTATTTCATCGCCAGACGGCGATAGGACTTCTTGATATCCGCCTCGGACGCGTTGCGTGGCACCCCAAGTATTTCGTAATAATCGCGTTTCGCCATGGCTCGACGTAGCTTAAGTGATCCCGCCCCGGATAGGTCCGGGGATCCTGTTTCCCGCCGTCCGGATGCGTGCACGGCCGCAGGCTATACACCGGGACCGAAACTCCCGATTCGACGCATTTTCCGGTACGGAGGCCACGGCACGCGAACCGCACCGGCTCCGTACCGGCCGGACACCCCGGACCAAAATGCGGTCATTCCCGGCAGCCAACGGCCGCATTGCCCACAGCAAAGGGCACTGCGACGAAACCGAGGTCCCGTCCACCGTGCCCTTTAACAGCCGCTGATTCCGGTTACTTCTTGCCTTTGTTTTCCTTCACTTCCTCGAATTCCGCATCGACGACGTTGTCCTTGCCTGCGGATGCGGACTCGGCCGTCCCCTCGGTGGCACCGGCAGCTTCGGCGCCCTGGGCCTGGGAACCAGCCTGGCCATACATATGCTCCGCCAGCTTGTGGCTTGCTTCGGCCAGTGCCTGCGACTTGCTTTCGATTGCATCCTTGTCGTCGCCCTTGACCACGGACTCGAGATCCCGTATCGCCGCTTCGATCTTGTCCCTGTCGGACGCGGGGATCTTGTCACCCATCTCCTTCATGGACTTGCGCACGCTATGGATCAACCCATCACCCCGGTTGCGGGCATCGACGAGCTCGTGCGCCTTGCGGTCTTCCTCGGCATGCGCCTCGGCATCCTTGACCATGCGATCGATCTCGGTATCGGAGAGACCGGAGCTCGACTTGATCACGATCTTGTTTTCCTTGCCGGTTGCCTTGTCCTTGGCCGAAACATGCAGAATACCGTTGGCGTCTATGTCGAAGGTAACCTCGATCTGCGGCAACCCACGCGGCGCCGGCGGAATGTCGCTCAGGTCGAAACGGCCCAGCGACTTGTTTCCGCTCGCCATTTCGCGCTCGCCCTGCAGTACATGCACCGTCACCGCCGTCTGGTTATCGTCGGCGGTGGAGAACACCTGCGACGCCTTGGTCGGGATGGTGGTGTTCTTCTGAATGAGCTTGGTCATCACTCCGCCCATCGTCTCGATGCCGAGAGACAGCGGCGTCACGTCCAGCAGCAGCACATCCTTGACCTCGCCGCCCAGCACACCACCCTGGATCGCCGCGCCGATCGCAACGGCCTCGTCCGGATTGACGTCCTTGCGCGGTTCCCGCCCGAAGAAATCCTTCACCGCCTCCTGCACCTTGGGCATGCGGGTCTGGCCACCCACCAGGATCACATCGTCGATTTCGCTCGCCTTCAGCCCGGCATCCTTCAGCGCGATCTTGCACGGCTCAACCGTACGCGCAATCAGGTCCTCGACCAGGCTCTCGAGCTTGGCACGCGTGAGCTTGATATTGAGGTGCTTGGGACCGCTCGCATCGGCCGTGATGTACGGCAGGTTCACTTCCGTCTGCTGGCTCGAGGACAGCTCGATCTTGGCTTTCTCGGCTGCATCCTTGAGGCGCTGCAGCGCAAGCGGATCCTTGTGCAGATCAACACCGTTGTCCCTTTTGAACTCATCGACAAGATAATCGATGACCCGCTTGTCAAAGTCCTCACCACCCAGGAAGGTGTCGCCGTTGGTCGAAAGAACCTCGAACTGATGCTCCTTGTCGACCTCAGCGATCTCGATTATCGAGATGTCGAACGTGCCACCGCCCAGATCGTATACCGCGATCTTGCGATCACCTTCTCTCTTGTCCATGCCGAAAGCAAGCGCGGCCGCGGTCGGTTCGTTGATGATGCGCTTGACTTCGAGGCCGGCGATCCTGCCAGCGTCCTTGGTTGCCTGACGCTGCGAGTCGTTGAAATAGGCGGGTACGGTGATCACGGCTTCGGTGACCTCCTCGCCCAGGTAATCCTCGGCCGTCTTCTTCATCTTCTGCAGCACGCGCGCGGAGATCTCCGGCGGCGCCATGGACTTGCCCTTGGCCTCGACCCAGGCATCGCCGTTCTTCGCCTTGGTGATCCGGTAAGGAACCATCTTGACGTCACGCTGGACCACCTCGTCCTCGAACTTGCGCCCGATCAGCCGCTTCACCGCATACAGGGTGTTGGCGGGGTTGGTGATTGCCTGACGCTTGGCCACCTGGCCCACCACCACTTCATTGTCCGCGGTAAATGCGACGATGGACGGCGTGGTGCGGTCGCCTTCACTGTTCTCGATGACGCGCGGCTTGCCTCCCTCCATGACGGCCACGCAGGAGTTGGTGGTGCCTAAATCGATGCCGATAATCTTTGCCATTGTACAATCCTCGCAATAACCCTATTTTCGGTATATTTACCGTGCCTTAAGGCAATAGATGGGGTGGATCCGACGTTTTTCAATTGCTTTCATTCACGATTGGCCGTGCCGGGCCACCACCACCATCGCCGGACGCAACAGACGGTTGTGCAGGAGATAGCCGCGCTGGACGGTAGCCAGAACGTGGTTTTCAGGCACATCCGCGGACTCGACCATGCTCATGGCCTGGTGGCGTTCCGGGTCGAACTTCTCGCCTTTCTGCGGATCCACCGTCGCGATCGCGAATTTCTGGAAGATGGTATCCATCAGTTTCAGCGTAAGGTCTATGCCTTCGACCATTTTCTGGATCAGTTGCCGCTCGGCGGTCTCCCCGGCCTGCGACAGGATATCGACGGCGCGGGCACGCTCCAGGCTGTCCTTTACCGCCAGCATCTCGAGCGCAAAGCGCTCTATGCCGTATTTATGGGCGTTCGCCACATCCGTCTCCGCGCGCCGGCGGACATTTTCCATCTCCGCCTTCGCACGCAGAAACTTGTCCAGATTCTCGGCTGCCTCACTGCGCGCTGCGTCGAGTTCGGTACGCAGACCGGAGGTATCCGGCGCGGCCGCTTCCGACGACCCGGCGGTCAGCGCGGGGGCGCTGGCCTCGGCACCGGAGGGATTTTCGGCCGGGACGCCGGCTTCAACGGGATTCTTGTGGCTCATGTACTTGTTTCAACTCCATTGCTGCGGCAATCAAAGCCGGAATTATAGTCCGTGATCAATGGGGACCTGCAAGCAGGCTTTCAACCGTCGGAGCTGGCGCGCAGCCGGTCAGCGTCCTTCGGTGCTGAGGACACCTCCCAGCAAACGCGCCGTGACGTCCACGATTGATATGACGTGGTCATACGCCATGCGCGTGGGGCCGATGACGCCAAGCGTTCCCACCACGCGCCCGTCCACCTGATACGGAGCCATGACCACGCTGCATTCGTCCAGAGATTGGTATCCGGATTCGCCGCCGATGAAGACCTGGATACTCTCCGCATGCATGCTCTGATCGAGCAGATGCAGCAGGTCACGCTTGGTGGTAAACGTTTCGAAGAGCCGGCGCAGCTTCTCTATGTCGCCGAGATCGGGGATATTCAGAAGGTTCGATTCCCCGCTCACTACCAGATCCGGCTCGCTGCTCTGCTCATCAGCAAAAATATGGCGCGCCATGTCGGTCGCATTCTTCACAGCGCGCTGCATCGCATCACCATCCGCCTGCAGGTCATCGAGCAGACTGCGCCTGACCTCGCTCAACGAGCGCCCGGAATACCTGTCGTTGAAGCAATTGGCGGCCTCGACAAGCTCAGCGAGCGAATAACGCCGGTCGACATTAATCACGCGGTTATGCACCCTGCCACTGCGGGTCACCAGGATGACCAGAATGCGGTTGGCTGCGGGCAAGGACAGGAACTCGATCTGCCGGAAGGACTCCTCTTGGCGCGGAACCAGCACGATTCCGGCGAGCTTGGTCACCTGGGAAAGCAGCGCTGACGCCGATTCCATGAGGTGCATGGGGTTGCCGTCATAGGCCAGCTCATCTCCCAGGCGATAGATTTCCGCACTGTCGAGAGTCCGCACCGTCAGCAGGCTATCCACAAACATACGATAGCCCAATGTGGTCGGAATCCGGCCCGCCGAGGTATGCGGGGCACGGATCAGCTCGAGATCCTCGAGATCCGCCATCACATTGCGTATGGTGGCAGGACTGAGATCAAGTCCCGCCTGCTTCGAAAGCGTGCGCGACCCGACGGGTTGTCCGTCGGAAATATACTTCTCGATCAGCGCTTTAAGCAAAACCTCCGCGCGCGGGCTTAGGACCATCTGCACGAAATTCACTCCGGTCTGGCACTCTGATTGCCCGAGTGCTAAAAAGAAGCTATCAACCTGAGTGGAGCCTGTCAACTCCATCTGCGGGTTAGCGTGCTGGTTCGGTATCCCGTGGGCAGGCCTGGTGACGCACGCGGCCGGCTTTGGCGGCTTTGTCGCCCCATGATAGCTTATCGTCACCTACCGGAAGCTGCACGATGCCCAAAGACGACCGAATCAAGGCAAGCGCTATCAAGACTGTCGGACTGTTCGGCAAGTATGGGGACAAGTCCGTCGGAGCGGTTCTCGACCGGATATACGGCTTCTTGCGCACCCGCGGTCTGGATGTCGTAGTGGAAGAAACGACGGCAGGTCTGCTCGCATCGCCTGGTGCGCGCACCGCAGCGCCGGAGAGAATCGCGCGTGAGATCGACATGGCAATCGTGGTGGGCGGAGACGGCACCATGCTCAACGTGGCGCGCCGGCTCGCGGCGCGAGCCGTGCCGTTGATCGGAGTAAACCTCGGCCGTCGCGGTTTTCTCACCGACATTCCGAAAGACAGCGTCCTGGACAGTCTGGCCGCAGTGCTGGACGGGGACTTCCACAGCGAACTGCGGATCATGCTGAACGTCGAACTGCGGCGCGACGATCACATCGTACACACGGCCAATGCGCTGAATGACGTGGTCGTCAACAAGGGCCAGCTCGCGCGTCTAATCGAATTCGAGGTGTACGTCGACGGGGAGTTCGTATGCAGCACGCGTGGTGACGGCATCATCGTCGCCACCCCCACCGGATCGACAGCCTACGCGCTGTCGGCCGGCGGGCCAATACTGCATCCGACGCTGCCGGCGCTCGTGCTCGTGCCGATCTGCCCTCACACCCTCAGCAACCGGCCGGTGGCGATCAACAGCGACAGCCGCGTGGAAATCGCGATGACCAATGTAAGCAATCAAAGCGCATACCTGACGTTCGACGGCCAGATGGGGCATGCGCTTCAGGACCATGACCACATATGCGTGCGCCGTTCCGACAGCCCGGTCATGCTGATTCATCCATCCGACCACAGCCACTTCGATGTGCTGCGCACCAAACTGCGCTGGGGCGAAAATTTCTAGGATGCTGCGCCAACTTTATATCCGCGATTTCGCGATCATTCACAGTCTGGAGCTGGAACTCGCTCCCGGCCTCACCGTGGTCACGGGTGAAACCGGTGCCGGAAAGTCGATCCTTATCGATGCGCTCGCGCTTGCCCTTGGCGAACGTGCCGAGACCGGCACGATACGCCAGGGCTGCGATCGCAGCGAAGTCTCGGCGACATTCGAACTGCTGCCAGACCAGGATGCCACCCACTGGCTCGAAGACCACGATCTGTCGGCGGATACAGGTGAACAGTGTGTGCTGCGGCGCGTCATTGAAACCGGCAAGGCGTCGCGCGCCTACATCAACGGCCGCCCGGTGCCGCTGCAATCGCTGCGCGAACTGGGCGAATACCTTGTCGACATCCACGGTCAGCATGAACATCAATCGTTGCTGCGGCGCGATATCCAGCGTCAGGTTCTGGACGATTATGCCGGCCTCACCGCCGAACTCGCGCGTCTGGCGGACCATCATGCCTGCTGGAAGGCACTGCAGGCACGGCGCGATGCCCTGAGCCGCGAGGGTTCGGACCGCAACCAGCGCCTGGAGCTGCTGCGGCACGAAGTGAGCGAGCTGCGCGCCCTGGATCTGGGTCCCGACGAGATTCCGCAGCTCGAGGAAGAACACGCCCGCCTCGCCAACGCGAGCGAGCTCCTGCAGGGCGCACAGGCAGTCGCCAACACCCTGTACGATGACGACCAGATCGCGCTGTCGCCGGTGCTGGCCCAGTCCGTCAGCCGGCTGGAGACACTGAGCGAACACGATTCAAGGCTCGGCACGATCATGACGCTGCTGGGCGAGGCCGCCATACGGGTAGACGAGGCCGCAACCCAGTTACATCAGTATCTGGATGACCTCGACCTCGATCCGCAACGCCTGCAATGGATCGACCAGCGCATTGCCGCCGTGCACGACCTTGCACGCAAACACAAAGTGCGTCCCGAGGAGCTGCCGGGCATCCTCGAGCAACGCGCCGCGGAACTCGACGATATCGAGAACCTGGAGGTCAACCTGGAGGCGCTCGACCGCGAACTGTGTGCCGCACGCGCGGCGTATCTCGAACTTGCGCGCTCCGTATCGGCCGCCCGCGGCGTGGCGGCGAAACGCCTGGCGGGTGAAGTGCGTGACCAGATGCAGGACCTCGGCATGCCCGGCGGGGAATTCGAGATAAGACTGGTCACGCTGGACGACAGCCAGGCTGCCAGCACCGGTCTCGAGCAGGTGGAATACCTGGTGAGCGCCAACGCCGGACAGGCGGCAAAACCGCTCAACAAGGTGGCTTCGGGCGGAGAACTGTCGCGCATCAGCCTCGCCCTGCAGGTGGCAACGGCGCGTACCGGCCGCATTCCCACCCTGATATTTGACGAAGTGGATGTGGGCATAGGCGGCGGAGTGAGCGAGATTGTCGGCCTGCAGCTGCGGGCGCTCGGGGCACAGCGGCAGGTCCTGTGCATCACCCATCTGGCCCAGGTCGCGGCACAGGGAAACCATCACATGCAGGTCAGCAAGCGTATCCACGACGGCGCGACGGTCACCCGCATCGCGGCGCTGCCGGAAAAGGAGCGCGTCAAGGAAATCGCACGCATGCTGGGCGGCATGGAAATCACCCGCCAGACCCTGGCGCTCGCATCGGACATGCTCAACCGTGCATCAGCCTGACCCGCCCCTGATCCCGTTCAACGGCGGCACACGCGATACCGCCGGTGCAGACGTCCCGAACATCCGCGCGGCTGCGATCGCGGATGTGCCTACGATCCATCATCTTCTGGAAATCTATGCGAGCAAAGGCAACCTGCTGCCTCGCACGATGAGCGAACTGTACCGCCACCTGCGCGACTTCTTCGTCATTGAGATCGATCGCAGGGTAGTGGCAATCGGGGCGCTCGAAATATTCACCGAGGATCTGGGCGAAGTCCGCAGCCTGGTGGTCGATGCAGCCTACGAGCGCCGCGGCTTCGGGCGCCTCATCGTGCAACGCATCATCGCCGAGGCCCGCAATATCGGACTGCGCCGTGTCATGGCCCTGACCTACGTGCCGGAATTCTTCCACAAGCTGGGCTTCAAGACCGTTTCCATGGGTTCGTTGCCGGAAAAGGTGTGGTCGGTCTGCGTCAAATGCTACAAGTACAACAACTGCGATGAAGTGGCGGTACTGCTCGAGCTGAAATAGCCCGACTGGATCCGGGGAGGAGCAGATGGCCCGCAGGCCTCAGGCCACGGTGGTTGTTCTGTCCTTCTTTGAACAGACCCCACTCTTCTTCATGCCTTCGCAGGTGCCATAGATATACAAGGAATGCTCTTCCATGACAAAACCGTTCTTTTCCGAGACCTTGCGCTGACGCGCCTCAATGGCCGGATCGTAGAACTCAAAGACCTTGCCGCACTCGACACAGACCATGTGGTCGTGATGATGTCCCTGGTTCATCTCGAAGACCGCCCTTCCACCCTCGAAATTGTGGCGAATGACTAGCCCGGCAGTTTCGAACTGCGTAAGCACGCGATAGACAGTTGCCAGGCCCACCTCTTCGCCGGATTCGAGCAGTGACTTATAGATATCCTCGGCAGACATGTGCCGCTCCGCGGATTCCTCCAGGATGCTCAGGATCTTCAACCGCGGAAGAGTGGCCTTGAGCCCTGCCTTCTTGAGATCGGCGCTGTCCGACATGGTTGACCCCTGAAAACGCATTTGAACGTACCCGCCGATGATTAAATCATCCGCGTGGGCTATCATGCCGGAAGTGTAAAACACTTGGCCCCAAATCCAAAATGAGAATTGTTATCGTTGGCCTGCTGCTGCTCATGGGCAGCTTGCTTAGCGGATGCTTTTCCGAGTTCCGGATCAGCGTCCCTCAGGGAAATATCATCAGCCCGCACGCAATCGCGCAGCTCAAGCTCGGAATGACCGAGCGCCAGGTCAGGTTCGTCCTGGGCTCGCCGCTGATTCGGGATCCGTTCAATCGCGACCGCTGGGATTACTACTATTCCCTCGGCAAGATGGGCAAAAAACCGACACACCACCGCCTTACGCTGTTTTTCAAGGGCGGCGTGCTGGCCGGCGCTGACGGGGACCTGGCGCCGCCGGCTCTCAGGGCGGGGCAGCAGTCCGGTTCGCCGGCGTCGGCACATCCCGCTTCATCGTGAAGGCCGGCATGTTTCAGGCATTGCGCCGCTTCGAACCACGAAGCGGTTTTGCCCGAAGACGCCGCGCAGCCTTAGGATCGACCCGCAGCGCCCGGTAGATTTCGATCCGGTCTCCTTCGTGCACAACGTCCGTCAGGCATACAACCTCACCAAATCTTCCTACCGGATCGCGGGCAAGATCGATTTCAGGACAACGCTGGAGAATACCGCTTCGCTGTATTGCGGCCTGCACACTCGTCAGCGGCGCAAGCTCTACAGGAATCAGCCATTGCTGCGCGGTGGTCGCGTAGACCACTTCCGCGTGCACCGTCTCATCGCCTGCCATACAGTTGCACTGCACGCAGGCGGAAGCTGTCGACCATCCCGTTGGCGATATGCTGGAACACCGGCCCGATGACCAAGCCCAGCATCTTGCTGGAGAATTCGAAATCCAGATCGAAAGAAACCTTGCAGGCGTGCTCGTCCAGCGGCGTAAAACGCCAGTAACCGAGCAGGCGCTTGAAAGGACCTTCGACGAGGCGCATTTCCATCAGCTCCACGGGGTGGCCATCGTTGCGCGTAGTGAATGTCTTGTGGACCCCACGATAGGCGATGTCGATGGCCGCAGTGACGCTGTCACCCGCCCGCGTCAGAATGCGGGCGCCCCCGCACCATGGCAGGAATTGGGAGTAAGCCTCGATATCTGCCACAAGGGAATACATTTCCTTGGCACTGTACGGCAGCAGAGCGCTTTTTCGGATGGTCGTCACAGGAATATGCGCATGTTGAATGCGACAATCAGCAGCCAGGCGGGAACGGCGAGCCGCGTAAGCCACAGCCAGGCATCGTAGGTGCAGCGCGAGCGCACTGCCAGCGCTTCGCGCGTCATCGTCGTCGACAGCACCCATGCGGCGAACACCGCCGACAGCACACCGATCACCGGCATGATGAAACTGGAGGTCAGGATCTGCAGGACATCGAACACGCCGAAGGTCTCGGTGAGACCCAGAAAACGAAAAGAGAACTTCCACGCGCTGAATGACAGGATCGTCACGATTCCGAGAAGCCAGGCGCAGAATCCGGCTACCATGCTTGCCCTGAGTCTGGTCATGCCCCGGCTCTCGATGAGCCAGGTAACCGCAGGTTCGGCCAGCGCAACGCCTGACATCCAGGTCACCAATACCAGGAATATGAAAAATACGGCCTGCATCAGGCCACCCAGAGGCAGCACATCGAATGAAACGGGCAGCGCCCGGAACACCAGAGCCGGTCCCTGCGTCGGCGTCCCGCCTGCAGCATAGAGCAGCGGCAGAATGACCATGCCAGCAGTGACCGCGGCAGCGATATCGACCAAAACCACAATCAGCGCCGCGCGCGCAATGTGCATATGGCTCGGCAGGTAAGCCCCGTACATCATCATGGCCCCGGCGCCCAGTCCAAGACTGAAAAAGGCATCGCCGAGCGCGGTAAGAACACCCCGTCCGGACAGCTTGAGAAAGTCCGGCGTGACAAAAAATGCCACGAAATGCACCATGTCGCCGGTGACCGCCGCATATACCGCGAGCACGACCAGCACGACCAGCAGGACGGGCACGACGACGCTGGACACCGCCTCGATCCCGTGACGCACACCGCGTGCCACGACCGTCATGGTCATCACCATGAACAGGCTATGCCAGAAAAGCTGCCTCTCGGGATCGCTGACGAATGCGGAGAATTCGCTAGCCGCAGTATAGGCACTGAGGTTCCCCAGAAGTCCCGCCACCGAGCGCACGACGTAGGCAAGCAGCCAGCCGGCGATGACGCTGTACCAGGACAGGATCAGCAACCCCACGACGGTAATCAGGATGCCCAACGACAGCCAGGCACGGGAACTCTGTGTGCGCCGAATCAGGTCACGCATGGTGTTGACCGGCGACAGGCGCGCGAGCCGCCCGAGCATTAGTTGCGCGGTGAAAAGTGGCAGCCCGAGCAAGAACATGAAAATGACGTAAACGGTGATAAATGCGCCGCCGCCGAATTGCACGACGTGATAGGGAAACTGCCAGATATTGTTCAGACTGATGGTAAAGCCTGATGCGGCAAGCACAAACCTTCGGGGAGAAGACCAAAGGCCATGCACGGATCTAGCCGTTTTTATTCGCGCCATTTCATTCTTGTCCGGTAAACGGCTGTAAAATAATTCCCATGTTGCTTGTTATTATACGTTAGCATCGTGGATTCGCAGCGCCCTGACACCTTGCCCATGACCAAGAAATCGGACAAACCGGCCTCAAACACCATTGCCCAGAACAGGAAGGCATGGCATGACTATTTCATCGAAGACAAATACGAGGCCGGACTCGCTCTCGAGGGCTGGGAAGTAAAGAGTCTGCGTGCCGGTCGCGTACAATTGAAGGAAAGCTACGTCATTGTAAAGGACGGGCAAGTGTACCTTTTCGGTGCCCACATTTCGCCACTGGTATCGGCTTCAACACATGTACATCCCGATCCAACGCGTACCCGCAAGCTGCTGCTGCATGCAGAGGAAATCAGCCGGCTAATCGGGTCCGTGGAACGCAGGGGATATACACTCGTGCCGCTGTCGCTTTACTGGAAGCGCGGCAAGGCCAAACTTGAAGTCGGCCTCGCCAAGGGCAAGCAGCAGCATGACAAGCGCGCAACACTCAAAGAGCGCGAGTCGGACCGGGAGGCGCAGCGGGCCTTGAAATCGCACTGATCGGCACACATATCAACAACCACAGAACCGGAACGGTCCGGTTTATGCTAATATGCTGGATTGTTCGTGGCACGGAAGGGGAGGTTTGTGCCATGAAATCTGTCTCAGGTTTTTTTGGGGGCGACACGGCTTCGACGTGGGTCGCGAAACCTCCGGGGCATGCCGAGGTGCAGAGTTCCTCGTTAAACCGACTGCAAATTAATAGTTGCCAACGACGACAACTACGCCTTAGCGGCTTAATCCCCGCTAACCTCTCACCTAAGTTTGGCCTGTGGGCTGGGCTGGGAGGTCGATTACACAGGATCGCGTAAGCCCGTGCCTGTTGGGTCAGCGCTAAATCGAAGCAGGCTAAGCTTACCGAAACCCTGTCTGTTGGGGAGCGGCAGGTGAAAAAATCAACAGACTACGCATGTAGAACCGGACGGCGGAGGACTTGCGGACGCGGGTTCGATTCCCGCCGCCTCCACCAATGCATAAAGGCCAACCACGCTCGGTTGGCCTTTTTTCTTGCGCGCTCCCGCGTGTTCGTGGGGACTCCCGCGGATTCCTGCGGACTTCCTTCCCCGGCCGTCTGGCCAGTTCCAGGCCGCATTCCGCTCTCTCCCGGCCATGTTTCTCTCCGACCTCGCTCTCCGAAACAGGGTCGAAGTCCGCAAAGGTCACGAAAGGCGCCCATAACAGATCAGCACGTTACGCGCGGACGAATCAAGCGGTTGGATTGCAGCATTGGCTACCCGGACCGGTAGGCAGAAAAGGCCACACCGCCGCGAGGGGCCGCCCGCGTTCAGTTCTCTCCCACCCGCAGGGACAGTGGCCAGGTTATTCCCCGTACGCGGTCGGGATCCCCCCACAGGGGCGATAAGGTATCGGCAAGTGCGGACACCGGGTCGTCGCCGTGTGCGGCAACATAGCGGCTGGTGGCCGACCAACTGCGGAAATAACCCAGCAACTGCGGCAAGGACCATAGCGCCTCCATCCGGAAGGGCGGAGGCCGCCGTTCGCGGAACGGGAAAGGCAAGGTCCGGTATTCCTTTTCCACCAGCTCCCGCTCCGGCGGCCAATACGGGCCCAGCGTAACTCGATAAAAACGGGTGACGAGGGCGTCGATTTCCCTGTCCTCCACGTGCAAGACACCGTAGGTCCATACCGCAAGGAGGCCTCCCGGCACCAGCACCCGCCGGGCTTCGGCATAAAACCGGTCGATGTCGAACCAATGCAGTGCCTGAGCGACCGTGACGAGGTCCACTGAGCCGGAGGGCAGACCGCTTTCCTCTGCCGGCGCAACGCGATAATCAATGCGGGGATGGGACGGCGCGGCAGCGATCTGGGACTGGCTGGCATCCGTGGCGATCACCGACGAGATGAAACGGTCAGCCAGCGCCTGCGTCGCCTGTCCGCTGCCGCATGCGCAATCCCACGCCAATTCCCTGCGCCGAGGCGCACCCGCCAGATAATCGAAGAGTGCGTCGGGATAGCGTGGCCGAAACGCAACATAACGGTCCGCGATACCGGAAAAGTGGTCTTTGCAAACTGACCGGACGCGGCGCGACCCGATCCACCTCGGACGCCAGCGCGGTAAAGTCGATATGGCTACCGATCCGCACCAGGGGATCCCCCAACTGATCGAGCTTCTTCCGGTGCGCCTCCGCCCCAAACAGGTCGGCCTTGATCGCGCTCTTCCGTAGCTTCATGTCCCGGCCCTCGCCTCTGTCCGTTTGTCCCGATTTTATCACGACAAGACCTCAACAGCAGGTTTTTCGAGGTGCCCTGAGGTGAACGACTTCCATCTTGGTCTCCTTCCGAATGAGTTGGCAGGAGTCCATGAAGGCGCTGTTCCGCCCGCGAGCCAAGTCAATTCCAGAAGACGTGACTACTCCGACAGATCGTTCAGCTCGTAGCTGGTACTGCGCCCGCCCGCATCCGATTTCCGCAGCACGCCCCGCGCAAGCAGGTCGTTGATGTCGCGCAGGGCCGTGTCCGGCGAACACTTGGCAATGGCCGCCCACTTGCTGCTGGTGAGCTTGCCTTCGAAGCCGTCGAGCAGCCGATTGAGCAGCTTCACCTGTCGCTCGTTCAACGGTGTAGTCGCCCAGCGCTGCCAAAAGCGCGTCTTGGTCAGCACGGCGTCGAGCGTGTGTTGTGCCTGATCGACGGCGCGATGGAGGGTATCGAGGAACCAGGCGAGCCACTCGGCGACGTCCATCGACCGCTTCTGCGTCCGCTCCAGGATGTCGTAGTAGGCCTCGCGTTCGCGCTGGATCTGCGCCGATAAACTGTAGAAACGCTGCGGACTACCGTCGGCACGCGCCAGCAGCAAATCGCCGATGGCCCGGGCGATACGGCCATTGCCGTCATCGAACGGGTGCAAGGTGACGAACCACAGATGGCCGAGGCCGGCTTTGAGCAGAGGCGGTTCGTTCGATGCGCCATTCAGCCAGTCGAGAAATCGGCTGGTTTCGGCCTCCAGACGATCGGCAGGCGGCGCCTCGAAATGCACCCGTTGCCGGCCGATGGAACCGGACACCACCTGCATCGGGCCGCTGGCATCATCGCGCCAGCCGCCGACCTTGATCTTGGAAAGACCGGAGTAGCCGGTGGGAAACAGCGCGGCATGCCAGCCGAACAGACGCTCCCGCGACACCGGCGCATGACAGTTGGCGGTGGCATCGAGCACCATCTCGACCACGCCTTCGACGTGCCGATCCACCGGGGCCAGGGCACCGATGTCCACGCCCAGCCTACGGGCGATGGACGAGCGCACGGATTCGACATTGAGATGCTCACCCTCGATCTCGCTGGTCTTGACCACGTCCTCGGTGAGCGCCGCAAGGCTCGCCTGATCGCGCAGGGCCATGCCCACGTCGGCCAGGCGCCCCATCAAGAGCCCCTGGGCGCGACTGACCTCGGCCATGGGACCAGCCAGCGCCGCCAGGTCGAAGCGCCAGTTCGGCCAGTCACTGGCCTGCCAGATGTATTTGCAATCGCCGCTCTTCATGCGGAGATTATGGACTGCATTCTCCGCATGCGCAAGATATTCACCGCACAGGATGCGGTGAAAGCGAGCTCCATTCGCGCAAGTAGGGTGCCGCTGCCTGGGCCACACTTCCGGAATGGGTGTAAATGGGTGTCCTTTTGGTTGTCTGCCCGGCAAGACCACGCTCATTTCTGATATTGCGAATTTTTGTTTATTTCGGTTATACTCCATCCCATGACGCTGTTTGAAGCTTCCAGGAGGCTGCCATGACCACACTCTCTCCCACTCATTCGTTGCCGACGGCCGAAGAAGTCGCCATCGCCCGCGAGAGCGGCCGGGCGCTGTCTGCCTACCTGCAGACTCGTGCGGAAACCCAGCAGATCGAAATCTTCGACGACAAAGGCGCAGCCCACCCTGTCCGCGTCCCGGTGTCGGCGCTGCGGCTGCTCGTGGACGTCCTGACCGAAATCGGCGAGGGCAACGCGGTCAGCATCATCCCGATCCACGCCGAACTGACGACCCAGGACGCGGCGGATGTGCTCAACGTCTCGCGGCCGTTCCTCGTGCAGTTGCTGGAGCGCGGCGAGATCCCGTTCCACAAGATCGGCACCCATCGCCGCGTCCGCTATCAGGATGTGATTGCGTATAAAGAGCGCATTGATGCTGAGCGTAGCAAGGCCCTCGATGCACTGGTTGAGCAAGCCCAGGCGCTCAATATGGGGTACGAATGAACGGGCCCGCTGGCACGACTCCACGGAGTGACGGACGCCGGTTCGATTCCGCGTTTGGGAATTGAACCACCCCTGGAAAGCAGACGAGGTTGAGCAGCCTTTCCGGCGACCGATCCACGAGAAAAAATCGCTTGAACATCGGCCGATCCCGACCTGTCAACCCCCGCTTTTCGAAGTAGCCATCAGGACTTATCGACTTACCGGGACGCCGGTAACATGTCTTTTCAACGGCGTTTGGCGCGGGCTGCCACCCCACCACCAATATCGAAACCCCAACCGTTCTCGGTTGGGGTTTTTCTTGCCTGATCGCGCCAACTCCCGCGTACTCGTGCGGGTTCCTGCGAACGCCTGCTGACTTCACCGGTCGACCATCCAGCCCGTTTCAGGCCACTTTTCGCTCTCTCCAGGCCATTCTTCTCTCCGGCAGCGCTCACGAAAACATGCCCGAAGTCCGCAAAGGTCACAAATCACAACCATATAGATCAACGAGTTACGCACGAACGAATCAAGCGGTTGGATTGCGGCATTGGTAGGCGACGGAAATCGCCCCGATTCGGAGAGTGGAGGATGGCCAGATTCCCCCTGATAATCCGTCAGGTCTCTGCCAATGTGCGGCAGTAGGTTGGACGGCGGCTGGCGGCCACAAGCTGTCGGTTACAGCGGGCTGCTTCCGGGTACGTGTTCCCCGGACAGTCTAGAGCGCTGCCCACGTCGCAGTTCGAAGTCACGGCTCAACGGAGCCGAGCCCAGCGGCTCGGAATGGCGGCACTGGTCCATCCGCCTTGATTTTCACCCGGGTCATATTGACATCTATTTATATCCGGGTAATATATCAGGATGGATCACACCCTACGCACCTACACGAGTTTTGCCGGTCATCGGCGCATTGCCGCCGGGCCGTTACTTGGCAATGTGCTGGCTGTTCGCCGCGCCCTCGAAAGCGCGGTCGACGGGCCGGTACTGGTTTTCGACGATGCGACAGGCCGGGTCGTCGACGTAGACACGCGCGGCTCTGAGGCCGACATCGCCGCACGTCTGGCGACCCCAGAGCCGGTCTCAGCCGCGCCTTGCACCGAGACAGCGTCGGTCGAGCCGACCGAGCCCAGAGGACGCGGTCGGCCGCGTCTGGGCGTGGTTGCGCGCGAAGTCACACTGCTGCCCCGCCACTGGGAATGGCTGGCTGCGCAGCCTGGCGGCGCGTCCGTTGCACTGCGCAAGCTTGTCGAGGAGGCTCGCCGCACCGGCTCTGCCAAGAGTAGGCAGCGTCAAGCGCAGGAACGCGCCTATCACTTCATGTCGGCGATGGCAGGTGACCTGCCTGGCTTCGAAGAGGCGACGCGGGCGTTGTTCGCCAACGATGGCCTTCGGATGAGCGAGTTCACGGCCGCATGGCCTACCGACGTGCGGGAATATGCGCTGCGGCTGGCATTCAAGGACGACGGGGTGACCTTATGACTGCGTCCATCCGCCATCTTTCTCCAACACAACAGGCTGGCCGCGATTTCGTCATGCGCGGCCCGTCTGGGGAGGTCATTATGCTGAACCTGTTGCACCTGCGTGAGGTGGCTGACTACACGGCCACCCCCGAACTGGCGCCGACCGCACCCATCAGCGGCGCCGAGGCCTTCGACCGATACATTCAACACACGCTGCCCTTTCTTCGGGACAGCGGCGGTGAGCTACTTCTTCTGGGACAAGGCGGTTCGTGGCTGATCGGCCCCGAGTCAGAACGATGGGACCTCGTCATGCTGGTCCGACAGCGCAGCGTGCAGTCCTTCCTTGCGTTCGCGCAGCACAAGGGCTATCTCGCCGGCCTCGGCCACCGCACGGCGGCGACGACTCGCGGCTGCTGCCGCTGACGGCCCTGTCATCGGGGAGCGCGGCATGAGTACTCTTCAGGGAAATGGACTCACTCTGGGCTACGACTGCTTCGGCAATGCACGCGACGAAGCAATGTTGCTGATCTGCGGCCTTGGAGTGCAACGCCTGCGCTGGGCCGCCTCGTTCTGCGAGCGGCTTGCGGCGCAGGGCTTTCACGTCATTCGCTTCGACAATCGCGACACGGGCGAATCCACTCATCTCACCCGCGCGCCCGTGCCCGACTTCGCCGCGCTCGCGGCGGCGCTTGCCGCCGGCCACGTTCCGGCCGTGCCGTACACGCTGCACGACCTGGCCACCGACGCCATGGCACTGCTGAACGCGCTCGGCATTTCGTGCGCCCACGTCGTCGGGCGGTCGATGGGCGGCATGGTGGCGCAATTGCTGGCCAGCACAAATGGGGAGCGCGTGTTGTCGCTGGTGTCCATCATGTCCAGCACCGGTCATCCCGGCCTGCCGCCGACAGCGCCCGATGTAATGGCGATGCTGATGCAGTCTGTGCCGGACCCGCGTGCGAACAATGCTGCGTTCCTGGCGCACGGCGTGGCATTTGCCCGGCGCATTGCAGGCACTCGGTTCCCCTTTGATGAGGCGACTCATCGGGACGTGCTTCAGACGGAACTCACGCGAGCCCAGGGTCCTGACGGCATGGCGAGACAGATCGCGGCCATTGCCGCTACCGGCAGCCTGCGACGTCTCCTGGCCCGAGTCGCGACGCCAACACTGGTCGTTCATGGCAGTGATGACGCGATGATCCCGCCCGCCTGTGGCCGCGACGTGGCCGATCACATCGCTGGTGCAGAGTTCCTGCTCATCGACGGCATGGGCCACGACGTGCCGCCGGCCTTGCACGACCGGCTGGTTCAGGCCATCACGGCTAACGCGCGACGAAGGCGGCTTGAAGCTTGAAGCCGGCGGTGGTGTCGCCGAGGACTAACTCGGTCAACTGCTGCAGTCGAAATGTGCCCTCCGCTCCGAGCATCGTCGACGCGCCTGCGTTGGGGTCCAAGCGGCAGCTATGCGGCAACGAGATCAGGTCGGTAAATGACTCTTGAGGGTCGCAAGGAGCCGCAGGAATCGAAAGATTTTCTCGCTTTTTTAACCGGCGCGCGAATATGCGTAGCGACCGGTCTACACGAGCCGGCTTCGCTGCTCCTCCCAAAGCGCCGGCGGATCAACCGCCAGATCGAATAGCGTGATGTGGTTCGGCAGTACATCGTCCAGGATGGCGGCGACGATGTCGGGCGCCAACGTGGTCAGGTTGACCATCCGGCTGACATAGCTGTTATCGATACCCTCCCGCGAGGCGATCTCCTTCAGGGACTTCGCTTCCCCCGATTCCAGCATGGCCAGCCAGCGGTGGCCTCTGGCCAGCGCCAGTTGCAGCGGCGTGGTCGCGGTGTCCCACGGTCTGGCCTTGGCAGTTTCGCCGTTCGGCAACGTAACAAGCTTGCGGCCGCTGCGGCGTTTGATCTGGATCGGCACGGACAGGGTCAGTCTGCCGTCGCTCGTCTGCAGAATGTCCGGCTCGCCGGTCTTCTGGATACGGATGTCGCTCATGCCAGCACCTCCTCTTGTTGCTCGACAGGCTCGGGACGCAGTTCCAGCACCAGCCGCTCGATACCGTTGGCGCGCAGCCGCACTTCGAGGTCGTTGGGCGATACGATGACTTTCTCGACCAGCAATTTGACGATCCGGGTCTGCTCGGCCGGGAACAGTTGATCCCAAATCGCATCGAGCCTGGTCATGGCCACCGCGATCTTGGCTTCGTCCAGGGTTGGGTCGAGCTTGATCGCCTGCGGCAGCATCTCACCCAGCAAATTCGGGGCGCGCAGAATCGCGCGCAGTTGGTCGAGCACCGCCGACTCAAGTTCTGCGGCCGGCAGTCGCGGCAGGCCCGAGGCGCCAGCGTGTTCCTTGGCGTCGCGCTGTGGCACGTAATAGCGGTACCGGCGCCCGCTCTTCTTCGTGGTGTGCCAGGGCGACAGCGCTCGGCCGTCGTTGCCGAATACGATGCCTTTGAGCAGATACGGCACGGTCGCCCGGGTGGCATTGCCGCGCACCCGGCCGTTGGTGGCCAGGATGGCGTGCACATGGCCCCACAACTCGCGGTTGATGATGGGCGGATGCTCGGCCTGGTACCACTGCTCCTTGTGGCGCAGTTCGCCGAGGTAGGTCCGGTTGTTGAGCAGCTTGTAGATCAACCCCTTGTCGATCGGCCTGCCTTCGCGAGTCTTGCCGTCCTGCGTGGTCCACGCCTTTGAGGTCACGCCGTCCAGCTTCAGCTCCTTGAACAACAGCGTTCCGGAGCCGAGTTCGACGAAGCGCTGGAAGATGTGCCGGATGAGCTTGGCCTCGCGTTCGTTGGGCACTGTCGGCGGTTCTCGACGTCGTAGCCGAGCGGAGACACGCCGCCCATCCACATGCCCTTGCGCTTGCTGGCGGCGATCTTGTCGCGGATGCGTTCGCCGGTGACCTCGCGCTCGAACTGGGCGAAGGAGAGCAGCACATTGAGCATCAGCCGCCCCATCGACGTGGTGGTGTTGAACTGCTGGGTGACCGACACGAAGGACACCTCGTGGCGCTCGAACACCTCGACCATCTTGGAGAAGTCGGCGAGGCTGCGTGTCAGGCGGTCGATCTTGTAGATGACGACCACGTCGATCCTGCCGGCCTCGATGTCGGCCATCAGCCGCTTGAGTGCGGGACGATCCATGTTGCCGCCGGAGAACGCCGGATCGTCGTAGTCGTCGGCGACAGGAGTCCAACCCTCGGCGCGCTGGCTGGCGATGTAGGCATGACCGGCATCGCGTTGGGCGTCGATGGAGTTGTATTCCTGGTCGAGACCCTCGTCGGTGGACCTGCGGGTGTAGACGGCGCAGCGCATGCGGCGTTTCAGGACTTCGCTCATCGCCGCGCTCCCTTCTTCGTTGTCGCCTTGGGCGTGGCAGGCGCCTTGAGCCCGAAGAACAATGGCCCGGACCAGCGTGTTCCGGTGATTTCGCGGGCGATCATCAACAGGCTCGGGTACATCCGGCCTTGGAAGTCGTACTGACCGTCCTGGGTCACGATCACCCGGTGCTCGACGCCCTGGTACTCGCGGGTGAGCACGGTACCCGCTGCTGGTCGGTAGTCGCGATCGCGTTTCTTGACCTTGCCGGTTTCGATCAAGGATGCGATCCGGCGCTTGTTGCGCTCCAGCAGGCCGGCATCGACCTTGCGGAACTCCATCTCTTGCAGGCGGTAGGCAATGCGGCGCTCAAGAAACTGGCGGTTGTGGGTGGGCGTGTCGCCGCCGAAGAGCCGCCGCCAGAGATGTTGGATTTCTGGCATGGGCAGTTCGGGCAATCGCGCGATCTGCGAGGCCACCGATGGCGGCGTGGTGAAGGTGCTGGTGGTCGTGCTCATCAGGACTCCGTTCTTATGTTGTTGACGGGGTCTGAATGAACGCGCTGGTTGCGATGAAAGCCAAGTGAAACTTCGCTATCTTCGGCCATATCTGCGGACCGGAGATCGTCAGCTAGTCGAAGGCGCGCGATCCCATTTGCCAGCAACGACGCGAGCTCGCGCCGACGCTGTTCCGGAGTCATCCGGTCGGGTGGTATTTGGTTGATTACGTGCATCGGTATCGGTCCTCTCCATCAAACCCGCTTGAATAGCGAAATTCTCCGGACGAACGCTGACCGACACCATGAGGGAGTTTCGGGCGCGGGCGTACTGGTGCGGGCCGCCGCAAAAAACGCAGTACCGTCAGAGCCCAAACCGCGAGCGAATCAGCCCGTCAAATGATGGGCCAGAACCGTCTTCATGTACTGGTTGCCCGCCGGTGCGCGCGACAGCAAATCAACGATCTGCGCCTTGACCTGCTGGGCATCAGCCCCGGCCTTTGATGCCGCATGCATGACGGCCGAGTAGGCGTCGAGCACATCGAGGCCGGTGATGTCGTAGCCGTGTCCGAGCGAAATCCAGCGCAGTGAAGCAAAGCCTGCAGCGACAGCGAACTCAGGCTGACTCTCGGCAAAATCCCTGGCCGCGCGAGCCAACGTGCGTGGGTCGGTCGGGCTGTTGGTGACCAACTCGATGGCAACGCTGAACAGGCCAGCATCCTTTGCGGCGGCGAACCACTTGCCTTCAGCGCCTGGCGTGCTGGCAAGACGTTATCACCCGCCCAAGGGTATTGTTGGACAAGAACACCATGCTGACGCCGCATACCGGATTATTCTGGCGTGCATCTGTCAAAATGCTGGGCATCACTTACAATTACTAATCAGTTCATTGATTAGTACACATTTTGTGTGTGCCGCTGTATAATTGACGGATGTCGAAGCGGAAATTGGACGCACGCAAAATTGATCGTGCAGCACTGGAGGCGATTCGCGTTCGCG
>JAJYEE010000032.1 GCA_021790335.1 Pseudomonadota bacterium | reverse complement strand
TCTTGCCGCTAGCGCTGATAGGTTCCAACCAGTTCCTGCTGGGCCAGCACATGCCCATGCATCGCCTTCTCCAGCGCAGCCTTCGTCGGCTTCGCCAGATCCGGCAGGACCGTATCCAGGGCGTACAATTTCTCGAAGTAGCGATGCCTACCGATCGGCGGGCAGGGTCCGCCGTAGCCGGTGCGGTGCCAGTCGTTCAATCCCTCGCGCGTTCCAGCAGGCAGTTCCGCCGCTCCGGCGCCTTCCGGCAAGCCGTTCGTGTCGGGGGGGATGTTGTAAAGCACCCAATGCACCCACGTCATCTTCGGATGCGCCGGGTCGGGAGCATCGGGATCGTCCATGATGAGCGCAAGGCTCTTCGCCCCCGGTGGAATTCCACTCCAATTCAATGGCGGCGAAACGTCCTCCCCGTCACAGGTATATTTGGCAGGAATCTCGCCGTGCGCCTTGAACGCCGGCGAAGTGATCGTGAATTTCATAATGTGACCCCCCGGGGGTATGGCCGGCTTTTCCATGTTTCGCCCCCACGCCGCCCCGCCCAGCAGGATAGCTATCGTGAAAGACGTCGCGACACGGGCCAGAAATCGGTTGATGGCATGCATAACGGTCGGTCCGGACAACCCGGTTCAAATCATACCCCCTCGTGCAGATGCCGCGTCAACCTCGCGGCAGTGTCCCGATCAGTGGCCCGGCTTTCCGGAACCGGGCACCGCAGCAGACGGTGCGGCACCGCTGCCTGGCGGTTCATTGTCGTCCGGCGATTCGTCGCCGGGAAACTTCGGTTGTGGCGGGTTTCCGTTATAAATCAGGTTGAGGCGCTGCTGAAAATATGCGTCGCGCACGAACGAATACATGTTGGGACCCGCCGCCTGCTCCAGCACACTGCTGGCGCCCAGCAGGTTGGCCCGCGTGTTCACAGCGTCCAGCACCCGCAGGCTCCAGCGCGCCGTGCCGCTGTTCAGGTAGTTGACCGGATAGGTGTAATAGTCGCCGATCAGCCCGAAGCTGTCCCGCAGATCGCTCGGTCCGAGGATAGGCCACACGATGTAGGGGCCGGGCGGCGCTCCCCACACCCCGAGCGTCATGCCGAAGTCCGCCTCGTGCGGCCGCAGGCCGAACCGTCTGGCCGGGTCGAACAGGCCGACCACTCCGATCGTCGAATTGACGACGAAACGCCCCGTGTCCGACGCCGTCCGCTCGAGCTTTCCCTGCAGCAGGTCGTTCACGATCACCGTGGGCTCGAGCAGGTTATTGAAGAAACGCGTGACGCTGTTTCGCACCGGCTGCGGCAGG
Organism: Pseudomonadota bacterium; assembly: GCA_021790335.1. Taxonomy (GTDB): domain Bacteria; phylum Pseudomonadota; class Gammaproteobacteria; order Acidiferrobacterales; family UBA6901; genus JAJYCY01. The sequence goes on along the minus strand of JAJYEE010000032.1, from coordinate 26,076 downwards.
ACATAGCTGTATCCTTGCGCGGCCGGCTTGAGCACGAACCTGTCGAACTGATCGTTGAACTTGAAAATAGCGCGGTTATAGGACTCTAAAGGATCGTATGCCGATCCATCCGCAGAATCCGACGACTGGCCGTGGCCGACGGTTGCACATCCCCCGAGGATCAACGGCAAGGCAAGCGCCACGCACGCCAGCAGCCTGTGCCATGCACGCGAACGGCCAGACCGGCATACCGCGCGCGCCGTACAGTCGCGCCGGCGCCACCGCGTCAGGACGCGCGGGCAGCGCATAGGGCTCGGCTGCGAGGGAGTTTTATCTTTCGTCATCGGCCTCTTCTCGGAGGTTTCTCTGGCATGTCCATTCGAGCCCGCAGCGCAGTCTGCACAAGGCGCGATGCGCGGGGTCACGCCTCATTCCGCAGATCCGGTCCGGAAGCGCCGAGCAGGACTCTACCAGACACGCCGCGCCAATGCAGCAGGGCAGGATGCGCCCGACACGCCTTCCGGCTCGCAGCTGCGGGGTCAAAACCGTGCTGCCGGCACCGCTCACGATGTGGCAATATGAGATGATGATGGCTGTCTCTATTCGTGGTCTTGTGCTGGCGGGCGGGCGCTCGCGCCGCTTCGGCGGTGTGGACAAGGCCTTTATCGAGCTTCGCGGCAAGCCCTTGTGGCAGCGCGCAGTATCGCAGCTTGCACCGCAGGTGGACGCCATCGCGATCAGCAGCAACGATCGCACCGGACGCTTCGCATCCTGCCTGCAGGATTTTTCCGGATCCATCCGCTACCGGACGGGCGGCGCGGGACCGGCGACCGTCGCCGTAGTCCCTGACCTCATCGCCGGATCGCTCGGACCGCTCGCAGGTATCCATGCCGGACTCAGCGCGTGGCCGGAGTGCTATGTTGCAACCGTCGCGGTGGATCTGCCGTTCATTCCGCCAAACCTGATCGAGCGCCTCAGCGCCGGCCTGGACCGCGGGCGTTGCGCCTACCCAAGCGATGGGGTGCGGCACGCGCTGGCTTTGCTCTGGGCACCCGGAAGCGCCGCCGGCCTTGCGGCATTTCTCGAGCGCGGTGGCCGAAGCGTGCGCGACTGGCTGGCCGAACACGGCGATCCGGTGTGGTTCACTGCACCCGGTGATGCCGATCTGTTCTTCAATATCAACACACCCGCCGACCTGATGGTCGCCGAACGCCGTCTGCAGGGCCGTGAGCGCTGCTGAGCGATCAACCACGTGCCAGCCCCGCCAGGGGAGCCCCTGGCAGACAGTCAGACAAGCGCTCTGCCGGCCTTACGCACGTCTTCCAGCCAGGCCTCGCGCCGTTCCTTGCTTGCCGACCGCATCGGCCCGATCTCGGTGATTCGCACCGGACTGATACCGCAGAATTTGAGGATCGCTCTTTTCATTGTCTTGTGGGCCGGCTCGCCGAACACCCAGCGGTATAGGAACGGAGCGGTGTTCATCGTGACGATGAGGCGCGCGCTCCGGCCTGTCAGCAGCTTGCTCCAGAACCGCGAATTGGCGGGGAAATCCACCGCGAAGCCGGGCACAAAGGTGCGTTCTATGAACCCCTTGAGCAGCGCGGGTATGGTGCCCCACATGATCGGATAGACAAAAACGAGATGCTCGGCCCACCGGATCGCATCCCGCGCCTGGGCGATGTCGGCTTCGACCGGTCCGGCAACGGCGCGCACCGGGTCGAACTTCATCTCGGCCAGCACGAGCTGCCGAACCTCGGCCCGGGATTCCCCAGCGCCCTGTGCGTAGGCACTGGCAAGGGCGCTGCAGTAACTCGCCGGGGCCGGATGACCAAGTATCACGAGTATCTTCCGCGTCATCGAACACCTCGGGGCAAATCGCCGGGTCGATCCCGGCGCGCAATTGTACACACTTCGGGTGGTGGAACGACATGATCGCCCGCGCTGCACAGGAGGCGAACCTGCGGCAAATGTGCGGACGCCACCATCAAACAGTGCCGCCCGGAATATCCGCCATGCACGGACCACGGCACGCGGTCGTCCGATCGCCGGACTGCCATCGATCCGGCCCGGTAATGATGCGGCGGCTATTCCTTTGCGATTTCCCGGAGACACGCGGAAGCGCGATGCATATCGGCTGCTCGCCCGGGAAACACCTCCTCCGCATCTCGTCCCGCTTCACACCGACCCCCGGCGGGTTTCCGGAGTCCGGACCTGTGCCCTTGGCGCCGGAACATGGCGGGTATGCAGACGGGAAACTCAATCTCTGGAGGCAAACCGAAATTTCACAGTATCCGTGCACGGCCGATTACGGCGTGTCAGCGTTCAGGTCGCATCCTGTAGGCAGCATCGCAGATCGCGGCTCATGCGCACTGCCGTTTCGATCCCGTTGTAGTAGCGCGGCAGGCACACCAGTTCGCGGTAACCCAGCTTCCGATAAAAGCTGCGGGCAGCCAGGTTTGCGGCACGTACCTCGAGACTCACGACAAACGTGCCCGCAACGCGCGCCGATGCCTCGAGCCATTCCACCAGACGGCGTCCTATTCCGCAGCGCCTGTGTTCCGGCACAACGACCAGAAGACTGAGGTGTGCGCTGGATTCGGCGAAATGCATGATCGCGGCGCCGGCAATGCCTGCCGCAACTCGCGCCGTCACGACAACGCTTTCAGGATCACGTATACGACCGGTCACACGCGCTACGTTCCAGGACCATCCCGGCAACCCCCTTTCAACGAACTGCCGCGACATCACTGCGATGCGGCGTGCGTCGGCCGGTTTTGCAAGCACCATGTCCATGACAAAGACATCTTAACCGATCCCCGATACCGCACAACACTAGATCGGCGGACGTCCGCGAAACGGTTCCTGTCACCCAGCCCCTCGGCAACCGGTATCTGCCGGAAGCAGCGCACTGCGATACAGAGCGTATGCCGGCACTGCTGCGACCCGGATCCACGAGGGCGATTCTGCCGACCGCCCGGCACGCGTGGGCGGCGCGACTCGAACACCGCCGCGCTTCAGCGTTTCCTGCCGCGCAACCCCGTGCGCCGAGGGGCGGCCGCGGCGGACCGTTGCGGCCTGGGGGACTTTTTCCCGACGCCTTTGCCTGCGCCATGTACGGCGCGGCGCCCGGACCGCGGCTCCGGGGCCGCGGGAACATAGCCGACGCTGTGCAGCAAAGCGCCCACTGCCGGCGGTTCCATGTCCTCCCAGCGCCCGGGACGCAACCCGCGCGGCAACATCACAGGTCCGTACCGCACCCGGATCAGCCGGCTCACTTTCAGCCCCACCGCTTCCCAAAGCCGGCGTACTTCGCGATTACGCCCTTCCTTGAGTGTGACGTGGTACCAGTGGTTGGCGCCCTCGCCGCCGGCGTCCGTGATGCTGTCAAAGCGGGCCATTCCATCGTCGAGCACAATGCCGTCATGCAGCCGCTGCAGCGTGTCCGGCTGCACCCTGCCCAGAACACGAACGGCATATTCGCGCTCGATTCCGGCGCTCGGATGCATGAGCCGGTTGGCGAGCTCGCCGTCGGTCGTCAACAGGATCAGTCCCTGGGTATTGATGTCCAGGCGGCCCACCGCGATCCAGCGTCCGTTTCGCAGCACCGGCAGATGATCGAATATGGTGGAGCGGCCCTGGGGGTCGGAGGCCGTGCAAATCTCGCCTTCCGGCTTGTTGTAGAGCAGGATGCGGCGTTTCGCCCCGGACATCACGCCGGCCGACAACAGCTGGCCGTCGATACGAATCAGCTGGCCGGTCCGTACCCGATCGCCACGCGACGCGGTGACGCCATCGATCGAAACCCGTCCTTCTTCGATCCAACGTTCCATCTCACGGCGCGACCCGATGCCGGCGCGCGCCAGCACCTTATGCAGTTTTTCCCCGTCCGGAGCAGCGGTGCGCCGCGCGGTGTTCTTTGCGCGGTTGTGCGTAGCCGTGCTCACAGTTTCACCGCGGTCACTCCCGGCTGGGATTGGGGCTCCCCGGTTTCAGCCCCGGCGGCGTCCGGACTATCGGCTACCGCATCCATTTCGGCCGCGGGTTGCGATTTGACTTCCTGCGCCTCGCCGGCCCCGGACACCAGCGGCTCGACATCCTCGGTCCCCGCTGCCGCATGCTCGCCGATATCCTCGTCGGGATCCGCCGCCGGCGCTTCGCTATCCAACCCCTCCTCCGGCGTACCGGCTGTCAGCCCGGCACTGATCTTTTCCACGTCGCGCAACTCGGCCAGCGGCGGCAGCTCATCGAGGGTCCGGAGATTGAAATGCTCCAGGAACCCACGCGTGGTGCCGTACAGGGACGGACGCCCGGGGACTTCGCGCTGCCCGACCTGCCGTATCCACTCGCGCCCGAGAAGAGTCTTGATGATTTCACTGCTGACCGCGACACCACGAATATCCTCGATCTCACCGCGGGTCACCGGCTGGCGGTAAGCGATGATCGCGAGCGTTTCGAGCAGGGCACGGGAATAACGCACCGGACGTTCCTCGGACAGGCGCGCAATCCATTCGGCGTAGCGCTCTTTCGTCTGGAGCCGATAGCCGTGGTCGATCTGACGCAGCTCCATTGCACGGTCCGCATAATCCGCATCGAGCTGCGCCAAAACTGCGCGAATCTCCTCGCGCGACGGCCGGGAGGATTCCGGAAACAGCGTCAGCATGCGGTCGACGGTCAACGGCTGCCCGGCAACGAGCAGTGCTGCCTCAACGATGTTTTTCAGTTCGGTGCTGGCATCACTCATCAGGCAACCGCCTTGACATGGATGGGCGCGTAGGGTTCGTTCTGCACCAGCACCAGGAGGTTTTCCTTGAGAAGCTCCAGAAGCGCCATGAACGTGACCACAACACCCATTCTGCCCTCCTGTATGTCAAAAAGTGCCGCAAAATCCACAAACGCCTCGGCGTTGACACATCCCAGTATCCGGGTCATGCGCTCTCGCACCGACAACGCCTCCAGCATAACACGGTGATGTCGGTACATTTCCGCTCGCTGCAATACGCCGCGAAAGGCATCGAGCAGCTCAAACAGCGTGACGTTCGGCTCTACGCGCTTGACCGGCTTGGTGTCGCACTCCACGACCGCGAGATAGATCTCGCGTCCGACGCGCGGCCGGTTGTCGATATCCTCGGCAGCCTGCCGATAGCGCTCGTACTCCTGCAGGCGCCGCACCAGCTGTGCGCGCGGGTCATCCTCTTCCTCTTCATGCTCCATCTGCGGCAACAGCATGCGCGACTTGATCTCCGCAAGCATCGCCGCCATAACGAGATATTCTCCGGCAAGCTCGAGGCGCACACGGGTCATGAGCTCCACATACTCCATGTACTGCCGCGTGATCTCCGCGATCGGAATATCCAGAATGTCGAGGTTCTGCTTGCGTATGAGATAAAGCAGCAGGTCGAGCGGTCCCTCGAAGGTCTCGAGAAACACCTCCAGCGCGTCCGGCGGAATATACAGATCCTGCGGCATTTGCATCAGCGCCTGGCCCTGCACGATGGCAAGCGGTTCGCCCTGCACCGGTACCGCGTTCTCCTGCACCGGCTCGCTCATCAACTATACCCTAGCCCCATGCTGCGGCGCACGTCGACCATGGTGTCTTCCGCGATATCGCGCGCCTTCCGGCAGCCGTCGGAGACGATATTCTTCACCAGCGTAGGATCCTCGGCCAGCGCCTCGGCGCGCTCACGTATCGGCCGGAGCTCCGCAAGCACCGCATCGATCACCGGTTGCTTGCACTCCAGACAGCCGATGGAAGCGCTGCGACAGCCCTGCTGGACCCACTCCCGCACCGCATCGCTGGAGTAGACCAGATGGAACTGCCAGACCGGGCACTTGTCGGGGTCACCGGGATCGGTACGATGCACACGCGCCGGATCCGTCGGCATGGTGCGGATCTTGCGAACGACCTCCTCGGGCGCCTCCCGCAGGCCGATTACGTTGTTGTATGACTTCGACATCTTCTGTCCGTCCAGTCCCGGCATTTTGGAGGCCGCGGTAAGCAGCGCATCGGGCTGGGACAGAATGACCCGCCCTCCGCCCTCCAGGTATCCGAACAGGCGTTCGCGGTCACCGAGCGTGATGCTCTTCTGCTTGTCGAGCAGCGCACGTGCGGTCTCCAGAGCTCCTCCGTCGCCGCGCTCGAGATAGGCCGTGCGCAGCTCGCGGTAAAGCTTTGCGGCCTTCTTGCCCATTTTGCCGACGGCCGATTCGGCCATATTCTCGTAATCCGGCTCGCGACCATAGAGATAATTGAACCGCCGCGCGATTTCGCGCGTGACTTCCACATGCGCAACCTGGTCCTCACCCACCGGCACGAGCCCGGCGCGGTATATCAGGATATCCGCGCTCTGCAGCAGGGGGTAGCCAAGGAAGCCATAGGTGGACAGATCTTTGTCCTTGAGCCTGAGCTGCTGGTCCTTGTACGTGGGCACGCGCTCGAGCCAGGACAGCGGTGTGATCATCGACAGCAGCAGATGCAGCTCCGCATGCTGCGGGATGTGCGACTGGATGAACAATATGGCATTCGTCGGATCGACGCCTACCGCAAGCCAGTCCGTCACCATGTCCCAGACATTTTCCTCGATGACATGTGGTTCGTCGTAGTGGGTCGTCAGGGCGTGCCAGTCGGCAACGAAAAACAGGCACTCGTATTCGTTCTGGAGCCGCAGCCAGTTCTTGAGCACCCCGTGGTAATGGCCCAGATGGAGGCGTCCGGTCGGACGCATGCCCGAAAGCACGCGCTGCGGCTGACCCGGAAGAACACTGCTCATTTTCAGGCGAGTCCCACGACTATGGCCACCAGCCGGGCGAAGAAGTTGCCCACCGGACCGATGACGACCCAGAGAACCCCCGTGAACATCAGGACGAGCAGGATCACGAACCCATAGGGTTCGAGCCGGCTGAGGCGCCAGGCCCAGGGGCCGGGCAACAGTCCTACCGCCACCCGGCCACCATCGAGTGGCGGCAGCGGCAGCAGGTTGAACACCATGAGCAGCACATTCACCGCGATGCCGCCCAATCCCATGAACTGCAGCGGCTTGCTGACCCACAGCGCGCTGGGCGGCATCAGCGCGCCGACCTTTACGACCACCCCCCAAAACAGCGCCATCAGCAGGTTGGCTGCCGGCCCTGCGGCCGCCACGATGGCCATGTCGCGCTTGGGATGACGCAGGTTCTCCCAGGTGATCGGCACCGGCTTGGCCCAGCCGAAGATGAACCCGGTATGGAGCAACAGCAGCACTGCGGGCACCAAAATGGTCCCGACCGGATCGATATGCCTGATGGGATTCAGGGTCAGACGGCCCAGGCGCTCCGCGGTCGGATCGCCAAGACGCTTGGCCACCCAGCCATGGGCGACCTCATGAACAATGATGGCAAACAACACCGGCAGGACGAGAATAGAAATGAGCTGGGGAGACGTGAGCGCCTGCAGTATCCCGAAAATTTGATCCAGCATGCGAGCAGTATATCAGGCCGTCCCTCCCGCGGCCACGCGCGCGGCTCATCACTGCGGCGGGCGTGCCATGAGCGGCCCGGTATCTCCTTTGCCACTGCGCGTAACCCTTGCCACCCCGTCATCGAGTTCCACAACCGTGGTCGGCTCCCAGCCGCAATTGCCGCCATCGACCACCAGATCGAGCTGGTGCTCGAGACGCTCGCGTATCTCCTGCGGATCGGCCAGCGGCAGCTCCTCCCCCGGCAAGATCAGGGTCACGCTCATCAACGGCTCGGCCAGGTCCGTCAGCAGCGCCTGAACGATGGCATGCGCCGGGATGCGCAGCCCGATGGTTCTGCGACGCGGATTCTGCAGGCGCCGCGGAACTTCGCGCGTCGCCGGAAGAATGAATGTATAGGGTCCGGGGGTATTGGCCCGCAGGATGCGGTAGTCCGCGTTGCCCACGCGTGCGTAGAGCGCGACTTCCGACAGGTCACGGCAAACCAGGGTAAAATCATGGCGGTCATCAAGCGCGCGGATGCGGCGGATGCGCTCCATGGCTGCCTTGTCTCCGATATGACAGCCGAGCGCGTAGCTCGAATCCGTCGGATATGCGATCACACCGCCGCTGCGCACGATTTCCACGGCCTGGCGAATGAGGCGCGCCTGCGGATTCTGCGGATGGATCTGGAAGTACTGGGTCATTTTCTGCTGCTCCCGCCGGCTGCCGTGCGCGAATGCCGCCCGCCCCGCTGCGGCATGAAGCGCTTCGCGGCGGCCTGTCGCCGGCTTCTGTCCGGCCCAGCCCGTTGTCCCGGGCGCCAATCCGAAGCAGACCGCGCCGAAAAGTATGCCAGGTGCATTATGGAGCATCCCGCCTGAGACATACACCTTATTGCGAGTGACGGCCATGATGTTGTAATCAGGCAGCGCACCGCACGCCGGGAAACACAGCACATCTCAACGTGCGCCGACTCGCGCGATCGGACCCTTTCGCGATCAGTCGGCCGGCGATGGATATGGCGACGTCTCCCGGCATCCGCGTCAGCGGTCTGCGCTGGAGACGTCGCAAGGCATTGTGCCGGCTTGGAAACCATGCAGACCTGTCCATGACAATCCTCCCCATGGCGAGGAGCCGGCGGGGCGGGCTTACGCCGCAACCCGGTCATGCCGTGTCCGGACCGCTATGGGCCCCGCGATCGGGGATGTGTCCGGCTGAATCGGCTCACGGGGCAACGGCTGCTCTGGGTACAACCTCCCGGGATTCGTCGGCCGGCAACCGGCCATTCACCACGATGTCCACAGCGCCCGGCAGGACTCCGGAAGCGGCGGCAACCTGCCGAGATCGACCCACGGCGCCTCCGGTCCGTGATAGTCGGACCCGCACGAAGCCATAAGATCGTAACGCGTCGCCAGTGCTGCGAAGCGCAGGCAATCGTCGCGGCTGTGGCTGCCTGAAACAACCTCGATCGCCGCTCCGCCCGATTCCTTGAATTCCGTGAGCAGCCGCTGCAGACGGGTAGCACTCAACTTGTAGCGCGCCGGGTGCGCGATCACCGCCTGGCCGCCGGAGGCACGAATCCAGTCAAGCGCCTGCGACAGACTGGCCCACTGTCCGGGAACGTAGCCGGGTTTGCCGCGCACCAGGTATTTCGCAAATGCATCGCGCACATCCCGGACATGGCCTTCCGCTGCAAGGAACTGGGCAAAGTGGGTGCGGCCGACCAGCACACCGCGCGCCCGGGCACGGGCCCCGGCACAGGCCCCATGAATACCCTTGCGCTCCAGCCGCCGGCCGATTTCCTCGGCACGCCAGTCACGGAATCTGAGCTGTTCGACAAGACCGGCCTGCAAGCAAGCCTCATCCGTATCGATGCCCAGACCCACGATATGGATGGTTTGCGCACCCCAGGTCACCGAAATCTCGACGCCCGGCACCAGCACGATCCCCGCGGCATCCGCTGCGGTCCGCGCTTCACCGATACCGGTCGTGATATCGTGATCAGTCACGGCCAGGACATCCACCCCATTGCAACGCGCGCGCATCACCAGATCGGACGGCGACAGTGTGCCATCCGAATGAAACGTATGGGAATGCAAATCGTATTGCGGCATATCGCGGGCGCGTCCTCCGGCCGATCGTGGCTACCCCGTGCGTGGCACTCCGGCCGGCGGGGGGGATCCGCGTCTCTCGTCCGGAACTTGAATGAGAGTATCATGCATGGTTGACATAATTAACCTGGCCAGGGTCTCCATGGAATTGATCGCCGCGCTGCCGGCAGCAACCGAGCGCTTCAAGGTGGCCGCGACCCAGATCCGGACCGCCTATGCGCGCCGCGCACCTTCCGCCAGCGATCAGGTCACTCCTGCACAACTCATTGAAGCGTTGGAGCAATTTCTGTCCATGGCCAGCAATCTCGATCGCGAGGAGGGAGAAACCGGTCCGATCCTGGTGGATGACGTGAACCAGCTTGGGGACTACGGCCTCAATCTGCTCGCCGACCTCGCAGCCTGGGCCCAGCAGCTCGGCCTGAAAGACGCCTATTTCGGGATCGGAATGACGAGCCTGACGATCGCGGACTGGACAATCCGCCACCGCGGCCGCATCCGCTCGCCCGAACCCGTGGTGAATGCGCTGGCGGATGCGGCCAACCGCACGACCGAAGCCGGCGAACTCGAGCGGATGGCACGGTTCATGGGCGAAGTGATCCACGCCTGCGACAGCTTCATACAGCAGGATATGGAGAAGTCCAACCCCGGCCGGCCATGGCGCCTGCTGCATCTGAACCGGGGCATCGTGGCAACCCGGTCACATAATCCGGCCCTCATGACGCAGGTCTTCGACGAGCTGGTACGTACCCTGCCTGAGGAGGCTCCCGGCTTTTTCGAGCAGGGCATGCAGCAGATGGAGGCGCTCGACTACCCGACCACAGTGCGCGAGGTCATGGAACGTTACCGGTCAACGTGGAGCCGCCCTGTACTCCATTAGGCGGCCTCGTTGCCCCTGCTGCGGCGACGTGCGAAAATGCTTGTTTTCCGGCAGACCCGGGTATATGAAGATATTTATTGATTTCTTTCCGCTTTTTCTGTTTTTCCTGGCTTTCAAGCTGGCCGGGATCTATGTCGCCACGGCAGTGGCGATTGCCAGTTCGTTCCTGCAGGTTGCCTGGTACCGGTACCGGCATGGGCGATTCGAAACCATGTACCTGATCCAACTGGCCATCATCGGCGTATTCGGTGGACTCACGCTGGCGCTGCACAATGATACATTCATCCGCTGGAAGCCGACCATCCTGTACTGGACCTTTGCCGCCGTGTTCCTGGGAAGCCAGATGACCGGCCGCAAAACAGCCGCGGAGCATCTGCTCGACAAGCAGATCTCCCTGCCGGCGCGCATATGGAAGATCTACAATCTGAGCTGGGCGCTGTTTTTCCTGCTGATGGGCATTCTTAACCTGTACTTTGCGTTCTTTTACGGCCTGCAGCACAGCAAAGCCGTGCGCCTCGAGACCTGGGTCAACATGAAGGTCTGGGGTTCGCTCGCACTGACATTCGTGTTCGCGGCAGCACAGGCCCTGTTCCTGTCGAAGCACATGGACCAGCCACAGGCACAAGCCGAGGCGCAAAAGGAAGAATGACGATGTTCTATGCGATCAACGGGCGGGATGTGCCCGAAAGCCTCGGCAAACGGAAGGCTGCGCGGGCGGCCCACCTCCAACGGCTGGAAAAGCTGCGCGACGAAGGGCGGCTGCTTCTGGCGGGACCCTACCCCGCCCTGGATGCTGAAGATCCCGGCGCAGCCGGATACAGCGGCAGCCTGGTCGTTGCCGAGTTTGCGTCGCTCGGGGACGCACAGGCCTGGGCCGATGCCGATCCGTACGTGCACGCCGGCGTCTATTCCGAGGTCACGGTCCGGCCGTTCCGCAAGGTTCTGCCGTGATCGCAGGCGCCGCGGCGATCGAGCAGCAACTGCGCACCTCCCTCGAGGCGCAAGCCGTTGAGGTCGTCGACGAAAGCGCACTGCATGCCGGGCATGCCGGCGCCCGCGGCGGCGGTCATTACGCGGTCACCATAGTTTCACCGCAATTTTCCGGCAAGGGCCCGGTCGAACGTCACCGCATGATATACGCGGCGCTCGGCGATGCCATGCGGTCGCAGATTCACGCGCTCAGCATACGCGCCTTCTCGCCCGAAGAACTCTAAACAACAGATTGCATACCCAACAAGAGGCCAATCCATGAAATATTCGCGCCCATTTATCCTGCTCGCGGTCGTGAGCTTCGCCCTGTTCGCCACTGCGTGTCATAAGAAAAGCGCGGTAACCAGCGGCAAGGTGGTCGCCACGGTCAACGGTCAGTCGATCACCGAGACGGAATTCGACAGCTACCTGCAGCTGAACCGGATTCAGCAGCCGGTTCCGGACAAGACCAGGAAGCTGATTCTGGATCAGATGATCAATCTCACGCTGCTGTCGCAGGATGCGGTCAAGCACGGTCTCGACAAACAACCGGACGTGCGCTTCCTCATCAAGCAGCAACGCGAGAACATCCTGGCAAACGCCATGGTGCACCAATACCTTACGGAAAATCCGGTTTCGGACGCAGACGTGAAGGCCCGTTACGACCAGGAGCTGGCCAAGACCAACAAGTACGAGTACCGGGCCCGCCATATACTGGTCAAGTCCAAGGCCGAAGCGCAGAGGATCATCACCGAGCTGCAGCACGGGGCGAACTTCGCCGCACTCGCCAAGAAGGATTCCATCGACCTGCAGTCCGCGCGAGTGGGCGGCGAGCTGGGCTGGTTCAACCAGACCTCCATGGTCCCCGCCTTTTTTGATGCCGTGACCAAAATGAAGAAGGGTGAGATCACCCCGCAGCCGGTCAAGACCCAGTTCGGCTATCACGTGATCCAGCTCGAGGACGTGCGCCCCTTCAAATTCCCCCCGTACGACGAAATCAAGGATCGCATCCGCACGCTGGTGCAGCAGGAGCGGATCAAGCAGATGCTCGACCAGCTCAAGGCCAAGGCAAAGATCGATCTGGCCAGCTAGGCGAGCAGTTCTCCGCACATCGATCCACCCTCTGCGACCGCAGAGGGTGGATCACTCCGGGACTCCCCCTCGGGTTGCGGCGGGGGATGATGGATGTCACTCGCCCAGCAGTTTCAGAAAGGCCTGCTCGTCGAGCATCGCCACGCCCAGCATTCTCGCCCTGTCTGCCTTGGAGCCCGGATCCTGGCCGACAACCACGTAGTCGGTCTTCTTCGATACGCTGCCGGAGACCCTGGCACCGAGCGCGATGAGCCGCTCCTTTGCCTCGTCGCGCGTGAGGGCAGCGAGGGTTCCGGTCAGGACAAAGGTCTTGCCCGCGAACGGCAATGACACCCGCTCACGCGCGGCTCGGGGCCAGTGCACGCCCGCCGCGAGGAGTCTTTCGATCACTTCGCGGTTGTGCTTCTGGTGGAAGAAACTGTGTATCTCGCCGGCCACGTTCGGTCCGATGCCGCCGATCTCCTCCAGCGATTCCACGCCTGCGTCCATAATCGGCTTTAGGTCCCCGAAGTGCCGGGCAAGCGCCAGTGCCGTGGCCTCACCCACCTGCGGAATGCCGAGTGCATTGAGCAGGCGCGGCAGAGTCGTCGCTTTGCTGCCGGCAATCCGGTCCACCAGGTTCTGTGCGGACTTTTCGCCCATCCGCTCGAGGCCGGCAAGCGGCTGCGGCTCCAGGCTATAGAGGTCGGCTACCGTCCTGACCATGCTGAGCTCGACGAGCTGCCCGGCAAGCTTTTCGCCCAGGCCCTCGATATCCATGGCCCGGCGCGAAGCGAAGTGCAGAAGTGCACCCATGCGCTGCGCCGGACAGAACAGGCCGCCCATGCAGCGGTACGCGGCCTCGCCCTCCTCGCGCAAGACCTCGCTTCCGCACTGCGGACATTTCTCCGGCATGCGCCACGCCTGTGTGTGCCCGGGGCGTCGCTCGCGGATCACGCCAACCACCTCCGGTATGACATCGCCTGCGCGCCGCACGATCACGCTATCGCCGATGCGGACATCCTTGCGCTCGACCTCATCCTGATTGTGCAGCGTGGCGTGTGTCACGGTCACGCCGCCGATGTGCACGGGCCTGAGCACAGCGACCGGCGTAACCACCCCTGTTCGACCGACCGAAGCGATGATGTCTTCGACAACCGTAGTCTCCTCGTGGGCCGGGAATTTGTGGGCCACTGCCCAGCGGGGAGCGCGTGCCGTGAACCCGAGGCGTTCGCGCGCTGCCAGGTCATCGACCTTGTAGACCACGCCGTCAATCTCAAATGGCAGACTTTCGCGCATCCCACCGATCTTGGCGTAATACTTCAGGCAATCCCCGATCCCGTGTGCAATGCGGAAAAGGTCGGTGACACGGAAACCCCATTCACCAAGCTTCTTGATCACCCCGGAGTACCGATCGGGCACCGCGCCGCCCGAGACCTCGCCCAGGCCCCATGGGAAAAAACTCAGCCGGCGACCCGCCGTGACGCGTGGATCGAGCTGGCGCAAGCTGCCGGCAGCGGCGTTACGCGGGTTCGCAAAGATCTTGCCGCCCTCTCGAAGCTGATCGGCATTGAGTTTCTCGAAATCCTTTTTCGGGATCACGATTTCGCCGCGCACCTCCAGGACTCTCGGCCAGTCGTGGCCATGCAGGCGCAGCGGCACCGTGCGGATGGTTCGCACGTTCTGGGTTACGTCCTCGCCGACCGTACCGTCTCCGCGCGTGCCGGCGCGCACCAGTACCCCAGCCTCGTAGCGCAGACTGATCGAAGTTCCGTCGAACTTCGGCTCCGCACTGTAGTCGACCGGAGCACCGGTTGCGAGGCCCTTGCGCACGCGCTCATCCCAGTCTTGCACTTCGGTGTCGTCCATGGCGTTGTCCATCGAGGTCATCGGTACTCGATGCCGCACCTCGCCGAATTCGCTCGCAGGCGCCGCGCCAACACGCTGGGTCGGAGAATCTGGAACGATGAGCTGCGGATGCTGCCTCTCGAGCTCCTGCAGCTCGCGCAGCAGGCGGTCATACTCGGCGTCGGAAACCACCGGCGCGTCCAGCACGTAATAGCGGTAATTGTGCTCGTTGATCTGCTCGCGCAAGGATTCGATGCGCGCTTCGGCTCTTGCAGGATCGCTCATGCCGGAAATCTTATCATGGACGACAGCCCGAACGCGGACATGGCGGGCGGTTGCTGGCGGAAGGACCATTCCCGGGCGGGGTGGACCGTCAATCAACGCCCCGGCGGCAGTCCGAGTGCCCGGGCGATCCGCGCGAGCTGAATGACGCTCACATGGTTCTCGGCGCGCAGCACACGGATGCGCCGGCCGAGCGCGCGGGTCAAGGGGTCGGGACCGGGTCACCGCACGGGTCGTCGTCGCGCATGAGTTTACCTTCTTGTCCGGGCGCAGACCGGAATCCGGTCGGTCCCGATCAGGACTAGAAGTGTAACTTCCTTATCCGCGCACATAGAAATCCCTACCATAGGGCCTCATCACCCATCGAGATGGCCCATGGCACGACTCAAAGCGCAATTCGGCACAAGTCTGCAGCAGCTGCGCCGGCGGGCGGGACTGAGTCAGGAGCAGCTGGCGATGCCACCGGCCTCACGGTGAAATCCGCCAGCAACCCGGAATGCGGGGCCTTTGGGCGGAGGTTCGCTAACCTGGAGAAGATCGCCCGGGTCCAGAAGGTCCCCGTGAAAGCATTGTTCGAGCTCGGCAAGGAATGACGGGTTCCCGCGGAAAGGCAATCACGCGGAAACCCGGAAGACCTGCTTAGTGCCTGCGCTTCCGGCTACGGCACGGCCGCGGCTGCGCCTCCCGGTGTTGAGCGCGCGCAAAGCGCTCGCGCCTCTCAACGGCTGGACGGCGGGCTCGGGTGTCCCTGGCAAAGCGGTCTTGCGCCCGCCCGCTAAGGACTCTACGCCTCCTTCGGACTACTCGCCTCGGCGCTTCGCGCCTTCCCCGGCTCGCAGCGGTCGGGTCTTGGCGTGCAGACGGTTTCAGGAGACAAAATAGGCGGTGCGCGCCCTGAGTGCGGTTTCGTACATGGCCGCCACACCGCAGACATCTACCGGCACCACCCACTCGTCAGCATCGAAGCCCATCATGGCAAGTGACGGGGCGCACACCTGAAAGCGCACCCCGGACTCGACCGCAAGCTGAATGAGCTCGTCGAGCGGCGCCATTTGGCCCTTCATGACGTAGTTGAAGAATTGGCGACCAATTCCGCCGAACGCCATCTTCGATGGCGCGAGCTGCTTGCTGCTGGCTGGAAGCATGAGGTTTATGAGCTTGTGGGTGAATTTCTTGCCGCGGAGCTTACGGCCTTTCTTGATGGCGCTGCACCCCCAGAAGGTGAAGAACATGGTGACCTCCATACCCATGCCGACCGCTCCGGTGGCCATCATGAATGCGGCCATGGCCTTGTCGAAATCCCCCGAAAGCAGAATGATCGAAACCTTGTTGTCCGGAATGCGTTCCCGTATAGCCATAAACTCGTTTTCCAATGCGCTCAAGCGCGGGGCGAGATCCGCAGCGGGATGGGCAATTAATTCGGCGACCGTTGACATGCTACCTCCTCGAAATGTATCGCGATTTTGTGGGGCTGAATGTTTGATGTGCGAAGGACCATCACCTATAGTCATTCGTACTTCTGAATATAATTAAATGCGCGTGCGACGAGCGGCGCCAATTAGAAAATTTTGTTAGTTTCGCTAACAAACAACAGAAATGGTGGGACATGGAAGAACTGGATTTGCTCGGTTTGGTCAAGGCAGCGCAGATGCTCGAGCGCAATGCCAATGTGGCCTTGATGTATTCAGGCCTGCGGATTCCGCAATACCGCCTGCTCGACCTGCTTGCGCGGTGTGGTCAGGCCACGGTATCCGAGATGGGCGCTGCGCTTCATATCACTCGTGCAACCGCCAGCGTGATGATCAATGAACTGATACGTTCCGGAAGTCTTGTGACCGACGAGCACCCCTCTGACCGTCGGTCCTTTCACATCCGTCTTACAGACCACGGCCTGCAACGGCTGCAATCCGCGCGCAGCGATCTTGCCGTGTTGATTCGCAAGACCTCTCAGCGCTACCCCCAGGAGGTCGTACGGGTACTTAATGCATTTGTGCAAGCTGCGCTCGAACGCCCGTCGTAATGACACTAAAAAACGCGGCACCCATGGCTCCGTTCTGCTATTCACCGGTGTTACTTGACCACCGGCTTGGGTTCCGGGATGTAGCACGCTGCCTCACCTGGGCGGTGACGGCAAGCGAGGAGGCCAGGAGAACGGGCTGGTGCCAGGCGATGCCAATAAATTGGACGTCGCTTGCCGCCAAGCGTTTGCAGCATAGTGGGGAAATCGCGCATTGCGTGAGCCAGCTCCAGCAGCTGACGGTGCATAAGCTTGGCCCATCGCCTAAAAGCAAGCGGCATCCATAGCAAGCACATTGCACGAATCCGCCACCTGAACAGCCCATGCCTCGAGTTCCCCCGCCCTGGTCGGGTTCTCAGCACGGGTCACCTCGATGCCGGCTTGGATCTCTCCGATCGTCACCGCGCAGACGATTGTGCGCCGGCCCCTCGTGATGCGCGACAGGACATCCAAGTCTCTCTCGCGCACTCGGTTAGAGCCGGCGCAACTTATTGTGCCTTCGCCTCCGGCTACGGCACGCCGCGGCCGCCCTGCGGTCGAGCCGCGCGCGCTTTCGGCGCGCGCGAAACGCTCGCCCTGGCAACGGCTGGACGGCGTTTCGGGTGTCCTTGCAGGCGGCCTTCGGCCACCCGCCCGGACCCTACGCCTTCCGCGGACTACTCGCCTCGGCGCTTCGCGCCTTCCCATAGCTCGCAGCGGATGCAGATGGGAGTCCTCGATGTCATGAAGCCACGCGACCACCTTGGGATTCGGACGGGGCTTGCGTAGCTCAGATGCGATGTTGGTATCGAGCAAGTACTCTGCGGAGATCAAAGCGACGGAATCGAACGTCGTCGATGCCGCCCTCGCGGCGATACGGTCAGGTCACCACGCGCGAAATCCGTCAGCAGTAGAGCCTTCAGCGACGGCCGGCTAGAACAGCCGCATGGCGGCTTCGCTTCCCGGCACGATGCCGCGCGCTTGCATGTCCGTGGCAATCCGGTCGATCTGGATGCGAATCACCCTGAGCCCGGCCTCGGTCAGCGGTTTGGAATCCTGGTCGACGAGGCGGCCGTCCAGCAAATCGCACAAGCCGCGCGCCGTCCCGATCATCTTCTCGAACACTCCGGCAGGCTGATAGGCGCAGGGGACATTCATGAAAAGTGTCAACCCCATCGTCTTCAGGACATTGAGGGTATCCGGATCGAATTCCCCGGGATCGTACAGATTGGCGAGACTGAAGAGATGACGGCACCCGAGCGGATTATCGTTCTTGAAATGGAAGATATTCATCGCCCCGAACTGCATGCCGAGCTGCGTGGCCGCCTGACTGATGGCGCGGCCACTGAAGCCATGCGGATTGTTAGACAGTATGTTGACGCTTGCCAGCACATCATTGGCCTCGCAGAAGCGGTCAAGTTCGTGCGCCGCCTCCACCGCCTCTTCCAAAGTGATCGAAAGCTTCGTGGGCCGCTGCAGCGTGTCTGCGAGCTTCAGCGACATCTGCACGAAGGTGTTGAGCTCCGACTCGTTCACCGGACCATGGCTGTCGGCGAGCTGGATCGACACGGCCACGTCGCTGTACTGCGCATATTCGCGGTCAGACTCGAGATTGGACCACTGCTTGGTCAGGTATCCCCGGCCGAAAATCTGGTGCGGTTTTTCCAGCAGGTACTCGTTCTGCTTGTAGATTCCCAGCGCCTGATTCCGATTCACCGGACCCGCCCCGGGAAGGTGGATCAAGAAATCGATCTTTTCATCCGGCAGCTGCTGGCGACCGGGTCTGCCCGCAGCGGCGTTTTCGGAATGACCCAGATTCAGGCTCAGGTTGAGCGGCATCAGGGCGGCACTTTCGATGCCTTCGAGTTCCTCGTAATGCTCGATGTCCGGAGCCGGGCCTGTGCCACCCGCCAGTGGCACGTCCGGCTTGAGAAACTTTGTGTCGGAGATCGTGGGCGGTCCGGGATTGATGTCGAGGCCGGTTGCGACCGGCGGCTCGCGCCGCGCGGTGAGCACCGCTGCCTCTGCGTGCTGCGCGACGGACGCACGGGCCGCGACATCCTGCGGGTCCCCGTGCCCAGCCCGCCCCCTGCGCCGCCGCAGCGGGAGGCGCAATCTCCCATAGGAACCGATTGCCACACCCCCGATGATGAGCAAGCCGATCAGGAGCAGAGCGTATTGCAGGTTCATCGGTCTCAGCCCGTAAAACTCACTGTGCAACCATCTCCAGCGCCTCTTCCACGTCCACCGCAACGAGCCGGGACACACCCGGCTCCGACATGGTGACACCCACCAGCAATTCGGCTATCTCCATGCTGATTTTGTTGTGGGTAATATAAATAAGCTGGGTCTTCTCCGACAGGGCCTTGAGCATCTCCGAGTAACGCACCACGTTGGCGTCGTCGAGTGGCGCATCGACCTCGTCGAGCAGGCAGAACGGTGCCGGATTGAGCTCGAACAGCGCGAACAGCAGAGAAACCGCAGTAAGGGCCTTTTCCCCGCCCGAAAGCAGATGAATCGTGCTGTTGCGCTTTCCGGGGGGCCGCGCCATGACACGCACGCCGCTCTCGAGCAACTCTTCGCCAACAAGTTCCAGATATGCCTGACCGCCGCCGAACAGGCGCGGAAACAGCACCTGGAATCCGCTGTTCACCTTGTCGAAGGTTTCGCGAAAACGCGTACGGGTCTCGCGGTCGATCTTGCGGATGGCATCCTCGAGGGTCGCGAGCGCCTGAGAAAGGTCCTCATACTGCTTGTCCAGATATCCCTTGCGCTCGGACTGCTCACGGAATTCCTCTACCGCGCCCAAGTTGGGGGGGCCGAGGCGCTCGATCTTCCTGGCCAACTCATCGAGGCGCTGCTGCCACAGATCCTCGCTGGCCTCTTCCGGAAGTTCGCGCAGTACTTCCTCGATTGTGAGTCCCGCGCCGGTCTCATTCAGCTGTTCCACGACCGTGTCACGCCGCACCACCAGCCCCTCGCGCACCCTGCGCTCGCCTTCCAGCGACTCACGCGCCTCATTGATCCGCTGTTCCTGCTGGCTGCGAATCTGATGCTGTTCGCGCGCCGCCGCCTCCAGGTCGACAACGAGCTGGCGCACCTGGCTCAACCGGCCTTCGATCTCGATACGCTTGTCGAGCGCACGCTGCAGGCGCGCACCCAACTCCTCCTCGGGCTGTTCGTCCCGCGACAGCACCTCTTCCAGGCTGCGCCGGCGATCCGCCAGGTGACTGAGCTGGCTGTTCAGACGCTCGATGCTCTGGCGGATGGTTTCGAATTCGGTCTGCATGCGCTGGAGGTCGATCTCGAGCTTGTGCAGCGATTCATTGGCTGCGGCTGCACGCGCACGCGCTTCGTCGGATCGGCCACGACACCCGTCACGCTGTTCCGTTAGCATGCGCCGGTGCGCTTCCAGCGCTTCTCCCTGCCGGGTGGCCGCCTGCAGCAGTTGTTGTGCAGACTCGAGTTCGGCCTCGCCGTGCTGAAGCTGCTGTGCCAGCTCGCCCCGTTCGCCCGTGATCTGCTGGTGCCGCTCCTGAAGCTGGGCCATCCTGGCCTCCTTGTGTCCCAGCCGGGAGTGGGCGGCAGCGCGCTCACGATTATATTCATTCAGGTCCCGACGGCGCTGCTGCCTCTGCTGTTCGAGTTCTGCGAGCCGCCCTTGCGTATCGGCAAGAACCGATTTCGACTCCTCCAGCTCGCCGCGCAGCTTACCCAGGGCGGCCTCGAGACCTTCGATCTCGCGCTCGCGCCCGATCATCCCCGCCCGTGTGCTGTCCTTGTCGGTGACGGCCATCCAGTTCCGCCCGAGCCAGACCCCGGAACGGGTCACAACGGACTCCTGGGGGAGCAGGCCGGCGCGCAACGCCAGCGCCTCGTCCAGGGTGTCGGCGGCATATATGCCGGAGAGCAGCGCACTGACGTCCGTACGTGCGCGCACCTTGTCGAGCAGCAACGGGCGCGCTGCCCTCGAATTGGAATCCGCCGGCGGCGGCACCGTTTCCAGCACCGTCAGCTCTGCCCCGCTGAGTTTCGCGAGATCTGCCGCCAGCGTGTCGAGGCGCGGCACGCATACTGCGGTGAGATCGGCGCCGAGCACGCGCTCCACCGCCGGTTCCCAGCCCGACTCGACGTCGAGCATGCCTGCAAGCCGCGGCGCCGCAGTGAGCGAGCGACCAGCCAGCCATTCATTCAGCGCCACATCATGCTTGCCGAGCGCCGCCGCCTGTAGTTCGCTCAGGCTGGCCAGGCGTGCCTCGGCGGTCTGAATCCGCCCGCGCACTTCCTCCAAACGCGCCGTGCAGCCATCGCTGTCGGCGCGCAACTGGCGGATGCGCGTCTCGACCTCCTCGAGTTCGCGCTCGCGCCCCTCGTGGATGCGGTCGCGCTCGACCACGTCGCTGCGCAGCTGTACGACGTCATCGGCGCCGACCTCGCGCTCGATGGCATCAGCTTCCTCCCGCAGGCGGGCCTGGCGTTGCCTGAGCTGGGCGATCTGCTCATTCAGGCTTGCGATGCGCGCGCCCTGAATGTCACGCACTCGTTCCTGCTCGGCGGCGGTTTGGCCGAACTGCTCCCACTCACCCTGCCATTGCTGCATGGCCTGTTCCGCGGACACCAGGGCCTCGGCGGCCTCGAAACGCTCGCGCTGGCGTTCCTCCAGCAGCGGCGCTGCGGTATCGAGTTCCCGCTGCAGCACTTCCATGCGACTGGTGTCATCCTGCCGGTGGCGGTTCGCCTCCGCCCAGGACTGATTGAGCTGCTCCTGCTCGCGCAGGCGCTGCTGCCGCGTATCGCGTGCGTGCTGAATCGACTGCTCGATGGCATCGACCTCCGATCCGGCCGCGTAGCGCTCCGCCTGAACGCTGTTGAAATGGTCTCCGGCCTCGGTCTGCTGCACCCGCAGCTGCTCCATCGCTGTCTCGGAGGCCCGCAGCTCCGCAATCAACCCTTCAAGGGCGGTTTCCTGGGAAGCGAGCGACATATCGTGCTGGCGCAAATGCTCGTCGAGATTGCGCCAGCGCAAGCCATGCAACTGCGCACGCAGCAGCCGCTCGTCTTGCTTCAACTCCTTGTATTTCTGGGCGACCCGCGCCTGACGCTGCAGACGCTGCAGCTGGGTGTCGAGCTCTTTGCGGATATCCTCCACACGCGCAAGGTTTTCACGGGTGTGCTTGATGCGGTTCTCGGTTTCGCGCCGCCGCTCCTTGTAACGCGAAACACCGGCGGCCTCCTCGAAAAAGGAGCGAAGGTCCTCCGGCTTGGATTCGATGATGCGCGTAACGGCGTTCTGCTCGAGAATCGAGTAGGAGTGCGGGCCGAGGCCAGTACCGAGAAACAGGTCAGTGATGTCTTTGCGGCGGCATCTGGTGCGGTTCAGGAAATAGTCAGACTGGCCGTCGCGCCCGGCTTCCCGCCGGATCGAAATCTCGGCGTAGGAAGCGTACTGGCCGGGTGCCCCACCGTCGCTGTTGTCGAAGATCAGTTCCACTGACGCCTTTCCGACCGCCTTGCGCGCCGTCGAACCGCTGAAGATGACATCGGCCATGGTGTCTCCGCGCAAATGCTTGGCGGAACTCTCGCCCATCACCCAGCGTACCGCATCGATGATGTTGGACTTGCCGCACCCGTTGGGACCGACGATGCCGATGAGACTGCCTGATACCGGGATGGAAATGGGGTCCACGAAGGACTTGAATCCCGAAAGCTTGATTTTCTTGAGGCGCATTAAGTTTATGGATAGGTTACAATTTTCATCGGCCAAGGATGCACAACGCTAGCATACGGGATTCAAAATGCCTACCCAACCAAGCAAGCAGTTGGAGACGTTCGCAAACCCCAATCCGGAGCGGGATTATACCATCCAGATCCGAATACCGGAGTTTACCTGTCTGTGTCCGAAGACCGGACAGCCGGACTTTGCCACCTTGTACCTCGACTACATTCCCGACCGCAAGTGCATCGAACTCAAGTCTCTCAAGCTTTACATCTGGTCGTTCCGCAACGAAGGCGCCTTTCACGAGGCAGTCACCAACTCCATTTTGAACGACCTGGTCACGGCCACGATGCCGCGCTACATGCGGCTGCGTGCCAGATTCTACGTGCGCGGCGGCATTTATACGACGGTCGTCGTCGAACATCGGAAACCCGGCTGGACACCGCCAGCCCAGCCGCCGGAATCGGAAACCCGACCGCAGCCCGCTGAGTCGCCCGCCCCCTCTCTCCGCCCGGATTCGCGCCCGGAAACCTCAGCGGCGACCGCAACCGCTCCCGGCAAGGCCCCGGACAGCACCAACGGCCGGTCCGGAAGCGGGCGCTTCCGGATGCTTCCACGCGAACGCCGCGCCCAGCCGCAAATGGTCAAAGAGCCGGGCGAACCGGAACCCGAACCGCCACCGGCCGCAGCCCGCACGGCTGATAAAGGCGTCACAGCGAAGGGCAGCCGCAAGGGCGCAGCCCCTAAAACCGCCGACACCGCCGATACTGGCATCTACGTGGGCATCGACCTCGGTACCACCGGCTGCCGCGCACTGGCCATCGATGCACACGGCACGCTGCTCTCCCAGGCTGACGCCGCCATCCCGATGCCGTCCCGAAGCGATGGCCAGGTCACGCAAGACCCTGAAACCTGGTGGACGGCTGCGAACGCGGCTTTGAGGATGCTGGCAAAGCGCATTGACGCGGGACGGGTCCGTGCCATTGCGGTGGACGCGACCTCCGGCACACTGCTGCTGTGCGATGGAACGGGCGTACCCACGACTCCGGCGCTGATGTACAACGATGCCCGCGCCTTGGCCGAGGCAGAAAGGATCCTGCCGCTCGCCGAGGCCGGCAGCGGGGTTCAGGGGGCGACAAGCGCCCTGGCGAAACTGCTGTGGTTCCATGAAAGAGGCATTCCAAAGAATTCCGCCCACGCCATGCATCAGGCCGACTGGATCGCCGGAAAACTCACAGGTGCCTGGGGGCACAGCGATTACAACAACTGCCTGAAGCTCGGCTACGATGCGGAACACCGCCAGTGGCCGGACTGGATCGGCCGCCTCGACATCAACACCGGTCTGCTGCCCGACGTACATTCCCCCGGCGAGGTCGTTGCTCCCGTCAGCGGCGAGATTGCCGATGCATTTGGCTTCCCGCGCGACGCCGTCGTGGTCGCCGGAACAACCGACGGGGTTGCGGCGTTTCTCGCCGCCGGAGGCAGCGACAGCGGCGATGCGGTGACGTCCCTGGGATCGACGCTGGTCCTGAAGCTGCTTTCCGACAGACCTGTCTTCTCCGCCGAACACGGCGTGTACAGCCATCGCCTCGGTGACCGCTGGCTGGTCGGAGGCGCATCCAACAGCGGCGGAGCGACACTTCTTCAGTACTTTCAGATCGAGCAGCTGCGCGAGATGACGCCGCTTCTGGACCCCGAAAACCTGACGGGCCTGAATTACTATCCCCTGCCCGATGTCGGCGAGCGGTTTCCGGTCAATGATCCGGACATGATCGCCAAACTCGAGCCCCTGCCTGGCGACAGTGTGACTTTCTTTCAGGCCATGCTGGAAGGCATGGCGCGCATTGAGGCGCAGGGCTACAGGCTACTGCACACTCTGGGTGGCCCCGAAGTACGCGCCATCCGCACTACCGGGGGCGGAAGCCGGAACACCGGCTGGCAGCGGATCCGGGAGCGAATCCTCGGCGTCCCGTTGATCAAGCCGCACTCGGAACTCGCAGCCTTCGGCAGCGCACTGCTGGCGGCTGGTATTTTTCATAAATCTGATTGAGATCAAACAGTTGAACCTTCCGGCAATGCAGATCCACGCATCAAAAGCACAAACCAATACCTTAAGATAAGATAATGGGATGCGCCCAAGCCCTGAGATGCCTATATTCGGATCCTGCCGCCCACACTGCTGATATTCCTGCTATTGTTCATAAAGATGGGCAGGGAAGTTTCGGTGCAATCACAACAGCGGACCCTAACCAGCCTTCGATAATATGAATAGATCGATCCCAGCCATTCCGGGCGCAAGCGCCCGCCCGTTTGATCCGTTGACCGGACTCAAGACGCGCGCAACGTTCCGGGAACTTATCGAATTGGAAATATCGGACAGCCGGCAGAGCAACCGCCAGATCGGAATGATCATGCTCGATCTCGACCGGTTCAAGGTCATCAATTACGGCTACAGCGAACGCTGCGGCGACCTGCTCATCCAGAATGTCAGCACCCTCATCTCACAGATACTTCGCGAGAATGGTCAGGTCGGGCGCTGGGGTGGACAGGAATTCCTGTGCATTCTCCCCAATGCCGGCCGCGAAGCCACAGACAACGCGGCCGAACGACTGCGCCAGGCCATCGAGTCGATGACCCTGATGGCGGACGGTTACGAAATCCACGCTTCCGCGAGCTTCGGCACCGCCTGTTTCCCGGAGGACGCCGACGATGCCGCGCAGCTGATCGCGGCCTGCGGCGCCGCGATGTATCAGGCCAAGAACAGCGGGCGCAACCGCGTGATCCACGCCGATGCCCTCCATGGGCAGGTATTCGGCCTCGGCAAGCTGCTGGACTCGGCGCTGCGCGAGCACCGGGTGATTCCGGCCTATCAACCGATCGTCGACCTGAACAGCGGTTCGGTCGTAGCCGAAGAGGCCCTGGCGCGTGTCGTCAATGCCGACAAGTCTCTGCTCGCGGCCGAACATTTCATCGAAGCTGCACGCCAGCTCCAGGTGACCTACCAGATCGACCGCGCCATCATCATAAGCACGATCGAGCACTGCGTTCGGCAGCTGCCCGCGAATCCGCAGATGGCACATTTCGTCAACATTTCCGGAAATCTGCTGCACCATCCAAAGGTTGTAAGTGAAATACTCGATTTGGCGCGCAACCGATGTCTGGCCTGCGGCGATCTGATCGGAGCCACCAAACCGCTGGTGATCGAGATCACCGAACGCGAACTGCTGCACGATCTGGACGCGACGCGCAACATGCTGCGGCCGTTCCTCGACTTCGGATTTCGGCTGGCACTGGACGACTTCGGCAGCGGCTACTCCTCGTTCAAGTACCTCGCCGACCTGCCGTTTTCTTTCGTGAAGATCGAGGGTACGCTCATCCAGAGAGTCAGGGAAAAGCGGGTGCGCACGATCGTGCGGGGAATACAGAAGGCGGCTTCCGACCTCGGCCTGATCACGGTGGCGGAATTCGTCGAGAGCGAGGAGGTAGCAACACTCGTCCACTCTATCGGAGTGGACTGGGCGCAGGGGTATTACTACGGACTGCCGGAGCTCGCCACCTGATCCCGGGTATCGGGAAAAGGGGCGGCGACCCGATCCATCGTGCCGTGCGTCTGCGCCAGAAAATGCTGCCCGTAACGACAGCGCTGAGAAAGTAAGCGGCTGAAGCGGCGCCGCCGGCGCACCGGCGGCTTCCACCTCATGGGCGCAGACCTAGCTCACCACGGCCTTCGCCGCGCCGGTCTCGCCCTTGTTGTCGTGCCAGGCCACGCTCACCGTATCTCCGCTCTTCGGACC
>JAJYEE010000031.1 GCA_021790335.1 Pseudomonadota bacterium | reverse complement strand
ATACCTGCCACGCACCGTGGCGCCGCAATACCCGAGGTAGTCCGGGATATCTTGTCTGTCATGACGGCCAGGTCGATTGCTACTGCGGTTTTACTCTATGGTTACCCACACGGATTTCAACAGAGGCGCTATTATGGATAACAGGCTGGAACCGATCAAAGCCTATCTCGATCGACACCTTGATAACCCGCCCGAGAATCTGACGCTGGAGAGTAGGCTCGACGAGATTGGTATCGATTCAATGGGGTTGCTCGAGCTGATGATGGACCTGGAAGACAAATACGACTTCCGTCTGCCCGAAGACGTGCCATTGCCGGAGACGGTCGACCAGTTGATCGCGCTGGTGGAACAGTACAAGCCTTCCGCCTTAAATCAATGAGTAGATCAGGGCCTCGCAGGGTTGCCGTGACTGGCGTTGGTTTGGTCAGCCCCTTTGGCGGTGATACTGACGATTTTTTCGCGCGCATTATGCGCGGCGAGTCTGCGGTAACCCTGTATCGTCATCCCGCTTCCCCGACCGAATTGGTACAACCGGCGGTTCATTGCGCATTGTTTAAACCGGAGCAGACCATCGGTCGTGCGTTGACGAGCGTAACTGACCGCTACAGCCAGCTCGGTCTCGCCGCGGCATTTTCGGCTTGGAGCGATGCGGGGCTGCCGCGCAAGGAGGCAGGGTCCGACGACTATGGCGTGTCTTGGGGTACCGGCGCGGGGGGTGCCCTAACTTACGAAAGGGGCTACACCGATTTTTTTGAGCGTGAGAAGCGTCGCGTGTCGCCGCTGACCGTTGCGATGGCAATGAACAATGCGGCTGCGTCGAACCTCGCGATCGCGCTGGGTCTGGGCGGCGCCTGCCTGACCTATTCGGTGGCCTGTGCCTCGTCGGCGGTGTCCATCGGTGAGGCGTATCGCCGTGTCCGGTCCGGGAATGATAAACTGGTCATTGCTGGCGGTTCGGAAGCACCACTGGCGCTGTCCATTATGCTGGCATGGGATGCGATGCGGGTTGTTGCCCACGCTGACGAGGAGAACGCTTTCCGAGCCTGTCGGCCATTCCAGGCAGGACGCACGGGGCTGGTGCTTGGCGAAGGTGGCGCTGCCATGGTGCTTGAAGATTGGGATCACGCAAAGGCTCGTGGCGCGCGCATTTATTGCGAACTGGCCGGCTATGGACAGAGCTGCGACCGCCGCCACTTAGTGCGCCCTGATGCCGGCGGACAGGTCAGGGCGATCGAGGCCGCCATGCACGAGGCCGGCCTGTCTCCGGCCGAAGTGGGTTACGTGAACGCTCACGGCACGGCCACCCAGGAAGGCGACCCGATTGAGATCAGTGCACTGAAAACTGCCTTCAGCGATGCTGCCCCCAGACTGCGCGTGAGTTCAACCAAATCAATGCATGGACATCTGCTCGGCGCGGCCGGTGCCATGGAGGCAGTGATTACCGTGCTGGCGCTGGCAAAGCAGCAAATACCGCCAACCGCACACCTGCAGCAGGTGTCAGCAGATTGCGAGGGAGTGTGCCACGTGATGGGAGGCGGGCTGAGTGACGTTTCCTTTGAGGCGGCAATCAGCAATTCCTTTGCGTTTGGCGGCAGCAATGCCGTGCTGGTATTTCGACGAACGGACTAACCCCCCCCACCCGGATCCACGTGAAGAGTTGTATGGAAAACCATAACAAGACCGACTCCCAATCCGTGCAGGTACCGCATCTGCCTCTTACCGGCTATTACGCGGACGAAGCGTCGCGCAGCAGGTTCGTGCGCGAGATGTTTGACAGCACAGCCGAAGATTATGACCGCGTGGAACGCATCCTGGGCCTTGGAACCGGTCTCTGGTATCGCGGCCAGGCGCTGATACGCGCCGGACTTCGGCCCGGCATGAAAGTAGTGGACGTGGGGGTGGGAACGGGTTTGGTGGCACGCCAAGCGGTGTGCATAGCAGGCAGCGCCGATCTCGTCACCGGCGTCGATCCGAGCCTGGGCATGATGCGCAACGCCAAGATTCCGGAAAACGTTACGCTGGTGGAAGGACGGGCCGAGGACATGCCTTTTCCGGACGATCACTTCGATTTCCTCAGCATGGGATACGCGCTGCGCCATATCAGCGACCTGACCGCGGCCTTCCGTGAATTCCATCGGGTGATGAAGCCAGGCGCAAAGTTGTGCATCCTGGAGATCACTTGCCCGGAGAGCAGGTGGGGACGCTTTCTGCTCAAAACCTACATGAAGGGCGTAGTACCCACGCTTGCCCTGTTGGTCGGGAACAAGAGGAATACACGGCAGCTTTGGCGCTACTATTGGGACACGATTGAAGCCTGCGTGCTCCCGGCGCAGGTTATTGCCACGCTTGAGGCGAGTGGATTCTCCGGCGTGCGGCGCCATATCGAAGCCCGGGGTCTGAGCATCCTCGCCGAATACCAGGCCACCAAGCCGGAATAGGGCGGCCATGGCCGTCTGCATTCAAAGGTAACCGGACATGTCCAGCGGCCTGGCCATGCTCGCCTACCTGATCGTCGAACGTTTGTCGCGGCGGACCCTGCCGCGGGTGCGGGAACCGGAACTGTCCGATATCGATAACCTTGCGCAAAACGAGGCATTCGAACTCGCGGGCCGCGAGGACGGAATTCTGGCTCCCATCTACCTGTACCATGCCCTGCAGATTTCACCACTGGTGTGCCCCGGTGACCGCGTGCTGGATCTCGGCTGTGGCCCGGCCAACCAGCTGGTGCAGGTCGCGCGGATGAATCCGCAGGCGCATTTTATCGGGCTCGATGTCTCTGCCGAAATGCTCGGGCGCGCGCGCCAAACGATAGAGCGCTGCGGTGTGGCCAACATTGAAACGGTCCCCGGTGACATGACCACCCTGGCGGAGTTTCCGGACGACTCGTTCGACTGCGTGATGACGACCATGTCGCTGCATCATCTGCCCGACGAGGCGGCACTGTCGCACGCGCTGCGCGCGGCGCGGCGCGTGCTGAAGCCGGGCGGTGGCCTGTATCTGGTCGACTTCGGGCGTTTGAAGCGTGCCGCAACCCAGCGTTTTTTTGTCGAAGACCGCAGCGACGTCCAGCCAGTAAAATTTACGCGCGACTATTTGAATTCACTTCGGGCGGCGTTTAGCGTCGAGGAGCTTTCGCGCGCAGCGAAAGTGCTGGGCAATGGTGTGACACATTATGCAACCGCGCTTGCGCCGTTTACGGTGGTCTTCAAAAGCGCTGCACGCCGCGAACCGGACAGGCAGCTGAAGGATTCAGCGTGCGTGCTGCATCGACGCTTGAGCGCTTCGCAGCAGAGGGACTTCCGTCTGTATGCGCGCTGGCTGCGGGCGGATGGCCTTGCGTTGCCGTTTCTGCCTGACTGACCGCCCGCATGCGGTCAACTATCGTCGAATTACCAGCGCTGCGGCGCAGGCTGCCCGTTCCGGGCCGAGGAAACCCGCTGGCCAGCCAACTTTTCCGGCCCAGCAGGAAGGCTTAGAGGAAAGCGCACTCGGTACCGGTGGTGCTGCCCGAGCGGTGACCCCGGCGGTGGCCGTGCGCAACAGCGCGGTGGTGTGCGGCGGTCCAGGCGCACACCGGACCGTTCGTTCCTCGCAGGTCATGTCGCACGTGCGATCAGCATGATATTTGCGAATGGCGTGCCGTCGCTCATCGGCACGGCCTCTACCGCGAAGCCGCGTCCCTCAAGTGCGCGCATCCATTGAGAGAGTGGCCGGCACCACATGCGCGCCAGGCGGTGGCCTTGGATAAAGGCCATGCAGGCATCCACTGCCTGGCTAAACGCAAAGCGCATTCCGCCGTCGGCATCGCCGATGCGTGTCACAAACACGCCTCCGGCGCCGAGCGCAGCCCGGATTCTGTCGAGCATACGATCCTGATCGGCATACGAGACATAATGGAGTACATCGAGGATGGCAATCACGTCGGCATCGCCCAGTTCGGTATCGCGCATGTCGCCACCGCTCAATTGCACTCGCTCACCGTGCAGCGGCTGCAGAGCCTGGTTGCCGCAGGTTGCTTCGCGTTCCATCAATTCTATGCCGCGGAAGCGCAAGCCGGTGGGTGGTGCCGGGCTGGTGCGCCATTCGCCCAGCGTGGCGAGCCGTTCCGCACCGAGCAGCCAGGCGGCAAGCAGACCGCGGCCGCAACCAAGATCCAGGATACGCGCACCGTCCGGCAGCACCGGGCGCTCGAGTAGCGCAGCAAAAATCGGGTCGCCCCACAGTTTCCCCCGGGCCCACTGGTAATTGAAGAGGCCGGTGTGCCGATAAGGTTCGGCCGCCAGATCAAGCAGTCTTTTTTTCAGGCTGGTTTGCATTATGAACCGAGCGGTACGGGATTGAGGTTGCGCGTTGTCAGTGCGGCCATCAGGCGTGGCAACACTTCGACGACGACCGGAACGCCCTTTGTGCTGCGGGCGCAATGACCATCGTGCAGCAGGAGGATGTCGCCTGCGTCGAGTCCGCGAGTGAGGCGGGCGAGCACGGTGTCGGCATTGCCGCAACGTGTGTCGTAGCCGCGTCGCGTCCAGCTCGCGAGTCGAATGCCGAGCTGCGCCAGCACCGGGTCGAGAAAAGGGTTACGCAAGCCTGCAAGCGCACGGAAGTACTGCGGGCGTCGACCGGTGATCCGCTCCAGCGTTTTCTGTGCGTTGCCGACCTCACGCTTCCAGCCGCCGATGCCGTAAAGCGCAGCATAGTGCCGGTGGCTCTGACCGTGGTTTTCAATGGTGTGTCCACGCGCTACGATGTCGCGACAGATTTCCGGATGGGCGGTGGCCCTTTCTCCGATACAGAAAAAGGTCGCGCGAACCTGGTACCGGTCCAGGATGTCGAGCACCTGCGGCGTGACTTCTGGATCTGGCCCGTCGTCAAAGGTAAGTGCTACTTCCCCGCGCTCTGTCGCCGCTGCGGGCAGACGCACGAGATTCGCGCCCAACAGTCTGCTGCGGGGCCACAGGCTGACCGCACTGATTGCGACGTGGTTGAGCAGCACAATGGCAAGCGCCCATTCCCAGCGAGTTGGTGTAAGCAGCGCGAATAGAAGCGCGCCGGTATGGATGAGGATCGATGCCAGAATAAACGGCGTCGGTCGCCATGCATGCGTTGCAGTGTTTTCGGTGCCGGAGCAAGTCATCGTGGCTGTAATCCGGTTTTGCCGCGAGACAGTATGGCCGCAAACAGCAGAGCGAACAGTGCACCCAGGCTGACCGTGGTGCCGACAGCCGATAGCACGGGGATGCTCGACTGGCCCAGAATGCCGAAGCTTCCGACAGTAGTGAGGTTGGCAACTACCAGCGAAACCTGCATCCGGCGGCGTTCGGCGGGTGTTGCCGTCTGTCCGCCGCTTTCGAAGAACAGCGCATAATTGGAGCCGATCGCGACCACCAGCAGCAGACCGACCAGATGCAGGATGGTCAGCCGGGTCCCGCCTTGCAACAGCACCGCCGTGACGCAGGTAACCGAGCAGACCAGCGGGGTGACCACCCGCAGCGTGCGAGATGCCGATTTGAGGGCGCCGAGCAGCAGCGCAATGATCACCAAACAGCCGAGTTCAGACAGCAGCAATATCTCGTTCCGATAGTTCCTGAACAGCCTGGTCGATTCTTCCAGCAGATCGATCACGACAATGTGCTTAAGCCGGGTGGCCTGCAATGGGACCTGAACGCGGTTGATGTCCAGTGGCACCTTGGCGCTTCTGTCGAACGGGCGCAACGGCATCAGCACTAGGTAGTCACTGGCGCGATGGATCAGCAGTGAATCGACCAGCAATGCGGCCGAGGTGCCGTCGAGATTGGCGCGCCGAAGGGGCTTTCTCACGCGTGCCGCCTGCAGGTCAGACAGAAATCCCTGCAACCTGCCGATCCTGACGGGCAGACCGACGAGCGCCTGCCGCAGCCGTTGTCGCGCCTGCTGTGCATCCGGGATAGCCGCTTGGCGCGCGCGCTGCAGAGCAAGGCTCGGCAGCACAAAGGCAGGCGAACTGAATCCGGCGATTACCTGCCTGTGTATCAGTCCGCGCAGTACCTGACCGGCCTTTTCAGCCCCTTCCAGCGCCAGCTCCTTGTCTGGTGCGCTGAAAGCTACCATAAAGCGCAGGTCTGGCGCGCCAAGGTCGTTGCGCAGCTGCTGGTCGAGCCGTTGGTCGGCCTTGGAAATTGGACTCAGCGCCGACAAGTTGCGGTTCCATATTTTTCCCGCGTGCGCGAAGATGACACCGACGGATGCGATCGCGAGCAACAGCGGCAACCATCGCAGCCGGGTGGCAATGTCGAGGACCCGGTCGAGCGCGAAGCCGGCACGGCTCAAGTCGCGCAGCTTGAGTTGCTGCGGCACGAGTGCCGGCAACACGTAGCGCGTCACGATTGCCGCTGCAATTAGGCCGCTTATGGAATAGACGCCGAGCTGCGCGAGGCCCGGGAACCCCGAGAACAGAAGGGGGGCGAAGCCGGCAATCGAGGTGGCGACGCCAAGCCAGATGGTGCGCCAGAAATGACCCGGATTCAGCTGCCCGGCGCGCTGCAGGTAAAAATAGATCGAGTAGTCGACGGCCTCGCCGATCAGGGTTGTGCCAAAGCCCAGGGTCAGGCCGTGCACCTGGCCGAAGCGCAGGCTGACAGCGGCAATTCCGACCAGCGCACCCGACAGCACCGGCAGCAGGCCGAGCGCAAGAAGCAAAGGCGAGCGATAGACCAGCAGCAGCAGGAGAACGACCAGCAGCAGGCTGGCGCTTGCCAGCCGTGTCACCTGGCCTTGAATGGTGTTGCGCGACTTGACGGCGAATACGCTGGTCCCGCTCATCACCACGCGGCTGTCCGCCTGGCGGTCCGGCAGCCGCTTGAAAGTATTCCTGATGATTTCGATGGCGCGTGCCTGGGCTCCGATGTCGGTGCCGGGTGCGCGGGTGTAGGCGAGCAGCACCGCCCGCTTGCCGTCGCGCGAGGCCCATGCGCCGTGCAGGATTCGCGGCTGGCTACTGCCACCAAACTGGTCGAGCAGGCGTAGCGTTTCACCCGTTGGGTCACGGGCGAACAGTTTCTTTACAATCAGACCGGTATCGCCCGAGAGTGCATCAATCGAATTCTTGATGGCAGCGTGAAGCCCCTGAACGGTGAAGTGTGCAGGGGTGATGTCGGGACTGAGCAGGTAGCGGTTATCAAAAAAATACCTGCGATCGCGCCGTTCGGTGGCGGAATCTCCGTTCTGCACACCCAGGAACACGCCTGTCTTGCGCAGTCGGTTGGCCAGTTCTTGCGATAGCCTTGCGCGTCCTGCAGCGTCACCGCCTTCGATACCAATCATGATCAGGCGTCCGATGATGCCGTACCGGAACTGGTCGACGAGCAGTTGCTGGCGTGCGCTCGGGGCCTTGGGCATGAACGCCGACAGATCGGAGACGAACCGCGTCTTTGCGATGATTAGCACGCAGGCAAGCAGCAACGCCAGCCAGAGTCCCAGAACCACGTGCCGCCGGCGTAATTTCATCGGCTGTGGCTGATCTCTGTGATGACCATCACGGAATGGTCGCCGTCACGCTGGTCGAGTTCTATGGTATTGACGTCGGCGCGCGAACCGCTGATGCGGATGCGGCTGAAAATGCGGTTGAGGCGCTGCTGTTTCGGTGTCAGCACGAGCAGCCATTTTTCCATCGAGCCGGTAAGCCGGAGCGTATAGAATGTCTTCAGCGCAGAGAGGTCACCGGCCAGCGTACCACGTATGCTTTCGATGAACGCCGAGATTTCTGGATGTTCTTCCAGGCTGATTCTCATGCGTCGCTTGCCGGGTCGTTCGATTGTGAGTGTGTCTTTGCGCAGGACCAGCAATTCGGGCTTCGGAGTGAGTGTGCGCTTTTCGAGGCTGTCTGGTGCGACGAAGGATAGGTCGCCTTTGGATACGAGTGGGCGGTCGATGATCCCGATGTAGGTTTTTTCGACGAACGTGGCCTTGGCCGATTTGGTTTGTGCCAGCAGGTGCATCAGTTGCGGGAGTTGCGCCTCATCGGCGCGGGCGAACGGGACGGCGAGCACGAAGAAAAGCCAGGCGATAGCTGCAGTACGTATCGGATCAGGATGTTTCACTGTCTGCGGATTTCCAGAAATCGTAGAAGTTGAACCAGTTGAATGGCGCCGCACGGCACTGGCGTTCCAGTGCGGCCACGTATTTTGTCAGAAGCTCGCGGACCTCTTCCTGGCGGCTGGCTGCAGGCGGTCCGGAGAAGTCTGCCAGAAGCTCGAAATGTATGTCATAGCGGTTGTCACCGCGGTACAGTCCGGCCATGAAATAGACGGGCTGACGCAGCATGATGGCCGTGCGAAACGGTCCGGTGGGAAAGTGTGCGGGCGAACCAAGAAACGGCAGTTCGAGGTATTTGTCCGGTCCGCTAGCGCGATCTGCGAGGATGCCGACCATGGCGCCATCCTGCAGGCGCTGGTGAATTGCAAGCATCGCGTCGATCTGCCCGAGCGCAATCACGTCGAGCATTACGCCTGGATTGATTGCGGCCAGAGTATCGTTGAGCTGGCGCGCGTTCTCCGGGTTCATCGCGACGCAGACCCTGAGGCTGGGGTTGTCGCGAGCCATGCTGCGCAGCATCTCGAAACTTCCGAGATGCGCCCCGAACAGAAAGCAACCCTTCCCGGTCGCGTGTTTTGCATGCAGTTGTTCGGTGTCAAAAATCCTGATATCAAACATATCGTAGCGATTGTTGAGCAGGTAGATACGGTCGTGGATCGTTGTGGAAAAAGTCAGGATGTGGCGGTACAGGTCAAACCAGCCAGGTGGACGCGGCAGCGCTCGCGTAAGGTAAGCGCGCGAGGCTTTGCGCGCCGATTGAGCAGCAAGCAAGAAGTACAGGGCGATGCCGTAGACCACACAGCGTGACAGCCGGCGCCCCAGCAGCAGCGACAGTCTTCGCATCACGCGGAGCCAGAAGATGTTGCCGCGCTCCTTGCGTTGCAGCCATTCGGGCGTCCTGCTGGTACGGGAAGGGGGTGGTGCGGCGGCAGTCATGGCGGTGCAGGAGCGGCAATGACGGGCTGGCCACCCGTGATGCGGCAGCGTATTTCGAAACGGGTCCGGCCGTCTGTGGCCCCGCACCCCGGCTGCCGTGTGTCGCGCGAACCGGCGGGAGTTGTTGACCGCCCGATACCTGAGGTTTGCAGCAGGATCAGCCGCGTCGGCAGTTTTGTGCTGTGCTGAAGCAGCACATCGAAAACCGGAAGCGAGGTGGCCCGGAAGGCGCGATTCCCCCCTCTGGTCGAGCAAACGCGCACGAGAGCGCGTTTGTAGGGCGACGGAGGCATCGCGACTGGCCGAGGACGAAAGGATGCGATTTCCGCACCGGGATACCTGCGCGCCAATGCCAACTCCCCGGCCCTTCGCGTGCCGGATGTAGGGCCAGGTTGATGCTGTCCGTGATGTCGATCCCATTGCTCAATCTGGGTTCTGCACGCCATTGTCCACGCCGCTATTGGCGATTGCTTCCGGAACAGGTTCCCCCCTGCGCTCCTCGGTTCCTTCTGGTCGAAGGCGTATAAGACGCCATCGGGATGTCGCCTGTCCTGGGCTGTCAGGATGATGGCGAGGGAGCGCGAAGCCTTGTATCCGGAAGCGGGCGCGGGATGCGCATCTTGCAGCGGACACCCGCTGACCGTGTGGCCCGGTGCAGGCTGCCACCCATTTTGGGCTGGGTATTGCATTGCTCAGGAGACTTTCAACCGGAATTCGGTCATCTTCAGGTCGTCCGTCGCAGGCCGTGCTGCGCCTCGGCGGGGCGCAGCACGCAGAAGGTGATCGACCGGCCCGGAAAGTATCTGGAGAGCGCCGTATGGACCGGTTCTAAAGGTGACGTGAAGGTGAATTCCGGACAAGTCATGGAATGTGCTTGGCGATCAGCTCCGCCATGGCAGATGCGGGAATCTTGCCGTTGCCGTCGCGCGGCAGGGACTCGACAAATATGATCGGCCGCGGCAGAAAAACCGGGTCCAGTTTCTGCATAAGAGAGGACTGGATGTCGTGCGGGCGCAATCCCGGTGCAACCACGAACGCGGCAAGGCGGGAGACGTGGCGTTCCGAAGGGGTTTCCGGAATGCAGAACACACCGTCGCGCACGCCGGGCAGGCTGGCGATGACCTGGTTCAGGTAGGACAGGGAACTGCGCTTGCCCACTACGTTGACCATGTCCGAATTGCGGCCGAGCAGCCGGAACCGCGACGGGCCGCATAGCTCGATAGTGTCGTTAAGCATCTGGGGATATTCCAGGTGGCCGCCGCTGACGGTGGTGGCGCCCTGTTCCTGCTTCAGCGCGATGCCGTCATACACTTCCCATTCGGCACAACGGGCGGGTAGGCGGGTAGCGATCTGGCCGGTTTCCGTGGAGCCGTAGATTTCGATGATTGGCGCACCCAACATGGCCTCTGCCTCGGCGGCCAGTTCGCCGGACAGAGGCGCGGTCGCCGAGACGACGGCCGCGATGGGCGGGAATTCGATTTCGGTGTCCAGCAGTTTGCGCAGGTGGAACGGCGTGGTAACGAGCAGCCGCGGCGCGGGCAGTTCGGCCAGTGCCGCCGATACGTCGGCAGGGAAAAACGGCAGGCGCGAGGCCAGCCGTCCGCCTCCGAGCAGAGGCAGAAAAATGGTCGATTCGAGTCCATACATATGCTGGAACGGCACCGTGCCAAGCACCGCGCACGGGCCGCCAGCGGCTGCCCATATGCGCTCGGCCCCGGCTGTGATGCACTGACGTATGCGCCCGAAGGTTTTGGTATGCCGGTTAGGTTTGCCGGTGGAGCCGGAGGTGTAGACGTCCATGATCAGTTGCTCGGCGGGAATATGCGGGACCGCAGGAGCATCCGCTGAAACGCTGTCCTGGCGGCTACAGACCCGCAGGTAGGGCAACTCGAAGGGGGCCGAAGGCTGGTCGCCCAGGCACACCAGATCCGGCAGGTCGTGCTGAAGCTTGGCGATGATATCCGGTGCGACTGAGTTGGGTAGCACGGTCAGCGTGCCGCGGGCAATGCTGGCGAACAACGTTGTGGCAAACCAGTACCGGTCTTTGCACAGGTTGAGTACATGTCCTGTATTCGGGATGCGTGCTGCGAGCGCGAGTAGGTCGCACAGGAATTCGGATCGGGCGACCGGCTTGGCGCCACGGTAGGCTACTACCGAATCCACGCCGGTTTCCGGCAGAAGTGGTAAGGTATTCATCGCCGCTTATGGTGTGTGCTGGCGCTGCGCATATTTACGGTAGGCCCGGATAGCGGCGGTGACGCTGAACCGTGGGCCGTCCGGCAGTGCGCGCAGGCGGATCAGATATTCTGCAGCGAACATAATGACGAGCGAGATCGGTGTCAGCAAGTTGGCAAAGGCCCACCATGTTGCGATTGGCGCAAAGAAAAACAACAGCACTGAGAGCACCGCGCTGGCTGCGAAATAGACCGTCCAGGCAAGTGTGACTTTCCAGGTGTAATAGAGGTAGTTCGCATCCAGCGGTTCCGGAATGATAAAACTGGCGATGCGCGAGCACAGTGCGCCTGCGTGGTTGTTGCTGAGTGTGTTGCCAAAGGTGATGGCGAGCAGGGTCATCGCGCCGGCATGCTGGATGAAATACACCCATGCGGCGTGGTCGCGCAGCTGGTCCAGGTTAAAAGCGATGGCCAGTGCGCAAAGAACGTATAGCGGTACAAACAGCATCCGAGCCCGTGCTTTCCAGGCTGCCACCAGCGCTGCCGCGCCAAGTGGCGCGAGTCCGATCAGGACGGTTACCAGGGGTGGATGCGGCATCGTTGTTGCAACATAGCCGATGCCGAGATAAACAGCGCCGGCCAGCGTAAGCAGGAGGTTGCGGATGGAAAGCACGCCGTGTGTCGTGCGCCCGTTTCGTCCAGTCACGCTATGATTCCTGTTCAACGACGCCGTAGTCAGGCCGGTATTGTCTGCCGGCGATCCCGCTGCTGGGTTGACCGGCCATATTGAAAGCCCAGACGAAGACCAGTGCCAGGTCTATGCCCGCGGCCACGTCCAGCGCCATATGCTGTTTGGTCGCCATGGTAGAATAAACGATCGCAGCACACCAGCACGCGCTGAATATGCGCACGCCGCGGCCCAGACCCAGTTCGGGTAGCCGCCGGTTCATCCAGGACCAGGAAAACACGGCAGTGGCCACATGCAGCGACGGGCACGCGTTGCCAGCGGCGTCGATGCCTTTGAGGAAAGCCATGCCCGGGTAGCGTGCCCAGTTGACGTGGGCGGGCGGAATCGCAGTCGGCCAGAAATAGAAAATCGTCAGCGCCACCAGGCACAGGCCGCCAATCCATTTGCCGTATTCGACGATGGCCTGCCGGGTTGTCATCAGCATCGGCGGCAACGACACATATATCCAAAGTGACAGGTAAAACGGCAGGGCGAGCGGTTCGACGCCAATCAGTCGGTCCAGGACGGTGACAGGTACGATGGTCACCGGGTAGGCGGGGTGCTTGAGGAGATACACATAGGCCACAAAGAATACGAAGGTGAATCCCATGGTACCGAAGCACTTGAGCCAGAAATGTGTCGTAACAATCGATGATATGCTGCGCCACCCACTGGCGCCGTTTGCTGGAGTGGATTTGGAGAAACTTATGGTCATGGAGGGCCTGTGGTAACTTGATGAGGTCAGTTGCGTCCCGAGATTTCCAACTTTAGCGCCCGTAAATTCCTTTTTGAAGATGTGACAAAATATACCTCCATTTAGGGAGTCGCCGACCTGAGCAATCGAGTTGTGATATGGATCCTTCGGTGGCTTGTCCGGTGGGCGCGCCCAGATACGCATCCGGAAAGATCAAGCAGCACCTGCACCGCGAGGCGTTTTTTGACACCTCGGGATACGCTGCCAAAGACCAAAGCGTGGATCGCCATCGCCGTCTACGAACCGGCGGCCGTCGTCAGGAAACGCCTGCATCCCGGTGTTTTGCTCCGGGGGTTTTGCGCCTGACGCCCTCGAGCCATTGCTTGCCCATATCGAGCCGGACCCATGGCCCGCGGTGGCCGATCGAATTAATAAACCTGGTCTTCGGGCACCAGTGTCATTATAAAAGAAATTGCCGGGCAGGGGACTTTCTACAGGCCTTCATTTTCCCGAAGGCGGCATTTAGTCCAGATTGAGCGGGTCCTCCCCGTTTTGGTCATTTTCCGTCATTGACCACCCATAAGAATCACGCAGTTGCGCTTCCTGTACCCCGTAAGCGAGCGGGTATCTGCAGTACACGACCAGAAAAAGATGGCGACGTCCATCGCATTCGGGAACTCGTACGTTCTGTGCGTGCAGGGGGTCGCGTCATGCAGCAGATGGTAGTCCATCTCGGTGGGTTCGACCGCAGCAGACGGCTACGCGCTCGCCCGTTCACTCCTCGCGCCTGCAAGGAGGCAGACCTCTTTGCCGACGGTCACGATGATCGCGCCGTCTCCATACACTTGAAAGACGTGCGCATGGAGTGCGGCCGGCAGCCCCACAGGATGCCGGGGCAGTGTGAGACAGGTTGTCGATAAATGAACGCCATTGGTCACCCTATTCAGGCGTGCCCGGCAGCGAAAGCCTATATGCATGCCTTAGCGCCTTTTGGCCCCAAGTCCTCCATGCCAGGGTGAAAATCCAGTGTCGACTGAGGCACGGAGTACGCAGCCTGTTCTGGTTAGCACTGCTGGTGCCTGGCGCCTGGTTTGCGCGAATTGGTCGATACAGAGCAAACCGTCATCGCCACGTCCCCGAAAGGCGGGGCGGGCCCGCCGCCGTGCAGCCGCCGCTCGGCCGGCTGCCTGGGATCTCCTGTTTCGGTTTCTTGGCATAGCGCTGCCCGCTTTATTCGGCAATTCCCGGGCGTCGCACAATCAATGATCCGACGTTACGCCTGTGCTTCCCGCAGGGCCACCTCCTCAGAGGTTGGCCGTTCCCTCCGTGGTTAAGATACCCGAGTACCCTGCGGATTGTTCGGGTCGGGGTCCGCTGCGGAATCGGCGGCGGGGCAGGCTGCCGTTTCCGTCCCTGAAGACTCTTGGGCTGCCGCGGTTCCCGGTATGCCGGGGTCTGGCCGGACGGTGTAAGCCGGTGCCAGACAAGGTAGACTTCCACCCGATGAAGATCAACGATTGCCACCCTGCTATTGCCGGCCATTTCCCGGGCAACCCCGTAGTCCCCGGTGTTGTCATC
Organism: Pseudomonadota bacterium; assembly: GCA_021790335.1. Taxonomy (GTDB): domain Bacteria; phylum Pseudomonadota; class Gammaproteobacteria; order Acidiferrobacterales; family UBA6901; genus JAJYCY01. The sequence goes on along the minus strand of JAJYEE010000031.1, from coordinate 13,565 downwards.
CTTGACGAGGTCCTGCGGGCCGTAAGCGAGTTTCTCGGTCACCCGGTGCGGACGACCGGTCTGCCGAGCGTGAAGTTTTCCGCGCCGCTCGCCCCTGGGGAGGAGTTTGAAATTGTTTTCGAATCGAAGGGCAGTGGACGTGCCGGTTTCGCAGTGCGCAGCGGCGCGCGGACCTTCGCGGCTGGCGTTCTGGCGTATGAAGTCCTGCATGCTGACTGAATCGGGCGGACCAGTAGTGCGCGCTGTGCTAGCGCCTCCGGCGCAGGATGCCGGAGGGACCACGTTACCGGGCGTGGACGGCCGGATTCTTCAGGCCGTGGTTGCGCCGTGACGCTGGGTCACGACGAGATCTGCACACTCATCCCGCATGCCGGGTCGATGTGTTTGCTCGAAGGCGTAGAGTCCTGGGATCAGGAGACGATATTATGCTACGCCGTTTCGCACACCGACGACGCCAATCCGCTGCGCCGGCATGGTGGCCTACATGCCGTCTGCGGCGTGGAATACGCGGCCCAGGGCATGGCGTTGCATGCACGCCTGTCCGGGACCGCTAGCCATCCGGGCGCCGGTTTGCTGGCCAGTGTGCGCGATCTCAGGCTTTTTGCCGAAAACCTGGACGGTTGCGATGCGCGGCTCTGGATTGAGGCGCGGCGACTGACCGGTTCGGCGCAAGGGTTTATCTACGATTTCGAGGTACGCACCGCTGCGGCGCTGCTGCTATCCGGGCGGGCGACTATCATCGCGACGCAGGGGAGCTGGCCATGAAGCGAGCGCTTGTGACGGGTGGCAGCGGAGGCATCGGGGCGGTGATAGCGCGCCGGCTGGCGCGCGACGGTTTGAAGGTGATCGTTCATGCCAATTGCCACCCGGAACAGGCAGAAGCCGCGGTTTCAGCAATTGTGGCAGAAGGCGGGATTGCCGAGGCTGTAGTTTTTGATGTGTGTGACGCCGCCCAGAGCCGGAAGGAACTCGAACGGCTGCTCGAAAGCGGGCCCGTGCAGGTACTGGTGAACAACGCGGGAATACACGATGACGCACCGCTTGCCGGCATGCGCCCCGAGCAGTGGCACCGGGTCGTGGATGTTGCGCTTGACGGTTTTTATAACGTCACCCAACCGCTGCTGCTGCCGATGCTGGGCACGCGCTGGGGCAGGATCATCAGCATGTCGTCCGTGGCCGGTGTGACCGGCAACCGGGGGCAGGTGAACTACGCCGCGGCCAAGGCCGGTCTTCATGGGGCGACCCGGGCGCTTGCCCGCGAAGTCGCGTCCCGCGGTGTGACCGTGAACGCGGTCGCGCCCGGCATCATTGAATCCCCCATGACAATGCGCGTGTTCACTGGTGCGCAGATCGATGCGCTGGTGCCAATGAAGCGGGCAGGAACAGCTGAAGAAGTCGCGCATCTGGTGAGCTTTCTTGCGTCCGACGGTGCCGGATACGTTTCCGGACAGGTGATCGGAATCAACGGCGGCATGGCATAGCCGCGCGCATGCACCGGAAATCCGAGAGACGCCGGCCAGACACATCGCACGTCAAGCCGCCATGCCGCCGTCGTCGTCCCGGTTTGCGACGAGGCAGAGAGATTTTGGGACATGCCGGCGCGTGCCCGTTTTTGTCCAATCGCGATCAATTCAACGCCAGCTTCGAGGTGCTGCTCTTGCGACCCCACATCCAGCTAATTTGCGATCGACCTGCCGCTCTCACAGAAGGGGTCGCCGCTACCTAGTGTGGCGGGTCGAGTTCTTTTGTACCGGTATCCGGAGGTGCTTGGCGCCTGCAGACGCTGAAGCGGCGTGCGCACACGGGTGCTCAGATCCAGAATGCCGTCTGCGTCATGAACCGAGATACGGCCGTCATCAGGTGGCGGATAGGGGCCGGGAGATCGGCGGCGCCGGCCTCGATTGCCACCGTCGCGTGACGGGACTCGTCGGCGCGCATCTGCTCCAGCACGGCCCGGCTTTTGTCGTCGGAACGCGGCAGGCGGCTTAGGTGCGAATCGATGTGCGCAATTACCTGGTGTTCGGTTTCGGCCACAAAACCGAGGCTCCAGCGATCGCCAGCGGCTCCGGCCAAGGCGCCGATCGCGAACGAGCCGGCATACCAGAGGGGCGCCAGATAGCTGGTATGGGCACCGAGCTCGCGGGCGCGCTCCTCTGTCCAGCGCAGGTGATCGTTCTCCTCATGCGCCGCCTGTTCCATCTTCTCACGAACCCCGGGCAGTCGCGCGCTCAGCGCCTGGCCCTGGTAGAGCGCCTGCGCGGCAATCTCGCCCGCGTGATTGACTCGCATCAGACGACCCGCCAATAACCGCTCGGCGGCATCGAGATTCTGTTCGGCAGTGCCAGCAGCCGGGCTAGCAAGGCCCTGCGTCGACACCGGCCCGAGGACAGTATGCAGTGCCTGGTCAATACCCTGAACCAGCCTGTCGAGGACGGAGAAGTGGCGGGATTCCATGTGCCTACCATACAAGAGCCGGCACGCGTTGGACAAGACCTTGCCCGGGGCTCACGCGCGAGGGCGTAATTGGCGGTACAGCAACGTGACCGGATGGATTACCTCGATTGCCGGCTGCGCGCGCGCCAGGCCTTTGGCCAGATGCAGCGCGCAGCCGATATTCGCGCTGACCACCAGATCCGGAGCCAGACGCCGAAGGTGGCCGATCTTGTCAGCCAGCAGGTCCTCGGCCATCGCGGCCTGGGTCAGCGGATAGGCGCCGGCGCCTCCGCAGCAGAGATGGTTTTCCGCCACAGGCACAAGGTGGATTTCTGGGATCCTGGCGAGCAGCGCATAGGGCCACTTCTCATCGTGCAGTACGTTGCGCAGCGAGCAGGGATCGTGCACTGCAACCGTTCTCGGCAGCGGTCTCGCTGTAAGCCCTTCAGGCCACGGTGCCTGGGCGATGAACCGGCTGATATCCGCAAGCCGCGCGGTGAAGAAACCTGCCCGCGGTTCTGATGGCAAATGACGCCCATATTCCGAGAGCGTGGCGCCGCAGCCGCTCGCAGCGTGTACGATTACGGCGCCCCCATTTTCGGGTTCCGTGTCATCGGCGAACGCCGCCAGGTTGTTGCGCATGAGCGCATGCGCCTGTCCGGGGCGTCCGGCATGCAGGTGCAGTGCACCACAACACCTCTGGGCTGGCGGCACGCGCACCTCGTATCCAAGCAGGTTGAGAACGCCGATTGCGGAGCGCAAGGTTTCCTGATCGGCAACACGGCCAATACATCCGGTGAACAGTGCGACCCGGGCACGCGTTGCACCGTGTGCCGGATACACGGTGCGCCAGCGCTCCTGCGGTGCGAGTCTGGGTAGCGCGGAATCCAGCCTTGCAAGTCCGACGAGCGCAGGAATGCCGGCGGCGCGCACGAGCCGCTGCAGCCCGCTGCGCTGATACAGGCGCAGCAGCCGCACCAGCGCACTGAGCATGCGCGGTCGCTCGACCAGACAGCTCAGGGCGAGACCGCCTAAGAGTCGCGACCGTGTGGGCGGACGCCTCGATGACAGCAGCGCACGTCCTGCCTCGATGAGCGCACCGTATTCGACCAGGGAAGGACAGACTCTTTCGCACGCGCGGCAGGCAAGACACCGATCGAGATGTGCCTCGAGCTTTGCGCTCACGGCGATTTTGCCGTCAGCCATGGCCCGCATCAAGGCGATGCGTCCGCGCGGCGATTCGTTTTCGTCACCGGTCTTGAGGTACGTGGGGCAGCTGGGCAGGCACAGGCCGCACAGGACGCAGCGATCCGCCTGGTTTCGGGGAAAGGCTTCCATGGGCGGGATGCTGTGCAAGGCTCGGTGGGACTAGGCAGAAGCAGCGGATGACCCAAGTGCACTATACTCCGGTCAGATCGATTCCCGCCACCGGCGGGCTGGTGAGGGCATCATGAACGACCCGTATTACCGGTATCACGTGTTTTTCTGCATTAATCAGCGGACCAATGGCGAAGAGTGTTGCGCCGACAAGGGCTCAGTAAGTCTGCGCGCATACGCCAAGGAGCGGGTCAAGGAGCTGGGCCTTGCCGGCCGCGGCGGTGTGCGAATCAACAACGCCGGCTGTCTCGATCGTTGCGCGGAAGGCCCGGTCATCGTCATCTACCCGGAGGGGATCTGGTATACCTATGTGGACAAGGAAGACATTGACGAGATCGTAGAAAAGCACCTGATCGGTGGACAGGTGATCAGTCGTCTCCGGATCTGATTGTAAAAGCCCGGCGTTGCCCGCGGTCAGGAGCCGTTGCGTCCTGCATAACCCTGTGAAGGCACGAGCCTGCTACAGGCAGCGGTGTTACCGGTCGCCAATGCACGTCAGATTCGACAGAAATCGCCCTGTCAGTGTCATGACGATGTCATAGCACCAGCGCATGGATGCAGATCCTGGGGACAATCTCCATGCCCATTCCGGCTGGATCCCAGGGATCTTGCGCAGATTCCATTGCCGCGGAACCGTTGCAAAATAGGACACGACAGGATCATTTTGCTTCATTTCGGGATGGATTTTTGCCAGCGACCTGCGCTTTTTTGACGTTTGCGGGCATCACCGGCAGCATGGAATGCTCGCGTGATCCTGATATCCGAGCGCATCTCGGCGGTGGTTATGACGCCGCCGGTGATCGCCGGTTTTTCTGGAATGGTCAGGCAGCAAAAATAACCATTCTTAATCAGCTACTTATAAAAATATCGGGAGAACCCGGAACTCGGGCTTGTCGGACGTTGACTTCTATCAGAAGTTAAGCGTATTATTATATTCAAATGTACGTAACGGAAATGGCATAAATGGCCTGTTACTTGCATCTATACTTAGGTAGACAGGATTAGGACAAGCAGTCAGTTAAGACTGCTTGTCGCAAGGCTCCTCCATCCTCCTAGTGGTGGTTCGGGCGTGGCTTTTAGCCACGCCCTTTTTTTTGCGCCCGCGACCGAACGACACTGGGTCTTCGGAATCTCGCAAATCCTTCAGCCCCGCCGGTCCGCGCAATTCCCGGAAATCTCGCTCTTGCGCCTTGCTACCCGTCGCCGGCTTTTGTATTATGCCCGGCTCTTTGAATGGGTTGATATACGGGTCTTGGAAGAATTCGAATGAAAACCTTTGTGGCCAAAGCGGAAAGCGTCAAGCGTGACTGGTATCTGGTGGATGCCAACAACAAGGTGTTAGGGCGTCTTGCCACCGAAATCGCGCGTCGCCTGCGCGGCAAGCACAAGGCGGAATTCACGCTGCATGTGGATACCGGCGATTACATCGTCGTGGTCAACGCCGAGAAGGTCCGTGTTACCGGGGCCAAGCCGAAGGACAAGATGTACCACCACTACAGCGGCTACCAAAGCGGTCTGAAGTCGTTCAGCTTCACAGACCTGCGGGCGCGCGCGCCGGAGCGCATCATCGAAACGGCGGTGCGCGGCATGCTGCCGAAGGGACCGCTGGGCCGTGCCATGCTGCGCAAGCTCAAGGTCTATTCCGGAAGCACGCACGAGCATCAGGCGCAGCAACCCAAAAACCTGGAAATCTGACGGAAGAATTATGGCAGAGCAGACAAACTATGGTACGGGACGGCGCAAGACTGCGACCGCCCGCGTGCATCTGACCCGCGGCAAGGGGACGATCACGATCAACAACCGTCCGATCGACGAGTATTTCGGACGCGAGACCGCACGCATGGTGGTGCGCCAGCCGTTTGCGGCACTCGACATGCAGGACAAGTTTGACGTCAGCGTCAACGTGGCCGGTGGCGGCCCGAGCGGCCAGGCGGGAGCGATTCGTCATGGCATCACGCGTGCGCTGATGGTCTACGACGAGACACTGCGGCCGGCACTGCGCAAGGCCGGCTATGTGACGCGCGACGCACGTGAAGTGGAGCGCAAGAAAGTCGGCCTGCATAAGGCACGCAAGGCATCGCAGTACTCCAAGCGCTAAGGTACGGAAAACTGCCCGGCAGCCGGAGCGCTTTGCCGGGCATGTCCTGGACCACCGGTTGTCTGGTGCGCGGCGGGATCGTACCGGAAACCCGGAGGGGAACCCGCTTCATTTCATGATCGTGCCGGCACGGTGGCCGCATGCGTGGATGTCTTTTCCTTCGCCATGATATCGCCCAATCGGTTCAGGAGCGGGCGCCTAATCCGGGCCCCGAGGCGAGCGGAGGCGCACTTCAGGAGTTTCCGCCAGGCGCCGTCTATACATTGGGGGATCGTCTAGTGGTAGGACAGCGGACTCTGACTCCGTTAACCGAGGTTCGAATCCTCGTCCCCCAGCCACTCACGAAAGTCCGAGGCGGCGGGAATCTGCCCGGACCTTAATCTTTTCTAAGCAAGCACGGTGTGGCTGCATTCCGGACTCGTCAAAATCAAATGGCGAGGGACGGTGGCACGCATGGCGGCGCTCGGCCGGCGTCCAGACCCCGGCAGTCACGAAGTCTGTGTGCCGCAGACATTTCACTGCTGCCGCAGCGTCACCAAGCCAAGATTCGAGACCCCACCTTTTTGGCGACCGGTGCCCGCCCCCGGTTTGTGCTTTCGGAATCCGCCATCGCCTGCCGGATGTGCGTCATCTCTGATTTTGCCGTGGCCGTCGGTCGGCGCGAAGCCGGGTCATGACAGGTGGAAGGCCATTTTATGGCGGCCTGCGTGCAATGCCTGCGGTGCGGCGCCATTCCGACTTTTAAACGTGACCGCCCATGGTCGGGCGAAAGCAGCGAGGCCGGAACCGGCAGCTCGGCTTACCCGGTGCAGCGCGCACCCGGATCCGTTCAGAACGTGCCGAACGCGCGGAGTGCGTGATGCATCGGGTGCTGTGGAGCGGGCCGGCAAGCATTCGAAGCGCTCCGTCCGCCCGGTGCAGCCGGCTTGATGGATGTGAAATGTGAAACAGGGAATAATCGATCGCTGCTACCCGTCATCCCGCAATCGTTGCGCAAAAAACGACACTATTGTCATTTTTCTATAATGTTTTTAATCTATAATCTTGTTTGCACCGGATCTGTGGTAAAAATACAACAAAAAAATCTATTGTTGCGTTTTTGCAAAACGAGTTGCGCGCGCTGGAACAGCATGTTATATCAGCAACCGGATGTGACAGCTCGCACCTGAAATTTTTTACGACAACCTCATGCAGGAGGAATAAATGAATAAGAAGCTATTAACCCTCGCAATCGCCGGCGCGCTCGTGCCTTTTGCCCTGCCCGCGACCGCGATGGCGGGCGTTACCGTCAGCGGTTACGCACATGTGTCGGTGGACAGCCTGGACAACGGTGCCGTCGGCACTAGTCATAGCGGCAGCTATATTTCCAACAACCTATCGAACATCGTCATCAGCGGCGACACCGACATCGGTGATGGCCTGAAGGCACTGTTCTCGGCCCAGACCTACCTGAGCCTCGGCTCGAATAACAGCCCGCCCCCGGGCAATCCAGCCGGATTCACCTACGACCAGTTCAGCAACGGCAACACCTATGCGGGGATCGAGGGTGGCTTCGGCACGGTCGCTGCCGGCCGCAACGATTCGCCCATGAAGCAGCTCGGCCGTGACATCGATCTGTTCGGCAACGAGATTGGTGACAGCCGTAATATCATCAGCGGGCCCGGCGGCTACGGTTTCGACCAGCGCCCCGGCCATACCCTCTTTTACGTCTCGCCGGATATGAGCGGTGTGACCGTCAAGGCGGCGTATACTCTGGAGAACTCGGATTTGAGCACCGGTGTCGGCCTGTCCGGGACTCCGACTCAGATGCCAAGTCGCAAAGGCAGCGAGTCGAGCGTCAGCGCGGTGTACAGCCAGGGGATCGTGCTCGGAGGCCTGGCCTACGAATACCACAGTGCCTCGATCTATGGTACGAGCAACGCCGAGTCGGCCGTGCGTGCCGCCGGTGCGATCAACTTCGACCCGGTTCGGGTTACCGCGCTGTACCAGCGCGACTCTAATCTGGAAGGCGTGTCGAGCGCTTCGCTCAATGTCTGGGGTGTGGGCGTCGCTTATACCTTCATTCCGACCTATGCGGTCAAGGCTCAGTACTACCGTGCCGGCTCCATCGGCGGCACCAGCAACACCGGGGCCGATATGTACGCGGTCGGCGTGACCCATACGTTCAGCAAGAACGCTGAGGCCTATCTGGACTATGCCAAGACGAGCAACAACAGTTCGGCATCCTATAGTGCGTTTGCTGGCGGCCATGGCAACAACATCAATGGCGGTGCTGGCTCGGACCCGCACGGTGTATCGCTCGGCATGATCTATACGTTCTGATCCCGAGTTTCGAGTTGTGATGTGCAAAGGGGCGCGCAAGCGCCCCTTTTTTATGTGCGCCCGGCACGGGCGCACTCTTGTGGGTGCAAGCCACACTGTACGTTGATCACCGCAAACGAAGCGAAGCGCAACAGCACGCTTCACGCGACTCAGCGCCGGGATGGGCGTGTCGTTGAGCCTGTCCCCGGCAGCACGCGGTCTGTGATCCGCTGCAGAGGAGCGCGGTAATCTGCTAATATCCTTTTTTTGTATCGGGACGCGCATCATGATCAAGGTCGGCATCATCGGTGGCACCGGATATACCGGCGTGGAACTGTTGCGGCTGCTGTCGGTGCATCCGCAGGCGGAGCTCAAGGTGATCACCTCGCGCGCCGAGGCTGGCAGGAAGGTTGCCGACCTTTTCCCCAACCTGCGCGGATTTGTGGATCTTGCTTTCAGCGAACCGGACCCGGGGCTGCTTGCCGGCTGCGACGTGGTGTTTTCCGCCACGCCGAACGGCGTGGCCATGACACACGCCCGTTCGCTGCTCGAAGCCGGAGTGCGGCTCATCGATATTGCGGCGGATTTCCGTCTGAGCGACCCCGGTCTGTGGGAAAAATGGTACGGAATGCCTCATGCCTGTCCGGAACTGCTTTCCGGGGCCGTCTACGGCCTGCCTGAGGTCAATCGCGAGCGCATCCGCGAAGCACGGCTCATTGCCAACCCCGGCTGCTACCCCACGGCCGTCCAGCTCGGCCTGCTGCCGCTGCTGGAGCGCGGCCTGATCGACCCCGGACATCTCGTTGCTGACGCCAAATCCGGCGTGAGCGGTGCCGGGCGAAAGGCCGATGTGCATACCCTGTTTTCCGAGGCCTCGGATAATTTCAAGGCGTATGCCGTTGGCGGACACCGCCACTGGCCCGAGATCTGCCAGGGGCTCGAGCGTGTGAGCGGGGTGCCGATCGGGCTCACCTTCGTGCCGCATCTCGTGCCGATGGTGCGCGGCATTCATGCCACGCTGTATGCCCGGCTCACGGACCGTACCGCAGACCTGCAGGCCGTGTTCGAAGAACGCTACCGGGCCGAGCCGTTTGTCGATGTCCTGCCGGCGGGCAGCCACCCGGACACGCGCTCGGTGCGTGCCTCCAACCTCTGCCGCATTGCGGTCCACCGGCCCGGGGGTGGAGACACGGTGGTCGTGCTCTCGGTGATCGACAATCTGGTCAAGGGTGCGGCAGGCCAGGCGGTGCAAAACATGAACATCGCCTTCGGGCTGGAAGAAACCACGGGCCTGACGGCACCTGCCATCCTGCCGTAAGGTGCCGCCGGTCGTCCGGCGTTTGTGTGCCCTGGTCGGATCGCTATAATTCTGACCGCGCGCCTGCGCGTTTGAAATGGAATCAGCTGTTCAGGGGTTGTCGATTGCTCAACAAGATCAAGCTGCTGAAGTCTAACTGGCGACACAAGACCGGTGACCTGGTGGTCCGGCCGCGCTATTCGTCGAAGCTGATGCTCATCCTGGCGGGGTTGGCGGGCGCGTTGCTTATCTTGGCGGGCGGCGCAATCTATAACCACGGAATGAGCATGGCCGGGTTCGACCGGCTGGCGGCCATCCATCGGCAGCAGGCGCTGCACGACGAACTTGCGCACCTGCGTACTGAGAATAAATTGCTGCGTGCCGGACTGGCCGACGCCCAGCGGGCGGTGCAAATGGACCAGACCGCCTATCAGCAGCTCGATAAGTCGCTGAGGGACTCGGCCAACCAGATCCTGAAATTGCGCGAACGGGTGGCGTTCTATCAGGACATCATTTCGCCGGTGGACAACATCGCCGGACCGCGGATCCAGGATCTGCGGATAGAGCGTCTGGCGGGATCCAACCAGTATCAATATCAGCTGACGCTGATCCAGGCCCTGAAGCACCAGCAGACGGTGTACGGGCGCGCCACGCTGCAGGTCAGCGGTGTTGCGAACGGGCAGAGTGCGGTGCTGAACTTCCCGGGCCCGAGCGACAAGCCGCTGGTGGTCAATTTCAAGTACTTTCAGGAACTCGATGGAAAGATCACGCTGGCGAGCAATTTCACGCCGCAGCGTGTCACGGTCAGCGTCACGACCGGCGGCCGGAAGCTCGAGCAGTCGTATGCCTGGCCGAAGCTATGAAAACCGCGCCGGATGTCTATACTTCAGTTCCGGATCGAGGACATTTCCAAATCGCGCGAGGCCTTCTCCGGAGCCGGTCCATGGCCGTCCCGGAGCTTGAGGTCCGGCCCAGAAGGCGGAGGATGTGAGACCATGTTGGAAGCACTAGCGAAGAAGTCGAACGAGAAGCCCTGCAATACTATCGATACCCTGGTCGGTGCCCGGACTGAGCTCAAGGGGGACATCGTGTTCACCGGCGGTCTGCGTGTCGACGGAAAGATCCGCGGCAACATCACTGCCACGGGCGAGGAGAACAGCACCCTGGTGCTGAGTGAAAACGGGATGATTACCGGTGATGTGACCGTGCCGCACATCATCATCAACGGCAAGGTAAACGGCAACGTCCACGCCAGCGGGCGTATCGAAATTCAGTCCAAGGCCGAGATTACGGGCGACCTCGTGTACAAAGTGCTCGAAATCGCCGCCGGAGCAGTGATCACCGGCACGGTGAAACGTGACCTCACCGACAAAGGCGTCGTGGTCGCACGGCTCAAGCCGGCGGAAGCCGGGGGCATGCGGCCGGAAGCGAATAAATCGGGTTAAGTCCGAGTTTTGGGAATAAACCCATATGAAAACAGGGGTTTCGCATCGATCCTGCTGATTGACGGCTTGGCAGTGGCGCGCGGATAATAAAGTCAACGTTCTGGTCCAACTCACCAGTTCGAACCCATTTTCGGAGGTTTATTGCAATGACTGCCGTGCTTTCAGAGATGCCCAGCCTGCTCAATTTCACCGACAACGCAGCCCGGAAGGTGAAGGAGCTGATTCAGGAAGAGAACAACCCTGCACTGATGTTGCGAGTCTTCGTGTCGGGCGGTGGCTGTTCGGGGTTTCAGTATGGTTTCACGTTTGACGAGAACGAAACCGAAGGCGATACGAAGATCCAGAAGAACGATGTCACCCTGCTGATCGATCCGATGAGCTTTCAGTATCTGGCCGGCGCGGAAATCGATTATCAAGAAGGGATCGACGGCGCCCAGTTCGTCATCAAGAACCCGAACGCAAAGACCACCTGCGGCTGCGGTTCGTCCTTCAGCGTCTGACGGACGCATCGCATCGCCCTGCCAGGAAGTGCCGCCGGGGCGCACGGTCGGGGCCTGATGTAAAACAGTCCTCTGAGGTGAGGCAGGAGCGCCGTCCACGGATCCCCGCAGATCAGTCCGTTCTGCGGGGATTTTTTATGGCCGCGATTCACGCGGGGCGATACATCGTCCGACCGGAATTTCGTGGCGTGCGATTGCAGGTGCGCAAGTCCCTTCCGGCAATTCCAGACTGTCTCATGGCCAGTGCCCTTGGCCAGGAGTCGTGCTCTTGCCGTTTATTATGGCTCTTCGGACTTTCGTGTGGGTGACTGGCTGAATAGTCATAGTGCACAGCCCGAAGGATAGAGATCAAGGCCTCCGCAATGGAAGAGAATACTGATGCGGTACTGGGCGAAGTTGCGATAGCCCCGGGCGTTGGCCTTCAAGAGCTGGATCTTGCCGTTAGTGCCTTCGGCCACCGCGTTGGTGATGCGGTGCTTGGTATAGGCCAGCAGTCCCGGCAGGTGGCGCTTCAGGGTCTTGGCGGCCTGGATGATCGGGAGAAGGCGCGAATGGGTGGCCCAGAAGTACCAACGGTCGAAGAACTTCCTGGCGGATCCTGTGTAATGATAATTCCAGAACGGCGCAAACGCCTCCTTGATCGCCCAGGCGCGTCCGACCTTCAGGGTATCGAGCTGAAGTGCGGCGAAGTGGCTGCGCTGACGTTCCGTGAAGTGCTTCGGATTCTTGAGCCACAGGTACCTCGTCTTCGTGAGCGTCTCCTCGCCTTGGGCCTTCAGCTCCCGGTGCTCCTTGCGGCGCACGAGGTCGACGGCTTTGTTCAATTCCCGGGCAGCATGGAACTTGTCGTGCACGATCAAGGCCTGCGGCGCAGCCTCCCGCGTCGCTTCCAGGTACGGTTCCCACATGTCCATCGCCACCGCCTTAAGGCCCTGGCGTTGCGCCTCGGGAACCGTCGCCCACAGCGTATCAGTGGCCTCCCGCGTGCGTTCCGGGACGACATCGAGCACCCGCCGTTCCACCACATCGTGCAAGACCGAAACGTAGTCGTGCCCTTTACCGAAACTCTTCTCATCGAGTCCGACGTAGCGCAGCCCTTCCAGCGAGCGCCGATCCAGACCCCGCGCCACGGCACGCTCCATGATGCGGTCCACCTGGTCCCAGGAAAGCGCGGTGAGGCCCTGGGCCTGGACTTTGCTGCGTACCGCCTTCAGGACCTGAACGGCAAAGGCCTCGAAGAGTTCGGTAAAGCGGGAGGCGTCCTCGGCCCAGGCGACCCGCACCTGCTTCACCCCGCACGTGGGGCAGTTGACGCGCGGGACGTCAGCCGTGATGAACGTCTTCCACTGCATCGTGTTGAGATGCCGCCAGCGCCGGGGCCGACTGTCATAGCGCGCAACGCCCTGTCCGCAGCTCGGGCAGACCAGCGGTATCTGCGATCGCCAAGCAACCTCCACGGCAATCTCCCCAAGCGGGCGGTCGGCGGAGGCTGGGGCAATGTTCACCGCACTCACCTCCCAGGGTGGGGTGAGGCCCAGAAGCATTTGATAGAGCTCGATATCGCGCATAGGGGCGCGATACTCGCAAGGCGGCGGGGTTTAGGCAAGATCACCCTGACCCACACAGAACCCTGAAGAGCCTTTATTATAGGGATGGCAGCGGGTGTTCCACCGACAGGGGCCGGATGCCCGGAAACCGCGCAAAATCGCGATCGAGCGTGAGTAACGATGTATAGCCCGCTTCCTGGCATAGTGCAGCGATCTGGGCATCAAAGACCAGATTTCCGCGGGCGTCCGCCTGTTGAGCGCACTCAGAGAACAAGGTGAAGTAACGGGAGCCGGGCACAAGCATTTCGCAGGCCGGACTTTCAAGGAGACCCGCCATGGCTTCGGTTGCCTGGCTGAGCGTGCTTGGCGGATCGAAAAGTCGTGGATGCGTAACTACCCGGACAAATTCACCGACGCAAAATACCGGAATTGCCCACGCTATGGCTCCTTGCGCGAGGAAACTCAGCCAGGCCAGGGCCTGTTGATGTTGCGGTGTTTCCTCTCGGTGCGCGTAAACCAGCACGTTCGTGTCGACGGCAATCACTGGCGGTCTTCCATGCGTTCATA
>JAJYEE010000083.1 GCA_021790335.1 Pseudomonadota bacterium | reverse complement strand
TCTTAATTCTTGCAGCTTGAGGTGACTTGAAGCCTGCTCCTGCAAGCCGACTTCGAGGGGCCTGCCCTCATCTTCAATGAAGCATTGCTTCCGCTACCGCAGCGGTCGCATTCGTAGCACACTATGGACGCCCCTGGTTATCCAGGACTTCGTAGAGCCGATCACCGGCCGCAGATCTAGATGCTCCGCGAGCATCGTCCAGAGTTCCTGTTGCGCGGTCACCAGCGTTCTTGCGATGCATGGTCCAGCTGGCCGAAGTCGAGGCGCATGCGCCCTGCGGAGTCAGGCGCAAGACAAGCCGCGCCCCGACCCATTCATTTGGAAACGCCTGCGCCTGCCACCGAAATCTGGACCGTGGGGGAATAGTTCTGCGGCTTCACCCCGACGGTCGCGCCGCCGTGGACCATCCCTTGTATCTCGCTCCCGAAAAACGTGTAGGGGAAAGGCCGTTCCGGTGCGCTTATTTTGTCGAGGCGCTCCCTAAGCTCCGCCGGGATTTCGAAAGACAGCGACGCCATGTTCTGCTGAAGCTGCTTCAGGCGGGTTGCTCCGACGTTTACGGACGCCACTCCCGGCCGGTTCGCGACCCAGTTGATCGCGACCTCAGCCATGCTGCGATTCATCAATTTCGCGACGGCTTCGAGTTCCGCAACAATCGCCCAATTACTCTGGGTAAACTTCCACGCTTTTGCACCTTGGCTTCTTGATCAACCACTCTGATCCGCCGCGCCGACCGCCGTTCTCTTCCAGGCATCCAGGGTCTGCACGCGGGCCAGCCATCGCTGCACGTTGGCGAACGGGCCGACGGGAAGCTTCTCGGGCGCGGTGGCGGCAAGCAGGCCTGTAAATGGGGTGACGATGGCAAGATCCGCGAGCGTGAGCGCGCTGCCGCACATCCATTCGCGGCCGGCGAGGTGCGCATCGAGGACAGCACCGAACTCGCACACCAGGTCCTCGCCACGCTTAACTTCGGCGGGGTCGGGGCCTCCCCGCCCGATCATGCGCTTGATGAAATGTTCCATGTTCAAAATCCCGACGGCTGGCGTGAGATGCTCCCCGCACCAGAACAGCCAACGGTTGACGTCGGCCCGCGCGCGGATCTCGGTCGGATAGAGGGTTTGCCCCGGTGTCTTGTCCGCCAGGTACTGCATTATGGCGTGCGATTCCCAAAGGACAAAGCCGTCGTCCTCGAGCACGGGCACCCGGTGGTTGGGGTTCAATTTCAGAAAATGCGATTGACGCTGCTCACCTTTTTGCAGGTCGACGAGCACGGGCTCGACCGGCACGTCGAGGTGCAGCGCCGTCATGACGGCGCGGCGGGAGTTGTCGGAATAGGGATGGTGGTAAAGGCGCATGATTGCGTCTCCTTGCGATGACGGGGAGGATCATGATGCTCCGCGTTCGCGTCAGTTTCTGTCAGCAGTCCGTCGACCCGCCCGCACCCGGGCGATCGGGCGCCTTGAGCTGCTGCTGCCACAGCTTCGCGAGCTTCCTGCGTGACTGCGGATAGGATGCCCCGGTGGGCTCGAGGCTCGCGATGCGGTCGGTGCGGAAGTGCCGGAAGTCTCCTCGCAGTTCGCACCAGGCGGCGACCAGTTGCACGCCCTCGAAGAACGCAAGCGCCACCGGCCAGATCACGCGCTCCGTTTCGGCTCCCGCGAGGCTGACGTAGCCAATCTTGAGCTTGTGCTCGCGACGGATGGCCTCGCGGATGATGCTCAGGCCGTCCGTCTGCTCCGCGGGCCTGCCGAATCTTGGCGCCCAGAGGCCGACTTCAGCGATCTCCTCGCGCAGGTCTTTGGGCGAGGCCGTGGCGATCTTCGCCAACGCCGAATCGGCCGCCCGCGCGAGCGCCGGGTCGCTCTGCCCCTTCACCCAACGGGCACCGAGAACAAGCGCCTCGAGTTCCTCCTCGCCGAACATGAGCGGCGGCAGGAAGAACCCGGCGCGCAGCAGAAACCCGACGCCCGCCGCGCCGTCGATCGGTGCGCCGAGTCCGATCAGCGTCTGCACGTCCCGGTAGACGGTGCGTACGGATACGGAAAGCTCCTCGGCCAACTGCGCCGCCGTGACTGCGCGGCGCCGGCCGCGCAGGGCGTCCATGAGCTTGAAGAGGCGAGCGGTTTTGCTCATTGCCGCGACCTGCATGCCTCGTTATATCGAAACACCCAAGATGCGCCTGAAGGCCGCGTGCCCTTTGGGCGTAATGCTGACAAGACGAGAACGAGGTGAACGCTGTATCCACCGTTCGCGCACGTAGAGGTCCAGCAAAGCCGCGCCCAAGGCGCCGGCCAGATGCGGTCGGCGTTGCGTCAGGTCGACACAGCCACGCGCAAACACCCGCCGCTCCGCGTACGCCTGGCTCACGTCGATGCCCAGGGCGGCCAGTTTCTCCCGTCCCCGTTGCGTGACTTCGAATTCCTGTCCCGCGCTG
Source organism: Pseudomonadota bacterium (assembly GCA_021790335.1). Lineage (GTDB taxonomy): Bacteria > Pseudomonadota > Gammaproteobacteria > Acidiferrobacterales > UBA6901 > JAJYCY01. The sequence goes on along the minus strand of JAJYEE010000083.1, from coordinate 3,418 downwards.
CTGAGCCATTTGGCTTTCAACATCGCCAGTAAGATTTGCACCGCCAGTTCTCCCGCGAGGTGGTCATAGCAGGTTCTGGCTTGCAAGAACTGCTTGGGCATCGCCCGAGCGAGTGACGGGTGCGGGGGAACCCTCGGCCGGATCGATGCGCCAAACGACGCCAAGCTCTCAATCAGGTGTGCAGCGTCGGTGCTGGCAATCCGAAAGTAGCGATGACGCCCCTGCGACTGGCACAGCAGCAATCCACCGTCAACGAGCTTGCCGAGATGGGCGCTGGCGGACTGTGGCGACACGTTGGCCGCGAACGCCAACTCCCCCGCCGGGCGCATGGTACCGTCGATCAGCGTCCACAGCATGGTCGCCCGGGCCGGATCGGCCAGCAAGCTGGCGACGCGAGGAATGTTGAGGGCGTCATCCATGTTTCATTTCAAAGTGAAACATCGATCGCTTGGTTTGTCAATAATGGGCTTTATCGTCCACAGCGAGAGCGTTCGTATGCCCGCACGCAAACGTAATCGGTATCCGACTACGACCAAGGAGTCGGTCGCGATGAACGACTCCACAGCATCCGGCCATCGCATGTTCTACGGTTGGTTTGTGGTCGCAGGCGCCTTTGCGATTTGTCTCGTAGGGTTCGGGAGCGCCTATACGTTCAGCGTCTTTGTCGAATCCCTGCAACGGAACTTCGCCGCCTCGCGCGGTTCAGTTTCTCTCGTGTTTTCGCTGGCGGGCTTCCTCTACTTTAGCTTTGGGATCGTGAGCGGCCCGCTCGCCGACCGGTGGGGCTCGCGCCCTCTTGCCGTGCTTGGAATGATTTTGGTCGGGCTGGGTCTGGTCTCCGCCGGCATGGCGCGCAGCCTGACGGAAGTTTACGTGGCCTATGGGCTTGGCGTCGGACTCGGCGTTGGCTGTTCCTACGTTCCCGCCTTGGGCGCCGTGCAGCGATGGTTTGTCAGACGCCGGGGGTTCGCCACCGGACTTGCCGTGAGCGGAATTGGGGTGGGCACGCTGGTCATGACGCCACTCGCCGAGTTCCTCATTGCGACTCTGGGGTGGCGCATGGCCTATCTCGTCCTGGGTGGTTTTGCCATCGTCGTGGGCGTGGGAATGGCGCTTCTGATCGAGAACGATCCGCGTGATCGCGGAGCAGGTCCGGACGGCGACCCGATATTGTCGAGCGCCCGTTTCAGGCGGTCACAAGGTTTATCAGTGAAGGACGCGATCAAGTCCGGAAGGTTTGTTGGACTCTATGCTGCCTGCCTGATGTGCTCATTTGGGCTCTTTGTCCCGTTCGTTCACCTCGTGCCCTACGCGGCGGGTCACGGTATCGCGCAATCTTCGGCTGTCCTGCTTTTGGGCATGATCGGTGTCGGAAGCACTGCCGGGCGCTTTGTTCTCGGCGGGGTGGCAGACCGGATAGGGCGCCAGTTTTCGCTGTTGATCATGTTTGTGGGCATGGCGCTTGCGCTGGTCGTGTGGGAATTCTCGACGGCTTTCCTTGGGCTTGCCATTTTTGCGTTCGTCTACGGCACGTTCTACGGCGGCTTCGTTGCGATCCTCCCGGCGCTCGTCATGGACTATTTCGGCGGTCGCAGTATCAGCGGCGTCATTGGCATTCTCTACACAAGCGTGGCTTTCGGAACATTGATCGGCCCCAGCGCGGCCGGATTCGCCTTCGATCTCACCCATAGCTACACACTGCCCATACTCGGCAGTATCTGCGCGAACCTCGTCGCTGCCGGCATCATGCTCGGTATGCTGAAGATGACCGTACCGGGAAGCAGCCTGGAAGAACAAAAATGAGACCCACGCGGACAACGGAACCCTCGATTTTGCGGATTGCGGGGCGCGGATACATCGTCTGCTGCGCCTGCACTATGGGCCCTACTCGCTTTTGGATGATCCCGCTGCTGTCACGATAACCCGGGCGCTCGCCGCGTATTTCGACGGAGACTTGGCTGCCATCGAGGAGGTGCCTGTCAAAACGGCGGTCAGCGTTCTTGCGATGCATGGTCCAGCTGGCCGAAGTCGAGGCGCATGCGCCCTGCGGAGTCAGGCGCAAGACAAGCCGCGCCCCGACCCATTCATTTGGAAACGCCTGCGCCTGCCACCGAAATCTGGACCGTGGGGGAATAGTTCTGCGGCTTCACCCCGACGGTCGCGCCGCCGTGGACCATCCCTTGTATCTCGCTCCCGAAAAACGTGTAGGGGAAAGGCCGTTCCGGTGCGCTTATTTTGTCGAGGCGCTCCCTAAGCTCCGCCGGGATTTCGAAAGACAGCGACGCCATGTTCTGCTGAAGCTGCTTCAGGCGGGTTGCTCCGACGTTTACGGACGCCACTCCCGGCCGGTTCGCGACCCAGTTGATCGCGACCTCAGCCATGCTGCGATTCATCAATTTCGCGACGGCTTCGAGTTCCGCAACAATCGCCCAATTACTCTGGGTAAACTTCTGAAACGCTGGATTTGACGAGCCCTGGAGTGTTTTGAGCCGGCCCGCCCCGGTGCCACCATCCTCGCCTGGACGATACTTGCCGGAAAGCAAGCCGCTCGCGAGCGGACTCCAGACCATGATGCCCATGCCGTGCTCGGTGCCAAGAGGGATGAACTCGTGTTCGATGTTACGTTCGACCAGAGAATATTCGAGCTGCAACACCGAAAGCGGCTCGTAGCCGCGAAATTCGGCAATGCTCTGGGCGCGGGACGCGTACCAGGCGGGAACATCTGACAGGCCGACATGGCGCACCTTTCCGGAACGCACGAGGTCGTCGAGCGTGCGCATGACTTCTTCAACCGGCGTCACGCGGTCCCATGTGTGAAGCATATAAAGATCGATGTAGTCGGTACCGAGACGCTTCAGCGAGCCTTCGACTGCGCGCAGGATATTCTTGCGGCCATTGCCGCCGGCATTCGGGTTGCCGGGTTCGGCGTTGTAGCTGAATTTCGTCGCGATGACCGCCCGGTCGCGCATATGCCGCTCGGCGATAAACTCACCCAGCCAAGTTTCGCTAGTACCGTTGACGTAAAGGTCGGCGGTATCGAAGAGGTTGCCTCCCGCATCGACATACGCATTCACCATGCTGCGGGCCGTTTCCTTGTCCGTACCCCAGCCCCATTCGGTACCGAACGTCATGGTGCCAAGGGCCAATCGACTCACGCGCAGGCCGCTGCGGCCGAGGGTGTAGTAGCTGCTCAAGGCTGTAGAAGTGGACATGACATCTGCTCCTGTTGGCTGCTGCGGGCGAGATAAAGCCCATCCTCAGGGCGAAATGATCCAGGAAAACTGACAATACGACAATATGGTTCAATAAGAATGTACTATGCACTATCATTCATGAATGGACCGCGATCTTCTAAACCACCTGCCGGTCATTCTGGCCGTTGCCAGGCGTGCCAGCTTTGCCGCCGCCGCAGCCGAGC
>JAJYEE010000082.1 GCA_021790335.1 Pseudomonadota bacterium | reverse complement strand
AGACGTTCATCACGGCTGACGTCCCGCGCGTCAACTGCCCCACGTGCGGGGTGAAGCAGGTGCGGGTCGCCTGGGCCGAGGACGCCTCCCGCTTTACCGAACTCTTCGAGGCCTTTGCCGTTCAGGTGCTCAAAGCCGTGCGCAGCAACGTCCAGGCCCAATGGCTTACCGCACTCTCGTGGGACCAGGTCGACCGGATCATGGCGCGGGCGGTCTCCCGCGGGCTTGAACGCCGCTCTCTCGATAACATGATCCAGGTGGGGCTTGATGAGAAGAGCTTCGGTAAAGGCCATGACTACGTCTCGGTCCTGCACGACATCGCCGGCAAAAGGGTGCTCGACATCGTGCCGGAGCGCACCCGGGAGGCCGCCGATGCCCTTTGGGCCACGGTTTTCCTTGGTTACCTCCAGGACGACAGCTCCCCGGCTTGTTAGTGGCGGTCCAAATCCGCGTATAAATGACGGAGAAAAACCAACGAGGACACTACGGGAAAGGCGTCTGCAGGAGACCGTTGTGCCCGCCAGGGGCTCGGTGCGTTGATTTCGAACCGATCCCGAGGTTGGCGCCGTCGTGTAATCGGCGGATTTTACTGCGGAATACCGCTTCGGCCACCGTATCATCCGTACGTCGCGTCGCTTGGAACATCAGTCTCGTAGCGAGTCAACTACCTTTCGTCATGACAGCATATTTACGCGGATTTGGACCGCCATCGACACCGGCTTTCTGTTGAGATGTCCACAATGGTGATCCGGTAGCCGTCCACCCGGATGACCTGCCCCTTATGCACGTCTGGTGTCTGGTATAAGGGATGGTCTGTTCTCGATTGATATGGCGAGGCTCGAGTGAAGCCCATTCTGCCGGACACCCTTGTCGTCAATATAGGCGCCGTAACCGACATAACCCACGCCGATGCTCAGTTCAACCAGATTCAACTGCGTGGACTCCTGGACCACGAAGGCGATCCCATGGACCGGACGCGGAGCGGAGGCCGCCCATGAGAGAGAGCCATCGACAGGGGGTAAGGGGCGATCCGGGCAAAGCGGCCAATGTGTTGGGTTTGGCCCGTGCGGACTTCAAAGAAGGAGAGCGTCCCCACGAAGAAGCCGTAAGCCGCTGCATTCGGGCAATGTCTTTTCTGTGGATAGCCGTTGAGGATTTGCCGGGACCGGCAAGCGCTCGAGGTTTGATTGAGCGTAACGCAATCGGGCTCTTGAGCAACTTTAATAAGGAGCCCTTCGATGCACCCAGTGACGGGTGGCTTGGGCGCAGCAGCGGGCGAGAGCGTGTCCGTAAATCGGGGTTATGGAACAATAACCACGTAGACGAGCCCTACGACCCAGCCTTTCTGGATACCCTGTCGCTGTTAGTTAAGAACACCGGCGGCTAAAATCAAACTGGTTTTGTCCTGCCAAACTAAAGTATGGTGGGTTGATATTTTCGCGTCAATCAAACGGTACAATCCTGCGTGCACCAGCGCGCGATATGGCCGAGAATGCGACAGATTGCAACACCGGTGGCATGTGGTCGGCCGTTGCCCGCCGTTCGCCACGTAGCCGCATCAGGTCTGCTTCATGCTCAAGAGCGGTCGCTGACCCGAGCACACAGAGGCCGATGGGGCTCAATCTTCCAGTGGCGATACGGAATTAAGATTCAGAGGCTACCGAACGGACCAGAACTCTCTGCGCCCGGGCGATCACGTGGACAAATCGTGGTCGATTGCAGGCCGCGATGGCCGAACAGCAACTGACGCGCCCAGACTGTCCGTTCCAGACGCCGGCAGCAGATTAAGGCATTGCTGTCTGCCTTCCTTCATTCCGCAATGCCGGGCGAACACTTCCCGCATCTATGCCGCGAGCCGTGGTACCTTGCTCACGTCGACCTTGCGCGCGGCCTGCCAGGCGTCATAGGCGGCTTGCATGCGCAGCCACACGTCGGGGCCATTCCCGAAGGCCGCACCGAGGCGGACCGCGACCTCAGCAGATACCGGCTTACGTTCGCGCAGAATGTCATATAGGTGCTGGCGCGAAATGCCGAGCGCCTCCGCAACCGCGGTCTTGCTCAGCTTCAGCGCTGGCAGAATATCCTCACGCAGCAGCGCGCCCGGATGGGCAGGGCAGCGCTTTGGATTGCGCTTCGCGGCGAACTCGGTCATGGCGATTCTCCAGTTAGTGGTACTGCTCGAGGTCCACGCGCAACGCGTCTCCCTCAGCGAACTCGAACGTAAGGCACCAGGGTCCGTTAATGTGCACTGAGTAGCGCTGCGGTCTGCCGTGCAGGGGGTGAAAATCAAAGCCCGGCACATCCATCTCCTTGACCGTGGTGGCGGCATCCAGCTGGTCTAGTCTTCGCAGTATGCGCTCGTGCAGCCTGTGGTCGATTTTCCGGGTTGAACCGGTGGACCACAGCGCAGCAAGCGCTTTGTTTCGGAAGCTCTTCAGCACGTTACATACTGTAACCGAAATGTGTACATAAGTCCACATACGGCTTACACTTCGGGCAACCTACCGATTCCACAGCTGTGCAAGGTCGTTTGTGCCGTTGTTAGTGGCGCCAACACTCGAAGGAAAGGCTCTACCCGAATGATACCCAGGCGGTGCGGCGTGCACCGCGCCCGCTGCCCGACTGGGTCCGCGTCCGCGAGGAACTCGCGCGCCGCGACCATCACGTGACGCCGCGATCCCGAAGTCCCACGTTGGGCCGATGAGCAGTCAGAAATCCAGGAAGTACGGAACCGCCATCAACCCAATGCCCATCAAGAAGATGGCATAGGTGTTCGAGACCATGAACGTATAGGCCATCAAGGCAACGCCGCAGAACAGCGGGGCAAAGCGCTTGTGCTTCTTGCCGTAAACGAAATAGACGCCGCCGATGAGACCGAACAGGATAGACCACACTATTCCGGCCGTGGATCCAGAACCCAGTCCGGCGGCGGCGAGCAATGGACTGGTGTTGAGCGAATGGGCTGCGGGCACCATGCAAGTCTGTCTCCTTACGCTACGCGCCGGACAAAGCAAAGCGGATGTCGGCGCAACGTTTGTGGCTCACTATCTCGGGGCAAGGCATTGAAGTAATTGTGTGCCAGCCCCTCGTGAAACGCGACGCCCATTAGCCGGCGCTTGTCTGGGAGACAACACGTTTCAAGACGACGCCGTCGCTTGAAGGGATTCGACATAAAACTTGTCTCATCGTTCACCACGGCTTGCACCTTGAGCAGCCGTCGATCGCGCCCGTTTTCTCTCGTGACGTGGTTGCGAATGAACCGCGCCAGACACCCATCGAGACCAAGCCACATCGACGATACCGCGGTCGATCGGCTCTGGCGGTAGATACCGCCCCAGAGAAACGGATGATCGGCTTGCCTGCCGGCACGCGTGTGTGGCTCGCAGCCGGCGTCACCGACATGCGAAATGGTGTCAACGCCAATCTGATTTGTCCACTTTCCGCCGGGGACGGCGTTGACAGCACTTCGGATCCAACTTCGCGTTTAGCGCCGAGCCAATACCATCTCGCCAAGCCTGGAGATTGACCGAGTTGGTGCGTACCGTCGGCTTCGATGGCTGACCGCCACCAAATGCCGGCGCGCCGGAATTGAGACGGTGTAGCTCCAAGTGCCCGTGTGTGACCCGCCGATTTGCCCACAGCGTTTGGCCATTCAGGATAGGCCGTAGTGCACTGAATCCCGAACGCCTCCCAATCGACTTGGACCTCGAAATCGGCCGGCGCGTCGGGGTTCCAACGGAAGCAAGCGTGGTCCGGCCAGCCTTTGCGATCGGCCAGTTCCGTGAGCGGAAGAAGTTCTTCCTTGAATATGTGAGCAGTTGCACCAGAGCGTGAAGCGCGCTACCCATTGGCGGGTTCCATTGCGCCACCGATTTTCATAGCCTGCGCTGGACATTCCGCATGTCGGTCAGCACAGCGCCCGGGTCATGCCACCCCTTGACCTTTATATGTGCTCGATACGACATATTATTCCTCTACGTCATTTACTTCGAACTCAAATCCACCGATGTACTTAAAGAGAAAATTGTACACCACGCTCCAAATTACCATAAACAGATAGCCAACAACTAAATAGAGAACTGGAAACAGGATTACAAGAAACTTTGGAAAAGTTATGGGGTTACCGTATTGGTCAACGGCTGGTGCGGCAAAAAACATCGCCAACGCCATGGGCACCACGAACACAAGCGAAATGACAGCCATGAGAATACCGGCAACTTTTCCATTTTGATGAGGAGACAATCGACTTATTTGTTTCTTCATTTTCCAGCTCCTTTTGCGCCTAAGGTTAATATAGGCCAATTTGTCGGTATATTTGTGGACTTGCGCCAGAATCTGATCCGGTCATTTGTGTTTCGACCGATCTCTCCGCTTCACAAAACGTTCTTAAACAGCAAGATATTGAACAAGCGAGCAGATTTGATCAAAAATCCAGCACAGAACATGCACTGTGCCTATCAAAACCCTCACGCCCTGCTTTTCGGATCCCTGCCTATACTTAAGATCGAGCAGTCACAGCAGTCGACTGCCTCGGACGAGAAAGCAATGATTGCGCATGTAGCAGTATTCAGCATGTTGCCAGCCAGCACGGCCAGCCATAATCGAAAATCGCACGCCGGCTGCGCGCCGCGATTTCCGGAACACCAAAATTTCTTCCCTTCCTGATTCATCTGTCCGGCAAGCGGGTTTGCGCAGGATCCTGCAGCGCCCGCTCCACCGCGCCGTGGGCATGAATGCTTACGGTGTCGAAGACCGGAACCGGCACATCCCCGGGGCCGACGAGCAACGAAAGCTCCGTGCACCCCAAGATCACGCCTTGGGCTCCGCGGTCAACCAGCCTCTGCATGATCCGCCGGTACCCGGTACGCGATGTATCGCACACTTCGCCTAAACACAGCTCGTCATAAATGACGCGATGCACGAATTCACGATCCGCCGTGTCTGGAACAATGACATTGATCCCGTGTCGTTCCTTGAGCCTGTCCGTATAGAAGTTCTCTTCCATGGTGAACCGGGTTCCGAGCAGGCCGACGGTTGCCAAGCTCCGGCACTGGATTGCCTCTGCCGTCGCATCGGCGATGTGCAACAGCGGAATGGCGACAACCTTTTCGATGGCGTCCGCTACCTTATGCATCGTGTTCGTGCAGAGCACCAAAAACTCCGCACCCGCGGCTTGCAGGGCGACTGCGGCCTGCGCCAGCACGCGACCCGCTTCCGTCCAGTTCCCGGACCTCTGCAGGTACTCGATCTCGTGGAAATCTACGCTATAAAGAACGATCTTGGCCGAATGCAGACCTCCCAGTCGCTCCTTGACGGCTTCATTGATCACGCGATAGTACGGAACGGTCGACTGCCAGCTCATGCCACCGATCAGGCCTATGGTTTTCATTGATGTTCCCTCGCCACCATCCTGATGCCTGACCATCATGCCTCGGATCCGCGGCACCGGTTCGTTGAATCTATCAGAACATATTCATCCATCATAGCCGTTTGATCGATGACACCTGTATGTCGATGCACCCTTACAGATTCGCGACGATGCACGTTTTCGCGCGCAAAACGGGCTTCCTGCCGAGTCCGCGCAGCCGAAGCAACGCCGCGACGGGCCGTTGCAATCCCCGGTTCTAACAGCTCACGGCGACATAGCCCGGCGAAAGCCGATGGCCATTGCCAGGCAATTGCTGACAAGGTAATGATCGGGACAGCGCGCCATCGCACACCGTGCGGGTACAATGACCGGATCGTATCGGTACGCCAATCACCCGAGGCCGTCTAATGAACAGCGCACATACCCGGTCCGTTCCGTTCAAGCAAGTGGACGTCTTCACGGCTGTGCCCTTCCGCGGCAATCCGGTTGCGGTGGTTCTGGATGGGAACAACCTGACCACCTCGCAGATGCAGTCCATCGCGGCCTGGACCCATCTGTCAGAAACCACGTTCGTGTGCTTATCCACGCACACCGATGCAGAC
>JAJYEE010000081.1 GCA_021790335.1 Pseudomonadota bacterium | reverse complement strand
AAGTCGCCTACAATCCGGCGATCTTCACCGGGGTGGTCACCAACAATGGCTCGGTCAAGATTACCGGAACGACCGTGACGTTTGCGGGAGGCTTCACCAACAACGGTGCCTACGTGAGCGACCCGGCAACCCAGATCTTTACCAACCTGGCCATCGGCACCAGCGGCTACCTCGTGGGCGGGGCGGGTGACACCTGGCAGATCAGCGGCAACTTCGTGAACAACAGCACGCAGAATACTCTTTGGAGCACCGCAGCCTCGACCCTTGCCTTTACCAGCGGCGGGGCACATCTCTTTGATCTGGCCGGGAAAAACGATGGTGCCGTGGCTTCGGGCTACGCCAATAACTTTGCCTGGGGCATCCTCGATCTCAGCAATACCTCCGGCACCCTCAGCCTCGGTACGGGAAATGGTAGCTTCACCGACGCCCTCTATGTCGATGGCCTCCTGGGGGCGGCGATCTCCGGGGACACCATTACCAATATCGCTGGCAACGGCCTCGACCTCTATTACCTCGCCTCCGATGCGAGCAATGCCTACCTCGGAGGCAGGAACTATGTGCTCTCGGGCGGGGGCTCGCTCATGGCGGTCTCCGCCGTGCCGTTGCCGCCTGCCGTATGGCTGTTCGGGTCCGGAATGCTCGGGCTGGTCGCGTTGGGGCGGCGGAAGCGGGTGTCGGGGCGCTGACGGAAGGGGTCCTGTCCACATGAAGGTGTGCCACGGATCCGATCGGACACGAAAGACGCCCAGCGGGGAGCGGCTGATGACAGTCGAGGAGATCGACAAAGGGATTCGGGCGGCAAGCGACAGTCCACTATGGCGGAAGCGTCCTGATTGAGTTCCGGCCAAGGTGCAGGAATAGGTCTGCCATAGCGACAATGTGCCGTAAAAGGTGGTGAGGCCTGTCGCGGATTCGAGATTCGCTTCCTCGCCGATGGCGGATGTCGATGAATCAGGGGTAACACGTGAGCCTTACGGACAGAAGGATTGCGGATTCCCAGGACGGCGGTGCCAGTATTGCAATCGGTGAGTGATCGGTGAGCTGACGTGGGATAGGATTCCACCGAAAAGAGGAATCTTGATGCGGATGGGTACATCGGCCGGCCAATGGACTATGGCCGGTTGCAGCGGTATCGAACAGCACAGAATGGCAGAAGGATGGACGTGGCCAGATGAAGTCTTCGGCAAGCGCTAGAGGTAATGTCGGGGCTGATGCGGGCGCTGCAAGCACGAACTAAGCATTACCGCCTACAGCCAGATGGCCAGGCCGAAGCCTGAATTGCCATCGCCAAAACGACTCCGTCCGGTCCCTGGATGCGGTTATGCAACAAGCGGAGGATAGACCATGAATTCTGATCGAAAGCATTTTTACCACAGGGAGTTTTGCGGGTGGATGAATCGGACCCTGGTCCGGGCGCTGGTTCTGGCATTGCCGATGGCGGTAGCCGGGTCGCTGCTGGCTGCGGTACCGGCGCAGGCCAATACCGATGTGACCAACGTGGAAAACGCGCTGGCGGGCGCGCCGGTGCGGATGTATTCCTACGGAACGGTGGTGAGTACGAGCGCGAGCTGCTTTTCCGCAGGGGACTGCTGGAATACCGGCGGAAATCCGTTTACGACCGCGGCCAGCCTGACCTCGCCAGCTGGTGACGGTTCGGCCACAGCGGGTGCGGATCTGTCGACCGGATTTCTCGGTGCGAGGGCATCGGAAGACGGGATTACCGGCGCGAGTGCGGCGGCGGGAGCAGGGTTTTGGGACACCCTGACCTTCTCTGGTGCATCGGGCGGTGAAACCGGGACCCTTACCTTCAATCTCCCCGGGTCATTTACAGACGTGGGCTATGGCGGTGCCTGCGAGGGCTACGCACTGACATCCGGCACGCTCTCGAACGGGTCGAACTGCGGGGGGTCGAGCACGGGGGCTGATCCTTTTGGCGCGACCGTGACGGTGCTCAATTCGGGCAACCCAAGCGAAACCCTCAGGCTGAACTTCCCGCTGGAAAACGGGGTAGCAACCCGGGTGGCCTTTGCCCTGGGTACCGCGGTGTACAACAGTTTCAATCCCGCGACCGCGGATCTCTATGATCCACCGCAAGTACGACTGGTGCTTCCCAATGGAGTGACCTATACGTCGGCCTCGGGAGTGTTCCTGACGAGCCCAGTACCGCTGCCGTCAGCCGCCTGGCTCTTTGTATCCGGAATACTCGGTTTGGTCTCATTGGCACGGCGGAGGCGGGTGTCTGAGCACTGACGGGTCCAGTTTGCGTCTGAATGCAGTGCAGGCTGTGGATTTCGTCGGCCGCGAGAGATTTTCTATTTGGCGGCCGTGAGAACGGCGACGAGAAAGATGAAGTCTCCCACCGCAAAGCTCTGAAGGGATGCGTTGCGAGGCGGTCAGGCGGGTTCACGCAGGCGAGACGCCGACGGCGTGGCGCGGGACATGGGCCTGTACACGAACCGCATTTTCATCTGGCTCGCGGCATACCGCCGCCGGATGCGCCGGGGCCGGGGTACCGGCGCATCGTTCAGTGCCACGACAGGGCAATCGAAGAAGCGGAGCGCGTCTTTTGCGGGTATTGCCAATAGAGACGTGGTGCCGGTTACGCAAACAATCAGATCAAAGTTGAGCAAGGTAGCCATGAACAAGCCTATCCACCATCATAAAGCCGGGCGGTGCCCATCACTTCCTCGCCTCCTCAAGACCAGTTTTTCGCTCCTCGCGCTGACCGCGCTCGTGGGCGTCTGCGCTTACGGGGTTCCGGCCGGGGCGACGGGTGGCTATACCATCACGAGTATCGGGCTCAACCCAGAGGCCATCAACGACAATGCCCAAGTGGTGGGCCAGGCAGGTCCGGGCGGTGCCAATGCCTATCTTTACAGCAACGGAACGTTGACTGCGCTCGGCAACTTGCCGGGCGGTAGCGAGGGTAATCCGACTGGCATCAACGTCAAAGGCCAGGTGGTGGGCTCAGATGTTTGTCGACCGGTGTGAGCCGTGCCTTTTTCTACAGCAACGGGACAATGATAAACCTTGGTACCTTTTCGGGCGGCGGATCGAGCTTTGCCACCGGCATCAACGATAACGGCCAAGTGGCAGGGTATGCCTACACGGCGACCAATGAGGGCGATGCGTTTCTCTATAGCAGTGGGACAATGAAAGACCTCGGTACGCTGCCGGGCGGCAATACGGGCAGTAGCGGAGGCAGCGCCGCGCAGGGGATCAACGACCTCGGCGAGGTGGTAGGGTCAAGCATGACCCGAAGCGGTGCGACGCACGCCTTTTTCTACAGCAACGGCGCGATGACGGACATCGGCACCCTGCCGGGTGACACGCAGAGCAGAGCCGTCGGCATCAATGGCAACAGCGAAGTGATAGGTCGTTCCTGGAATTCCGGCGGTCCGGTGTCTTCCTTTCTCTACAGCGACAGCCAGATGCTTAACCTCGGCATCCCATCCGGCGGTGTGGACAACCTGGCCACAGGTATCAACAATCTTGGTGAAATAGTCGGTTATTATGATACCTCGGGTGGTATACAGCGCGCCTATGTCGAGACCAATGGCCAGATAGTGGATCTTGCCAGCTTGCTTCCGGCCGGGTCCGGTTGGACGCTGCTGGAACAGGCCACCGCGATCAACAATTTCGGCCAGATTGTGGGGTTCGGGCTGCTTTCCAATGGCCAGAGCTCGGCTTTCCTGATGACGCCCACCGGTGTGCCCGTGTCGCCCGCCCCTGTGCCCTTGCCGCCAGCGGCATGGCTGTTTGTTTCGGGATTGCTCGGATTGACTGGCATCCGGCGTACGCGGCGGGGCTGAGCGTTTTCGGAGTCGATGCCGTGGAGCGGGCTCTGGCGCTGGCCCCGCCTGGCCGAGATCGGGCGGCTCATGCGCGGTATTGAGCCACCCCTGGGTCGCTTCGGTGGGTTCCTGCTGCTGGCGGCATTGCTGCACCGCTCACTTCACAGGCGAACCGGGCGTGTCCCGCCCTTAGCACATTGATTGCGCCAACCACATCGGCGTTGTTTTCATAGCCGCAATCCACGCACGCGAACTTGGACTGTGTCTGACGATTATCTGCCGAGACATGGCCGCAACACGGGCAGGGACGACTCGTGTACTGCGGCGGCACGGCAACGAGGCAGCCACCGTTCCACCGGAGCTTGTAGTCCAGCTGCCGTCTGAACTCGAACCAGCCTTGATCGAAAATGGATTTGTTCAGGCCGGACTTCGCCCGAACATTACGCACCCTCATAGCCAGCGCCTGCGAGGTCTTGTGCCGCCGCGCCCACCCCGGCAGTCGGTTGTTCTCTTCCCTAGTCAGGACAATAGGTTCAAGTTTCGGGCCACGTCGCATCGTCTCTCCGTCAAAATCCAGTCTATATTTGGATATCGAGGGCTCATAAACGTTCGACGAATTAACAACTCAGGACACTAGAGGATTTTTGAATGTTTGTTGTTCTACTTCGCTACACGCAGCCCTTGAGTGCAATCGATGTCCATGTTGAGGAGCATCGTCGTTTTCTGGATCGCCACTACGCGGCAGGGAATTTCCTTGCATCGGGTGCCAAAATCCCGCGCACTGGGGGAGTCATTCTTGCACATAGGCTTTCGCGCGCAGAACTCGATGCTGTGCTGGCAGAGGACCCTTTCAAGCGGGAACGGCTCGCAGACTATGAAGTAATCGAGTTCCGCCCGAGCAAGTTTGCACCGGGACTGGAGTCGCTTCTTCAAGTGTAGCGCGTGCCGAGGAATACGAGCACGACTACCACATCATCACCGAAGTCCCGAATCCGCCCACGACCTGTGCGCGTTGTGGCCCTGGTCCGGTAATCGGCCACGGTTACCACGAGCAAGTCATCCGCGACATGCCGGCTCATGGCAAGCTAGTGGCGATCAACGGGGACAGGCAGCGCTGGTGCCGCCAGTCCTGCGGCAAGACCTTCATGGAGGTCAGGGACGGAGAATCACCCCAGGGCCGCGCTCTTATGAATCAGCATCCATGTGTTCCGGTTTGCCGGACTCGTTCGTCAAGGCGGCGCGAATGACGTCGATGAAGTCATCGCCGTAGGCCGCGAGCTTGCGCTCACCCACACCTGAGATGTGGGCGAGCTCTTTCAAGGTGCGCGGGCGCCGCTCGACCATTTCCGCGAGCGTCGTGTCATGGAATACGACGTACGGCGGTACGCCCTGTTGCCGTGCGAGCTCGAGGCGGCGGACACGCAGCGCTTCCCACAGGCGGCGGTCGGCGTCCTGGAAAAAAATGGCGCCGCGCGCCGCGCGCACGGGTTTGACCCTTTTTGACCTTTCGGGTATCGCGTCGCGGCGCAGCATCAGGAGCTCTTCGCCGCGCAGCACCGGGCGACTCCGGTCGCTGAGGCGCAGGCCGCCGTGGCCTTCAAGGTCCACAGTCAGCAGCCCGCGACCGATCAGCTGACGGAAGACGCCGCGCCACGCGTTGGTGTCGAGCTCCTTGCCGATTCCGTAGGTGGTGAGCCGGTCGTGGCCAAAGTGCCTGATGCGGTCGTTGTTTTTGCCGAGAAGCACATCAATCAGATAATTCACCCCGAATTTTTGCCCGGTACGGTGCACGCACGACAGGGCCTTTTGCGCAAGAACTGTGGCGTCCCAGACTTCGGGCGGGTCGAGGCAGGTGTCGCAGTTGCCGCAGGGTTTGGACAGATCCTCTCCGAAATAGGTGAGCAATGCCTGGCGGCGGCAAGTGGTGAGCTCGCACAGGCCGAGCATGGCGTCGAGCTTGTGGCGCTCGACGCGCTTGTGCGCGTCGTCGGAACCGCCGGCTTCAAGCATCTGGCGCAGAGTAATGACATCCTGCAGGCCATAGACCATCCACGCGTCGGCGGGCAGGCCGTCGCGCCCGGCGCGGCCGGTTTCCTGGTAATAGGCCTCGACACTCTTCGGCAGGTTGAGATGCGCGACGAAGCGCACGTTCGGCTTGTCGATGCCCATGCCGAAAGCGA
>JAJYEE010000080.1 GCA_021790335.1 Pseudomonadota bacterium | reverse complement strand
TGCTGCTCGCTCTTCGCACCGAAGAGCTGGCGCTTGAACCAGTCGAGTTGCCGTTTGAGCGCGGCATGATCGGCAGAAAGTGATGCAAGCTGCCCGCTCAACTGCGCGTTCTGCTGCTCCAATTCAGCGATGCGGACTGCCGTGGACACAGTGTTTTTATCTTGTTTTTGAACGTGACTATTCTATCAAATGAGAACCCATGATGCTGCTTATTTCAGAGTGTTTTTCGACTTTTCATGCCGCTTTCCGGTAACGTTTTCTCTGTCGCTTGATCACCAGGTCGACACCTTCGATGAGCGCCAGGAACTCGGTGCGACACAGCGCGCGCTTCACCAGGCCTGCCGGCCCACGGGCGAAGCGTCCTGCTTCCAGCCGCTTGCTCCACAGACAGTACCCGCCTTCTTCAAACGCGAGCACCTTGATCTGCGTCGCTCGCCGGTTGATGAAGGCGTACCAGTGGCCATCGAGCGGGTCTTCGCCCAGGTGCTGCTTCACGCGCGCGGACAAGCCATCGAACGAGCAGCGCATGTCGGTCGGTTGCGTGCACAGCCAGATGCGCCGTCCCGGCGTCACACTCAGCATGCTGGGCGCCTCAGGCGCAGGAACATGCCAGCGCCGAGTTCGAGTTCCACGTCCCAGGCTGCGGAGGGTGAGACAACCGGTTTATCCCCATCGGCGAGTTCAACGAACAGCGTGCCCGGGGGCGAGGGTGGCGTCTGCGATACGGCGGTCGGCTCCTGGCGCAGCAGGCTGCGCCACCGGTCAAAGGTGCTCAGCGCCAGCCCGTGGCGTTCACAGAATTGGGTGCGCGTCTCGCGGCTGCGCGAAAACTGAGCCATCAACGCGCGCCATTCGCTGGCGCTACGCCGACCTTGCTTGTTGCCGGTGGTGGGTATCGATACCGCAGTCGTCATTGTCGTGTCTCCTCGTTGCTGATTCAGTACGCGACGAGGGTACGCGACCCTGGGAGATATTAAAGGACGGCGCGGTTTGGACGGTTACGTCGGGCAATCCCGGATGGAAAATCGACGAGGACATTGTCCATGTCGATATAGAGAGTTTTCATCATAGGGCAATTGCCTGATTTAACCGATCCCGCAACAGTGGCGTCATACGCTTGACGTGCGGCCAATACTCAGATAAGCGGCATTTCTGTTCGGATGTATGGCTAGGAACGTCGCCCCGTTTTACCGGATATTTCCCGAAAAAATCTTAATTTCTCCTTGAGAGCAGTTTGCCCCTTTCATGATGAGAAATTTTGGAGACTATTTATGCAATTCAATACACCCGTACTTAATTGTATCGGGAGCACATTAGGCCTCGTTTGTGCGGTCGCAAGTGCAACCCCGTGCGATCATTGCGCCATGGCCATGACCCTCCCGCACAACCATGTGGAGTTGCACGTGGAGCTGCTAGTCGAACCAACAGCTGTCGTCACGTCCGGCGCGGCGTACATCCCGAGGTCTGCCTGGGTGAAGTGACTCGGCCCGCCTGCGGCGCAGCGCTCTCGTAGCATGCCATCGAGCCTCTTGCAGAGTCTCTACCTCCCGGCGCCGATCACCGGCTGGACCGCGGCAATTACAAAGACAGCCATGCGCGGCCTTTGATTCAGTCTGTTCGGCACACACCCACTAGGGCAGGTGCTCAGAAAACCAGGACAGGTAATCGGCGTGGTATCTGCCATATTAAGGCTTGATGTACGGCGTGTCCCACCCTTTCAATGTGGTGCGGCCTGTGACGGGGAAACGCGAACGGTCGGGCTGTCTAGAGCGCCCCGTAGCTTAATTGCGAAGGCGCCGCTCCACCAGTGCAGCTGCGAGTGGGAAACCGACCTATAGTCGTCCCGCCGCATCTCGATTCTACCTATAAACCATCTATTGAACGCTCTGCCGCGGCAGCCGTTTGGTATCCGATTAATATCGCGCTGCGAAGATCGTTTGTCTGCCCACACCCAACGCTCAGTATAAGGTCAATGTTCTCTTTCGTGAGGGGCACTATGTCCTTTCCTACCACAACCCTTTCCTCATTAAGTCTCTGCAATTCTTGACTAGCGTAAACAAGGCTGGTATTTGGGCTGCCTGATTTTGGTTGATTGTAGAGATTTTTGCAGGTCAGCTGGTCGTCCTCTTGTGTAGAACCATCTGGCGTGGCTCGCGCAGACGGTTTAGTCGTTTTGTCTATCGGTGTACTGGCAACTGGCGTGCTGGCGCTGCTCTCTCTCCTCCATGTGCCGCATCTTTGAGTCTCGAAACCTGCATCAGTAGGTGCGATTGTGACTGTAATATGGCCGATCCCAACGCCATTCACTATGACGCTGTCAAGACTTCCGCTAAGGTCGCGCGTTCTCGCCCAATAGCATCCATTGCCACCTTTATTAGTACTGTAAGTGCCAGGAGCGATATCCTTGCCGACAGCCCAGATTCCATCACCGAAGATGGTTTTCGGCACGGCAGTTGTGCCGTTATTGCTAGTCGACTCCGATTGCCTGCTACAACCCAGCGTCACCAGCGATAACGCAAGTATTGCGAACCAGGAGACACAGAAATTACGCGATTTGGAAATGCGCATAGATCCCCATTTGAGCTAAAGGTGAGTAAGCGCATTATCGCCCTACGCTGCGTTTTTCTTCAACATCACCACCGTGCCGGCCACATTCCACGGCAGCAGCGCTTCGACCTCTTCGGTGGTCCCCGCCTGCGGGAGTCTGGTGAAGACCTCGTTGAGATACCGGTACGGTTCGATCTGGTTGGCCTTGGCGGTTTCGATGAGGCTGAAAAGCCTCGCTGAAGCGGTGGCGCCGTTCGGCGTGGCACTGAATAACCAATTGCGCCTTTTATGCCAAGTTTGGCATAAGCGCAAGAACTACCTCTTCGCCGGCAGCGACGCGGTAGGCGAGCGCGCGGCGGCGATTTACAGCCTGGTCGGCACCGCAAAGCTCCATGACCTCGATCCGCAGAGCTACCTGAATTACGTGCTCGAACGCATCAGCGAGCATCCGATCAGTCGCATCGAGGAACTGCTGCCCTGGCACGTCGCCGCCAAACTGGCTCCCGTGAGCGATCGCGCCGCGCCGGTTTCATTGTCGAGACGCTTTCCCTCTCGCCAGGAATGACCGTCCTCGATGCCGGGTGCGGCCCGGGGCGCCTGACAGTTTCTCTCGCCAAAAGTGCTGGCGCCACCGGTCGTGTCGTGGCGTTGGATTTGCAGCCGGGCATGCTTATGCGAGCCAAGGTCAAGACGGATGCTGCAGGACTCAGGAACGTTGAATTCATCGAGGCCGCCTTGGGTAGTAACGTACTTTCCGCTGATCAATTTGATCGTGCAGTGCTGGTCACCGTTCTCGGTGAGATTCCAGTTTGTGAGGCGGCTTTCGCCGAACTTTACAGAGCTCTTAAGCCAGGCGGGCTGCTGGCCGTTGTCGAGGTCATCTTTGATCCTCACTTTCAAACTCGAGGTACCGTCACCAGCCTGGCATATTCAGTGGGATTTCGCGAACAACAGTTCTTTGGTCATCGGCTGGCCTACGTCATTCATTTCGTGAAACCGCCTGGCAACTAGGCTGCTTTGGGGTCAGTCGCTAAAGATGAGAAGCAGAGATCTGCCACGCAACTCGCTGGGTGGCTAACCCTCAGCGGCACGGATATCCAGTTGCAAGCGGGAATTCAAATAGCGCGCCAAGCACGACGCCATGTCTGCCCCTGGAGACATCTCGACACGCACCACACCAACTCAATATGCACCCTTGATACTCATTTCTTACCCCACCGTTTGCCGCAGTGTTGCCAACGCTTCAATGGCGGGACGCGGGCCATCGTCGGTGGTCGGGAACGGAGCGGTCTGCACGGGACGACCTTCCCAAATCGCGCCTGCGATCTTGATGATCAGTTGCACAACGCGCCCTTGGGCTCCCGACAGTCGGAGCGCGACACGCTCGATTGTCGACGCGCCAAGTAGTGCACTGGGCATCCGCCGCAGGCGCGGGAACATCTCAGCTCAACGTGCGCGCGCTGTTCCGCGCACGGGAACGTCAGCGATTGCGGCGACCTGCGAGTCACGATCCACTTTGATCTCGTCAGTTAGTCGAGATCGGATGGATCGCGCTCGAGGTTCGCCAGTTCAGTAAAAACTCAAGTACTTATCAGCTATCCCCCTTTTCTTGGACGGCCGGGGCGGCGGCCACCCGGTCTGGCAGTCGCCAAAAACTCCGCAACCGCGTTATGCGGCACAATAATCCGGCGCTTAACGCGAAGGTGTCGGAGTGGAATACTGCCATCGGCGAGGCCGCGGTACACGGTGATGGGGTGCAGTCCGATCGCTGCAGCCGCCTCTGGAACGGTAAATGTTTTTTTCTCCATAAATTAAGGCGCTCAGCCAACTCGCCCCAGTTGGCAAAATTAAAGCAGGCGCGCGGGGATGCGCCCCACACGAACGGGCACACAGGTCCAAGCTTTTGCTGACAAAAGCATGGTTGGTGATTGATTTTTCGCGAACGAGTCGACCGCGCGGGCGTGCGCAGGGGTGCGGCTGGCGTGAGTCAGAAGGCGAGCAGATCTGCCGAATGACTGATTCGATGCAATTTCTTGTGGGAGGTAGGCACTAGAACCCTGCACCTACCGAGAATCAAGGCTGTTAGTATTGACCGCCCAGCTAGCGTTGTAGTCGCAATCTAACCCACTCAGGGACCACTGTCAATTCCACCATCATAATATATCCTGACAGATCCGAACTTCTCCATGTAGACGCAAATCACCCTTTCCGCAACATGCCGCATGGAGTTGCCGGTAATGACCGATGACTCGGCACGGAGATCAACACAAAAGAAGTTCTCGCGCACAATATTTTAAGGTGTCAAGCTGCCCTACGAGAGGTACGCGAAGAATACGTTCGCGACCCGGACTCAAAGCAGCGTCGTGTGTTCCACTTTGCCTTGAAAAACCGTTTGACCCAATTATATGAGTCGCTTCTGCTTCCTCTGCTTTCCTGCCCGGCATTGATAACGGCCTGCAGGGCTGATGGAGAAACATTCTCTGTCTAATTCATCTTCCAAATAATCAAGAAATGCGTTGTCGATGCACGTGACTTCCGGTTGACCGGCCAGTGGCTTTTTCTCGAGGCTGTCGTTTCTCGGCGATGCCAACTCGAAAGATGGACATCAACGGGCACTCCGTACAAATCAAACCCGATTATCATGATCGCGGATTGGCATCCATAGAGAACGTGGTCCGAAAATAATTGCGATGTCGGTTACATAGGGTGCTTGATGGATCAAAAGAACGTGATAGTTTGTGCCAGCTACGCCAGCCGCTTCGCCAAATCCTCGGCACGTAGATGCGTGTAACGCTTCAACATCTGGAGCGTCTTGTGTCCGGAAATGGCCGCGACCTCCATCAGGTTCAGTCCCTTTTCGAAGAGTCTGGAGATCGCCTCATGTCGCAAATCGTGGAAGCGCAGACCCTTAATACCGGCTCGATCGCACACACGATCGAAGGCGTGAGTGATGGAGTCCGGACGCATGCCCCACACGTCGCCACGAATCCGACTGGGCAATGCGTTCAAAACATCCAGCACCTTGGTCGACAGCGGAACGCGTCGCGGCTCCTTATTCTTGGTGTCGGGAACGAGCAGCACGCGGCCCTTCCGGTTCACGTGCTCCCACTTCATATCGGCGATCTCTCCTCTCCGCATCGCGGTTTCAAGCGCAAGCGCGATGATAGATGCGATTTGTCCAGCATCGCTTCTCGATGACTCGTACTCTCGGGCGGCGGCAAGCAGTTTGCTTTCTTCGCCTGGCACCAGGCGCCGCTCCCGCCCCGGGCCGGCAGATGGAACCCGGATCGAGGCCACCGGGTTTGCCAGCGTCGTCATGCCCCATTCTTTGCGCGCGATCTCAAAGACGTGCGATAACAGGGCCAGCTTGCGGCCCACGGTGGCAGGCGCAGACCCGCGATCGATCTCCTCATCGCGCCACTCGGCCACGTGTTTGCCGTGAATAAATGCCGGCTCGCGGTCCGCAAACGAAATT
>JAJYEE010000030.1 GCA_021790335.1 Pseudomonadota bacterium | reverse complement strand
TGGTGGCCAGGGACGGAATCGAACCATCGACACGCGGATTTTCAGTCCGCTGCTCTACCAACTGAGCTACCTGGCCTTGGCAAGAGTCGGCGCATTATAGAGAACTCCTCGGAGATTGTAAAAATAGTGCGGTTTGCTGCCTAGTAGCGCGACTTCTACCGGTAACCGTCGAGGGGATCTGTCATCCGTTTATGTCCGATCAACTCCGAAGTTGCGGGTTCGCTACTCATCTCCCGGGGTGAGTCCGAAGATTACGGGCTGGCGCATAATAGCCGGGGCAATTGATTTGGGGAAAGACTGCCGCTGGAGCGTCTCTCGGAAATCCATCGATGCCAAATCCGTGTCGCGAATGGTCGCGATGTAGTCAGCCTGATTAAAGTCCCGTGGGGCTGGTCGGTATGAGTTTCACGCGAGGTGATCGCATCACAGCGGCGATGATACTGTATCCGCGCGTTTCATCGGGTTAATTGCCGGCTCCGCAATGGCCGACCTTGCCCATATTGGGTTACAATGGTGCCGCCTGGGGCTCGGCTGTTTCCTCGCCTCCAACGTCGCCGCGAAATCTTTGATTCTCAATCTCGCTTGGTCATTGTTTGGGAAATGAAAGTCGTTCTGATCAATCCTTACGAACTCGGCCGCCAGCCATTCGGGTTGGCACATCCTGCAGCTTGGCTCGCGCGCGAGGGCTGTGCGGTGCACTGTCTCGACCTGTCTTTGCAGAAACTGGATGCTACCGTGATTTCCGATGCGGATTTGGTTGCGATTTATGTCGGTATGCACACGGCCACGCGCATCGCGGCGGAAGCTATCCCACGCATTCGTGCAATGACGTCCCGTGCGCGGCTGTGTGTTTATGGCCTGTATGCGCCAATGAACGCAGATTTCCTGCGCGCATTGGGAGTCGACGCGATTTTCGGGGGAGAGTTCGAGCCGGGGCTCAAATCCCTGGTGCTGCGGATTAGAGCCGGTGACGGCCGCATACAGTCGGAACCGGTGGTGAATCTTTCCAAAATTGAATTTATCCCGCCTGACCGTACCGGTCTGCCTACGCTTGTCAATTATGCCCATCTTCAGGTTCCGGGCGCCGGCAATCGGGTGGTGGGTTTCGTCGAGGCGAGCCGGGGCTGCAAACATCTATGCCGTCATTGTCCAGTAGTCCCCGTCTACGAGGGACGTTTCCGTATTGTACCGGTTGACGTGGTGATGGCGGACGTGCGCCAGCAGATTGCGGCGGGTGCGCAGCACATCTCTTTCGGAGATCCGGATTTCTTCAATGGTCCGACGCATGCTCTCAGAATTGTGCAGGCACTGCACGCCGAATTTCCTCAGGTCACCTACGATGTCACGATCAAGATCCAGCATCTGATCGAGCGCGCCGATTTAATGCCGGTGCTCAGCGAAACGGGCTGTCTTTTCATTACGAGCGCGGTGGAATCCGTCGATGATAGCATTCTGGGTTATCTTGCCAAGAATCACACAAACCGTGATTTCGATCGAGCGGTAAGACTGGTGCGCGCCGCTGGTATCGCTTTTGCGCCAACCTTCGTTCCATTTACACCCTGGACAACGCCGCAGGGCTATGTCGATCTGCTCCGACGCCTTGTTGATCTGCAACTCGTTGAAAGTGTACCGCCTATCCAGCTGGCGATTCGGCTGCTGATACCTCAGGGTTCCCATCTTCTGGAATTGCCCGGGCTCCGGGAGAAGGTCGGTCCATTTGACGCGCGTATTCTGGGTTATCCATGGGAGAATCCGGATGAGCGCGTCGATGCCCTGCAACGCGAGGTCCAGGCGCTGGTTGTGGAGGGGGATCGTCTCGGGCTGGGAAGGCCCGAGTTGTTTGCCCGTATATGGCGTGCAGCGCATGATGCTTGCGGTGAAGTCGCACCCGAGTTGCCTGCGGGTAGTCTCGGTCAGGAGATCCCGCGCATGTCAGAGCCCTGGTACTGCTGTGCCGAACCGACTGAACAGCAGCTGCAGAGCTTTTAGCAGCCGAAACCCGGCCAGTATCACAGGCTGTCCGCCTGTCCGAGCGTTCACTTCCGATTCCGGCCGATTCCTCACCCGCGATTGCCTCATCCAGTTAGATTGGCATGTCCAGGCCGTCCCCAATATCCGTAGCCGCAATGGTGCAATCGCCCTTTCCGGGGTTGTCATTTTCGGTAAACCCCTCGCGGGAGAACCGGCTCGAGGGGATAAAGCATGAACTGTGTCCGGGCGCTCGCCTTCGGTATCGGCCTTCTCGCAGCTTTCCCTGCTCTTGCTGTGCCCACCGCCGAGGTCATGGGGCTGCAGATGCCGGCATGGGTGGGGCGAGACGGACATCGGTGGCCGCTTGAAGCCGGAATGGTGCTGACTCAGGGTGAGGAGATACGCACCGGTATTGCTGCACGCGTTCTTGTGCGGTTTCCTGGTGGTGAACTCAACTTGGGCGAACGGGCACGCATCACGCTTGCTCAGATGCGTCCCGCCAGATCTGACAGAACGTACCGGACCATGCTGATTGTCCGCCGCGGCGCGTTCCGCATTGCAAACGTGCCGGACAAGGGAAGCCTCCGTCACGACATAAGCGTACATATGGGTACAACCCACATTCATATTCTCAGCGGCGATGTCTGGGGTCGCGTGGGCATGCGGTCCGCTGTTATCTGCCTTGTCTGAGGCCAAATCGCTGTTCGCGACCCCGTGGCTGGTCAGCTGGACATGGGAAAGCCGATGACATTTCTCCGTTTCGACCAAACGCCGCACCCGCTTCGGGTGCGGCCGGCGAATCCGAAAAGCTTCCAAAGCTGGTCGGCGCAGACCAAGATCATTCCGGGGGAGGGCCTAACCGTTCCCGGAGGCGCGTGGTTCGTGCAGTTGGCCGCGCAGAAGCACCAGCGTGACCTGTATCCGATGCAGCATCGCCTCGCGACCGCCGGCTATCCCGTGAAGATGACCAAGGCGCGTGTCGAGGGCGGAACCTTCTACCGGCTTCGGATCGGAGGGTTCGGCAGCGAAACCGATGGACGGATTTTTGCCGGCCGCATGCGCGAACACTATGGCGTTGCTGTGCCATGGGTAGTACGGGGACATGGAAGGCCGAATTGATTTTCTGCCGGGATGCCGTGCCGTCACGGTATCGGGCAGGTCTTATGTGCTGGCAATGAACCGACCATCCGGTGGCTCGCCGCCGCCGGGCCCGTGCCTGAGGACAACGATGATCTTCATGGGTATTTCTTAACGCTTCACTAAGGGGCTTCCCGACGAAGGTGCGGCGACCCGGTGGAAGTGGCATAGCGAGACAGGGCGCAACACACCACCCCGGCGTGAAGATCGGCTGCTGTCTCTGTCAGGCTACGCTGCTTCGGCGGGATTCCCATGGGCGTTACGATTTGCCGGGCCGTGCTTCTATGAAAGCGGATCCGCTGGAGTGCGCGCGGATCCTGCAGCCTACTTCTTGTTGGATGGAGGCTGGTAACCTTCGGGTAGCTGAGAACCATCACCGAAGAAAAACTTGTCCATCTCGGTTTCGATGAACTTGCGCGCCTTGGGATCGAGCGGGCTGATGCGATATTCGTTGATCAGCATCGTCTGATGATTGAGCCAAAGCTGCCACGCCTCCTTCGACACATTTTCATAGATTTTCTTGCCCAGTTCCCCCGGGTAGGTGGGATAATCCAGGCCTGGCGCCTCCTTGCCGAGTTTCACACATTTCACCATGCGGGTCACGAGAGATTCCTCAGTTGCTGCAGTAATTGCTTGACCGGTGTTGCCAGTCCGCGCACATCCGGTTGATGGACGTTATACCAAACTGTGTTCGTGTTCTCCATGACCTTTGTACTTGACCGCATGAGGTGTGCGGGAATTGGTGTGATGTCGAGCCGAAAATGGGTGAAGCGGTGCTGCAGCGGTGGCCATGGCGTATCGAGCGCGATTTCCAATCCGTACGTGGTCCGGCACCAGGTGCCGGCATCCTCTGCCGGATCGCACTCCGGAAATCCCCACAATCCTCCCCAGATGCCGAACGGTGGACGTTGTTGCAGTAGTACCTGGCCTTGTCGGTCGCGTAGCAGAATCATCTGGACCTGTTTGATTGGCAGCGCGCGGCGCGGTGCACCTCCCGGATAATCGCCGGGGTTTCCCTGTTTGAAGGCAACACAGTTGCCCTTGAGCGGGCATGATCCGCAGGTAGGCCGCGTCCGCCGGCAGACCATTGCGCCAAGATCCATGATCGCCTGTGTGTATTCCTCGACGTGTACCTTGGGCACGTGAGCCTCGGCTAGCGCCCAGAGCCGCTGTTCGACTGTGCGGGTGCCTGGCCAGCCGCTGACGCCGTGGTAGCGCGCGAGCACGCGTTTGACGTTGCCATCGAGAATCGGATGTTGCTGTCCGTAGGCAAAGGCCAGTATTGCCCCCGCCGTGGAACGCCCGATGCCGGGCAATGCGCAAACCGCCTGGAATGTCTGTGGAAAATGCCCGCCGTGCAGGGTAACGATGGCCTGGGCCGCGCGGTGCAAATTGCGCCCCCGCGCGTAGTAACCGAGTCCAGTCCATAGATGCAGGACTTCATCGATAGAAGCGTGCGCAAGTGTATGAATGTCCGGGAATCTCTCCAGGAAGCGTCGGAAATAGGGGATTACCGTGGCAACCTGTGTCTGCTGCAGCATGATTTCCGAGATCCAAATGACATAAGGATCGCGGCTATCATGCCACGGGAGATTCTTGCGCCCGTGGCTGTCGAACCAATCCAAAAGGGTCGTGCTGAAGTCCCGTTCCACGATCATGATCCAAGGCCTGCCGGGAGCGCTGCGTTGCGCACCTGAGCGCTCCGCGTGCTGTCCAAATCCCGTTGCCGGTCACAAGGCTGCATACCGGAGGCCGTTGATGGCTGCAATGCGCCCGGAGGTCGTGCGCAACCGCGGGTCATCCGCCGCAGTCTGGGGCGGATGACCCGCGGCGCAAAAGGTGCGAAATCTATGGCAGCAGCCGGCGCAGCCCCTGGTTCAGTTGCTTCTGGAGTTCATTCTTCAGCGCCTTTTCCGCCTGCCGCTTGGCGATATCGCTCCAGTCGACGTTGTATTTCAATTGGCTGAACGGACCTCGAATAGTGATCGGTACCGTAAGTCTCTTCGATGGATTATCCCGATCTATGGTTGCCCTAAGCGTGTAATCCAGATTTTGGGTGATCAGGTTGGCACTGCCGCCGCCTGTCGCGCCGAGTGCTGGGGAGTCGAGCACAAGGTCATTGTTATGTGCGATGCCGTTAATGACCCGCACCGTGCCGGTGAGACTGCTAAACGCAGTGGTGTCGCTGCGGTAAGTCTGCGCGGCAACGGGTTTTCCACGCATTTGCTGCGCGATCGCGCGCGTCTGGTTGATGAGCTTGATGAAATCGACGCCTACTATCTTGCCGTCCCGCAACGAAAACGAGCCGCCGCCATTGAGATTCGAAGTGATCTGCCCGGCGGTCAATCCGTGCGCGTTGAGCTTAAATGCCAGGTTGCCGGTTCCGGTGAAATGGCTGAAGGTCTGCATGTCCTTGAGCAGCGGTCCAACTTGAACTCCCTGAAGGTTCTCATCCATCGAAAAATAGGGGATCCGTCCGCGTGCGTCCATCCGGAAGGTGCCATTGTAAGTGCCGCCGTAGAGCTTGGCCTGCAGCGGATTGAGGACGATCAGTCCGTTCTTGGCCAGGATACTGGCGCTGACGTCGCTCGAGTGGATGTTCGTAGCCGTGAGCTTCTGTACCTTCAAAATGCCGTTGATGTCGAGCGCGCGCAGCGCCGCGAGCGGCAAGACCACGACCGGCCTCGCTGCGGCAGGCGGCGGCCCCTTCCGTTTCGGGACGGGCGCCGACGGGCGCGGCAGATAGTGATCGAGGTCGATCTGGTCCAGGTTCAGGTTGAAGCGGTAGGCCGGGTGGGCGAAATTGGCCAGCGAAAACGAACCGTTCAGCGTACTGTCATCCACACCAAGGCGGAAATTTCCGACCCGGACAGCAGTGGTCGAAACGCTGAAGGGTCCGCGAAATGCAACTTTCGTCAGGGCGCGCTTGTCGCTCGGCTCGTACCTGATTCCGAGTCGGGCCATCAGTGCGCGAGCATCAAAAGCAGGTATGTCCAGATTGCCGCTGAATGACGGGGCATCGAAGATTTTCGTGCCCTTGAGGTCGGTTAGCTTGATCTTCATTCCTGCCGCCTGCAGGGACGCTGCCGGGGAATCCAACGTCTGCCGTCCCGGGTCGACGGCCAGCCGGGCCTTGAGCGTCACGCGTGTATGGAGCGGCGGACTGCCGGAGCTGAGATCGAAGCCGAGTGTCACGTCGGTCATGCGTCCGGGACTGATCTGACCGGTCTGGAAGTCGAGGTTGCGCACCGTATAGTGTTTTCCGCTTTGCTCGTCGTTCCATATAAGTTCGCTATTTCGTACGCTAACGCCGCTTACCAGCAGGCCTGCTATCGGTAATGCAGCCGGCTTCGCTGCGGCAGTGGGAGCAGGTTTTCCCGGTCCCGTGAGTCCTTGCCAGTTGCCACGTCCGGCACGGTCCTTCACCAGATTGAGCTTGAGACCATCAACGATGATTTCGTCCACCTCCACCTTCTTGCGCAGCAGAGGCAAAAGCTTGACCTTGACCCCCAGTTTCGAAACCTGAGCAAACGGGCTGCTGCCGAACCCGGGCGCATTGGAAAGGGACACGGATCCGATGTCGGCGCCTATCCAGGGAAAAAACGAAAGGGAGATCTTTCCGCCGATGGTGAGCGTGCGTCCGGTCTGTGCCTTGACAAGGTGAGTAATCTCGCCCTTGTAGCGGTTCGGATTGAACGTTAGCGATAAGATAACCGCGGCGACGATGAAAAGGATGATCACGACGCCCAGCGCAATGCCGATAATTTTCAGTGCTTTTTTCACGCTTCCCCTCCGTGTTCCGGAAACCGAATTCTTGGAAGGCAGTTGAACCGCCGCGATGCCGCCTCAGGCTGCAGTGCTGGCAAGAAGGATGGAGCGGGTGATGGGAATCGAACCCACGTCTAAAGCTTGGGAAGCTTTCATTCTACCATTGAACTACACCCGCCCGCAGGGGGCCCAGCTGCAATTTTGCCCCGCCGGCGATAGAATAGCATACAAATTTTTTCGGGGCTTGCGTAGAGGTGGTTACGCTGTGGAAAAAAATAGACGCACTAAGATCCTGCTGAACGGCAGCGAGAAAATCCTGGATACCGCCCCCAGTGTGGCCTCGTTGCTACAGGAACTCGGTCTGGCCGACAAGCGTGTGGCGGTGGAAATCAATTGCGAGATCGTGCCGCGCAGCCAGCACGCCGGGCGTATCCTGAGCGACAATGACCGGGTGGAAGTGGTGGTGGCTATAGGGGGTGGCTGATGACAGCGGTGATATCAAAGTCGCGCGAAGCGGCCGGCGCTAGTGATATTCTGACCATTGCCGGGAGGGAGTATCGGTCACGACTGCTCGTGGGCACCGGCAAATACCGGGATCTGGATGAGACTCGCCGTGCCGTCGAGGCAAGCGGTGCCGAGATCGTGACGGTCGCGATACGCCGAACCAACATCGGCCAGAACCCGAAGGAGCCGAATCTCCTCGATGTCCTGTCGCCGCGGCGGTACACGCTGTTGCCCAATACAGCGGGTTGCTACAGCGCCGAAGATGCCGTGCGGACCTGCCGGATGGCGCGGGAGCTGCTCGACGGACATGATTTGGTGAAACTGGAGGTTCTGGGCGACGACAAGATGCTGTTTCCGGATATCCCCAAGACACTGAGTGCCGCTGAAACGCTCGTGAAGGAAGGCTTCAAGGTAATGGTTTACACGACCGACGACCCGGTCATGGCCAAGCGTTTCGAAGAAATCGGCTGCGTGGCTGTAATGCCGTTGGCTGCACCGATAGGATCCGGCCTTGGCATCCGCAATCCCTATAACATCCGCATTATTGTCGAGAATGCGCGCGTTCCGATTCTGGTCGATGCCGGGGTTGGGACTGCGAGCGATGCGGCGGTAGCCATGGAGCTGGGTTGCGACGGTGTCCTGATGAATACCGCCATTGCGGCAGCAAGGAACCCGGTGCTCATGGCTTCCGCCATGAAGAAAGCGGTGGAAGCGGGACGGGATGCCTATCTTGCCGGACGCATGCCGCGCAAGTTTTATGCTACAGCCTCCTCCCCTGTTGACGGCACCTTTTTCTAGGTCTCCTGTTATAGGGCCGCCTTGGTCCGCCGGCGGGAGGGTCAAGCGGTGAGCGGCTTGGATGTGCCGAACGGGTATATGCGCCGGATTCGCAGCTACGTGCGCCGCGAGGGCCGTATCACAACGGCCCAACGCCGTGCGCTGGAAGATTTGTGGCCACGTTTCGGCGTCGCGGACAGCAGCGACCAGCTTGATCTGGGTGCGCTTTTCGGACGCACTGCGCCAGTAATCCTCGAAATCGGCTTCGGAGACGGGCAGTCCCTGTGTGCCATGGCGGCGGCCCATCCGGAGCAGGACTATCTGGGCGTGGAGATCCACCGCCCGGGTGTCGGCCGTCTGCTTAGAGACCTGGACGCGCAGGCCATCAGGAACGTGCGAGTGATGTGCGAGGATGCATGCTCGATACTTGCAAATAAGGTGCAGGACGAACAGCTGCACGGCGTACACCTGTTCTTCCCGGATCCCTGGCCGAAGGCCCGTCATCATAAGCGGCGTCTGGTGCAGGTGGAATTCGTGGAGACCGTGCGTTGCCGGCTTGTCGTCGGCGGATATCTGCACCTGGCCACCGACTGGGAGCCTTACGCGCAGCACATGATGGCCGTCATGACGCAGGCGCCGGGATTCGAGAACAGCGCCGGTCCCGGTCGTTTCGCACCACGCCCGCAGAACCGCCCATTCACCAAATTCGAGCGCCGTGGTCAGCGACTCGGTCACGGAGTATGGGATTTGATATTCCAGCGCTCCAGCTAGGAACCGGAGCGCCACCGGTGATGCCTCAGGCCGCCTTCAGTTCCACCACCATCTTTTCGCAGACTTTCTTGGCGTCGCCGAAAACAAGCGAGCAGTTGTCCTGGTAGAACAGCTGGTTTTCCACTCCGGAATAACCCGGGTTCATGCTGCGCTTGATGAAGAATATCTGGTGCGCCTTATAGACGTCGAGAATCGGCATTCCATAGATCGGGCTCGCCTTATCGCTCTTGGCTGCCGGGTTGGTTACGTCGTTGGCGCCAACCACAAGCGCGACATCGGCCGTGGTGAACTCGGGGTTGATATCTTCCATTTCGAAAACATGGTCATAAGGGACATCCGCTTCCGCAAGCAGGACATTCATGTGGCCCGGCATCCGGCCTGCGACGGGATGGATAGCAAAGTGGACCGTGACGCCCTTGTTTTCCAGTATGTCTGCAAGTTCCTTGAGAGCATGTTGAGCCTGGGCAACAGCCATACCGTAGCCGGGAACAATGATGACCTTGCTGGCGTTGGCCATCAGAAATACCGCATCTTCGACCGCAGCAGTTTTGACACCCTTGGTGTTGTCCGCACCCGGTCCGGCGCCAGTTGCGCCTTCGCCACCTCCAAAGCCGCCAAGAACGATGCTGGCAATCGACCGGTTCATGGCCTTCGACATGATGTACGACAGGATCGCGCCCGAAAATCCCACGAGCGCTCCGGTGATGATCAGCAGGTTATTGCCCAGGGTAAATCCAGTGGCTGCAGCAGCCCAGCCGGAATAGGAGTTCAGCATCGACACCACCACAGGCATGTCGGCGCCGCCGATCGGGACGATCAGAAGAATGCCAAGCGCCAGCGCCAGCGCGATCACGGCCAGGAGCGCGTCGAACTGGTTGTGAAGGAGAAATTGAATTCCCAGCCCGATCATCAACAGGGCCATCAGCAGGTTCAGGATATGTTGACCCCGGAAGACAAGCGGCTTCCCGGTGATAATTCCCTGCAGCTTGCCGAATGCCACCAGCGAGCCGGTGAAGGTAATGGCGCCGATGAATGTGCCGATAAACAGCTCTGCCATCAGAACCGTAGTCAGTGTGCCCTCGCGGCTGTGCGTGAGGTAGGTGCCCACCGCCACCAGGACCGCGGTCAGCCCGACGAAACTGTGCAGCGCGGCAACCAGCTGAGGCATCGCTGTCATGCGAATCTTCAGTGCAATCAGGGTACCGATCGTTGCCCCGAGTACGACCCCGGCGATGATGAAGTCATACGACCTGACTGCAGGCGTAAGTACTGTAGCGACGATTGCCAGCAACATGCCAAGCATCGCATAGTAGTTCCCGCGCCGCGCACTCGCCGGATGAGTGAGCCCCTTCAGGCCCAATATGAATAGCGTCGCGGAAACGAGATAGGCAAGCGCCAGATAGTCGCCAGTCAATTGCATTCCTGCAGCCCCTTATTTCTTTTTCTTGAACATGGCGAGCATACGCTGTGTGACGACGAAGCCGCCAAAGATGTTGATGGATGCAAGGGTCACCGCTATGAACCCGATGATCTCGGCGGGTCCACCGCCTTGGCCGAATCCGGCAACCAGGATGGCGCCGACGATGATGATCCCCGAAATTGCATTGGTCAGTGAGAGTAGCGGAGTGTGCAGGGAGGGTGTTACCCCCCATATGACCCAGTAGCCAATGAAACAGGCGAGTACGAAAACATACAGCGCGATCATGGTCGCAGACATGGATTTCCCCTTTTCCTACTTCTTTTCTTTGAAGTGCACCGTTCCCTTGTAGGTGACTAGGGAACTCGCAGTGATCTCGTCTTCCAGATAGTCTTTCATCTGCAGCCGCCCTTCGGTCGTGGTGACCAGAAGCGTTACGAAGTTGAATAGGTTGCGCGCGTAAAATGCGCTGGCGTCACTCGGCATGAGCGCCGGAAAGTTCGTGATGCCACATAGAATGACACCGTGCTTGGTGACCGTCTTGTTTGCCTCGGTAAGCGGGCAGTTACCACCGGTGGCGGCAGCCATGTCGACGATCACCGACCCTTGGCGCATCCCCTCGACTGCCTGTTCGGTGATCAGTACCGGTGCCGGCCTGCAAGGAATAAGCGCAGTGGAAATGATGACATCCGCCTTTTTGAGCTCGTCAGTAAGCAGTTGCTGCTGCCGGCTCTGCGCCTCGGCGGACAGCTGCCGGGCATAGCCGCCGGCGCCGGCGCCGGATTCTCCCAAATCAAATTCGATGAATTTGGCGCCCAAGGACATTATCTGCTCCTTGACCTCAGGCCGCACGTCGTAGGCGGAGACTTGCGCCCCCAGCCGGCGTGCAGTGGCGATTGCCTGCAGCCCGGCAACGCCCGCCCCTAACACCACCACGCGTGTCGGCTTTGCGGATCCAGCGGAAGTCATCATCATCGGGAAAAATCGGCCGTAAAGACGGGCGGCCTCAAGTACCGCGCGGTAGCCGGCAATGTTGGACTGCGAAGACAGGACGTCCATGGCCTGCGCGCGCGAAATACGTGGAATCATCTCCAGGGCAAACGCATCGACACCCTTGCTTGCCAGAAAACCCAAAGTTTCGTCGGCGCGACACAAGCCCATCATGCTCAGAACTGCTGCACCATTCTTCATGTGCCCGATTTCGGCGGGTTCCGGCTTGTGCACCTTGAGCACGATATCAGAGCCCAACGCCTGGTCTTTGTCGGTGATTTCGGCTCCGGCCTGGCGGTAGGTCTCGTCGGTAAAGTGCGAGGCAAGTCCGGCGCCATGCTCGACCAACACCGACAGGCCGAGGGCGCGCAGTTTCTTTACGGTCTCCGGTGTGGCGGCGACCCGCGTCTCGCCTCCCAAGACTTCAACTGGTATGCCAACTTTCATTTAGTGTTCTGCTGTGGTTTCGGTTGGACGGAGTCCGGATAGGCGCTGCCCGGGCGCGAATTGCGAATTGTAACCTGTCTGACCGCTGTTGTACCAAGCCCCGCCATGGAAACGCATGGTTCCCAACCGTTCGTGAGCAGCGATAGCAATGTCCTGTTGCACAGGATCCGGCCAGCCACGGCATACGCGCCCGGCATTTCGGTTACCCGGGTTGGCGGCATTATAGGTGGTTCCTGGGCATGGCGCACATAGGTCGGCTCGGATCGACAACCGAGGTGATAGTCTCTTTTTTGGTCAACCGGCCTGTCTGTCACTGCAAACCCCCCCCCGACGTCGGGGAGCGCGTCAGTCGTGCCGTTGCGCCACCAGCATCGCCTGATTGCGCAGTCCCTGCGTGAGATCGCCCAGCAACCCCTCCTCGCGATAGACCCGCAGCTGCAGTGTGCCAAACAGACGCAGCAATTCCCCGTTGGCCAGTCGAAAATCGGGGTTGCGGGGGCCCGATGCGTCGACCCGTGCACGCGTAAAAGTCTGATAGAACAGCAGGCCGCAGGGACGCAACGCTGCCGCGAGGTGAGGAGCGAGGGACCTATCGAGAAAGTGGCTTGCGACGATCACGTCGAAGCGCCGTGGCTCTGGTGGGTGCCTGACGACGTCGCGCACCTCGGGATGCAGGGGAAGGCCTGCTGTGAGCTTTTGTAGCCTGGCAATCGCGGCTTCGGCACTGTCCCATGCGTAGGTGTCGAGACCCCGACGCGCAAGCACTAAGGCATTGGCGCCGAGGCCGCAGGCAAGGTCCAGCGCACAGCCATGTGCCGGAAGCAGGTGCTGGTTTTCGTTCAATACTTCCGCAGCCGTCCCCAGCGTGAACCCCGCGTCGCCGTAGCGGTCGTTCCAGCAGTCAGTGTCCCGTGGCTCCATCGCGCATCGCCAGATCCCGGTCCGGCTTAGGAACGGGCCGCCTATAGCTGGTTCAATATCCGTTGCTGCTGGGTGTGATACTCCTGGTCAGAAATAAGGCCCTTATTCTTCAGCTCCAGAAGTTCCTGCAAACGCTGCTCGATCGTCGCGCCTTTGGATTCCGTCGCCGCTGGTGTGGCTTGCGGCGGTGGTAAGTACTGCGGTCCGCAACTGAGGTTTACCGTAATATCCTTTTTCAAATTTTTCCCGGTGAACTGATCGGTGTAGGGTTTGCAGCCGGTCTTCTTGATGGTGACGGTGGCAAGCCGGCGGTAAAACGCGAAACCCGGACCGACATCGCTCTTGATGCGTTCCGTCCAATGCCTTGGAAACACTTTGTCGAGCTCCACCAAAACCGGCGTGGTACCGATATTCTTGCCGGAAACGAACACCTGTGCACCTGGCGGATCAGAATTGATCGTAATGGAGCTGACCGGCTTGGGCAAGCTTGCGCAACCGGAAAGCACTGCCGTGCAGCACAGCGCCAGGAAAGCTGATTTGCGAACATGCCTGCGATTTGGGATCACGGATTTTCCTCCCGCATACCTTTATCATCTAAACATCGGTTGTTCGGTAAGTCGGAACTATATTCCATTGGCCGACATGCGCCAACCGTCCGGTGCCGCCCCCATTGTCGGGCCGGCGCGCCAGCGACATGAGCGCGCGGCCTTCTGAAAATGCCGGCGTTATCGCTGCCGCAGGCCTTGCTGGTGTCCGGTTATCATAAAGTGCGGATCTCACGGATCCAGTCAAGCCGCAGACGGAAAATCTTTCCTGTAGTCGAACGCGCAATCAGGAATTCCTCGTGGTTAGCGGTTTCGATGTCCAGGGGCGTCACGATCTCGTCTTGCAGTACATTCTTCTCGATCCACGTCAAGCGCAGCCGCGCACGATGGAGTATGGCAATCTCGAAAACATCGTGGTTTGCGCAGGAAATCGGACGATAGCCGGTATCCTCGTACTGCGAGTCGATCATGTTATTAGGCCACCGCAGGATTTGCGACTTGCCGGTTTGTATTCGGACGGACGTGGAAACCCGCCGCCCGGCAGCACGTTCGGCAATCTCCGGTGCGTAGTTTGCGCCAGCGCTCGCCGATGCCCGACAGTACGAGTTTGAGAGCCTAACATGGAGCAGTCCTGCCGAACCTGGCGGATGTGCTTCTTAGCCCTCCGGCAAGCACATATGCGCGCAGTCCGCGCTGGCCAAGAATATGTGCCGCCGCGGAGCTGCGACGGCCCGTGTTGCAGTAGCAAATGTATGCATTATGCGGTTCGAGGCCGTCGGCCACCTGACACAGCATGCCCAGAGGAAGACGATAGGCGCCCGGGACCAACGAATCTGGAGCCTCTTCCAGTGCGCGGACGTCGAGCCAGATGGCACCCGACGCCGCCATCGATACCGCCTCCGACGGCGACAGCCAGTTCAGCGGCGGTTCGCGCCTGAGGGCGAGGAAGTGCCGGCGTGCCAATTTCAGCAGTGTGCCGCGCGTTTCCATGGTCACGCTGGCATGCCAGCGGTTCTCGCCCGACAGGCTTTCTTCGCCGAATCCCGTGCCCGGTCCGAGCATCATCACATCGGCCGGACCATTTCCGTCGGTTTCGCAAGTCATAATGGCCGTTCCGTTCTCTATGAGATAGTAGTTGTCGGCATCCTCGCCTTCGCGAGCCACGACCTGCCCTGCCCGCACCGCGACTGATTCCAGCCGCATCCCAAGCAAATCGAGGTTGGGAGGCGGTATGTGCCGGAATACCAGAGATTGGCGAACCATGCCCATCCAGCCAGTCGCAGAGCCGGAATCCGTCCGGAACCGATTCGGCCCCGGAGCAGCCAAACAGCCGGCGAGCGCGTCCCATGTGACCGCGATATCGAGCAATTCACTGTCGATTCGCAGAATGTCGAGGTCTGTCACTGCCATGGCGGACACCTGGCGTGGTTGCTTGTCTGCGATCGGGCAGGGCGTTCTTGGCGCACCGCCTGCCATGTCCGCTGTCTCCAGCATGCAGCTGTCTTCGTCCCTCGTGCTGCTCAGGACCATCTCGCCGCGCAGCAGGTAGATGGCCTGATGATCTGTCTCTCCCTCACGGAAAAGAACCATACCTGCAGGAATGTGTTCGATGTGGCATAGCGGTCTCAGCTCTTCGATGCGCAGGATGCTCAGTGCTGCAATGGGTTGCAGAGCCTGGATCAGTTCTGATCCAGGCACGCACTCAATTTCAGTAATGCGCAACTTTCACTCCGGATCTTCACGATGTGCCGCGACTTGTCGATGATAGCAATTCCATCAGACGCTAGCATATCACCGGAACAGACAGCCGTATTGCTACAAGATGTTGCCGTACGTATGATGAATCATCTGAGCGCCGGAAATGGTCGATTGCACGAGGGAGGTTTGGATGAGAAGCATTGAGGATGTCGTAGTCACGATTGAAAGGTGGGACCAAGAGCGTTCGAAAGATCGAGAGCTGGTACTAAGCCAGCTCAATGCGATTTCGAAGAACTGTGAGGAAGCGATCGAAGTCTGGCAGCGCTATCTCGACAATCCCGGTACCGGGGGCAATCAGTGGACTGCCGTGAGCTGGGTAGGACCCGAACGCGCCAAGAGACTGCACGAACTCAACCTCAGGGCGGGCGAGCTGATACATCAGCTGTGCACGATTGCCGGATCGGAGGCGGTTCGGTTCCTTGCTTACGAAGACAGCATGATCGAGATGGCCTACCGTCAGCTCGAGCAGGGCGAAACCGGGCCTGATATGGCGCGTTCCGCTGTCGAACGCATGAATGCTCATCGTGCCTATCTCAATTCTGTGGCGGAACGGGTCAAGTCTATCCGCTTGGCAGAAGCGAAGCATGCCAAACCCGTGTCCCGACCGCGTCCGGGTGCCAAGAAGCCGCAAGCCAGCAAGGCAAAAAAGGCGACGGGTGCCGCTGCCAAAAAAATGCCGGCCAGGAAGCCAACCAGGAAAAAGGCGACGGGTGCCGCTGCCAAAATGCCGGCTAAGAAGAAGGCTGCAAAGCCTGCCCGGAAAAAGTCCACGCGGAAGTCGGCGAAGCCGGTACGCAGACAGAACCATCGCCGCAAATAAATCCGCAGACGCCGGATTGCGTGCACGACATGAGGACCTGACGGTCATCTCCGGGGCAGCGGGCTGGCCAGTGCCCCGGACGTCGGCCGCCAAGACAGGCCGGAGGTAACCGCGTCCGGGCGCCTCTAGGGCGCAGCGATCCGTGTGTTCCGCAATTTTTTCGTATTTCCCTTCTGCCGGGTTGCCTTGTGCGGCCGACGCATGCCTTGGTTTGCCGCGAAAGCGCTGTCAGGGCTATTTCTGGCAGCTGGGCGTTTGGGCTGGAAATAGCGTGTGACCATCCCCATTTTTGGTAAAGCCTACGTGCTGGAGGATGTTTCACATGTCTGCGTCGAAGCTTGTTGTTTGCCCGCATTGTCAGGGGATCAATCGTGTGCCGGAAGACCGTCTTCAAGGTCATCCGAAATGCGGCGTTTGTCATCAGCTGCTGTTCGAGGGCACGCCGGTGGAATTGAATGCGGCGAATTTCCACAAGCATATGGAGCACGGCGACATCCCCTTGCTGGTGGATTTCTGGGCGCCTTGGTGCGGGCCGTGCAAGGTAATGGCGCCGGTATTCGCTGCCGCTGCGGCCCAATTCGACGGGCGTGTCCGCTTTGCCAAAGTTGACACCGATGTTGAGCAGGGCCTGGCGCGCGAGTTTGGCATTCGTGGGATTCCTACCCTGGTGCTGTTCAAAGGTGGGCGCGAGGCTGGCAGGGTGTCAGGCGCGCTTGATCCGCGCGGATTGCAATCCTGGGTCCGGCAGCGCATTTAGTGACTGCTTGCCAGGGTATTTAGGAGTGCGGCGGCGGCCTTGTGACGGATCCGGTGACCGGGGCTTCCGAAACCCACGGAGACGGCTTGTGTGCAACGAGCCGGCGTTGCTCACCGGGACTCATAGAAAGGTGGAGTTTTGAACCGCCGCTTGTGGGGTTGCACATGAAGCAATGCGGGCAGGGCGGCGGGAGCGTGTCCTGCCGTCCTGCCCGGTGTGACTATGAAAATGCTCAGGAAGTGTTCCGCCTTACCAGGCAGAACGAATTCCTTTTTTCGATGGACTACTTGGCCTTGCGGACCACGTGCTTCTTGTGCGCGAATTTCTTGGCGACGCGTCTGCGCACAATTCGCCTGCGAACAATCCTTCTGTGAACCGCCTTTTTGTGTTCAACGCGGTGTTCCGTCTTGTGTCCGGCAGCAGGCATGCCTGCGGCAACAGCAACTGCGCCGTTGCCAAATACAGCCACCAGGGCCAGAGCGATGATGCCCAGCAAAGTCTTTTTCACGTGTCTATCCTCAAACGGTTGTCGTTTCTGCACTCACATCGGATGGGCGGGTTGATCCCCTAGCCCTCCTTAGCGGATCAGACAATAGCAATTCATGTGCCAGACTAGAGAAATGGAAATTTTTTTCCTTGAATCAGCCGGTTATACTGATTACATCGAACTGCTGATGTGTCGGTTCGTCTTCTCGAATCTACAAATATTGTAGGTTACTCGAAAATAGGAATCTTCGTGCGTCTGGACTCTTTCCGTCTCAATCGCCTGCAACGCAAGGTGCTGCTGTTGATTCTGGCCATCATGGTCGTTCCCATGCTGGGGGCGGCTATGCTGGCTTCGGAGTGGGTATCCTCGGGTTTTGAGGCAAGGCTGAAGCACTATATCGTGGATGCAGCGCGTGTAGACCAGACCTGGCTGCGGGCCTACCAGAACGATGCGGTCATGTTTGGAGGGGTTCTGGCGGACGACCCGGCGTTTCTCGCGAAGCTGAAGAGCGGGGATCCGAACCCCGTGCGCCCGCCCATTGCGCATATCGCCCGGGAGATGGGCATTAGCTTTATTCAGGTCTACAGCGGCGACCAGACGCTGGTGTATTCGTCAAAACCGGTGAACATGCGCACCATGTGGGACAAGGTGCAAACCGAAGCTGTTCTCAAGGTCACTCGTGATGGACGCAGCCAGCTCGCAGCCGTAGGCATTACACGGGTGCCCCGGCATGGGGCCCCGCAGTACTATCTGGTCATGGGCAGCCTGCTTGGCCGGAATTTCATCAATGAACTGTCGCATCTGACCGGCCTCAAGACGCGGCTGTATTACCGCGACGGCGACCATTACCTGGACATGTTCTCAAATCCGGGCAAGCGGACCTCGTTCAGGAGTCTTCCCCCGGATGTGATGAGGCGGCTCAAAACCGACCACCGGCCTTACTACAGCGTGAAGGCCGAAAACGCAGATTTTCGCGGCCAGTACACGCCAATCGTCGATAACGATGGCCGCGTGGAGGCGATTATTTTCAGCGGCCTCAAGCGCGCCGGATTTGAAGAGGTGCTCACCAATCGGCTGCTGTTGTTCTCCGGGATCTCGTTTCTCGGTGTGGTATTCGGCGCTGTAACCGGGTTTTTGCTCAGCCGGCTGGTCGTTCGGCCGGTCGAACACCTGCGCGACGGCGTCATGCAGCTTGCCGCGCAGAACTTCAATGCGACCGTGCCCGTAACATCCGACGACGAGTTCGGCGACCTGACAAAAGCCTTTAACGCCATGGCGGTTAGTCTGCGCGAGGCACGCAATGAACAGCAGCAGCGTTTCCATCGCGACAAGTTGGCCGCCCTCGGCGAGCTGTCGGCATCACTCGCACACGAGATCCGCAATCCCATTGGCGTCATCAACAGCGCATCGGCGTTGCTGGAGAAGTCGGAGCTGTCTGCTGACAAGAAATCCGAACTGCTGCGCATGATCCGGGAGGAAAGTGTCCGGGTCGGCAGTCTTGTCCAGGATTTCCTGCAGTTCTCTCGCCACCGTCATCCGGAGTTCTTGCGTATCGATCCGCTGGCGCCGCTGAAGCGCGCACTTGCGGCCGCCCTTGCCGGAGCAAACAACGTCGAGGTGCACGAGCGGATCGGTCACCGCTCGGCGTGCATTATGGGGGATGCCGGCCTGTTGCAGCAGGCGTGGGCAAATATCCTTACCAATGCGTTGCAGGCGATGGGTGATGGCGGCGGGGCGCTGAGCCTCGTGACCGCCGTTGAAAACGATCAGGTGATACTTTCCGTGGAGGACAGCGGTCCCGGAATCCCGGCAGAGGTCATGCCGCGTCTGTTCGAACCGTTTTTTACCACCAAGGAACGGGGCACCGGGCTCGGATTGTCGCTCGCCAGCACGCTTGTGGAGGTAAACGGTGGCCGGTTGCTGGTGCTTGAGCCGGAAAAAGGCGGCGCCCGGTTCGCCATGTCGTTTCCGGTACATGCCTAGGTGAAGCTGATGAAACGAATGGTTCTCGTGGTGGATGACGAGCAGAACATGCAGACAGTCATGCGCATGATTCTCGAGGATGCTGGCTATGGTGTGGAGGTTGCCGATGGTGGCGAAGCGGGCCTCGCGCACCTGACAAACCCGAATCTTGATGTCGTACTTTCCGATCTGAAGATGCCGGGCATGGCGGGAGAGCAGTTTATCCGGACCTGTCGCGAAGAGCGACCCGATGTTCCGGTGATTGTGGTCACCGCCCACGGTACCATCCGATCGGCGGTGCAGAGCATAAACGCCGGGGCCACAGATTACCTGACCAAGCCGTTTGAGCCGGAAGAGCTGGAAATCGCCGTCCACAATGCAATCAAGCTGCGCGATATCCTGCACGAAAACCTGCGTCTCAGGGAAACCGTGACCGAATCAC
This sequence comes from Pseudomonadota bacterium, assembly GCA_021790335.1. GTDB lineage: Bacteria > Pseudomonadota > Gammaproteobacteria > Acidiferrobacterales > UBA6901 > JAJYCY01. The sequence goes on along the minus strand of JAJYEE010000030.1, from coordinate 9,866 downwards.
TGGCGCATCGACGACTCATGGGAACGAGCCAGGCGGTACAGCGCCTGGTGGAGGAGATCAAGCGTGTCGCGCCGTACCGTACCAGTGTTCTGATTACCGGAGAAAGCGGAACCGGCAAGGAACTGGTGGCACGTACAATCCACGAGACCAGTACCCGGTACCAACAGCCGTGGGTGGCGATCAATTGCTCGGCAATCCCGCACGATCTCATGGAAAGCGAGCTCTTCGGCTATGTCAAGGGAGCGTTTACGGGCGCAACGCAGAGTCGTCTCGGTCGCCTCGAGCAGGCGCAAGGCGGAACGCTGTTTCTCGACGAGATCGGGGATCTGGAGCCGGCGCTACAGGGAAAGCTGCTGCGTGTGCTGCAGGAGCGGGAGTTCTTTCCGGTCGGAAGCGATCAAGTCCGCAGCGCCGACGTGCGATTTCTCGCGGCGACCAACCGTGATCTCAAGGAGCTGGTGCGACAGGGCAGGTTTCGCGAGGACCTGCTTTACCGTCTCGACGTATACAATATCGTGGTGCCGCCACTGCGCGATCGCGGGGAAGACATCGCGCTGCTTGCTGAATTCTTCCTGCGCGAAATCTCCCAGGAAATGGACAAGCCAGTGCAGCGCTTCACACAGGACGCTCTCCGGATTCTTCTGCACTACCACTGGCCCGGGAACGTGCGTGAGCTGCGCAACGCGGTGGAGCGCTCGCTGCTGTCATGCAAGGGCCAGGAGATAGATGTTCGGGATCTTCCCGAGGCGATACGCGGTGCCGCGGCGCAAAAGCAGGAACCGGGCTGTGCGCCAGGCGGGATTGACGATCATGATCTGGACAGCTGGTTGGCCGACGTCGAGCGGCGCGCAATTCTCAAGGCTCTGGAGCATTGCGGAGGAGTCCAGGCTCACGCCGCAAAGCGCCTGGGCATATCCGAACGCAGCTTGTGGCATCGCATCAAGAAGCTGAACATCCAGATTAACCGCAGCTTCACCTAGCCAGCGCGCGGCGGGTCAATTGAGTGTCCGCACCCCAGTCCCGGTTCCAAGGATCAGCACGTCAGCCGGTCGGTTTGCAAACAGGCCGTTGGTGACCGTGCCGGTGATCTGGTTGAGCATGCGCTCAAGTTCGACCGGATTCAGAATCTTGAGGTTGTGCACGTCCAGGATCACGTTGCCGTTGTCGGTAGTGAATCCCTGCCGTAATACCGGTTCTCCGCCCATCTTGACTATCTCCCGGGCGACGTAGCTGCGTGCCATTGGGATTACCTCCACCGGCAACGGAAACCTGCCAAGGACGTCGACCAGCTTGGATTCGTCGGCTACGCAGACGAAAGTTTCGCTCGCAGCGGCAACTATCTTTTCCCGGGTGAGAGCGCCGCCGCCACCCTTCAGCAGGTGCAGGTGCCGGGTAGCCTCGTCGGCGCCGTCGACGTAGAGCTTGAGCCCCCCGGCGGCGTTCAGATCGATCACCGGAATTCCGCATTTCTTTAGCCTCTCGGCGGTTGCCTGGGAGCTGGCAACAGCTCCGTCGATCCTTCCCTTGATGGTGGCGAGCGCATCAACGAAGTGGTTTGCAGTCGAACCGGTGCCGACGCCGATTACGCCTCCGCTTCCAACATACTCTAGGGCGGCCAGCGCGGCTGCTTTCTTCATGTCGTCCTGTGTCATCCATTTCCCCCTGGCATTTTACATGCCGAGAATACCGTCTGTGCCGGTACCAAAACAAGAGTTGCCGCGGCGCCACCGGCGCCAGGTGCAACGGGAATACTGCGGCCGAGGCCGGATTCTGGTAGATTAGCAGCATGTCGCAGCGCTACATTGAAAAGATTCTCACAACACGCGCCTATGAAGTTGCCAAAGAGACCCCGCTTGATTTTGCCGCCAATCTGTCGCGCCGCTTAGGCAATCAGGTTTGGCTAAAACGCGAGGACCAGCAGCCAGTTTTCTCGTTCAAATGCCGTGGCGCCTACACCAAGATGGCGTCATTGCCGAGCAACCTACTTGCACGCGGCGTCGTGGCTGCATCCGCCGGTAACCATGCCCAAGGAGTTGCTCTGGCGGCGGCCAAGCTCGGCGCGCACGCGGTGATCGTCATGCCGGTTACGACACCGGAGATCAAGGTCGACGCGGTGCGCAATTTGGGCGGCGAAGTGGTGCTTGAAGGCGATAATTACGATGCCGCGTGTGCTTTTGCGCTGCGGATCGGAGCGGAACGCGGCCTGACCTTCGTTCATCCGTATGACGATCCAGAGGTTATCGCCGGCCAGGGAACCATCGCCGTGGAGATACTCAAGCAGCATGCACATGATCTGCATGCCATCTTTGTTCCGGTAGGGGGTGGCGGACTCATCGGCGGAATTGCGGTCTATATAAAATCCCTGCGCCCGGATATCAGGGTAATCGGTGTCGAGCCTGACGAAGCGGATGCGATGTTCCGTTCGCTTGCGGCTGGTCGCCGGATCATGCTTGACCACGTGGGCATCTTCGCCGATGGCGTCGCTGTCCGTCAGGTCGGCGAAGAGACATTTCGCCTGGCACAAAAGTTCGTCGACGAGATTATCCTCGTCAGCAACGACGAAATCTGTGCCGCCATCAAGGATATCTTTGAAGATACACGCTCCATACTTGAACCTGCGGGCGCGCTTGCCATTGCCGGAATGAAGAAATACATCGCGCGTGATTCACTGCGCGACAGACAGCTGGTGGCGATTGCCTCTGGTGCGAACATGAACTTTGACCGCCTGCGTCACGTCGCAGAACGCGCCGAAGTTGGCGAGAGACGCGAGGCCATTCTGGCCGTGACCATACCCGAAGTGCCTGGAAGCTTCCGGCGGTTTTGCGCATTTGTCGGTCATCGCCTGATCACGGAATTCAATTATCGATATGCCAGCCCCAGCAGTGCCCATGTCTTCGTGGGGGTCCAGATCCAGGATGCGCGCGAGGCCGATGATCTGGTTGCAAGTTTGCGCGCTGAGGGCTATGACACGCTGGACATGACCGACAACGAGATGGCCAAGCTTCATATCCGCCATCTGGTCGGAGGTCACGCGCCGAATGTATTGCACGAGATTATCTACCGCTTCGAGTTCCCCGAGCGCCCCGGAGCGCTCATGAATTTTCTGGACAGAATGGGCCAGTCGTGGAACATCAGCCTGTTCCATTACCGCAACCACGGCGCTGATTTCGGGCGCGTGCTGGTAGGAATGCAAGTTCCGCCGTCGGATAAGGTTGCGTTCCGGCAGTTCTTGGACCAGCTTGGTTACGAATTTGTCGAGGAAACCGCGAATCCGGCTTATAAGCTGTTTCTCAGCTGAATGGCAGCCCGGCGTCGGGCCGGGCGGCTCATCGGTATCCGGCCAGTTCCATTTTTTTGATCACAACGTCGCGCAGCGGCACATCCGCAAACGGTCCGCGGGTTCCCGTGGGAACAGCTTCGATCTTTCTTACCACACCCATACCCTTGACGACCTTTCCGAAGACGGCATAACCCCAGCCCTCGACGCTGTCGTCGTGATGGTCAAGAAACGAGTTGTCGGCGGTGTTGATGAAGAACTGCGATGTAGCGGAGTTCGGGTCGCTGGTGCGTGCCATGGCGATGGTGCCAACCGTATTCCGTAGCCCGTTGCCGGCCTCGTTGCGGATGGGCGTGCGCGTCGGCTTCAAGCGCATTCCAGGCTCGAAACCGCCGCCCTGGATCATGAACCCCGGGATGACGCGGTGAAAAATGGTGCCGTTGTAGAAACCTGAATTCACATAGTTCAGGAAATTTTTGACTGTGACAGGCGCCTTGTCCGGGAACAATTCTAGTTCGACCGTGCCAAGACTGGTGACCATCTGCACGATCGGGTCATGAGCCGGCACCGGCTGGGGTTTGGCATTGGCGCCGGCGGCAGACACGGTGAATAGCAGTGCGGCCAGGGCAGGAGTCAGCTTGCGCATGATGTCATTCATCTTGTGAGATTCTCGGTTGCAGATCGGATGGCTGGAAAGCATTGTTGCGGGCCGGAGCCCGCGTCTTCGTGCAGATATTGCGCCTTGGCAGTTCTTGTAGATCGCATGCGCGGATTTCGGCGTCCTGCATCCCGGTATTGACGGTCATTTCGGCGCGTTCATCGTTAGGCGCATGTCATGGACTAAATGCCGGCTCAGGTACCGTATTCGCCCATATGGCGCCACGCCGAAGGTGCCGGAAATCGGCGTGGCCCATCATTCTTCAAGAATCAATTCCATTTGACAAGCGGTGTATTGACGCCGCAACCCTTCATGGTGCTGCGAACAGGCCTTCGCGCAAGCTGGTTTGGCAGGTATCCTCCACGCGCTGGATGTAATACATCAGGTCGATCGGCAAAGTGATCCCGTCGAGCAGCTGAAGAGGAAACAGGTCTGCTGCGAGCAGCAGATCGGCAGCGGACGGCGATCCCAGGTAAAAACGGTTCCGTGCCAGTCGCGCGGCCAGCTCTCTGAGACGCGTCACCTGCATCAGCTGGTCGAATGCTCCGTAGCGATCATTGGACAGTTCCTCGATGCTGACCCCGAAACCGCGGACTACTTCGGCCTTATAGGCTGCCATCGCCTGCTCATTGTCTCCGATACCGCGGTAGGCGGGCAGGACTGGCGCCTGCAGTCGGGCGATCAGCGTATCGGCCGATCGGCGCCAGGCAAGAAGGTCCCCCCATGTGTCCTCTGTAAGTAGGCCCCTGAAGATCGGCCTGTCTGGCCAGCGATGGTCCAGATTCTTGAGTATTGTGACCGAATCTGTTTCCGTCCGGCCGTCATCGTGCTTCAGCACCGGCACGGAGCGTGCTACACCCAGCGCGAAGAATGTCTCATCGTCATCAAACGCGATCGGCCGGTCTTCGTAGACGATCCCCTTGTAGCCGAACGCAAGACGGACGCGTTGCGAGTCGGAGGACCACCAGAAGTGATAGAGGGTGGTCAACGGCGTGCCAGCTTGAGAATGTAATCCCACTCGCGGCGTTCCACGGGCATGACCGACAGCCGGTTTCCGCGGGCGAGCAGGCGCATGCGGCTCAGTGCCGGGTGTGTCTTTAACGCGCGCAGCGTAACCGGTTGGCGGAATTCGCGCTCGAGACGAACATCGACCATGTACCATAGCGGCCGCTGTGGTGTGCTTTTCGGATCGTAATGAGCATCGAGGGGATCGAACGCAGTGAAGTCCGGATAACCTGGCCGGACGATCTTCACGATGCCAACGATGGCCGGTTCGGCGCAACTCGAGTGGTAGAGGAAGCCTAGATCGCCGGCTCGCATTTCATCGCGCATGAAATTGCGTGCCTGGAAGTTCCTCACGCCATCCCAGTGTTCCGTCCGATTGTTGCGCCTTGCGAGGTCACCGATGCTGAAAGCAGCCGGTTCGGATTTGAAGAGCCAGTAACGCACAGGCGTCCGTCTGCTGTGGCTCACGAATATCTCTCGAACTGCGGAAGGAATTCAGTTTCGGTACATGCACTCGCGCACCACTCCTGCAATGCCGGCAGGGCCGCGATGGTCCGCATGTAAGCTGCTGCCACCGGGTCAGTTTCCACGGCATAGGTGATGAATCGAAGCACGACCGGCGCATACATCGCATCCGCTATTGTGAAATGCCCGAACAGCATTGGCCCGTCGGCACCGAAGCGGCGCCGGCACTCGTTCCAGATTTCGGTAATGCGTCTGATGTCCGCGACCACGCCGGGTGTGCGGCCCTTTCCCGGAAAGGAGCCGCGGCAGTTCATTCCCATGTTGGTTCGCAATTCGGTAAAGCCCGAATGCATTTCGGCGCTGGCCGAGCGCGCAAACGAGCGCGCGGCCGCATCTGCGGGCCACAATCCTTTGTCCGGATGGCGTTCCGCGAGGTATTCGCAGATCGCCAGCGAGTCCCAGATGACGAGATCACCGTCTTCCAAAACCGGCACCTTGCCGGAGGGTGAGTGCTGCAGTATTTCCTGCTTCGCGCTGTCCGTATAGAGCGCGATGCGCTGCTCTTCAAAGCGGATTCCGCACTGTTTCATGACCAGCCACGGACGCAGTGACCAGGAAGAGTAGTTTTTGTTTCCAATAATGAGTCTGGGGACAGGCATCCTCAATTTCTCCTGGCAGGTGCGCAATGCAAATTGCGGCCTGCGGTCAAGCCTAGACGGTCAGGTAGAGCGCGCAATCGGTCGCGATCCCCTGAAGCGGCACATCCCAGGGCGACGGAACCAAGGCGTCCAGCTTTTGGAAGTCGTGGGCCAGTCCGAGCAGCTTGGGGTGATTCCAGCTGCGGCGGTTACGCAAAAACGCGAGACTGCGGTCGTAGAATCCTCCGCCCATGCCGAGGCGATTGCCCTTCAAGTCAAACCCCACCAGCGGCACCAATATCAGGTCGAGCTCCTGCGCACGCACCCAAGTGCGCGGTGCCGTGACCGGCTCCGGAATGCCGTAGCGGTTCGGCGAGAATGTGCTGGACGGTGTTACCGGCGCGAACCACAGCCGGTCATATAAAAGGTGCGATAGAACGGGCAGGTAGCAGAGTTTGCGCATCCGCCACATGCGTTGCATGAGTGGGCGCGGATCGATCTCGCCATCGTTGGGGATATAGCAGGCCACCCGCCGCGCCGACCGGAACATCGGTGAAGCCGCGACTCTGCCGGCCAGGTTGGCCGCAGCCCGCGCTTGCTGCGCCGGTCGCAGGGCCTTGCGCAAGGTCCGCAAGCGCTGCCGCTGCTCGGTCTTGGATGCAACCGTACTCACACCAAAAGGAGGCGTCCTCCGCCTGTGCCGTACCGCCCCTTTGCCCTGAACCGAAGGTTCAGGTGGGAGCCACTGAGATGCATCAGGCTTTCCGCTACGCGGCGGACTTGCACAACAGCACCTGCTTTAGCGGCCCCCAGGCATTGAATATATAGGTTCAAGGGACCAAAAGCGGATACGCACACCGCAGAGGACGCCATAACTCTGCATGCCAATTTCCAAAAAAACAATGTCTACAGGATCTCTTCATGCAAGGCGGCGTCGATCTTGCCGCGCAGAAACTGCAGCCGGTGATCGACCTCGGCCGGAACGCTCGCCGACTGCCTGCGCAACTCCAGCAGCTCATTGGCAAGATTCAGCGCAGCCATTACCGCGCAGCGCTCGGTTCCCATGACTTTTCCGCTGTCCTGGATTTCCCGCATCTTCTCATCCAGGTAGCGCGCAGCGGCAATCAGCGCAGTGCGCTCACTGTCGGGGCACGCAACCATCAGATCCTTGCCCAGAATCGAAATGTTGACACCGCCCTGCGCGGTTTTCACCTAACTACGCTCCAGAGCTTTAAGACGGCCGATCATCGCCTCAATGCGGGAGCGCGCGACCTGGGTTTTCTCGACCAGGCGCGCGTGCTCGTCCGCAAGATTTCCATGCTCGTCCGCAAGATTCCTGTTATCTGTTTTCAGAGCATGGTTTTCGCGATTCAAGCGTCGGCAGGTATCGATGAGCTCATTGATTCGCTCTTCAAGCTTTGCCAGGTTTTCGCTGTCCATGTCCCACTTGTCGGAAGTGATCTTACATCAAATATAGGGCCGGACGTCGCTCTGGTCAACGGCTTCATGACCGCGGCCGACAATAGTAGACTCTAACTGTTTGGTGCCCCGTAAGCCGCCTGCCGCTGGCGGTGATTCCACTGCGTGAATGCCACCGGGGACGGGGGTACGGATCGCGAGCTGCGCCGCTCGCGATCTTTAGGAGATTTCGATGCGCGCAGCGATCTTGCAGCGGGCCGGTTCGCCGGTTTCACAACTGCACCGGTGGATCAGTTCGTTCTTCGGTGCGTCCTTGAAGCTTGCCGGCAGCGCGCCGTCATGGAAGTTGCTCCAGTTCAGGCCGCCTGGTGGCAGTCGTCGGAGGTAAACCGAGGCCTTGCGGGCCCCGGTTTACGCTGTTGCCCGCCGCTAAGTCCGCGATTTCGCGCAGCCGTGGAGATTCTTCATGTCCGCGAGATGCACTCAATGCTTCGCGGTCACTGTGCCGGTGACGCCCGTGCCGCGCCTGAGCGCTGTTCGGGGCGTGATCTGCGTTTCCGTGTCTGCTGTGGACCGGTTTTTCCCGTCGCTGATCTTCTGGGCCACATTCAGATGCTGCTGCGGATGTGTCAGTTCCGCAGGTCGGTATCGGACCCGATCTGTGCCGGGTTCGGAAAAGCGGACAACCCCGCCTGATTTGGTGAAAACTGGAGGTTTTGGATGGGAAAACGACTGGCTCGGATGCCTGCGAAGGAGCCCCGGGTGTATGCCATCAATCCGTTGCTGAGGAAAACTCTCTCTGATCCTGGAGTGCCACGGCATCGGGCGATCTTGCCAAGAACGTCTGGCATCCGGGTATTCAGGGTTTGGTGCCGGCAATGGACGGACACAGTCCGTTCTTGAAACCGCGATGGACAACCCTTGTCCGCAGATTGCTCCTGATCTGGGGATTGCTGACCGTGTCTGCGACCCGGGCGGCCGAATTGCGTTTCCAGATCACCGGTGCTCCGGATGCCCTGCGCACCCGCCTTGAGCAGGGCATGCCGCCGGCGCCGTTAGTCAAACCTCTTGCAGGGCTCAGCGATACCCAGATGGCGGCAGCCCTACGCCTGCGCCAGGCCCTGGAGGCCTACGGATATTATGACGCCCGCTGGCAGGAGCATCTAGTGCGAAGGGGGGGCGATTACATCCTGACATTTGCGCTGGAGCTTGGCCCGCGCATCCTGGTGCGCAACGTTGTCCTGCACGCGCAGGGGCCGGGCAGTGAACTTCCGGTCCTGCGCCAGTTGTTCGCGACGTTCCCATTGCGGCAGGGAGCAGCCCTCGACCAGCCTCTCTATGATGACTGGAAGGTCAAGACGCTGAATGCTCTGCATGCGGAAGGTTACGCCAGGGCTGATTTCTCCCGTCACGAGATCCTTATCAACCGAAAGGAACACTGGGCAGACATCTTGCTCACCGTGAACAGCGGCAGCCGTTATCGCTTCGGAGAGGTCAGTTTCCAGGGGGCGGAGACCTATCCGCGCCGCTTCCTCACCCGCTATCTGGACTTCAGCCCCGGCGACCGGTACAGCCCTGACCGGCTAGCGCAGACTCAGGCTAATTTCCGTAATGCCGACAGGTTTTCGGTAATCGCAGTTTTGCCTGACCTGCGGCAGGCCAAGGATGGGCGCATACCGGTCATCGTAATGCTGAAGCCCCTGCGGCCAAAGCAACTTAAGGTGGGCGTGGGTTACAGTTCGGACCTTGGTGTCAATCTTGGGCTGGGCTACGACGATTACAACGCCTTCCGCCGTGGCCAGCACTTGCATCTGTCCGTGACGCTAGCCCAGCGCACCCTGGATGTGGCCACCAGTTACATATGGCCGGTAGGGGATCGTCTCGGATCCCGGTACATCGTGCAGGCAAGCTACCGGAATCTGGAGCTTATTCCATATAGTGCCGACGTCTTCGATACCGGTTTCGGGCGCGACTGGCATATGGGGGGTGGCGCTAACCTCGGAGCGCTCCTGTCCTACCAGAATATTACCTATAGTATTGGCGCGGTGTCCGGCCGGGGGCGCTTCGTTATTCCTTCCCTGCGTTACTCGGTGCAGGACTTTTCCAACCCGGTACGTCCCGTGGAAGGGTATTCCTGGGACGTCGCCATCCAGGGCGGAGCGCGGACGCTGGCCAGCGACGCAGATTTCGTGCAGATGCGCGCGCATGGAGTATGGCGTCATCTCGTGGGCACCGAATGGGGCGTGGGGCTGCAGGGCGAGGCCGGAGCCACCTGGTTGCCAGGGTCCATTAACCGTCTGCCGCCCACCCTGCGGTACTTCGCCGGCGGTCAGGGCACCTTGCCGGGTTATGCGTTTCTCTCCCAGGGGCCGGAGCTGGATGGCGTGGTGGTGGGCGGGCGCGA
>JAJYEE010000079.1 GCA_021790335.1 Pseudomonadota bacterium | reverse complement strand
GGTCGCACACGGCTGCCAGCGGCGTGCACGGACAGCCGCTGGAAGGCGAGTTCACGGTGGTGAGGGACAAGCCGCCTGACCACGACGGCAGTGGAGGGCGGCTGCGACGCTGAGGCGTGACGCGCGGAGCACCCCCTGCCGGGATCATCCGGCGAACGACCTCCACCCTGCCATGCATGCCCGGGCTTCGCGGGTCTTGCCGAAGACGGGCTTTTTGACACAGCACATCCGGCAGTCCCCGGTCCGGGCCGGCGTGACGGCCACGTTGCCGCTTTCATGGCCGCAGAGGTTGCCCTTGAAATCCATGCCTGCTGCGGGAGCCCTGACCCCGGTCATGGCGGATCAGCCAGGCCTGGTTCCTGATCTTCAGGGTTACCGGCTGTCCGGCCTGATGTAGCAGTTGCCGATGGCGATGCGGATCACCCGCAGTGCGGTGACGTGGCTGATTCCTGGTGCCGGGCTGATGGCAGGCCGGTGGCCGCGGTGGCCAGAGCGTGCCGTAAGCGGGTCATTGTCGTTTCCCCTGGTCCCGGCATGCGGTGGCCAGCCGGTGTACGGGTGATGCACGGTTGTCAGTTGAGCGCCATCGACAGCAGGCTGCGGAAGCGCTTGACGAGATCCCCCTTGCCGCCGAGCAGCGTGAAGATCGTGAGCATGGTCTTGCGCGCGGCATCGTCACCGAAATGGCGGTCATGCCGCACGATTTCCAGCAGCAGCTCAAGAGCAGACTCGTAGTCGCCTTGCAGCACCTTGTGTGCGCTCAGCCGGTAGCCCGCCTCGCTGTCCACGGGCCGGATGGCAGCAATCCGCTCGAGTTCGCGGGCATCCGGGCCGGCAGCGGCGATGCGGGCGATTTCCGCGCGCGCAAGCAGCATGACTGCTTCCGGCTTCTCGCGGCTGCTGCGGGACAATCCGTCGAGCACCCGCTCGGCGTTTTCCGTGTCACCCTGGTCGAACAGCAGCCTGGCAAGTTCCATCCTGACATCATCATTGGCCGGGTCGGTCTCGAGAGCTTGTCTCAGGACGGCGCCGGCCTGTGATGTCTCGCCGCGGGCGAGCGACTGGCGCGCTGCCGCCAGCAGGTTGTCCGAGGGATGCGGTGCATGACGGTCTATGAGTTCACGGATGACTGATTCTGGCTGCGCGCCGAGAAATTCGTCGACCACCACGCCGTTCCTGAACAGCTTCACGGTCGGCAGGCTGCGTATGCCATAGCGTGCCGCAAGCTCCTGCTCGACATCGGTATTGACCTTGGCGAGATAGAATTTCCCCTGGTACTGTTCGGCCATGCGCGCCAGCACCGGCATCAGCATCTTGCAGGGGGCGCACCAGGGTGCCCAGAAATCAACCAGTACCGGCGTGGTGTGGGAACGGCTGAGGACCAGGCTGTCGAAATCGCCCAGCGCGACATCCGTGAGAAAAGATGATGTACCCATTTCAAGGATGGTTCCGGAAGATATTGATTGTACCGAATATGCGGGCTGACACATCCGATATCAAGTTTGGCTGCCGGAGCCGTGCGGACGGAACGCGGCGGGGTGGATGGCTGTTGCATTGCCCGTGGCCTTTTTGATCCTCATGCCAGCGTGACTCCGGCCGCGCCTGTCAGTAAACTGCTCAATAATGGAACAGGCACAACAGGCGGCTACCAGCAGGCAGACGGTCCACAACCGGAAAATTTCCGTTGCGGATGCTGGCGGGACTGCCGGACATACCTTTCCGGCCGCGCGCGTTCCGAGTGCCGCGTCCCCTGTCTCTGTGGCCCCTTCCGCGTGCTGCGGGCATGCCGCCCGTTACCGGAAGGTGGCAAGCTAACGGTGTCGTTTACCGAACGGCTACGCCGATGGACCGGCAATTTCTTCAGCGGGTTCGGACCAGGGGTTCCACGGCTTGTTCCGCAGATGTTGAGCCCCGCATCGCACGCACTGCTGTTCGGACTGTACCGGGTCCGGTTCATCATTTCTCGGACACGCGTCGTTGCGATAGTGTTTGCGGTGCTGACACCACTGTGGATCGCGGTCGACGTCATGGTTTTTCCACGTACCGTCTATCTGCCGCTGCTGGTGGCGAGGCTTGCAGCGAGCGCCGGTTTCGCGGGAGTGGCGGCTTATCGTGGCGGTACACAGTCCGGAACCAGTGGCGCCTACCGGGTGCTCGCGTTGTTGTATCTGATTCTCCTGGCATTCTATCTCTATTCGCAGCACGTTCTTGATAGTGCAGATCTCTCGACAGTCGGCGCCGCCATTTCGGTGGGGTATATGTTCCTGCCGTTTGCGCTGGTTGTCGGGCTAAGCATTTTTCCGCTTACCCTGCTCGAGATTGCCGGCCTGACGCTGCCGCTGGCTGTCGTTGCTGCCGTGCCGCTGCTTGCGCTTCCCGGGCTCGACGGCGCGATGCTGATGTGGCTGCTGCTGCTGGTCGTGGCGATCAGCACCGTGGCTTCGGTGAGCCAGCTCGGACTGATGTATGAGCTGTTCCAGGGGTCGGCCATTGATCCGCTCACGGGTGTGTACAACCGCCGCAGCGGCGAGGAATTTCTCGCCCAGCAGTTCGATCTTGCCCGGCGCTATGGCTTCCGGCTTTCGCTTGTGTTTCTCGACCTTGACAATTTCAAGCAGCTGAACGATGTCGCGGGCCACAATGCCGGCGACACTGCGCTGCGCGAGACGGCGCGGCTTCTGCGCTCTAACATGCGCACCAGCGACATCCTGGTTCGCTGGGGAGGAGAGGAGTTTCTTCTGGTGCTTCCGCACACATCCATCGAGGAAGCGCAGAGGCAGCTCGCGCGGCTTTGCAGGGACGGCCGGTGCCGTGTCTACCAGTGGTCGGACGGTGCGGAGCTCACGTTCAGCGCTGGAATCGCGGAGTTTCTTCGCGACAGTGTTCTGCCCACGGCCGACTGGCGGGCACTTCTGGTGCTGGCTGACCGGCGCATGTATCAGGCCAAGGCAAAGGGCAAGGCGCGTATCGTCGCGGACGATAACGGGGAAGAACTGCGGTATGACATGCAGGATGGCAGCGCGCGGGACTGACGCCTCACGACCATGTGAAGGCGGGTCCAGTCCCTATCCGTGAGGCGTCTGCTAGCGAGTTCTTGCTTGTGCTGATCGGCGTGTCGTTTTTCGCGTGGACGAAGGTATTTCACGTTCACAGCGCTGCTGGTTACCGTTCCCGAACTGTCTTGCCCGATTGGATAACTGGTCACGGGATTCCTGAAATCGCTAATGTTCGCATCCGACGGATCGGATTTTCCTGCATCTGCGGGATACTGGAAGACGCCATGCGACCGGACCAGGAGACGAGGTGGCAACGTAATGCGATCTTCACCGTTTCGTCAGACTTTCCCGGCAGAGATGTCCATTTTGCAAATGTGTGGGATGGCCCTGCAAACAGCTGACACCCGTCACAGATGCCGGGCATTGCGGGTTCTTGCGGGCGAAGGGCATCGATTTGAAGTGAATTTCTGCAAGCGCTTCGCTGCCCGGATCGGTTCCGGAAATTACTCGTACTCGTGGAGTTGCGCGGAATCGCCGTCTGTTTCAGATGGCCGTCAGCAGGTTAATTGATGTGACATCGTCGCGACTTCGCGGAGGATTTTTGACACCCATCCGCGCAGGCCACGCTCGCCACCTGCCGCCAATCCGCACGGCAGACAGCCCGGATCTGCCAGAAATCTTGGAAAAAAGGGCGAATTTCAGCAAACTGGTGGCAATATACACACCAGCACCTTCCTGGGGGGTCCGCATGCCGATGGTGGCGGTTTTGATTCCATGCTTCAACGAAGAAGTCGCGATCGCCGACGTGGTAACGGAATTCCGTGAGGTGTTGCCGCAAGCGGCCATTTATGTCTACGACAATAACTCAACGGACCGCACCGCTGAATATGCCCGTCGTGCCGGTGCCATCGTGCGCAGCCAAGTACTGCAAGGCAAAGGTCACGTCGTGCGTCAGATGTTTCGCGACATCGATGCCGATTTCTATCTGATGGTCGACGGTGATCGCACCTACGACGCCGCTATCGCAGCGCGCATGATTGAGCTCGCCTGCAGCGGTCCCCACGATCTTGTCAATTGTGTGCGCGAGCCTGATGGTGAAGAAGTGGCGTACCGCACGGGTCATCAGTTCGGCAACGCCCTCCTGACCAATGCTGTGCGCCTGTTTTTTGGCAACCGCGTCCACGATATGCTTTCCGGCTACAAGGTCTTTTCCCGGCGCTTCGTGAAGTCCTTTCCGGTTCTCTCGCAAGGATTCGACATCGAAACCGAGCTGACTGTTCACGCCCTCGAGCTTGCGATGCCCATCGCCCACGTGCACGGACGCTACACGGGGCGGCCGCAAGGCTCGGTGAGCAAGCTTCGCACCTATCGTGATGGATGGCGGATTCTGAAGATGATCGTGAAGCTCATGCGTCATGAGCGCCCCTTGTTTTTCTTCGGTGTCATTGCCGTCGTGCTGGCGGTCGTGTCCGTTGCCCTCTCGATTCCAATCATCTTCACGTATATGCAGACCGGCCTGGTGCCCCGCCTTCCGACGGCGGTATTGTCGACGGGAATCATGATGCTGGCAGCGCTCAGTCTGTTCGCGGGCATCATTCTTGACACCGTAACGCGCGGGCGGCGGGAAACCCGCCTGCTGGCCTACCTGCAATATGGGGTTTGCGAGGCCGTTGGCGCCCATACGACGCAATCCTGGGCATCGCCTGATGCGAAACGGCGGTCAGAATGACCAGACGGTCCGCATGACACGAGTACCTGAAAGCGACCGATCGCAACGGGCCACGGCAGCTTCCCAGTTCCTGCGGTTCAGTGTTGTTGGCACGTTGGCCTTTGTTGTCAACGCGGGCCTGGTCGCACTGATCGCTCCCAAAATCGGACCGGCCGCGGCGCAGGTTGTTGCTTTTCCGGCGGCCACCTCGGTCGCCTGGTGGCTTAATCGGCGCTACACCTTCGGCGCAAGCCATCGATCGTGGCGCTCTGAGTGGTTCCGCTATATCTCGGCCAACGCGCTGGGATGGCTGGCCAACAATGGAATTTACTTCGGGCTGGTTGTCTTCTCTGCAACTGCGCGTCAATGGCCCGTCGTGGCGGTCGCTGCGGGGTCCATTGCAGGTCTTGCATTCAACTTCACGACCTCGCGGCGACTGGTCTTCAGGGCGCCTGGGCGTCCGCCGTCCGGGTAGCTGCTTTCCTTGCAGTCGGTATTCGCTGCATTGCCCAGGAGCAAGGGCAGCACTTGCCCACTGCAGCCTGCCGCGACGCGAGAAACGAACGTCGCCTGGCACCTGTTCCAATCCGGGATGAAGGCGAAATTGTCCTAAATTTGTCCCAAATCTGGCGGTTCAGTTGCATGAAAAACCAACGGATACCGTAAAGCTTTGTCACATCACCTTACTTGTCGCCAACCCCATCCCGCAGTTTCGGCAACAGGCGCAATAGCTCCTCGATTGCCTTGTGATTGCAGGCCAGGCGCCGTAGCGCCGCCATCTCGTGCAACATTTCCCTGCGGCTTGCCGCCGGAAACCCCATCACCTGTTCCTTGTTCCCGACGTCCTTTGTCACTCCCGAGCGGGCGAATACGACTGCCTGCGAACCGATCGTGACGTGATCGACCACGCCGCACTGGGAGGCCAGCGTGACGTTATCCATTATTACGGTCGAACCGCCAACGCCGACCTGGCCGCACAACAGCGAGCGTGCACCGATCTGGACGTTGTGTGCTATATGTACCTGGTTGTCGATCTTTGTACCCTCGCCCACGCGCGTCTCCAGCAGGGCGGCTCGGTCGATGCAGGTGTTGGCGCCGATCTCCACGTTCGACTCGATCACCACAGTACCTACCTGCGGAAACTTCACGTGCTCGCCGTTACGGAACTTGTAGCCAAAGCCGTCCGAACCTATGACGGCGCCAGCGTGAACTATGACGTTATTCTCGAGCCGCACGCCATCGTAGAGCACCACGTTCGGGTGCAGTACGCAGTTATCGCCGAGCGTGACCCCATCACCGATACGGCACCCGGCCTTGACCCAACAGTTGCTGCCGATGGTTGTATTACCACCGATGGACACCAATGCTTCCACACTCGTGCCCTGGCCGATGACAGCCGATGGATCGATGTGCGCTTTGGCGCTCAGCAGACCGCAGTTCGACTTTTTCGGATAAAGTCGATGAAGGCAGGCGATGAAGGCCAATTCCGGATCGTCGACCATCAGCAGACAAGTGTCGGAATTTACGGCATCGTCC
>JAJYEE010000029.1 GCA_021790335.1 Pseudomonadota bacterium | reverse complement strand
TAAAACATTCACCGTCCCTGGCGACACTGGAGAAATATGCCTCGGCGCTGGGGTGTAAGCTCCAGATCCGTTTAGTGAAGCAGCCACGACGCGCTGCGCGCCCAGGCCGGGCGATGCGTAAACGCGCAGCTGCGTAGCACGACAAATCGCCAAACGATGCATTATTGTGCGGCTCCATGCGCCTAAGTACATGATCTAAAATAACGTCTTCATGTATCGAAATGTATCATACCGCACTGGAACGCAACACAATTACAGCAGGATTACAGCACAGTTTCCTTGTGTGCAGAAACAAAATGCAAATGTGACTTTCAGCTATTGTTGAACGGCGCACGCTATTCTGCGGCGGGTCCTTCGGCCGGAGCGAACGCTGGGATTCATTCCGCGCTACGTCTGCAATGGAGTGTGGCGACCAGTCATTGGCGAGCGTGGCGAGAAAGGAGGTGACTTGCTGGGTGGGGCGTCTTGCTTTACCCCAAAACGAAAGCAAAGTCACAAGGACTCCGGGAGCCGTTGCGCACCGTGAAAAACGGCGATGATATCGAGACGATCTTGCCTGACTCGATAGACCATACGATAGGGGAAGACAATGAGTTCCCGCAGTTGCTGGTCTTCATACTCCGGCACCATGCGTCCGGACTGGGGATGTCGAATCGACAAACGTTGCATTTTTGTGCGACTCCATGCGTCTAAGTACATGATCGGAGATAACGTTGCCATGCATCAAAATGCATCCTGGCGCAGGTGAGCCCAACGCGATTACAGCAGGATTACAGCGCGGTTTCCCAGTGTGCCGTAATAGTTTTTTCCATTCTTCTGGGTCCAGCGGGCCTCGATATCCTTCTGAACCTTCTTGGCAGGCTCCTTTTCCCAGTTGACAGACATCAGCCCTCGATGTCGGCGGCGTGCCGGGCTACGTCGAGTTCGTCCGCGCCATCATCGATCCCGATCATCCCGAACACGGGGAAATGCTCGAGTGGTGTGGCGGCACATTCGACCCGCAACGCTTCGATATCAACCTGACCAATCGCCGGCTCACACGCATTAAGCTGTAGCTGTCCATGCGGTGAACACCGGACGCTTACGATTGAGGCTAGCCACTGAAGCCCCAGTGGATCGGCATAGCTCAGCGGATTGTTTCCGACATATGCGTAAATGATTGACCCCGACGCGCAGCGTCGTAGTGGAAAGAATTTTCTCTAGACGCGATGCGGGTTCCAAGCTAATCAGCCCAGACGTTTCCTCCTGTTCCGCCGATTTTTGCCCTAGATGCGTTACTCGCAATCTCAACTTTACCGAAGTTCTTGATGACGGTGGCCACCATCAGCCTCGTCCAGATTTACACCACGTCCGTGGACTCTATCTTTATTTCGAACGCTTTAGGTGGAGAATTGTGTTCACTCGATCAGTTTCCGTGGACAAGACCGAGATTAGCTGTTTGGCTTGCGATCGTAAAGGAACCCAACAAGGATCATTCATCGCCTGCAAGTGAGCTGCCTTCGAGTTTGGCACGTTTATAACGGAATCTGGTATACTGCCCACATTCTCGAGGAGTCGTTTGATCCCATCCTTTTGTTGTTCAGATAGCTGCGTGTCCGCAGTGTTTAAAACCGCATAACCATTGCTAGTTATCTCGTCCCGGATTTCCCAGGCCACATTAAAATGGTCCATCGCCTGACACTGCGCTTCGGCATCCTGGCCAAGAACAACCAACGACTTCTGGAAATAGTGGTAGTTATTTGCATATGCATCTTCATCAATAGGCTCACTCATACATCCCCCTTTCCATGATCAGATGACATGCTAAGGAAGATCAATGAATGGATCTTCTGGAGTAGGAGTGGTCTCCCCGCTGGTGGAAGACGACCCTTCTCCCGCCCAATCATCCTGCGCATGACCCTGATCACCACGAACAAGAGGATTGCCATTTTGATCAAACTTTTGCACCGGCCCTCCCCCCGCGGGGGTATATTTCCAATAGGGCGCCGGCGTTCCGGGGGGGCCTCCCTGATCGGTGGGTGGAACACCCCTGCACATTGCCCTTGAGCCGCCCTGCAGAGGTTTCGGCCCCATAAAGGTTCCTGGCCTTTGACCCGGCTGAGGTACATAGGGACCACCAGGAATGCGGGAAGGGGGAGCTCCATAGCTCCAACCGGCCAACCCCCACGGATCAACATAGTTCAGCGGATTCCCTCCGACATATGCGTAGGTATTTAATCCGCCCGCCAACCCCATAGGATCACTACTGATATACCGCCCTATGTTTGGATCGTAGTACCGCGCCCTATAATAGTAGAGCCCAGTATTATCGTTCTCCCGTCCCGTGTACTGGAAGGGATTAGTGCTGGTCTCCCCGGTGGCGGTGGTGGCACCATAGGGATCATAGGTGTAGTTCTTCACGACGTTGCCGTTCGGGTCGGTGAGCACCACGGTGGAGTTCTGGGCATCGGTTAAGAAGTAGCGGGTCGTCGTGCCGTCGGAGCGCGCGAAGTATTCATCGGGATTGAGCCCCGTGAGGAGATTGGTGGTCGTGGTAGCCCCCTGCTCCTGCACCGGGTTCAGCCCATCGTAGAGGTAGCCCGTCGTGGTGCCGTCGATCGTCGCGCTTTCACGCCGCCCGAGGGCGTCGTAGGTGAAGCTCGCGGTGTGCGCTCCGCTTAAGGCCGTGAGCTGGTTTCGGGCATTCCAAGTGTAGCTGAGCGTCCCATCATTCGTCAGGTTGCCGTCAGCATCGTAAGTCAAGGTAGCGCTACCCCATTGGGTCAGGCGGTTGTCGGCGTCGTAGGTCGCGCTCGCGACGGCGGCGGGTAGACTGGTCGTATCAAGGCTCCCACCCCGATTGACGAGGTTCCCGGCAGCGTCATAGGTGTAGGTGAGATTGCCGACCGTCGTACCGCCGAGCGTATAGGTCAGTCCGGTGAGCTCGTTAGCCGCATCGTAGCCGTAGGCGACCACGATACCGTTGGGCAGGGCAAGCGTCACACGCCGGCCGACCGCGTCGTACTGAACGCCGACGGCATTGCCGTCCTGGGTCAAGCTCGTCAGGCGATTATCCGCATCATAGCCATAAGTGACCGTGCCTTGTCCACTGACCGTCATCTGAATGCGGCGGGAGGCACTGTCATAACCGTAGGTAATGCTCCCCTTCGGGGTGGTCTCGCTCGTCAACCGGTTCAGACCATCGTAGACCCGGGTGATCGTGCCACCCGTGGAGTCGGCGATCTGCGTAAGGCGGTTGCCGGCGTCGTAAGTGTAGTTCACGGTGCTTTGCGGTGTACCGGATTGATCGCCGTAGAGGACAGTGGTAAGCCGGTTGAGCGCGTCATAGCTCATTTTATCCACCTGACCATTGCGGTCGGTGTGGCCTATCCGATTGCCGTCGGCATCGTAACTAAAGCTCTCGGCCTGGCCGAGGGCGTCGGTACGGGTAATAAGGCGGTCCATGTTGTCATAAGTATATTGGGTCTTACTTCCGCGTGGGTCGGTCACTGTCGTGAGGTTCCCGTCGGCGTCGTAGACAAGCGTCGTGGTCCCGCCAAGGGCATCGATCACGTGCGTGAGTCGGCTCATCAGATCGTAGGCATAACTGGTTTCGTCGTTATTGGGATCGGACATCCCGGTTAGACGTCCGATCGAATCGTAATAACGGTGCGTGGTGCGGCCCAGGGGATCCGTGATGGAAGAGAGATCCGCCTGGCTGTCATACGCCAGGGTAGTGGTGTGATTCAGGGCATCAGTGATCGCCGTGGGCAATCCGGTCGAGGGATCGTTGGTGAAAGTGGCCACGGTATTTCCTAGGGCGTCGGTGACGGTCGTGAGATTACCCAGGCTGTCATAGCCAAACTGCACGGTATCCCCGAGCGGATCCGTGAGGCTTGCGATCTCGTTATAATTCGTGGTGTAGGTCGCGCTTTCCGTGACCGCACTCGACGTGCCGGCCAAGCGCGTCACGCCGGTCAGATTGCCCAACGCGTCGTAGCTGAAGTCGGTCGTGCGCCCCAGGGCATCCGTCATGGCGGTGACGAGATTGGAAGTCGGATCCCGCGTGAACGTGGTCACCTGCTGAATTGGCGTGCCTGCCGCGCGGGTGTCAGAGACGACGTAACCCGCGCTGTTGAAGGCGAGGATATGCGCATTGCCGTTGGGGTCGGTCACGGTCGTCTGGGTCACCTGACCGCTTGCGTTGATTTGGTAGGAAAACTTATAGGTGCCACCATTGGCAAGCGTCTGCTGGATCACGCGCCCGTTGCTATCATAGACATTCGTAACCTTGGTCTGACCGTTGGGTTTAATGATGGACTGGATCTCATTGGTGGTGCCGACATAGGTGTACTGCTCCACCCCCCCGTCGGGATAGGTTACTTTGATGAGCCGCCCTGAGGAATCGTAGGCATACTGCACCGTGCGTCCACTGTTATCGGTGATCTGCGAAATCTCGGAGGTGCCGGCGGGATAGTTGAATGGATCGCTCGACTCGTACTGAATCTGGACCCAGCGTCCATGAGGCGAAATGATGGTAACGACCGGCGTGTTGTCCGTATTCGAAGGCTGGGCTGGAACCACCTGCAGAATCTCACCGTTGCGATCAACGATCTGTCGCAGAAAGCGGCCATCGGTGCTGTTGAATTTGTACTCCGTCCCGTCCTTGAGCGTCAACACGAGATAGGTGCTCGTCGGATCGTAGCTGATCGTCGACCCGAAAAAGCGACTTGGCGTGGGCGCGCTTGTCATCTCGAGGCCAGTCAGGCCCGTGCTTGGAGACGACGCAGTACGCGTGTATTGAATGAGCGAGCCGTTCGACAGCACGAGGCTCAAGGTCGCAAAGTTCGTGTCCTGCGGACCGTTCGCATCGTAAAGATACATGTGGTAATCGTGCGAAAACCCAACTCCGAAGTCACGGGGATCCGTGTCGCTGCTCTGATAGGTCCGCCGGATCACGATCGGGATCGTATCGGGAACCACCATATCTACATGGTGGTAGAGAAACACGCCGATGGCGCAATCGACCGGATCGCCGTCCGCCCCCTGTCCGGGGCAGCCGTTCGGTGGCGGATTCTGCGCAGGTGGGGGGTTGGTGGATTCAATATCTCCAAACCCGCTAAAACTATAGAGATTCACTTTGCCATCAGGATCGATGTGGTGTCCGGAGGCCGACACCTTTCCCTGTCCGTAGGTCGTCCAGCCCTTGCCGGCCGGATCGTAATACATGAAGGTCTCGGGGAAGCCAGGCGGGCGTTTGAGCGTGTTGGGGTAGACGATCTTTGCGCCCGGCCCCTTCGCGCCCGCGACGGACTGGAGCATCGCGCCCCCGGGCTGAATAACGAAGCACATCGAAAACGGCGGTAGCGGAAACGGTGAGCGGTCGAGCGGGATCGGTGTCAGACTCACACTGGTGGCTATCGTTCCGTCGGGCTCGCGGATCACGGTGCCTCGAGGAATCTTGAGCGTCACACCCGGCAGCAAGGGCGAGGTGACGTCGACCTCCTGGGTCGTGGGCGATGGAATGGAGACGGCATCGGCGACATCAATCACCGGCATCCAGACAGTGTAGCCCAGGGTGTTGGTAATTCCGGGCTTGAGGTTCGCGCCAATCACAAACTGGCCGTAATGTACCCCGTTGCTGTCAGCCGTACCCCCATTGACAATAAACTCAACGTGGCCCGGTGCCAACGGGTGCACCAAGAACCGGCCGGCCGAATCGGTGACCGTTGAAACATTGCCTACGGATACCGCAACCCCAGGCAAAGGCGCACCATTTTGCAACAGCACCTGACCCGAGAGCGCCGTCACCCCGGTAGGTGCTTGAAGAAGCGGGACGTCGGCCGCCGCGGTCTTGGTGGCGGGACCCATGATCCAGGGACCTCCCCCGACCGGCGGTTGCCAGACCCCCGCTGAGGGGGCCGCCGACACTGAGGCGGAAGGCCCCAGTGTGACCGAGATGCCGCTGTCGCCGGTGGAGGCGCCTCCGCCACCCGCGCCACTGGCCAAGCCCGACGCCGATACGGAAGCGGTCGAAAACCCTATCGTCACGGTGGGGAGCGCATTGCCCGAGAGATCCTGTGCCCCCTGGATGAATAGCGTATAGGACGAAGCCGGCAGGAGCGGTTCGGTCGGCGTCACGAAGAGCAGCAGGCCCTCTTCCACCGGCACCACGCCGGCCGCAACGACACC
Organism: Pseudomonadota bacterium; assembly: GCA_021790335.1. Classification (GTDB taxonomy): domain Bacteria; phylum Pseudomonadota; class Gammaproteobacteria; order Acidiferrobacterales; family UBA6901; genus JAJYCY01. Next base: position 23,633 of record JAJYEE010000029.1, on the reverse strand, counting down.
ATCCGGGCCGACCAGCGTGACAGTCGCGCTGTTGAGACTCTGGACCGCGAGGCGCATGGTGAAGCGTACGGAGATCCGCGCCGTCACCGGGACACTGCTCGCCCCATTAGCCGGCTGCGATGCCGCGACCGCTGGCAGGCTCTCGAGCGTCGCAAGCGCAGGTAGCATTGGAGAGCCGGCTTCAGCCGGCTCGAACTTGTCAGGAAACGGGGCATAGAGTTCGGCGGTGGACACTGGATTGCCGTTTGCATCGGTACCGCCAAAAACGAGGACAGCGCCTGTCGAAAGCAGCGTCGAGGTGGCGTCTAGGCGTGACGCCACCATGCTGCTACCGGCCGGCGTGGTGGCGTTCGTGCGGGGATCCCATAGCTGCGGGACTTCGCCTTGCCCGCCGCCGGCGATGAGTACCCGCCCGTCACTCAGGACATTCGCGATATGGTGCGCGCGCGGCGTGAGGCCCGTGTCCGGCAGTTCGGTAAAGCTTTGGGTCACGGGGTCGTAGAGCTCGGCCTGACTCACCACCTTGCCGTTGGCACCAATGCCGCCGAATACAAACACTTCGCCACTCGGAAGGAGTGTTGCCGTGTGCCAGGCACGCGCGACATCGAGTGTTGAACCAAGCATCGTCGTCTTGCCACTCTCGGGATCATAGATCTCCGCCGCATTGCTCACGTGCCCCTGCAGTTCACCTCCAAGCAGCAGCCAGGCGCCGTCCGGCAGGAGGGTCGCGCTCTGACCGCTCGCGGTCGGCGGCGTGGACAGTGCATAGCGGCTTGCCTGGGCGGTAGAAAGCGTCTCCCCCGCCACGCCCCGCGTGGGGGCGATGGCCCATATCGTCGCGACCGCCATCACGGCTGCGATCTTAAGGAAGCGCTTCATGACCATCTCCTGAATCGGCATTGCCGACATCAACCGTAACTGCTCGCAGAGCACCCGTTCTCAACCCGCGCTGGCAACGCAGGCCGATAGAGGCCGGCATCTTGCGAAGCGGTGCTGACAGGCCGCGCAGAAAGGCGATAAGGTCCTGCCGGTTTCTCGTCGACAGGATGATCGGATAGCCGAGCTTGAGCCCGCGGTAATAGAGCTCCACGTCGATCGCCTGGGCAAGAGTTGGGATGCTGCCATTGTGCATATAGGGTGCAGTGAGCGCGACATCCTTGAGCGACGGCGTACGGAACTTGCCGATGTCCTTCGGATTCAGGGTCACGAGATAGCGCCCGAGAGCAGCAAGCGGCGCATCGGACTCGACAAGGAGGAAACGCTTGCGGACACTGAAATGCGCGGCCTCCTCGGCAAGCGGTCCGACCTGCTCTCCAGGCACGCCCACGCCCACTGGGGAGGTATGGAAGGCATTGTCCGTCAGCGGGGCTGCGTGCGCCGTGATCAGGTGGCAACGCGCACACTGCGCCTTGCCCCGAAACAGGCGCAGTCCACGACGCGCAGCAAGCGACAGGGCTGCGCGGTCATCGGCAAGATAACGATCGAGAGGGTTTGGCGCAGGGCGCAAGGAACGCTCGTAGGCCGCGAGCACCTGCGCGATCTCGCCAAAGCGCACAGGGACACCCGCCGCAGGACGAAGACGGCGAAAGGCGGCACGATACGCCGGATTCTCCAGAACGCGGGCAATGACTTGCGCTTTGCTCGAAAACCCCATTTCATTGCGCGCGAGAAAGGGAAAGACCGCCTGCGCCCTGAGACTGTTGGCGTGCCCGTCCCAAAAGAAGAACTTGTACTGGCCGACATCGATCAGGGTCGGTGCGTTACGCGTGCCGGTCCGATGATACACGCCGACCGAAACCGGGCGGTCATCGGCCAAGGCATAGCTTGGCTTGTGACAGGAACTGCAGGCAGTGGTGCGGTCAATGCTCAGATTCTTGTCCCTAAACAGGGCCCGGCCGAGCGCGATTTCCCCCGCATTGCAATGCGCGAGCGCGCACACTGGGGCACCAAGGGTTGTCAGCGCGAATACTGCAGGCAAGCCATGGCGCAGAAGAGAGGTCGCGCTACGGCGGGCGGCACCGGCTAGGCAGTGAGCATGACGAAGATGACCCTCTGTGCCACCCCCGCAGGTCCATGGTCTCTGAGATCGGACGATTGATGGGTCGGATGCAGGCGGGCGTAACTGTGCCGTACCCCTAAGATGGCCATGACGGATTGAACCATTTAGCTTCCGGATCATCCACATGCAAGGACCACTCCTAGCGCAACTTCGTGAGCACGGGCGTCAGTCCGCTCACCGGCGCGCCGTTAAGGTCGAAGTAATAGCCGCTCTGAAGCTGGAGATAACTCTGCCAGTTGGCATCGGTGATGTTCGTGAGGCTCTTGTCCCAGACGATGAGAAACTTAAGCCCGCGCTGCAGGCTCATCTGGTTCATGAGGTTTGCCCCGGTATTGTCGCCCACCTCAAAACCGTGGGGGTTGAGGATGTTGACGGTAATGAGCGTAGTCCCGTTGCTCTGGGCAGCCTGGGAGGAGGAGAGTTCGATATTGCGGTCGGGGCTTGTCATGACCACGGTGGGCGCGGTATTCGCGCCCCCGAAGGCCGCGGTGTTGTAGCTGAAGACGAAGGTGCCGCCCCCCAAGGGGGCCGAGGGGGTGCCCGACATCGTCACGGCCACCTGGGGCATGGGCTCAAGTGTATTGAGGGGCACGTAGCCCGAGAGCCCGCCCTGGATCGCCATCGGATTGATCGCCCCAGTCCCGGTGAGGATCGTGAGGCTGCTCGTGAAAGGCGAGTTGGTGTCGGCGGGGTTCGAGTCGGTCAGGACGAGCTGGGCGCTCCCGGTCGCCAGTGCCGGGGGCTGTCCGGTTGTGGGATCAATGAGGTCGACCACTGCCATCCATTGCCCCATGTAGGGGGTACTGTAGGTTTCATCGGGCTGGGGCGAAGACCAGCCCTGGTCTTTGACGGATCGGATGGCGTAGCTGCTCGTGGGATCGCTGTAGACCCGGAAAAGATTGCGCAGGGTCACAGGGTGACTCACACCGGCGCTGTCGACCACGGCAGCACTCACGTCTTCCTGCTTCAGCAACGGGCCCGGGGTCGTCTGCCAGACCGCCATGCTCACGGTATCCCCGGTGCGGGCGTAGTTGGAGAGCGTCTGGACGCCGGCGCAGCCTGAGGCAAGGGCAGCGAGCCCGAGGAGGATGACCACCCGGATCCATGTTGAGTTCTTGTATCGCATCACGGCTTCCTCCTGTCCCGATTGCTTCTTACCGGGCTTACCGGGACCTGTTTGAATCTAATAGTTAACGAGCCCCAGAGCCTTGCGCTCGATGAGGAGCACGTCGGCGGCGTCCATATTGTTCGTCCCACCTCCATTGACCAGCGGTACCACATTGATCAGTTCCACCTGAGTTGGGGTGGGTACCATTAGTCCGAACACGATGCGCTGGGCCAAGAGCACATCAGCGGCATCCACCTTGCCATCGCCGTTCAGATCACCGTATTGGGCCAAGATCGTCTGGAAACTCATCGTCGCCGTCCCGGCCGGTATAATGGTCACCGTATAGGTTCCGGTCTCGGGCAAGTTCACGAGCCTGATCCCGCAGCCATCGGTTGAAGGGGCGGTCGACGGAACGCATTGGTTTGGGTAGTAGTCGTTGGAAGGGAGCACTGTGCCGTCCGGCTCCGCGATACTGAAGACGGTATACGGTACCGACGTCGGGTTGAGAGCGAGATCATTCAAGCCCAGCACCAGGTTCTGGCCGGCACTGGCCGAAAAGCTCAGGTAGACGTACTGGCCTGACGCAGTGGTGCTTAGACTTACCACACCACTACTCGGCGTGAGCGTGGCCGTCACGCCGGGCAGCAGGGTTAATTGCATTGATGCGGTGGCGTCGCCCGGATCAACGAATATCGTGTAGGTTCCCGCCGGAAGATTTGGCAGATTGAAGATGGTGCCGGTTTGCGTTGCAGTCGTCGCGCCGCTCTGAATGACCGTCTGACCGTTCGAAACCGAGAAAAATATGCCACTGGCATTGGTGTTGATTCCGTTCACCGACAGGGCGAGGGTCTGGCCGGTGGTGGCGGTGAAGCTCAGCAGACCCTGTTGGCCCGTCTGCGAGAGATTTAGGGAATATGACGTACTGGTACTTAAGCTTGCGCTGACATCCGTCGTGAGCGTTGCCGTAAAACTCGCTGTCGCGGCCCACACTGGCACGATACTGACCGTGTAGGTTCCAGTTTGCGGGAGGTTCTGGAGGCTGATCCCGCAGCCCGATGGGTAGCAGGAAATCGGTGAGTCAGCGACTGCCGTGCCATCCGGGGCGGTAATACTAACCGATGCATAGGCCGATGGGATCGCAGCTGAATCGAAGGCAAGTCCGCTCAAGGCTAGCGCCATGCTCTGCCCGGCAGTGGCAGAAAAAGTCAACAGCGCCCCTTGCCCGGGCTGTGTGAGGTTCAGGTTTAACGGCGTACCGGCGCTTAAGTTTGCGCTGACGTCGGTAGCGACTGTTGCCGAAAAATTCATCGTCGCCGCCCCATTCGGCGCGACGATGACAGCGTAGGTTCCGGTCTGCGGTAGGTTCTGCAGACTGACTCCACAGTCTTGGCTCGAAATGTAGCAGTCAAACCCGTAGGCCGGAGTGCCGTCGGGCGCGGCGATACTTATGACCGTATCCGTCACGGACGTCGGGCTGAGGGTCAGGCCGGTCAGACCCAGTCCGAGATTCTGCCCGGCGGTACCCGAGAAAAAGAAACGCTCGGACTGCGCCGGGGCGGCAGTCGCGAACGAGATTGTCGGGCCATTTACAGCCAATGTCGTTGTATCGGCTTCGAGAGTTGCGGATACCTGTACCGTACCGCTGCCGGAGTCGAAGATCACCCAATAGGTGCCTGGCTCGATAATGATGGGTAGATGAATCGACATGTTCGATACCGACGACACGGTACCGGAGGCGATCTCCAGATTCGACGGAGAATAGACCTGGTAACTGACATTGCCCTCGCTTGGCGTTGTCGTCAGAGAACTCAATTGAATGCTGAGCCATTGTCCGGGCGTGGCATTAAAGCCAAAAACACCATAATCATTGGAGGTGCTGACGTTCAAACTCTGAGTTGTACCACCCGTCGTCAGCATGGCGGCGGCATCAACCGCACTGGTGCTAATTACACTGGGCAGGCCGACAAACTCCGAGGTGCTCGTCGCCTGTCCGAACGGAGTCGTCACCTCGATGGACCCACTTGCATCATTGGGTACGGAAAAGACGGCCTGACTATTGCTTATTGAGCTAATCGTGGCTATCGCGCCGCTCACCGTAATGGTCGTTTCACCGGGCACCAGATCCAGGGAGCTTCCCGAGAGCGTCACGGTACTTCCGGGTCCGCCGTAGTTCGGCGTGAACCCGGTGATCGTGGGCGGCTGGCCGACAATAAAGTTGGCGCTGCTGCTGACCGTGGTGGCACCTACAGTAACCGAGACCGGACCCGTCGTGGCGCCGTCTGGGATCGTTGCGACAACCTCCGTTGGGGTCGCGGACACAACCGTCGCGGCGACGCCATTAAATTTCACTGTGTCGCCGCTGGTCGTCGTACTGAATCCTTGCCCCTCGATCGTAACCTGAGTACCGATGAGACCGTAGTTCGGCGAAAACGTAAAGAGTGCCAGCTGACCCGCCGAGACGGGCTGGATGCTCAGAATATTGCCGTCAGAATCATATGTGTATTGGACAGAATTGCCGTTTGCCGCAGTGACAGCGGTGAGCCGGCCATTGGCGTCGTAGACGTAGGTAGTGGCATGGAGAATCGCGGTACTCAGGAGAGACAGCACGACAAGCAGAAACATGCGCGCACTAAAACGCGCACGCCATCTGGCAGCTCGATTTCTTTGCGGTCTTATTCTCCGGAAATGCCAGAATACTGCAACGGCCCCCGGGATCTCTCCATTCTTCTTATATGAAAACATAACGACCCAATCCAATTAGGTCTTGCTGTTTTCGTTATCTGATCGCAGCAGAATAGTTCCCGTACTCCGGCTGTCTGCGACCCGCCTCTCCTTCCTGCAGGCGACCCTACTCTTGAATGCTGCATACTGTCAAGACTAAGACTAAGTCTCACTAAAGGGCGGTGGCGGGGAGGTGACAGTATCGTGCGGAGAGATTTGAAATACCCAGGGGGGGATGAGGATGCTCTCGAAGCGGCGTGAGAATGTTCGGCGGGACAGACGGGCCAGTGACGAACGGCAGCAGCGGGGCTACTGGAGGCAGAAGTGGCAGCTGGCTGCTTCCCTGGGTCCGGGGACAGATTCGAGTACCGCTCCAAGGTGGTCGGCCGCTGGCCAGGACGCGTAGCAGTTTGGAATCATATCCATGCCAGAAATGGCTGGGGAGGAACGCGGCGGCCCTTAGGGATTCCGGGTTTCCCGGTCAACGAAATCCCTCAAAGCGTGATGAATGGACGGTTCGCGGAAGCGTCACCTGCTTCAAGATCATCCATGCTTTCGTAAAGGATTACCGCCTCGTCACTAATACCCAATACTCTCCCGTCGGCCAGCTCAACAATGTCCAATTCGATGCCTCCGCCGGAATCCCATGTTGAAACGCTCTTTATCCGTTCAGTCAACGTAGTCATGAATTGCCTCTCGATTTTTGTTCGATTCGGGTAGAGCTCTTTCCAGATCACATCGGACGTTACGGCTTCGGACGTCTGCGCACCCTTGTCCGTCTTCATGTCACCCGTTGATCTTTGTTCGGCTTCAAGGAACGACGAACTTCCGGAACCCAAATAATTCCTATCGTGCCGATCAACCGGGTTTCGGTCAACGTCGCCTGGTCGCCCTAGCTATCATCGCCGCCTAGTCCAGCCGACACGCCTTGCGGCTTTCACAAGAATCACATGGATCAAGAACCGCGGTGCGCAGCACCCGACAACTGATTTTTGGGTGATGACTTTTTCCCTTTAGTAGGTACTTGTGGCAAACGAATCTCCTGCTTGACCGGAACAGGTTTACCTTTTGGAGGTTTAATGTCCATGTCGATAAGACGATCGATGTTATTTCGCAGATCAACATCGTCCTTGCCTAGTCGATTAAGGGCAATAAGCCTTATCAGTTTCTCGGTGTCCGTGGACATGTTGGTTAATTTGTCATTTTCCCAGCGCGAGACGGTTTCGAATGTCGCGTTCAGGATCTCGGCGAATTCGATCGCTCTCAAACCCAGCGTCTTTCGTATGAATCGAATCTCCGTTCCGCAAAGTTGCCTTGGATTAATCGCGCGCGAGGTGGCAGCGGCCGAAAGCAACATACATAGGTCAGGTAACTCGTGGCGTTCCTTGCCGCATTGGGAACATTTAAACAACTTGACTGTGTCGATGAGGACAACAGGAATTCCGAGCCTGGGTACTCCGTACCTCGGAACCATTGTCTCAGTTAGGGCGCCGCCACAATTACAATATTTTTTCATGTTTACGCCGTCCGATTCCTGCTAGGTCATGCCACGGATTGAAGTGCACATGAAATCAACCTCTAATTCTGAATAGAGCCGTCTAAACCCAAGACGTAGTCGACACCGTAGATGTAGACGGTCTCCCCGGGAGGGGATGTATGAATATCCAGCAAATGCCCCTCGGTGTCGTAGCCCCGGTGAACCTCAATATTACCCGCGCCTCTCAGGTGGGGCGGGGGTTGCTCGGGCGCCCCATGGCCACTGGAGTTCTCCAGCGCGTTCACTATATCCGCGAGCTCTATATGGACGCCGTGGACTTCTTCAATCTGTTTCAACTGCTCTTCGAAAGCGCCATAATTGAAAACCTTGTATGCGTTGTTGCAACGATGCATGGAGGGAACCCTCTCGTTACGGCAGTTAGTTTTCGGTCGAGATTTTTCATTTGCTTTCTCCATCAAGAAATATGGTTAGGACACCTTGCTCCATCGGATCGCTGGCGTGGTCCTCCCTCGTTGCGGGAGGACGCCACGGTTACAACTTTGAATCATCGCATTGCTGCACTCCAACTTTTTGTCTACATCCTGTTGAAAGGGTAACCTGCACTTGATCCAGGGTCAAGTATGGCAGGTTTCTGTAGTGTACATGCTGTCTGTGCATCGTCCGTCTTAGTCCTCGACACATCGCGATCCACCCCTCCCGGCTCCTTGTCAAAATTGGCCGGCCGGCTGACACTGATGTCATTCAGCCGGCGTTCGGGGATTCGGCATGTGCTACTCGGCGATGGTGGAGCAGAAGCTGAAATCAATCGGACTGCGCTACCACGCGCGAATCCAGACGGAGCTGTTCGAGGATCTTTCCCGCCGCCGGGTCAAAGACGACACGATCAAGATCCCCAGGGCACTCGAGGCGAATTTCGATCTGCCGGAAACTCCCGAGGAAGCGCGGATCAAGCGCTATATCGAGGCATATCGGGAGCGTCGGGCCGGCGAGCTCGAGGCCGAACTGTTCAAACAGAAAAAGCGCCTGGCCGATGCCAACCGGACCCTGGCTCTCAAAGAGACCCGCAAGGCGCTCGAGGACCGGCGCATCGCCACCCGCAAGATCGACTGGCACCTGGAAAAGCTCGCACGATTAAGGCGTACCACGCTCGAACCGGACGATTCCCGCATCTTCCCCTTCTGGTACGCCCCGGTGCTGGTACGCGAGGCAGGTCAGACGGTGATCAAGCCGATGCGCTATCACTGCCGGCCGAACGGCTTGCCGGCAAGCATCGACCGGCGCTACCCCGGACTCTACAATGCCCGGCGCGACAATCTCGAAGGCTACTGGAAGCCTCTCTTCGGGCACCGTCATGCGGTGGTCCTGGTATCGAGCTTTTTCGAGAATGTGGCGCTCCATGACTACGAGAAGCGCGCGCTGCGCGAAGGCGAGAAGGGACAGAATGTCATTCTGCATTTCGACCCCAGGCCCGCCAGCGTGATGCTGGTGGCCTGCCTGTGGGATTGTTGGCAAAGCCCCGGCCAACCCGACCTTTATTCCTTTGCCACCATCACCGACGACCCGCCCCCGGAAGTCGCCGCCACCGGGCACAACCGCTGCGTCATTCCGCTCAAGGAGACAAACCTGCTGCGCTGGCTGGAACCGGAAGGGTTTAAGACGAACGACCTTTACGCGCTGCTCGATGATCGGGAACGTCCCTATTATGAGCATGGGGTGGCGGCTTGAGGGTTACCCGATGACGTGTGTGCCCGCCCTGCCCGCGCACGGCCGCGGCCCACAACCTCAGAAAATGGTCTGCGGACCCGGCGGCCAGGGCGCAAGAGATTGTCGTAACTTATTGATTAGTTGGAGCCCGCAGAGGGATTTGAACCCCCGACCCTCTGATTACAAATCAGATGCTCTACCGACTGAGCTATGCGGGCATCAATTCAAGAATCAACGAATGGTAATGATAGGGATAATCGTCGAAAGCGACAACCGCCCGCTTTCGACCATCCTCGCATAGACGCCGGAGCTATGCATAAACCGCGGCGCGCCCCGCTCTCGGTATCCCTGCAAGACGCTCAGGAACAAAGCTCGCACAAGCCGCCTGCACTCCGCCATCTCTCGACCAACCGCCTCCCGCAGCCTGTTCCACAAGGCCAAGGTCATGACGCCCATTCCGAAGCCGGCACGAGTCAGTGCACCGGCAGTGGATGCTCAGGAATCGGATGGTCTGTCACCGACGCCTGCGGCAACGGTTCAGACTTCGGCGCCGGGCTTGCGGAAGGAACGGGCACGGGAGCACAGGATGTGTCCTGCAGAGCCGCACCGGCTGCACCCCAGTCCCGGCTTTGCAGGCGCGCGTGCTCATCGGCTTGGACGACCTCGACATCCAGCCAATAGCGCGTACGCGATCGGTAACGGATTTGCTGCTTGGCGTGCACTCCCTTCTTAACGAGTTCAGCCAGACGGGTATGGGCGTTTTTGGGCAGATCGTACAAGCCAAGCGAAATTGCATAATTTTGCCCCGGCTGCTGCACGATGATGTGATTCTTGATTCCCTTGCGGTCGAGTTCCCTGAGCATGCGCATGGCCGCCGCGCGCGATGCCAGCGGCGGGAGGTACACCCAATAGCTCGAGGCCACCTTGTCCACCCGAGTGCGTGTCGCATAGGAAATGCCGGCCGACTTGAGCCAGGCGCCTGCCTGCTGTACCTCGGATACCGTATCGAAGGGTCCTATGGCGAAGCACTGCCGAACCGGGGGCGCTACCACCTTCGTTACCGTGACGACCGTTGCCGAACCCCGCTTCCTGGCGCTCGTCGGCGTCGGCGCTCGACTTGCGGGCGCGATCTGCGGCAACAAAAGCGGAACCATCCTCTCGGGATGAATCTGCGGTAGCGGTCGCTTTGGCTGCGGCGCCGCGGGTATGCGATACCAGCTCGCCCACATTGCAATGCCGACGTTCGCCAATACCAGTGCCGCGAACAGCCACCGCAGCAGCGTCCTCACGGAAGTGCCTCCGCAATGAGAGACAGGCCCTTGAGCACCAGATCCGGCTCCTGGGTAACGGCCCCCAGACGTCCGGCAAGACGCGCAACCACCGGTGTCGCTGCCCCTCCGCTGAAAATCACGCGCATGTCCGTGCCGAGGACTGGCCGGAACTCTTCGATAATACGCGTCACCGCGCCCGCCACGCCGAAGACCGTTCCGGCCGCCACCGCGTCGGCAGTATTGCGCGCCAGACAGCTGTCGTCGCGACCATCGACGCTTCGAATACCGGCAGTGCCTGTGCGCAGACACTCGCGCATCAGCGCAATTCCGGGCAGAATCACACCCCCACGGTAGACGCCATCCCCCCCTAGGGCATCGAGCGTGACCGCCGTCCCGCAGTCCACGATGCATGCCGGGCCGGTGCACAGATGGCGCGTGGCGATCAGGGCTGCCCAGCGGTCGGCTCCGAGACGGGCCGGATCGTCATAGGTATTGGTGACCCCGAGCTGACTGCGGCCAGGCTCGAGAAAATCGACCGGCAACGCCCAGCGATCCCGGACCCAAGAGTCCAGGACGCGTGCGCGCTCCACGCTGCTCACGCTCGCGACCACGATGCGCCGGGGCCGCACGACATGCGACCATTCGCGATCCAGATCAGGCGCCATCTGTGCCCCATAGGCAAAACCGCCGGAGCGCCATTCCGGCCCCTGGGCCAGCGCCCATTTGAGCCGGCTGTTGCCAAGGTCCACGAGCAGGTTCACGGACGACGTGCTCCCGCATCCGGCGGCGCTGCGCCAGCCGCTTCGATTTTTCCTGCGTGACGCAAGCTGACCTCCCCGGAATGAAACGCACGTACGTCACCGTCGTCGTTGCGCACGAGCAGGGCACCGTTCTGGTCGATGCCCTGGACCACCCCCTCGCTGGCGGGGCCCGCACCGGTGAGCCACACGCGCCGACCCTGGTATCGATGCCAGGAGATCCATTCCTCACGGAACGGCACGAGCCCGTCGTGCTCGAAACGCTGCAGCATGTGTGCAAGCTGCTGTATCAGCAACGCCGCAAGCCGGTTTCGGTCCACGGTACCGCCAAGAATCGAGGCCAAATCGATCCAGGGTTGATCGATGTCGCGTCCATCCTGCTCGGCGATACGCACGTTGATCCCGATCCCGGCGACCACCATGCACGGACCTGAGGCCTCGCCGCGCAGGTCGATCAGCAGCCCACCGAGCTTGCGTTCGCCCCACAGCAGGTCGTTGGGCCACTTGAGTCCGGCGTCCGCGACGCCGAAATCCCGCATGGCGCGCGCCACTGCCACGCCGGTGGCCAGACTCAGGCCGGCAACAGCGGAAAGGCCTTCATCGAAACACCAGGCCATGGACAGCATCAGATTGGCGTAGGGGGTGGCGATCCAGCTGCGCCCGCGCCGGCCGCGACCACGGCTCTGAGCTTCTGCGATGCACACCTGCCCACGCGCGCTTGCCCCCGGCATCCGCAGCAGCTCAAGGCTGGTGGAGTCCACTTCATCCTTGACCTGCAGCCCGCCGATGAGCGCCACGTTGGCGCCCAGAAAGGCGAGGATGCGATCGTGCTCAAGCGGCTCGAACTCACTCTCCAGCCGGTAGCCGCGTCCCGATACACGATGGATCCGTATACCCGATTCCACGAGCACGCCGACCGCCTTGGACACTGCCGCCCGCGTCACGCCAAGCACGCGCCCCATATCCGTACCGGAATGAAAGCCGCCGTCTGACAGAATTCTCATTAGAGCGCTGCGCAGAGACATGATCCGCTTCAACCCTGGCCGGACGAATCCGACCTAACCGCCGCCGACCGCGTGCGCCACCTGTCCTGCCTGCGGCGGCACACCCTGCAGCCACGCGTTCCGTCGCGCGCAGGCGGCAGCATCTGCATCTGCGCGCAATACCAGCGCGCAGGTGTCTGCCGGAGCTTCCTTGAGCGTCACGTCGAACTCCATCAACTCATCACGCCGGAATGCATGGACGTGCACACGGTTGCCGGGCACCCGGGAATTGAGAGATTTTTCCAAGTTGGCGGAAGTGACGCGCAGGCCATCGACGGCAATGATCACGTCCCCGGCGGCGAGCCCTGCCTCCTGGGCGGCACCGCCGTCGAACACCTGGGCCAGGCGCACCTCGGCGCCGGAGCCGAGCCGCACACCGAGCACCGGGCGTGGCCCCTGCCTGCCCTCACCGCCGGGTGCCGGCTTGCCACCACTGTCTCCATTCGACTGCGCTGGCCGCAGCACGAAATCCACGCCGACATCGGCGAGTACGTCCGCCAGTGGCGGGTCGTCGGTACCATGCACCGTACGCCTGAAGAAGTCGCCCAGATCGACCCCAGCGATCTCCCCGGCGGCACGTTCCACGCCGTCTTCCGGCACCCCGATGCCGGGCCGACCGTAACGCTGCCACAACAGGCGCATGACATCATCGAGCGAGCGTGCATCAGCTGTGGCGCGTCGTATTATCAGATCGAGCGCCAAAGCGACCAGCGCCCCCTTGGTGTAGTAGCTGACGATGCTGTTGGGCGCGTTCTCGTCCTGGCGGTAGAACTTCGTCCATGCATCGAAGCTCGAGTCCGCCAGGCTCTGCTTGAACCGTCCGCTGCCGCGCCACACACGCGTAGCCGTCTGTCCCAGAAGTTCCAGATAGGCCAAGGGCGTGATCAGCCCGCTGCGCACGAGCGCCAGATCGTCATAATATGAGGTAATACCCTCGAACGCCCACAGCATGCGCGTGTGCATTTCGCGGCTGAGATCGCCGCCCGAGAACGCCTGTGGCTTGATTCTCTTTACATTCCAGGCATGAAAATACTCGTGGCTTGCGAGACCGAGAAAGCTCCGGTAATCGCTGCCCACTTCGACATCACCCGCCTGCGGCAGCGTATCGCGCTGACACAACAGGCTCGCTGATGCACGGTGCTCCAGCCCACCATACCCCTCGCCGACCGCGGCAATGAGGAAAACATACCGGTCCATGGGCGCCGGCTCACCGAAGAACCGGATGTGGTGCTCGCACACACGCTTGAGATCACGGCACAGGCGCTCGAGATCGGCGCGGTGCCGACCGCTGACCGCAATCTCGTGCGAAACCCCGCAGGCGTCGAACACCGCGAGACTGAAATGACCGATTTCCACCGGATGATCGATCAGTTCGTCATAGTCCCTGGCGCCATACGAGCCGAACCCGTGGGGTTCGGCCTGTGCCCGGTTTAGAGCGGTGGCAACACGCCAGCCCTCGCCGGTGCCGGGCGGTGGCGGATCGATATCCACAATGCAGGGATCGTGTTCGCGCCCGTAGACCTGGAGGAACACGCTGGTACCGTTGAAATAGGCGTGGGTGGTATCGAGATGCGCGCTGCGCACCGACAGGTCCCAGGCATAGACCTCGTAGCTCAGCGTGAGCGGCCCGGAACAGGAGGCGCAGACCCAGGAATCCTTGCCGGTCTTGCGCACGACCACGGACTCGCCCTGCGAGTGCGCCCAGAGGCGCACGACGTTGCGGGCAAAGTCACGGATCATGTAGCTGCCGGGTATCCATGCCGGCAGCCCGACACGCTGGCCAGCCGGGTCTGGAACAGGCACCGTGCAATGAACCTCGAACAGGTGTGCGCCCGGGTTGCGCGGGCAGATACGGTAGCGGATCGCGGCCTCGGTCATGGCCGCATTGTACGCGGCCGGCGCGCGCTGGCGCCAGCCGCCCTTCTACGCGTTGAGAGTATCGGACTCCGTGGAACTGCGCAGCGACGGGGCAGCGTCACGTTCCGTACCGAGCTGCCGTCTGATCTGGCTCGAGGAGATGATTCCGCGAATCGTCTCGCTCTTCGTATTCGGATCGACATCGATGACCAAGGCATGCCTGCGGACGGCACGCTTGAGGGTCGCAACTATATGACCGACTTTCGCCTTGAGCACATCCTCCATCAGCAGCACTTCCAGCCGCTCGCGCGGCGTCATGATGTGCCGCACAAGGATATCGTCGTAGGTCCCACCGCCCTGTCCGAGAAACCGTACCGGTTTCTCGCCCATCACCTCGGTTGACGTGATGAGTCCGAGCACCCGCTGGTCGGCATCCGTCACCAGCAGCAGATGCACATCCTCGCAACTCATCTTCTTGAGGACACTGCGCAGCGGTGCTTCCGGCTCGATGGTCACAGCCGGGACCCGACGAAGATCCGTCATGACGAAAAGTGCCGGGCTGTCCAGGGTCACTGACTCGGGCAGCTCCTGATGCGGCCAGTGATAGGTCACATCGGTGTTCAGGGAATACTGCGGTAACGGCGAATAGAATGGTTCCATGACGCCCCCTGCCAGAAAATAGATTGCAACTACGATAGCGAATGCGGGAAGTACTTGCAACGTGAGTAAGGGATTGTGCGGGAAAACCACAGTCAGGGCGGGTCCGGCAGGGAGCGCGGAACGATTTAGACCCCTTCCAGCCGGCCGCTGCGACGGTGGCGGCGCAGAGACCGCCCGCACCAACCCGGACTCGTCAGGATTCGCTGCGCCCGCTGCGTGCATCCGGCGGCAGCAACCAGACGTATAGCATGGGCCCGATGAACAGCGACAGGAAGATGGCCACCGAAAGGCCGCCCATCACCGCAGTCGCGAGCGGCTTGAGGAGATCCGTGCCGCGGCCGATCCCTACTGCAAGCGGCAGAAAGCCGAACACATCGGCCAGCATGGTCATCATGATCGGGCGCAGTCGTCGCCGTGCCGCGAGCTCCACGTGGATGCGGCCGGGCACCGCACGCCGTAGCCGGGCCGAACTGAAGATCAGGATCCCGTTGTTGACAACGATCGCGAACACCAGCAACAGACCGAGGAACGAGGTACTGTCGAGCGGGATACCGCGCACAAACAGCGCCGCCAGTGCGCCCACCGCACTCAGTGCGGTCGCGAACAGGACCGCCAAGGCTGGTCGCTGTCCGCCGAGCTGGAACCCCACCAGGATCAGGAGCACGCCCAGCGCCGCCGCCAGGGTGATCCCCATCTGCGCAAAGCTCCGGGTCTGCTCACGGTAGTAACCGGCAATGGTGCTGGTGATGTCGGCCGGGAGATGGACTGAGGCGATGATCGAGCGCGCTTTGGCGGCGGCCTGGTTCAAACCCGTGCCGGCGTGCGGCCGCAGCTGGATGTCGGCAAAGGGAACCAGGTTCTGGTGTGCGACGAACGGCACTGATGGAACCAGCTGGGCGCGGGCGACGGTCGAAAGCGGCCGCCAGAACGGGGCGTCCGGGGTATTGATCCAGAGGTCCGGCAGCAGGTGGGAGAGCATTCCACCCCCCGGACGAGGCTGCCGCACCGATACCGGCAGGATCTCTGCGCCGTGCAGCAGGAAACCGGCAGATTCGCCCCAGAATGCCTGCCGCACCTGGCGTGCCAGCGCGTCTGGGCTGAGACCGGCTTTCACACCACGTCTCCTGAGAACCAGCTTGAGCTCGGGACCCGCCGACGGGGTGCCATAGGAGACATTGGAAAAGGCGTGGCTGTGCTTCAGGGCAGAGGTGACGCGTTGCGCCCACCGCGACAGCCGGCCGGGACGGGGTCCGAACAGTTCCACGTCGAGCGGCGAGTGGGCGCCGGTCAGGTTGCCGAGCTGCGTTACCTCGATCTGATGCATCTTGAGCATCAGCAGCCCCGGATAGGCAACGCGGAACTGCTGCATCAGGTCGTGGATGACGTGCTCGGTAGAGACCGTGCGCCGGCGATGAAGGACCAGAACAGCGACGCCCTTGTTGGGGGTGGCGCGCGGATTGGCGAGGCTCCGGCCAACCACCAGGGAAGCAGTGCGCACCGTCGGGTCGCGCTGCGCGATGGCCATGAGCCCGCGGCCCACCGACAGTGTGTCGGCGACCGAACGTCCGACCGGAGTGCGGAACGGCACCGCAATCAGCCCTTCGTCCCACGCCGGCAGGAATGCCGTGGGCAAGTGCCAGAACACGAGACCGGCAATCAGTACCAGCGCCAGCGCAACCGGCAGTGCCAACCCCGGTTTGCGCAAGGCGCGCCTGAGACTGCGTGCATATCCGATCCGCAGCTGACGCGCCCAGCGCCAGGTCCGTCCGCCGGACGGTGCGCGCTGCGCCAACGCTGCCGCCAGCACCGGAGTAATGGTCAGCGCGACGGCTTGCGAAAGCACCAGGGCACCGACGAGCGCGATCGCCATCTGCTTGAACAGCAGACCGATCGTTCCGGCGAGGAAGACCAGCGGCACGAACACCAGCGCCGACGTGGCGGTGGCGACGGTCATCATCGGCAGAACGGTGCCTGCCGCCGCGAGCGCGGCGGCACGGCGCTCGTGCCCCTGTGCATTCCGACCCGCGGCGTGCGACGCCTGCTCCATAACCACAATCGCGTGATCGACAAGCACACCAATGGCCGCAGTCAGGCCGCCGAGCGTCATCACATTGATGCCGAGACCGAAAATATGCATGACCACCAGTGTCGCAGCGAGCGCCAGGGGCACGATCACCACCGTCGCGATGGCCGTGTCGAGACGCCGCAGGAACAGCAGCAGCACGATCCAGGTAATGACGGTTCCGAGCAACAGGGCGTTCCATACATCGCCGAGGCTCTCCTGGATAAGCTGCGAGAAGTCGTAATCCTTTACCAGGTGCACGCCAGCCGGAAGCGCCGACTGACGCAGCTGCGCAACCACCTGGGCCGCCTGCTGCGCCACGCTCTCGACGTCCGCATCGGCCTGCGCTGCGATGTCCACGAGCAACGCATGTCGCCACCCGGCGACGGCAGCACCGCGCACACGCGGCGGCGGTCCTTCGCCGATGCTTCCGAGCGACGCCAGTGGAACCATCCCGCCACGCACCGGCACCGGCAACCGCTGCAGTCCCGCGAGCGATTGCGGCCGGCCATGGCCGGTCAGCAGGAACTGCTGGTGAAAGGCGCTCACCGTACCGGCAAAATACGGCCCCTGGTGCGCCTGCAGCAGACGCACAATGTCGGCGCTGCTGAGCCCGTGGCTAGCGAGCCGCCTCGGGCTCAGCGTGACATGCACCTGGGTCCAGCCGCGGCCGATGCCCTGGACGGTGTAGACACCCGGAACGTCAAGCAGCTTGGGCTTCACCGAAAATGCGTATACCGGCATCATCTGGCTGCTGCTGAGACGATTGGATACCAGCGCATATTCGGCGAACGGGTAGATGCTGGGCATCATCAGCCGGGTGGTGACATGCGCTCCTGCAGGCAGCGGCACCTGGGCCAACCGCGCCTGAAGCGTGAGAAAGGCACGGCTGGGTCGCACCGCGGAGTTGAAAAACACGTGAATCTTGCTCAGGCCGGGGCTGGTGCTGGAACGCACGATCGTGACGTCGGGTACACCCTTGGCCGCCTGCTCCAGGGGCTGGGTGACGCGCACCAGCATGATCTTGACGGGCAGATAACCGTCGCTGACCAGCACCGACACGCGCGGAAACTGGACGTTGGGAAACACGCTGCGGGGAAGCGCCCGAAAAGCGACATAGCCCGCGGCAAGCACAAACACCGTCACGACCGCGAGCGTGAAGCGGTTCGTCCAAAGCGATTGAAGATAGCGTTTCACTGCCTGGCTTGAATTCCGGGCCTTGCGCGTACCGCGGTGCCAGCCCGCACTCTTCCGGCGCCGGCGACGATCACTGTATCGCCGGCGGATACCGCACCCGCGATCCAGGCCCAGCGGCGGGTGGTGTGGACAATGCTGACCTCGACCGGACGCGCCCGGCCATCGGTTATCCGGTAGACCACCGCCTGGCCGGCATTCATCACGACGGCGCGGCGCACCACCGCCAGTCCCGGCTGCCCGGCACCGCGCACAGTCAGGCGGGCGAATTCCCCGGCAAGCAGGGGGCACGAACAACGCGCGTAGACGGTCACCAATCCTCCCCGGCCGGCGCGCTGACCGATGGCATAGATCTGCCCGGGCCAACGCGTGCCGCGCGCGGCAATCAGCACCGCGGCGCCTGGCTTCAGCTGCTGCACCATTCCCGGCGTCAGGCGCGCCGTCAGGTACAGCTCGCCTGTGCCCGAAAGACGGGCGATCGCGGTACCCGGGCTGACCCAGGCGCCGGCCGGGACTTCATACCGGACCGTTCCGACAAAAGGTGCCCGGATCACGCCGCGGGCAAGCCGCGCGTTCAGCCCCTGCAGTACGGCGCGCGCATGACGCGCCCGTGCCCGCGCGGCATCGAGCCCGGCCGCGGTCGTCAGGCCGGTGCGCTCGAGTACCTTGGCTTGCTCATAGGCCCTGCGGGTGGAGCGCACATCGGCCGTGGCGGCCTGCGCTTCGGCAGACAGCCTGAGCGGAAAAACGCGGGCAATGATCGTGCCACGGCTTGCCGCGGTTCCTGGCGGTAACGGAAGCGCCGCCATGACACCCGAGAACGGGGCGTCTATCACCATGCGGTTCATGCTCTGCGCCTCTGCCAACACCGTGACCTGGGGGCGATAGCGCCTGACGACGACATTGCCGGTCGTCACAGAGAGTGTTGCCGCGGTTGCAACCGACGCCGCCAGCATGCCGGCAAGCAGAACAAACCAACGCTTCATATTCAGAGCCTCCGCCACCGTGCGCCGCTAGCGACCATGAGATCGATATAGCTTTGTGCCTGCAGCATCCGCAAGTTGTTGAACCGCTCATTTGCCTGAGCACCACTGAGTACCATGAGCAGCGCCGCGCGCGCGTCCAGTGCGCCGCGGGCGCTCGCATCGAGCACGGATTTCTGCAGATGAACGAAGGCATGCTGGCGCGGCTGCAGCCGGATGATTTCATCGGTGACGTCCGCGAACAGCGCCCGCAGACGGTAGATGTCCGAGCGGTCGTGCGCGAGCCGCGCCATGTAAGCGTGATACAGGACAGCGCGGCTGGCCCTGGCAACCGCGATGGCGCCGCGATTGCCGTTGAGCGGCAGTGTCAGACTGATCTGCCACCCTGCCGAGGTCACACCGGAGGTGTCGCGGGCCGCGGCGATACCGATTCCGATCTGCGGGTACTGCTGCAGCACCGCGAGATCAAGGCGGTTTTCGGAGGCTGCATACGCCGCACGCAGCGCCACCAGGTCGAGCCGTTCGTGCATCGCCGCACGCAACAGCTGCACCGGCGCGGGCAGCGCCGTAGGAATGGGGCCGGGAGGCGCGAGGCTCAGACGGTCTGCGGGGTTCAAGCCGAGCACAGCATTGAGCGCGAACCGGGTGCGCTGGACCTGCCGGCCATAGCTTGCCGCCGTCGTCTGCGCCCCCAGCGCGAGTGCCTGCGCGGTCGCCGCGTCCGCCGCAGACAGCGCGCCGGCGCGTGCTGCGGCTTCGACCTGCCGGGCGTAACGGCGTCCTGCGCGCGCCGCGACATCGGCAACGTTGTGCGAACGCTCCAGCCAGTACAGCTGAGTCGCCAGCAGCCGCGCCTGGTTTGCCACCGCCCATTCCCGCCAGGCCACCTGAAAATCGGTCGCACGCGCAGACTCACGTGCGATGCGCAGCACGGTCGGGCGGGTGAACAGGCGCGACAGATCCCAAAGAAACCCGCCATTGTACGCGGTGGTCGTGTCCGCAGGCCTTGATCCGTAGGGACTGAGCGCGCTGGCGGTGACGACCGGATTCGGCAACAGCCCGGCGGCAAATACCTGCGCCGTCGCAACCCGCTCGCGCGCGCGCAGCGTAATCAGGTCAGGATTGGCGAGCACCGCGATCACGCCTAGTTCGCGCGCCGACAGTGCCCGGCGAAAATCGAGGCGAATCGGTGCCAGTGGTGCCATCCGCAGACGTGCGGCCTCCCGCACCAGGGCGGCGTGGGCCGGATCGTTCAGCGCCTCAGCGACCGCAGCCCCGGACAGGGGACGCGCGCGATAGTGGGCACAACCGGACAGCACCAGGGCTGCCAATCCCGCAGCCACCCAGCTTCTGGTCCGGCTAAGGCAAGTCTTGCACTGGAACCGCGGCGTGCGGGTGCTGCCGGCATGGTCATCGGTGAGCCGGCCTGGCGTACTCGTCGGCATGGGGGCGCTGGGGGTCAGCATCCGGAACGCCGTGAGGGCGTCCCAAGGCGCGTGGGCAGGTCTTTGCCGGGTGCAGCGCACCGAAAAATCCTCCGCTGTCATGTCTGTCGCGCATGGCAAATACATTCCATGCGGCCGCATTGCCAGTATCAGTATAAAGTCCGGCGGCTGACCATTGCCTGACCGGAAGATGACAATGCTGTCATCTTCGCCGGCCCGCGGGCGCTATCTGCCATGCAGCGCCGCGTAACCGGCAGGGTAGCGCCGTGCAGCGTGCCTTCAGGCCAGTGCGGGACCGGCGTGCGGAAACTCCAAAACGACGGTGGTTCCATGGCCGACCGCGCTTTCGATCCGGATTTCCCCGCCGTGCAGATCGACGATGGACTTCACGATGGCAAGACCCAGGCCTGCGCCGTCCGGGTGGTGGGAACGCGCGGGATCAGCCCGGTAGAAACGCTGGAATATGTAGGGAAGATGACGCGCCTCGATGCCGCAGCCGGAATCGCAGACGCTCACCGCAACCGACCCGCCCCGAACAGTAAGAGCGGCTGTGATCGTTCCGCCACGTGGCGTGTACTGCAGCGCATTGGACAGCAGGTTGCTCAGCGCACGCCGGAACAGGACCGGGTCGGCATCAAGCGCGGCATGCCCGTGGCAGACCATCTCGATGCCCTGTTCCTGAGCCACCGCGTCGTGGTACTCGAGCACCGCGTCCATCTCCTTGCGCGCATCGAAGGGAATGCGTCTGACCTCCATCTCGGCATTGTCCGCACGCGCCAGGAACAGCAGGCTGTCGATCGTGCGCGCAAGCCGGGCGTACTCTTCCAGGCTCGATTCCAGCACTTGGCGGTACTCGTCGGCGGTACGGGCCTTGTTCAGGGCAACCTCGGCTTCCCCCATGAGGTTGTTGACCGGGGTACGCAGTTCGTGTGCCAGGTCGGCCGAGAACTGTGCCAGGCGCATGAACGAATCCCCGAGGCGATCGAGCATGTCGTTGAACGCGCGTGCAAGCGCGCGCAGCTCCCGCGGCCAGCGCGCCGGCTCCATGCGTGCGTGCAGCTCACTGGCGGTGATGCGCTCAACGGTGCCGGTAATCCGCTCGAGCGGACGCAGCCCGCGGCGGGCTACGGCGTAACCGGCGGCCGCCGACAGCAGGATGCCGCATACCAGCACCAGCAGCAGCTTGTCGCGGTAACTCGCTATGAACGCTTCCTCGCGCGACACGTCGAGCGCCGCCTGCAGGTTCACTGTACGCGGTCCATGTCTGACCAGCGCGCGTGCCGCCATGAGCAGATAGACCTTGCCGTGGCCGGTCCGCAGGTATCGTCGCGCCGGCGCCGAGCGCAGATCGGGAGGCGCCTGCGGGAACACGTTCGCCGGGAGAAGCACCCGCATGTCCGCGGTCTGCATGATCACCCGGCCGCCGGGACTGAGGACGCGTTTGTAGAACTGCCCTGACCGCCCGGTGGTCTGTTCCCACTTCACTTCCTGGGCAAGGCTGATCCGACTGCCTCGCGGCTCTGCAAGTATCAGGCGCAGGACGGCGATCTCGTCGGCAAGCGAGTCATGATCCTCCTTCTCCAGGTTGGTCTTCAGCGACCAGAACAGAAACAGCATGGCAAGCACCAGCATGACGAAGACTAGCGCCGTATAGAGCACGGTCAGCCGTCCGGCAATCGACCAGGCACGCGGAGAGAGCAGGTCTTTGATCATGACCGCGCAGAACCGTCGCCGCCGCGCGCCGGGCGGGCGGGATGATGATGCGGCCTAGTCACGGACCTCCAGAACATAACCGATGCCACGCACCGTATGGATGAGCTTGAGCACGAACGGGTCATCCACCTTCCGCCGCAAACGCCGGATGGCGACGTCGACCACGTTGGTATCACTGTCGAAGTTCATGTCCCAGACCTGCTCGGCGATCACCGTGCGCGACAGAACATCGCCCGCCCGCCGCGCGAGCAACGACAGCAGCGCAAACTCCTTGGGTGTGAGGTCGAGCCGCCGCCCGGTACGCAGCGCACGGTGGCGCAGCAGGTCGATCTCAAGGTCCCCGATCTGCACGATCTCGACCTGCGGCGCCGGTCCGCGCCGCAGCAAGGAACGGACGCGTGCCAGCAATTCCGAAAAGGCAAAGGGTTTGACGAGGTAGTCATCGGCGCCGAGCTCGAGGCCCTTCACGCGATCCTCCACCGCATCGCGCGCGGTCAGCACCAGCACGGGCGTCTGGCATCCGCTGCGGCGCAGGCCCTCGATCACGGACCAACCGTCCCGCCGCGGGAGCATCACGTCCAGGATGACAAGATCGTATGCGGCGGTGGTGGCCAGCCGCAGCCCGTCATCCCCGTTGTCGGCGACATCCGCAATGAAGCCGCTCTCGCTCAACCCCTTGCACAGATAAGCGGCGGTCTTGGCCTGGTCTTCGATCACGAGAATGCGCATCTTATTCCGCGGCACCGCCGCCGGCACCGAATGCCAGCGGGATCTTTGCGTCTGCCCCCGGCATCTCCCGCACCAGGCGCGGCACCAGATACCCGGGAAGCTGCGCCGCGAGCTGCGCCATCAGGGCCTGTGCCGCGGCTTCGTCCACCTCGAAATGGGCGGCTCCCTGGACTCGGTCAAGCATGTGCAAGTAATACGGCATTACCCCCGCCTCGAACAGGGTTTCGCTGAGACCGGCAAGCGTCGCAACGTCGTCATTCACGCCGCGCAGCAGCACCGACTGATTAAGCAGCGTCACGCCACTGTCCCGGATGTCCGCAAAAGCCAGGCGCACCGAGGCGTCGATTTCGCGGGGGTGGTTGGCATGCACAACCATGACCTTCTGCAGCCGGGTGCGAGCGAGCCATTCCCGCAGCCCCAGGTCCACGCGTTCCGGCAAAACAACGGGCAAACGCGTATGGATGCGCAGGCGCCGTACCTGCGGCAGATCCTGCAGTGCCTGTGCGAGCTCAGCTAGGCGCCAGTCCGGGAGCATCAACGGGTCGCCGCCGCTCAGGATCACTTCAGACACCGCCGGGTCCGACCTGATGTGCGCAAGAGCGTCGCCCCATCGGCCGGAAGCTGCGGTCGCCTGCCCATAGGGATAATGCCTGCGGAAGCAGTAGCGGCAATGGACGGCGCAGGCGCCCGTAGCGGTCAGCAGCACGCGCCCGTGATACTTGTGGAGCACGCCCGGAGCCACCATCGCAGCGAGGTCGCCCACCGGGTCGTGTCCGTAGCCCTGCACCTCCACACACTCGGCATCGAGCGGCAGGACCTGTCGCAGAA
>JAJYEE010000078.1 GCA_021790335.1 Pseudomonadota bacterium | reverse complement strand
CGGCTGCGACCGACATGAACGTCGTCATGAATGACGCCGGACGATTCATCGAGGTCCAGGGCACAGCTGAGGGCGAGGCCTTCAGTCGTGAAGACCTCCTGGCCATGACCGAACTTGCCTCGCAGGGAATCCACCAGCTGATTGAATTCCAGCGTGCCGCACTCGGATTGTCCGCGTGATCCGCCACCCGGCTCACAGGATCGTGCTGGCAAGTAACAATCCGGGGAAATTGCGGGAATTTTCGGCGCTACTTGCGGATTTGCACTACGAGATTCTGCCCCAGGCGCATTTTGGAATACCGGAAGCAGACGAGACCGGCCTGACTTTTGTTGAAAACGCGATCATCAAGGCACGCAACGCCGCCAAACACAGCGAGTTGCCGGCGCTCGCTGACGACTCGGGTCTTGAGGTGGACGCGCTCGGAGGCGCACCGGGCATTTACTCGGCCCGCTATGCGGGGCCCGGGTCGAACGACGGTCGCAACCTGGAAAAGCTGTTGGCCGACCTCGCCGGGGTTGCGGACCCGCAGCGCACCGCGCGTTTCCAGTGCGTGCTTGTATTCCTGCGGCATGCCCTCGATCCGACGCCGCTGATCTGTCATGGAACATGGGAAGGACGCATCCTGCAACAGGCTCGCGGAAGCAGTGGTTTCGGTTATGATCCGGTGTTTTATGTCCCCACGCACGGCTGCTCGGCCGCCGAACTCCCGCCCGAAGTAAAGAACGCACTGAGCCATCGCGGACAGGCGCTGCGGCAACTGCTGGCAGCGCTCGGCCGTGTCCAGGCCGGATGTCCCGCCCATCCGCAATGACGGCATGGTGATAGCCAGGCCGCGGCGGGCTGGGCTGTCCGTGGAGATTTAGAACCGCATCCATAGCTCATGGCTACAGGGTTCTGACACGCCATTACCCGGGAACAAGCCCGCACAAGGGCCGCTTCCGGAGGGCCCCGGAATGTTGCCGGTTCGGCCTGACGGGGAATCACGATGGTACAATGGCGATCGGCCGCCAGCCGCGGGGTTTTCGATATTGCACATTTCCGTACCGCCACCACTGTCGCTTTATATCCATCTTCCCTGGTGTGCGAAGAAGTGTCCCTATTGCGACTTCAATTCGCATGGTCTGGACACGGTCTCTGGTCGGCACAGCAGCGTTCCCGATGCCCGCTATGTTGACACGCTGATCGCCGATCTCGAGCATGACCTGCACAGAGTGTGGGGACGCACGGTTCACAGCATATTCGTCGGCGGCGGCACGCCAAGCCTTTTTCCCCCCGACGCAATTGACCGCCTGCTGTCCGGGATACGGGCACGTCTGCCACTGCTTCCCGGAGCGGAGATTACGTTGGAGGCAAACCCCGGCGCCATCGAGGACCGGAATTTTTCCGGTTACCGCGCTGCCGGTGTGAATCGCCTTTCACTCGGCATCCAGAGCTTCGATCCGGCATTATTGCGCGCCCTGGGTCGGATTCACGGCTGTGAGGAGGCGCTACACGCGGTGGAAGCCGCACGGCGGGCCGGTTTCGATAACCTCAATCTGGATCTCATGTACGGCTTGCCGCAACAGAATGTCGAATCGGCCCTGCGGGATGTCAATACCGCCCTCGGTTTGCGGCCGGCACATCTGTCGATATACCAGTTGACCATCGAGCCCAACACGCTGTTTCACGCAAAGCCGCCGCAACTGCCTGACGAGGACGAAATCGCCGGCATGCAACAGGTGTTGCAGGGGCGCGTTGCCGAAGAAGGCTACGGCCACTACGAGGTGTCCGCTTACGCGCTCGCAGGACTCGAGTGCCGGCATAACCTGAACTACTGGCGCTTCGGGGACTACCTTGGCATCGGGGCTGGAGCACACGCTAAGATCACCGATGCATCCGGCATCTCGCGCCTGTGGAAGGTAAAGCATCCCGACGACTACATGCTGAGCGCCGGGACACCCGCGGCTATCGGCGGGGAGCAGCGCCTGTCTCACGCAGAAAGCGCATTCGAGTTCATGCTCAATGCACTTCGGCTGCAGGGTGGGTTTCCGGATACGCTGTTCACGGACCGTACTGGCCTGCCGCTTTCGGTGGTCGAGGCTCCCATGCGTGAGGCCGAGGCCCGGGGCCTGATTCGCCGGACGGCCGGGTCCCTGTGCCCGACCGATCTGGGTCAGCGGTTTCTCAACGATCTGGTCGCACTGTTTCTGCCTGCCACTCCGGATGAAGCGCGGATAGCCTGACGGCCTGCCGACTATCCGACCGAACACGGTCGGGACAGCCACCGCTTGACACGCCTTGTGGGCGGGCAAGTTTTGGTCGCGTCACCGGCATTTCGACTCATACGGCCAGTCTGCTTTCCGCTCGGATGCACTCGAACAACGCATCATGTTCCACTCAGACTCCGGAACAGCTTGGCGACAAAATCCGGCGCACACCTCGGCAGCACGAGCTGCTGTACACGACCTCAAATGTATCGGACCGATTTGCGCCATCCAAGTCGCGAGAAAATCCCGCGGCTGCACCAACCCGCGAATCCGGCTACAATGCAGCGCTAACAGAAATTTTCCCGGGGACCCGGTCGACTGCATCGGCGCCGTGCAGTCGGGTCTGTTGTCCGGTCCGGCATGGTAGACGCCACCGCGCAATCGGGGTCAGACTCGGGAGGCCCATAGATCCGATATCCAGTCCAGTGACTGCAGCACTGACTCGAGGAATGATGACGATGTTGCCGATTTCGGGAGGCCACGATGCTGTGGGTTAAGGCCATGCACATCATCTTCATGGTGACCTGGTTTGCAGGTCTTTTCTATCTGCCCAGGCTTTTCGTCTACCACGCGATGGCCGACGACGACACCAGCCGCGAACGCTTCAAGCTCATGGAGCGCAAACTTTATTATGGGATCATGACGCCAGGGGCGGTATTGACCATTCTGTTCGGGCTCTGGCTGTGGCTCGGCTATGGATTCCACGGATTATGGCTCGACATCAAGGTCGTCCTGGTCACCATTCTCATCGGATTCCATATTTACTGCGGCAAGCTGCTCGTTGATTTTCGTCATGACCGCAATCGTCACGGACATGTATTCTACCGGTGGCTCAATGAATTCCCCGCATTGATTCTGGTTGCGGTGGTAATCCTGGTGGTCGTCAAGCCGGTCTGACTGATGACGCGTCGCTATTGAATTTGGCACGGCACGGCATCACCATTGAGCAGAAAGCTTCACCAAAAAAATAATTTCTCTGCAGGTATGGAGGGGGCTTTAAATTCAGGAGATGGTAATGCGAATGAGACTCGCTCTGTCCTTGTTGCTGACCGCCTGCAGCCTCCGCGCGGCCCCCGCACAAGGACTGATCACGATTGATCAGGCGGTCCGTTATGGTCTGCAGCACAACCTCGTACTAAGGGAAAGCGGCGAGCAGCTGCGTACGGCACGTGCGCGTCTTGGCGTAGCCAAGTCGGGCCGCTTCCCGCAACTCAATGCCCGGTATTTTGTGCAGCGCAGCGACAATCCGCTTGATGCGTTTGCCAGCAAGCTGAACACACGCTCGGTAAACCCCGCGACGGATTTCACTGCCAGCGCCATGAACGATCCCGGCGCCAGCACTCTGAATGCCACCGAGATCGCCGTACAGCTGCCGATCTATACCGGCGGAAAACTCAGCGCCGCGATTCGCGGCGCGCGGTATCACGAGCAGGCGGCGGGCTTCGATCTTGACCGTGCGCGTCAGCAGACCGTTTTTCAGATTATGCGCGCCTACTATGCGGCACAGGCCGCCATCCACGGCCAGCAGATCGCCGCCGACGCAGTGGCCGCGGCTCGTGGACATGTCGAAACCACCCAGCGTCTTGTGCGTGAAGGCCGCATAGTCGTATCCGACCGCATGACTGCCGAACTCAATCTCGCCGCAGTCGAGGGGGCAAACGAAAAGGCCGTTATTCGGGCACGTCTGGCGCTGGACCAGCTGAAGCTGGCCATGGGCATGCCGGTCGACGACCACCTAGAGCTTCCCCCATGGCAGGAACCCGAGGTGCAACCCCTGGAGCCGTTGCCGGTACTTGAACAACAGGCACTGACGGCACGTACCGATCTCGAGGCGGCACGCTCCATGATTTCGGCTGGCAATGCGAGCATCGATGAAGCACATGCCGCATTCAAGCCACAGGTGAGTCTCGTTGCCAGCAGCGACTGGTACAGCCGCCACTTCGGCTTCACCGCCAACTCCCAGAGCATCATGGGTGTAGTCAGCGTGAACCTGTTCAGCGGCGACCGCGACACCCATGAACTTGCCGCAGCCCGCGACCAGAAAGCCGAGTCGGAACTGCGCGTAATGGATCTGGAGCAGGTTATTCTCAACCAGGTACGCGCTGCGTACTACGGCGTCAAGGAAGCGGCTGCGCGGCGCAAGATCGCGGCGGCAAACGTCGCCCGGGCACGCGAGACGGTGCGTCTTGTCAAGCAGCGCTATGGCGAGGGCCGTACGATACTGCTCGACGTGCTCGATGCGGAGCAGCTGCTGGTAGCAGCCCGCAACGAAAAGCTTGCTTCGTCTCTGGACCTTGCCACGAATCAGGCCGCGCTGGGGCTATCCGAGGGCACTCTGAGCGGCCCACAGTGACACAACATCAGGAACTCAGACATGGGCTATAGACCCTCGCGGTCATGGCTGCCGACAGCGGCGGCGCTGCTACTTTCGCTGGTGCTCGGCGCCTGTGCCGGGAAACCCTCGACGCCGGCGCTGGTGCTGCCGCCGCTGGTGCGCCCGGTCGTGAAACTGCAGCCCCCGCCCTCGGCAGCGGCCGAGGTATTGATTCCCGCCGGCGCATTCATCGTCCGTGGCGGTCTTCCCGGGGTGTTCGTGCTGCGCGACGGCCTCGCGCGTTTCCGTATGGTCAGGGTCGGGAAGCCGCGTGGTGACCGTCTTCAGGTACTGAGCGGCCTGTCAGGGAACGAAACTCTGGTATTGGGGAATCTCGCCGACGTGCATGACGGCAGCCCGATCACCGTGCGCCAATAGTTGAGTTCCGAAAAGGGGAAATCGTGGCCGAGTCGACGAATCAACATAAGCAGGAAGACGACGCGCACCGGATGAATATCGCCGGGCGCATCACAAATTACTTTGTCGACAGCAAGGTGACGATTCTCATCCTCATCGTGGCTGTGCTCGCCGGAATAGTGGCACTCCTTGTGACACCGCGCGAGGAAAATCCGCAGATTGTCGTTCCGGCGGCAAACATCATCGTCACCAAGCCCGGCGCCTCGCCCAAAGAGGTCGAGCAGCTGATCATCAAACCGCTGGAGTCGATCCTGCAGGGCCTCACCGGCGTTGATCGCACCTACGGAATCGCCACCGACTCCATGGGTATCGTGACAGTCCGGTTCAAGGTCGGACAGAACCGCGAAGCCTCAATGGTCAGACTCTACGTTCGCATCATGAGCAACCTCGACCGCATGCCGCCCGGGACCAACCTGCCGCTGGTCAAACCGGTGAACGTGGACAATGTGCCAATAATGGCCATTACGCTGTCGTCCGCTACCATGGACGACTACCACCTGCGGCGCGTTGCCGATGACGTGCTCGAGCACTTGCGGCGGGTCAAGGGCACGTCGCTGGCATATCTTCTCGGTGGGCGCAAACGCCAGATCAACGTCGATTTTGATCTGGAACGCATGCGTCACTACAACGTCAGCCTTTTCGACATCCGGCGCGTGCTCGAAGCAACCAACGTCGACATCCCTTCCGGGACCCTGGTCAGCAACGGCCGGGTAAGTACGGTCATTGCGGGTGGAATGCTGCGCAACGCCGCCGAGGTACGTAATCTGGTCGTTTCCCTTTATGCCCATCGGCCGGTCTATCTCAAGGATATCGCAACCATCACCGACGGCCCCGGCCAAATCGAGTACGTACACCGCATTGGATACGGGCCGGCCTACACGGGTGTGCGTAATCCGGACTTCGAGGAGCCTGCGGTCACCATTGCAATCGCAAAGAGCAAGGGAACGAATGCTGTGACGGTGGCGGACAGCGTTCTGTCTGAACTCCACCGCATACAGCCGCTGCTGATCCCCCCCGGAGTGCATGTTGACATCACGCGCGACGACGGCAAGCGCGCGAACGAAGCGGTCAATACCCTCATCGAGCATCTGACGATTGCCATCGTTACCGTCGTACTGCTGCTTGTGATGTTTCTCGGGTGGCGTGCCGCAAGCATTGTCACCATCACCATTCCACTTATCCTGTTCATTACCCTGGCAGTCGGCATGGTCGCCGGACAGAGCATAAACCGTATCACGCTGTTTGCCCTGATACTCTCGCTCGGCCTGATGGTGGACGACTCGATCGTAGTCATCGAGAACA
>JAJYEE010000028.1 GCA_021790335.1 Pseudomonadota bacterium | reverse complement strand
GGTCCGAAGAGCGGAGATACGGTGAGCGTGGCCTGGCACGACAACAAGGGCGAGACCGGCGCGGCGAAGGCCGTGGTGAGCTAGGTCTGCGCCCATGAGGTGGAAGC
This sequence comes from Pseudomonadota bacterium, assembly GCA_021790335.1. Lineage (GTDB taxonomy): Bacteria > Pseudomonadota > Gammaproteobacteria > Acidiferrobacterales > UBA6901 > JAJYCY01. The sequence continues at coordinate 31,531 of JAJYEE010000028.1, read as the reverse complement.
CGCCGGTGCGCCGGCGGCGCGGCAATCCGCAGGAGGATACAAAATGAAAAAGCTTTTGCTGTTTATGGCCGCCCTGGCCGCGCTGACCGTGGTTTCGGTTGCAGCGCAAGCTAGCCCGCAGTCGGACCTCAAGGCGTTCCAGGGCTACTTCAAGAAGCGCTTCCCCAAGGTGCCGTTTGATGACTATGCCAACGGTGCGTACGCGCTCAACGCCAACTCACGCGCGCAATGGCGGTCCATCATGCTGTTTCCGCCGTATGAATTCGAGCTCGCCAAGGGCAAAAAGATCTGGGACACGCCCTTCAAGGACGGCAAGACCTTCGCCAGCTGCTTCCGCAATGGCGGCGTCGACATCGCCCAGCACTATCCGTACTGGGACCCGCGTACCCGGCAGGTGCGCACCATCGAGATGGACATCAACAGCTGCCGCAAACGCAACGGCGAGAAGCCTTACAAGAACCTGACCGCGGGACCGATCGCGGAGGTCACCGCGTACATGAAGTCGCTGTCGCGCGGCAAGCCCGTCAGCATCGACCTGTCCGCTCCCGGCATGCAGCAAGCCTACGAGCGCGGCAAGCGGTTCTTCTGGGCGCGGCGCGGCCAGCTCAACTTCTCGTGCGCGACCTGCCATGTGGACAACGCCGGCAAGTTCATCCGCGGCAACGTTTTGAGCGCCGCCCTCGGGCACGGCGTGGGTTTCCCCGCCTACCGCGCCAAGTTCGGCCATCTGATCACGCTCGACAAGCGCTACATGGGCTGCAACAAGAAGGTGCGGGCAGCGCCGTTCAAGCCGCAGAGCCAGGAGTACCGCGACCTCGAAGTCTACGAGACCTACATGGACACGGGCCTGCCGCTGGACGCACCGAGCTACCGGCCCTAGAGGACACTGCACACCGCATGCAACCCGGCCGGCGCTGCTGGCCGGGTTTTCTTTTTTTTAGGGCGGAATAATTTCGCGTCCGTACCCGTCCCTTGGGACAGGCGCGAAAGCGGCGCATCAGGGCGAAAAGCCCTGCGGCCCGCAAACGCTAATTCCAGTCAGGCAGGGAACCCTGCACTTTCCTTTAAAGAGAAGATGCCATGAGCTTATCACGACGCGAATTCCTGCAGATGCTGGCAGTGGCGGGCACGGCCGGACTGGCGCTGCCCGGCTGCAGCAGCGAAGACTGGGTGAAGGGGAACCGGCCGGCCACAGACCTCTACGACGTGCCGCCGTTCGGCAACGTCAGCCTGCTGCACTTCACCGACACGCATGCCCAGCTGCTTCCCGTCTATTTCCGGGAACCCAATGAGAACATCGGCGTCGGATCGCACACCAACAAACCGCCGCACCTGGTGGGCGAGAAGTTCCTCGAGTTCTATGGAGTCGCACCGGGAACCCGCCCGGCTTATTCGTTCACTTATCTGGATTTCGTCGAAGCCGCGCGCCGCTACGGCAAGGTCGGTGGATTTGCCCACCTCGCCACCCTCATCAAGAAACTGCGCGACCAGCGTACCGGCCGCAACCTGCTGCTCGACGGCGGCGACACCTGGCAGGGCTCCGCGACATCGCTGTGGACTCAGGGACAGGACATGGTGGACGCGCAGAAGCTGCTGGGCGTGGACATTACGACCGGGCACTGGGAATTCACCTACGGCGCCGAGCGCGTCATGCACGTCGTCAACAACGACTTCAAGCAGTCCCATATAGAATTCCTCGCCCAGAACGTTTTCGACAACACCTGGGGCGATCCGATCTTCAAGCCCTATGTCATACGCGAACTCAACGGCGTGCCGGTGGCGGTGATCGGCCAGGCGTTCCCGTATACCCCGATCGCCCATCCCCGCTACCTGTTCCCGGACTGGACCTTCGGGATCCATGATCACCACCTGCAGAAGATGGCCGACAAGGCGCGCGCCGAAGGCGCGCAGGTGGTCGTGGTGCTTTCGCACAACGGCATGGACGTGGATCTCAAGATGGCCACGCGCGTGCGCGGCGTGGACGTGATACTCGGCGGACACACCCACGATGCGGTACCGGCCCCGGTCATCGTCCCCAATGCCGGCGGCAAGACGCTGGTCATCAATTCCGGATCGAACACCAAGTTCCTTTCGGTCCTCGATCTGGAGGTGAAGGGCGGCAAGATCACCGATTACCGCTACAAGCTGCTGCCGCTGTTCGCCGATCTGATCGAGCCGGACGCCGCCATGGCCGCCCACATCGAACATGCGCGGGCGCCGTTCAAGGAAAAACTGGAAGAGAAGCTGGCCGTCACGGACAGCCTGCTCTACCGGCGCGGCAACTTCAACGGCACCTTCGATCAGCTCATCGTCGACGCCATGCGCGCGGTGCAGGATGCGCCGATCGCCATGTCACCCGGCTTCCGCTGGGGGACGACCCTGCTGCCGGGCGATACGATCGACATGGAGCACCTGATGGATCAGAGTGCGATCACCTATCCGAACGTCACCCTGAGCGAGATGACCGGCACACAGCTCAAGCAATATCTGGAGGCGGTCGCCGACAACCTGTTCAACCCCGACCCCTACCTGCAGATGGGCGGCGACATGGTGCGCACCGGCGGACTCCGCTACACCATAGATCCCATGCGCAGGGTGGGCCGGCGCATTTCCGACATGGAGGTCAACGGCGTCGCGGTGAGCGCGAACAAGCGCTACAAAGTGGCGGGCTGGGCCAGCGTGGCGAAGCCGCTCAAGACCCGGCCGGTCTGGGAGATCGTCGCCGAGTACCTGCGCAGCAAGAAGACCGTGAGCATCGACCGGCCCAATACGCCGGGGCTCAAGGGCATCGCCGGCAACAAGGGTTACGCGCCGATCTAGAATCGCGGCCGCATTCCCTGCGGCACCTCCCGGCGAGCCCGTCTGCGCCTTCGCGGGCGGCGGCGTTCGCCGGGGGCGCACCGGACGGTTGGTCCGGATCCGGGCGCACTCCGCGCTCGCGGCCATCGCCAGGGGTGATAGAGGGGATCCTGGTGCACATCAGATCCGTGAAATCGACGGGAGGTTCGGCAATGAAGTCCGCACACGATTCGGCATCGAGCCCCAAGCCCTCGCCCGCAACGAGGTAACCTGCCTCCTCGGCTTCAAGGATGCTGACGCCCTCCGGGATCGAACAGCTTCGGCAGAAGGGCAGGGAAGCGCGCGTCCCGGCGCGCAAGGCATCTCGCACGGAAACGTCCTGAACGAACCCGGTACGCCCCCCCGGACTATGACCAATTTGCCCCCCAAGCCACCGCAGAGCAACACGCCTTCGGAACCGCTGCGCTCCGAGACCTTGAGCGCACCACCGAACACGACTCTCGACGGGGATCTGGTGACCGCCTACGACCTGTACTTCGTGGATCAGGCATACCGGCGCAGTTCCGGGAACAAGGTCGTGTCTCTCTGCTGGGCCAGAGTGCAGAAACGCCCGCAGACCTAGCCACGCCTGCACAGGCCTATCGCGACCCGCGCTTTGAAACATTCCGGTTTTTCTGCACCGAAGGCGGCAAGATCGTTGCCGAGACCGCAGTAACAAGCCGCCTGGCAGGGCGTGACGTCCGTTCGATCACCATGTCTCGCATCATGATCGATCCCCGGCCGCCTGTTCAGACTCCCGTCCCGCTGGAATCACGCCCCCGCCCAGACTCATACCCCATTGGACAATGCTTTGGCTGGTCAAGCGCAGAAATGCTAACGTAGCGTACCATGACCGACGCGGCGGTTGCCGGGTTCGGGCGGTCGCCGCGCCAGCCCCGGCGGGCTGTTTTCCGGCCCGTGAATCGATCCGATATCCCATCACGCAATCACAGGACGACATCACCATGAAACTGTATCTGGGTATCGCACCACTCGCTTCGCTGATTGCTGGCGTGCTGATCCTGTTCATGCCCCGGCTGCTGAATTACATCGTCGCGGTGTACCTGATCATCATCGGTTTGATCGGCATCTTCGGCACCGGCGCCGTACGCCTGTAGATCCCCGTCCGTCGCAGGGGATCCGGTCGCCTTCCCGCCAGCCGGTTGCTGCGCGACGCCGGCGATCCGGCCCCTCCATCCTGCTGTGCGCGGGGCGTGCGGGCCGTGCAGCAGGCATCGGGGATTCTATTCGGGACCGCTAGGGGTGCGTCGCCACCGGGAAGGGACCGTCGCGAAGCGGCCAGCTCCGCAGCGGCCGATAGTACGCCCTGTCGGCGCGGGTCTGCGATTCGGCAAGAACGAATTCCTCCACCGGCCAGCGGACCGGGGCGATGGCCAGCGCGCCGGGATTGCGCGCAAGCTTGCGTGCCACCGTGAGGTGCACGGCATATGGCCGGCGATCCGGAGCGAAGCCGCAGCCGTCTGCGCCCGACTGCAGCGCCGCGACCAGATCCAGCAGGGGCTGCGGCGCGCGGCTGCACCCGAACCACAGCACACGCGGCCGCGGCCAGTAGCCGGCAACGTCGAACTCCAGACTGAACCTCGCGATCCGCACCGCCGCGGCGGCAGCTTCCAGGCAGCGGCGGCGGTGCGCGTCGACGGAGCCGAGAAACACCAGCGTGAGATGCAGGTTCTCCGGTACCACCAGCCTGCCGGCGCTGTGCGGCAGCACCGCGCGCGCCTGCGCGTACAGCGCACGCTGCAAGGCCGGTTCCGGCCACAGCCCGAAGAACAGGCGCTGCCCCGCCGTACGAACGCACCCGGCGCCTGCGGGCTGCGCCATCCGCTGCCCTAGGCGTGCGCCTGGAGCGCAGCGATGCGTTCATCGAGCGGCGGATGCGACATGAACAGCCGCGCCAGACCCTGCCCGATTCCGCCCGAAATTCCGAACGCTGCCATCTGCCGGGGCAGATGAGCCTCGCCGACCCCCGCCTTCAGGCGCTGCAGCGCACCGATCATGTTCTGGGTGCCCGCGAGCCGCGCGCCGCCGGCATCCGCGCGGAACTCGCGATGGCGGCTGAACCACATGACGATCATGGTCGCGAACACACCGAGCACCACCTGCGCCACGATGCTCGCAATGAAGAAACCCGGCCCGCTCTCCCGATCGCGCTGGAAAACCGCCCGGTCCACGACATAGCCGATGACGCGCGAGAGCGCGATGACAAAGGTATTGAGTACGCCCTGAATGAGCGCGAGCGTTACCATGTCGCCGTTGGCCACGTGCGAAATCTCGTGGCCCAGCACCGCCTCGATCTCCTCACGCCGCATGCTGCCCAGCAGGCCCGTGCTCACCGCCACCATCGCGTGGTCACGGCTCATGCCGGTGGCGAACGCGTTCATGTCGGGCGAATCGTAGACCGCCACCTGCGGCATGCCGATCCCGGCGCGCCCGGCATGGTGCCTGACGGTTTCGACGAGCCAGGTTTCGGCGGGGCTGCGCGGCTGCTCGATCACGTGCGCGCCGGTCATCATTTTGGCCGACCATTTGGACATGGCGAGGGAGATGAACGATCCACCCAGGCCGATGACCACCGCCAGGACCAGCACGGCGTTCATGTCGAGCCCGCCATTGGCCTTGAGCAGCCCGTCGATACCGAACAGCCTGAAGGAGATGCTCAGGACCAGCAATACGGCGATGTTGGTGACCAGAAACAGCAAGATGCGCTTCATGGAAGTATGTAAATCCCCATAATTGAACGGTTTCCATGCGACAAATCGGGCTATCGCCGTAGATATGAGGCCGAACCGCGGGCAGTTCAAGCTCCCCCGCCCCGGGTACCCCGGGCGGGAATCCGGGCGATTTTGCAGTATAGTGATTTCTTGCCGGCCGGCCCTGGGACCGGGAACCGGCGGAACCTGAGGAGGCAGCCATGCCTATTGGGGATATCTGCAACAGAGAGGTGGTTTTCGTCACCCGCAAAGACACGGTCCTGGAAGCGGCCCAGCTCATGCGCAAACATCACGTGGGCGATCTGGTGGTCGCCGAGGACCGGGGCGGCATGCGCGTGCCCGTCGGGATGCTCACCGACCGCGATCTGGTCATCGAGGTCCTGGCCGCCGGTGTAGCGCTCGAATCGGTCGACGTCGGCGATATCATGAGCCCGGAACTGGTCGCCGCGCACGAGTCCGACGGGGTCTACGAGACGATCCAGCGCATGCGCGCCGGAGGAGTGCGCCGGATTCCGGTCGTCAACGACCGCGGCGGACTGGAGGGGATCGTTGCGGTCGACGATCTGCTCGGTCTGCTGGCCGACGAAATCATGGGCCTCGCCAAGCTGGTCGGACGCGCGCAGGAACACGAACGCGTGGCGCGGCGATAGTGCCGATTGGCGGGATTTAGTGGCATAATATCAGCTAATTGAGTACCGGTCCGGAACTGCACTGAAAAACCGCCAACAGCCGCCACGTCGGTCGTCGTCTACCTGAAGCCGGCCTTGCGCCCGAAGGCGCCTGGCGCGCAGCGCCAGGCGTTGCGCTGTTTGCGGTCCGGAATGCCTGAATTCGCAATCTATAGAGAGTGAAGGAAAAACAGCATGTCCAAGAAACATCCGATCATCGCAGTGACGGGCTCCTCGGGAGCCGGCACCACCACGGTCAAACACGCGTTCGGCGACATTTTCCGGCGCGAGGGCGTCAATGCGGCGGTGGTCGAGGGCGACAGCTTCCATCGCTACAACCGCGCGGAGATGAAGGAAGCGATCAAGGCGGCGTCGACCACCGGAAAAAACCTCAGCCATTTCGGACCGGACTCCAACCTTTTCGACAAGCTCGAAAAGCTGTTCCGGGAATACGGGGAAACCGGGATCGGCCAGACCCGCCTGTATCTGCACGATCAGAACGAGGCCGCCCCCTACAACCAGGAGCCGGGGACTTTCACACCGTGGAAACCCATGGAGCCGGGCTCCGACCTGCTGTTCTACGAGGGCCTGCACGGCGGTGTGGCCAACGGAAATGTGGACGTCGCCAAATGGGTCGACCTGCTGATCGGGGTGGTTCCGATCGTCAACCTCGAATGGATCCAGAAAATCCACCGCGATACCGCGCAGCGCGGCTACACCGCCGAGGCGGTGACCGACACGATACTGCGCCGCATGCACGACTACGTCCATTACATCACGCCGCAGTTCTCGCGCACCCACATCAATTTCCAGCGCGTGCCACTGGTGGACACGTCCAACCCCTTCATCGCGCGCGATATCCCCACGCCGACGGAAAGCCTGATCGTCATCCGCTTCCGCGAAGCGCGCAAGCAGAACTTCCCGTACCTGCTGCAGATGATCGACGGATCGTTCATGTCGCGCCCCAACACGATCGTCGTGCCGGGCGGCAAGATGGGTTTCGCCATGGAGATCATCCTGACCCCCATCATCCACGTACTGCTGGAATCGAAACGTCACGCAAAGTAGGCAGACAGCCTGCCGTCACACGCGCGCTACCACAGCGGCAACTGGCCGCCGGCACCCGGCGGCCGGAAGCTGCCGGTATCAAGGTCCGCATCGCGCCGTTCGAGCCCCAGGCGACGGCAGGCGCCGTCGAAGCGGTGTTCGATCAGGGCTGCCAGCACTCCCTCCCCGCGCATGCGCAATCCGAAGCGGGCATCGTCGTCATCCCGGCCACCGCGCGCCTGGCGCAACAGGCTCAGCACATGGGCCGCTTTCAGCGGATAATGGCAAAGCAGCCATTCCTCGAACAGATCGCGCACCTCGTGCGGCAGGCGCAGCAGCCCGTAGCCCGCCTCACGGCAGCCGGCTTCATGCGCCGCCTCGAGAATGCGCTCGAGCTCGGCGTCGTTCAGCGCCGGAATGAGCGGCGCGACCAGCACCCCGGTCGGGACCCCGGCCGCGGCCAGCGTGGCGAGCGCCGCAAGACGGCGCTGCGGCGCGGCGGCGCGCGGTTCCATGCGGCGCGCGAGGACGCGGTCGAGGGTGGTGACTGACACGAACACCTTCACCAGGCGTCTGGCCGCCATGCGCACGAGCAGATCCAGATCCCGCTCGACGAGCGCCGACTTCGTCACGATCATGCATGGATGGCCGCACTCTTCCAGCAGTTCGAGCAGTTCGCGGGTAATGCGCCAGCGGCGCTCGACAGGCTGGTAGGGATCGGTGTTGGTACCGAGCGCGATCACCGCGCAGCGGTATCCGGGGCGCGACAATTCCTCGCGCAGGACGTGAACGGCGTTTTCCTTGGCCACCAGACGGCTTTCGAAGTCCAGCCCCGCAGAAAAGCCGAGATAGGCGTGGGTCGCACGGGCATAACAATAGATGCAGCCGTGCTCGCAGCCCCGATAGGGGTTGATGGACTGCGCAAACGACAGATCCGGGGAACGGTTGCGCGTGATGATGCTGCGCGCCCGCTCCGGCGAGACCACGGTATGCAGCTCGGCGGCGCCGGCGTCCGCGCTGGTCCAGCCGTCGTCCTCGGCGCTGTGGCGCAGAGAATCGAAGCGCGCTTGCGGGTTGCTGCACGCCCCGCGACCCGGCACCGACCCCGCGCGGTCTGCCGGCGCATCCCATGGGCCGTGTTCTCCCCTCTTCACCGCCGGCACCTCCGACCACAGTCCTCGCGCTCGCCGCCGATCCTGGATTTGCGGCATCGCGCCCGGCAGACACGATGGCACCAGCAGGCCGCCAAAGGCAATATCCCCGCGGGATATCCGTCCGGCCGTGCCCGGGAGAAGCGCAGAGGGGAGGTTGCGGCGTGCAGCGGGCCGCACATCTGCGGCGTGCGCGGACACGCCGTTTGTCCGGCAGAAGGCGGGCCGGTACGGTGCCTGTCAGCCAGCCAGCGTCCCGGCCCCCGGCAACAGGTAGTGATCGACCAGCAGCGCCGCGAACAGCACCGACAGATAGACGATGGAATAGACGAACGTACGCTGCGCCAGTGCATCGCTGTAACGCAGGTAGAGCTGTACTGCGTAACGCAGGAATCCCGCACCGAGCATCAGGGCAACCGCCAGATACAGCAGACCGCTCATCCCCAGCGCGTAGGGCAGGAGCGAGGTCGCGATCAGGATCAGGGTATAGAGCAGGATGTGCAGCCGCGTGAACCGCTCCCCGTGCGTGACCGGAAGCATCGGAAATCCGGCGGCGGCGTATTCGTCGCGGCGATAAAGCGCGAGCGACCAGAAATGCGGAGGTGTCCAGGAGAAGATGATGGCAAAAAGCACGAGCGGCTCGCGCGCCACATGTCCGGTCACGGCTGCCCAGCCCAGGATCGGCGGCATGGCCCCGGCCACGCCGCCAATGACGATATTCATGGGCGTGGCGTTCTTGAGAAACGCGGTGTAGATCACGGCGTAGCCCACGAATGCCAGCAGCGTCAGCCACATGGTGAGCGGATTGACCAGCACGTACAGGATCAGCAGCCCGATCGCCCCGATCGCCGAGGCAAAAACCAGCGCCTGGCGGGCACCGACCTGCCCGGACGGCAGCGGCCGCAGACAGGTGCGCGCCATGACGATATCGATGCGCCGCTCGATGAGGCAGTTGAACGCCGCAGCGGAACCCGACATGAGCGCGATGCCGGCGAGTGCCGGCAGCAGCACGGCCAGCGGCGGCAGTCCGGGGCGCGCCAGCAGTGCGCCAATCGCCGCCGTGAACACGATCAGCGCGGTCACGCGCGGCTTGCACAGCAGGTAGAACCCGCGCAGTCCGTCGGTGGCCTGGCGTCGCAGCGTTGCCGTGAGTGTCGTCATATCGATCCGGTAATCTGGCAGGTATCGGTTAGCGGCCCGCCCGGTTACAGCCAGTAGACGAATACGAACAGCAGCAGCCAGACCACGTCGACAAAGTGCCAGTACCAGCTGACCGCTTCGAACGCGAAATGCTGGTCCGGCTTGAAATGGCCCTTGATGCAGCGCGCCAGGATCACGCTCAGCATGATCACGCCGATCGTCACGTGCAGACCGTGAAAGCCGGTCAGCAGGAAGAAAGTCGCGCCATATACGCCGCTTGCGAGCGTCAGGCCGAGCTTGGTATAGGCCTCGTAGAACTCGTGCGCCTGAAAGCCGAGAAACACCAGACCCAGCGCGACGGTGAAGGCCAGGCCGGCGATGGCAGCACCGCGCCTGCCTGTCTTCAGGCCCCAGTGCGCCCAGGTGACGGTGATGCCCGAGCTGAGCAGGATCAGCGTGTTGAGGGCCGGGATGCCCCAGGGTGCGACCGCAGAAAACGGCTTGCCAAGCGGACCGGCGGATGGCCAGGCGGCGGTGAACCCCGGATACGGCGTAAACGTCCGGCTCAGGGATGCGAGCGATACCACCGAAATGTTGCGCTCGTAGAACAGCACGCCGAACAGCCCTCCGAAGAAGGCGACCTCCGACAGGATGAACCAGACCATGCCCATGCGGAAGGAGCGGTCCTCCCAGGTGTGGTAGCGGCCACCCTCGCTTTCCCCGACCACCTTCCCGAACCAGTGGAACAGCACGTAGACAAACAGCAATCCGCCCAGCAACAGCGACCACGGTCCGGCCTTCAGGGCATTGACCTCCAGGACCGCCCCCATCGCGATCAGAAAAATCGCCCCGGACAGCATGATCGGGTAGGGCGACGGCTGCGGGACGTAGTAATGACCCCTGCTCTGCGTTACTGCTGGCATCTCAGTCTCCTTCGAAAGGAAATACCGTTAGCTGCGCTTCTTCACGGGGAAAAAGCTGTATGACACGATGATGCTCCGCACATCCTTCGGAACTTTCGGGCTGATGAAAAAGACCAGCTTCATCTTCCGGAGCCCGCCGGCCTTGATCGTCTCCTGGTGGAAGCAGAAGCATTCGATCTTCTTGAAATAGCGCGCCGCCCGCCCAGGCACGATGCTCATGATCGCCTGCCCGGTTTCGGCATGATCCGACGGGTTGCTGACGACGTAGCCGGTGGTGGTGATCGCACCGGGATGCACCACCATGTCCGGATGCAGCGGCTTGAACTTCCAGTTCAGGCCGGGCATCACCGCGCTGGTGAAGCCCACTTTGATCTCGCGCGCGCCGTCCACCTTCATGCCGGCAACCGCGCTGGCCTTGACCGGGCCGCCGGTCTTGCCGTTCAGCCCGGTCAGCTTGCAGAAGGTGTTGTACAGCGGCACCAGCGCAAAGCCGAACCCGAAGAATCCGAGCACCACGATCACCAGGATGATCGTGAGGCGGCGATTGCGGCCCGCCCCTGCGGGAGACGTGCCGCCGGCTTCCTGCTGCAGCGCCATTACTGGATCACCGGCTGGGTATCGAAGCTATGATAGGGAGGCGGCGAAGACAGCGTGAATTCCAGACCCTGTGCGCCTTCCCAGACCTGGGTGGTGGCTTTCTTGCCGACGCCGCGCATCACCTGGATCAGGTTATAGACCAGCAGCAGCTGGGCAGACCCGAGAATATAGGCGCCGATGCTCGAGAGCATGTTCAGGTGTGCAAACTGCAGCGCGTAATCCGGAATGCGCCGCGGCATTCCGGCAATCCCGAGAAAGAACTGCGGTATGAAGGTCAGGTTGAAGCCCACCAGGGTCTGCCAGAAATGCCATTTTCCGAGCGTCTCGCTGTACATCCGCCCGGTGATCTTCGGCAGGTAAAAGTACGTTGCAGCGATGATGCCCATCACCGGACCCCCGAACAGGGCGTAATGGAAGTGGGCGACCAGGAAGTAGCTGTTATGGTACTGCTGGTCGGCCACCGCGTCGGACAGCACCAGACCGGTCAAGCCGCCGACGCCGAACAGCACGATGTAGCCCAGCGCGAACAGCATCGGGGTCTCGAAGGTCATGGACCCCTGCCAGATGGTCGCAAACCAGCAGTAGAACAGCACCGCGACAGGAATCGAGATCGCCATGGTGGCATACATGAAGTACAGCTGCGCCGGCACCGGCATGCCCGAGGTGAACATGTGGTGCGCCCAGACGACCACCGACAGCGCCCCGATCGCCCAGAAGGAGTACACCTGGGCCTTGTAGCCGTAGATCGGCTTGCGCGCAAAGGTCGACAGGATGTGCGGCAGGATGCCGGCCGTCGGAAGCAGCAGGATGTACACTTCCGGATGGCCGAAGAACCAGAACAGGTGTTCCCAGAGCACCGGGTCACCGCCGCCGGCTGCATTGAAGAAATGGGTTCCGAAATGCCGGTCGGCGAACAGCATGGTCACGCCGGCAACCAGCGGCGGAAACACCGCGATAAGCAGGAACGCCGTAATCAGCCAGCTCCACACGAATATCGGCAGTTTCATCATCGTCATGCCGGGAGCGCGCATGTTGAAGATCGTCACGATGACGTTGATCGACGACAGCAGGGACGACGCACCCATCAGGTAGATCGCGAAGATCGCGAAATCGACCCCGATCCCGCCCTGCACCGACAGCGGCGCATACATGGTCCAGCCGGTGTCGATCGCTCCGTTGCCGATGCCGAAGAGCATCAGGAAAAACGGCATCACCAGAAGCACCGCGGCCGGCGGCAGCAGCCAGAACCCCCAGTTGTTGAGCCGCGGCAGCGCCATGTCCGGGGCACCGATCATCATGGGAATGAGGTAGTTGGCGAGGCCGGTGGTGGCCGGCATCACCGCCGCGAACACCATCACCAGGCCATGCACGGTGATGATCTGGTTGTAGATCTCCGGCGGGAACAGCAGCGTCGGCCGCAGCAGTTCGGTGCGGATCAGCATCGCAAGTATGCCGCCTACCAGAAACATGATCACCGAAAAGCCGATGTACAGGCGGCCGATGTCCTTGTGGTTGGTCGTGAACAGCCAGCGCGTGATCCCGCGCGGGAGTTCATCGTGGTGTGCCTCGTGAGCATGAGCTGCGTTCATGTCTGGTCTCCGCGAACAGGATTTCTAGGGTTTCTGGTTTGCGGCCCGTGCCGCCTGCACCTGCGCCGGCTGGACGACATCGCCGGTATGGTTGCCGAAGCTATTACGCTCGAAAGTGATCACCGATGCGATATCGACATTGCTGAGCGAGGCGGCGAACGGCGGCATCGGCGTGCCGGCAATCCCCTGCAGCACGATGTTGATGTGGTTGGCGACCGGCCCCTCGACGATCTTGCCACCGGGCGTGATGAAGCCGCGTTTGCGAAGCTGCGCGATCATGTTCGGCGCCGCCGAGAACGCATGGCCCGCCGCAATCGGCGGAAAGGTTCCCGGAATGCCCATGCCGCTCGCCTGATGGCAGGCAGCACAGTTGGCGGTGAAGACTTTCTGACCCTGCGTGACGAGCTGCGCCTCGGTGTAGGTCACGGCGGTGGCTGCGGCCTGCTGCGCCCTGGCCGCCTGCTCCCGCGCCTGCTCCTTGGTGACCCACTGCTTGAACTGGTCATCAGATACCGCATCCACGACCACCGGCATGAAGGCGTGACCGACGCCGCACAGCTCGGCGCACTGCCCGCGGTAGACGCCGGGCTTGTCGATCTTCACCCAGGTCTCGCGCAGGAATCCGGGAATGGAGTCTTCTTTCACCCCGAACGCCGGCACCCACCAGGAGTGGATGACGTCCTTGGACGCCAGGATGACACGTATCTTCTCGTTCACCGGCAGCACCAGCGGATGGTTCACCTGCCTCAAGAAGTGCTTGTTCTTCGGCGCCTGGTCATGGATCTGGGCCTGGGGCGTGGTGATGGTGCTCAGATATTTGATATGCAGGCCCGGGTACTCGTACTGCCACTTCCACTGCATCCCGGTGACCTTGACGACCATCTGGGAACCGGCGCGCGTGTTGGCCATGGCGAGCACGGCGTGATAGGCCGGAATGCCCATGACGACATAGTCGACAAACGCAAGGATCAGGAACGGGATGGCGGACAGAACAAACTGGAGCTTGGTGCGGGGCCCCGTGAACGACGCCGCCTTGGCACCGCGGCTCTTCCTGTGAAAGAACAGCGAATAGAGCATGATGCTCAGCACCACGACAAAGACGATCGAAATGAATGTCAGAAAAATGTTGTGGACCCAGAGCGTTTCCTTTGCAACAGGTGTGACCGGCGTCGGAAACTCCCAGGGATACCTGGCGTAGGCCGCATCGGGGGCGACCAGCGCCGCTAACCCCAGCCCCGACAACAGCGCCAAAACTTTCCTAGCCGACATGCCGAATACCCCCAAAGGTGAAGTTCGCGTTCGTGGCTGTTCCCGCAGTGCCCGGTTGACCGCCAAGCGCTGCTCCGGACGGCGGCAGGCGACGCTGGCGCACATCTGCGGCCAGCGCCGGCTCAGGCACGCCCTGGGGCGTGCGGTGCCGCTGGGTGTCGCTACGGTTGGTGGTCTGACGACGCGGATCGCACCGCGTACAGGAATTGCCGTTCATTTCTTTCTACTTGAAGGAATTGCCGTTCATTCTTTCTACTTGAACTAAATACAACACTCAAGGTCAATCTTTATGAGACTGGTTACGCCAACTTAGATTTGTAACATCCCTAAGAGTTATAACATCCCTAAACGGTCAGCGCGGCAGTTAACCCCAGGTGAGGTGCTGCACTCATTGATCTAGATCAATGAAACTGCGGATTTCGTGGGGGACCCCCCCTTGACAAATACATCCCGGTCCGATCCTTCGCGCATGCTGTGTGCGATCACACCCGCTGCGGCGCGCCGGTTCTGACGGAGACAGGCAACGTATCCAGGAAGGTACGGTACTTCAAAGCTGGCGCAGCGCACGCCAGCTGATGCGCCCACAAGTTTTTTGACGGCCGCAGGGTTGCGGCCAGGGCGTGCACGTCCGGCTGGGCGATCGGCATCCGGCACGGCCGCAGTGATCCCGCGGTGGTGGCGAATACCCGGTCAGCGCCAGTCGAGCGCCCGGAAAACCCGGATCTTGAGGTAATCGGCGGCCACCAGATAGGCCATGACCAGGGCCAGGAGTCCCAGAATCAGGCCGGGGGCGATCGCCGCCATCAGGATGCCGCGGCTCGCCATGAGGCTGACGATCACGATGTCCGCGACGGAACTGAGCAATAGCCAGTGGCCGGGGCGCGAACGCCAGAAATGGCGCCGCTCGCGCACCAGGTACACCGTGCCCTGCCCGGAAAACACCAGCATGATGAATATCAGGGTCTGCAGCTGCGGCAGGGACAGGTGCAGCCATGCGCGCGCCATGAAGAAAACCGAAAACGACAGGATCAGGATCAGGCTCGCCATGATCCCGCCGGTCAGCACCAGCGTGCGGATATTCCAGCGGTCCGGCTGGCGCGAGAACGAGACCTGGTCGGTGGCGATCGACATGGTCACGAAGTCATTGGTAAACAGCAGCAGCACGATCAGCAGCGGCGTGATGATGAAGGTTCCGGTGAGCATGACGCCCACGCTCAGGAACACGGCGATCTCGATGGTCTTGATGATCTTGTTGAGCGTATAGGTGAGCATGCGCTGGTAGATGCGCCGGCTGGTTTCCACCGCCGCCAGCGCATCGCTCAGCCCCGGATTGGTGAGGACCAGGCTGGCTGATGCCTTGGCAACATCGGTCGCGTTGGCGACGGCGATGCCCACCTCCGCCTGCTTCAGCGCCGGCGCGTCATTGACGCCATCGCCAGTCATCCCGACCACATGACCGCCGCGCTGCAGGGCCTGCACAAGGTGGAACTTGTCCTCCGGAAACACCCGCGCGAAAACGTCGCAATCCATCAGGTTCGCGTTGCCCTCGCCATGCAGGACTTCGGGCGGGCAGGCGCGATCGCCGAGACCGACCTCGGCGGCCACCGCCCGGGCGGTGGCCAGATCATCGCCGGTCACCATCACGACACGCACACCGAGCCCGCGCAGGTTGTCGATCAGGCTCTTGGAGTCGGCCCGCGGCGGATCCTGCAGCGCCAGCAGACCCAGCATGTCCAGGTTGCCGTCCGGTCCCGCCGCCACAGCCAGGATGCGGTAACCCTTGGCCGCCATCCGGTCCACGTCAGCGTCGAGATCCGGCGCGTGCGCACAGAGCGAGCAGACGGCGCGCACCGCACCCTTGACGACACGCAGGTTCCTGCCGGCGTCCTGGAACACGCCCTCCGAGCGCTTGGTCGCGGGATCGAAGGGAATGAACTGCAACCGCTGCGGCGGGTCGGCAAGCACCGATTGCGCGCGTGCCGCCTCGAGGATGGCAAGATCGATGGGGTCCTGGGTGGCCTCATCGCAGGCAAGTGCGGCGGCGCGCAGCAGCTCGGCCTCGGAATGCGGCGCAATCGGCTGCAGGCCGGCGAGAGCCAGCCGGTTCTCGGTAATGGTTCCGGTCTTGTCGCTCGCCAGAACGTCCATGGCCGCCGCTTCCTCGATCGCGGACAGGCGCGTGACGAGCACACCGCTGCGCGCCAGTTCGCGCGCACCCAGTGCGGTAGCGAGCGTAAAGGTCGCCGGCAGCGCCGCCGGAACCGAAGCCACCAGCAGGATGAGCACGAAAGGGATAACGTCGCCGAGCGCAAGCCCGGTAGCGAGCGCATAGACCAGCAGCGCCGTAACCAGGGCCGCGTCGACGGCAACCAGGTATTTGACGATGGTGAAAATGATCGTCTGCAGGTGGCTCACGGTCTTGGCGGTGCGGACCAGCTCGGCGGTCTTGCCGAAATAGGTGTTCTCCCCGGTGGCGGTGACTTCGCCCGTTGCCTCCCCGCGCTTGACCACCGCTCCGGCATAGGACTGGGCACCGGCCGCGGCCTCGACCGGCAGCGATTCGCCGGTGAGCGCGGACTGGTCGAGCAACACCTGTCCCTCGGCAAGGCGCACGTCCGCCGGGGAGAGATCGCCCATACGCAGATGGATCACATCACCCGGAACCAGCGCCTCCGCAGCCACCTGCTGCCAGCGTCCATCGCGCCGCACCCGGGCACGCACCGCGAGCCGGCTCTTGAGCAGTGCGAGCGCCTGGTTGGCCCTGCTCTCCTGCAGAAAGCTGAGGATCGCGTTGACCAGCAGCAGAGCGCCAATGATGATCGCTTCGTCCTTCTTCCCGAGGATGACCTCGAGGACGACGGCAGCCTCCAGCATCCACGGCACCGGATCCCAGAATTTCTTGAGCAGCGCCAACAGCGGGCTGCGCCGCTCTTCGGCGACTGCGTTCGGGCCGAACTGCTCGAGGCGCCGCTGCGCTTCCGCGCTGCTTAGGCCCGCGAGCGGCGGTGCTGCACTTTCTGGGGGTTCGTTCATTGACAGGATCCTCGTCCGACAGACGTTTTCCGACCGGGATTCCCATGCCGACCGGCATGCCGGATCGCCGTCAGCGCTGCGTGCAATGCGTGCGCCGCGTTCCCGAAGAAGGCCAGCCGGACCCCTGCTCCGGGGTGACCGCGTCGCCGGCAGGCTCCGTGCCACCCCCGGTCCGCGACCGGTCCGTCGGTCTGCCCTTCAGCGAATCTGCAGGCCTTAAGGCGCAAGCATTCCGATCGCCGGAAGTCGCGCCCGGTAATCATCGGTCGTCCTGTCACGAAAAGGCTCCGCCGGCGCCTTGCGGGCCCTCGCCCCGGCAGTTCCGGTCGATGACCGCGCCGCCAGGTTGCGGTCGCAGGGTGGGTATCTACGTTCACGCGGAGACGGCCAGACTCGTACCGGCAGCAGCCAGGAACGCCGCGACGGTTTGCCGATCGTGCGCCGGTCCGACAAACGCCGGCGGTGGCAGACGGTCGGTCTTCGTCACCGCCGGACGACCGTGACGACCGGGCGGGACAGCGGAAACGGCGCACAAGCCGAACAGTGCGAGGATGACCTCCGTCATGCCCTTCCGCCTCTCTGATTATTCTTGGTCTGCCGCCCGATACCGGCGCCGCATTGGATACCGATGTCCGCTGCTGCGTCACCGGGCGCAACCAAAGCCCGCCGCGCGACCATCATGCTCATCATCTTAGCCGATGGTGCGCGCATTACAATCGCTGCTGCCGCCCTCACCACCCCGAAACGCGGACGCACCATGGCGCTGGTTGAACACCCCAGACATGGGCAGGCGTTGCGGGCACACTCCGCATCCGCACGCCCGGCTCCACGGGGCGGCCACATCGGGGCTGACACAGATCGCAGCCGGATTGCTGCGTGGCTGCGCGCGCCGGATTTTGCGGGCGGCCATCGCGCCGCGCGCAGCACGGATCCGGGCTGTCAAACAGCTCCACGGAGTTCGAAATCCCGAAAAGAGCTTGACGGCCGGCGTGGCCCGGGTAAGGATCACGCGGCGGCCGTCTTCCGACCATCTGGAGCTGCAAGCTTTGCCGATGCTGCCCACCGACTTGTTCCGCTTGCGTCCGCGTCAGCGAGCGCACCGCCTTTTCGATCTCTGGCGCCACAAAACCCGCTGGGACCTGTGGTTTCCGCAGGTACCCCTGGCGCTGGCGGTCGGTGTGCTGGGACTGGCGAATCTGCTGCCGGCTGCCGGACATGTGTTGCGGCTGCGCAGCGCCGGCGGCCGGCAGGGTCTGCGGTCGCTGCTGTTCAACATCAACGTGCTCCACAATCTGCCACAGGGCATCGCCGGTCTGGTGATGCTCGCCATGACGGCGGGCCTGCTCCTGCGCTCGCGGCTCGCCTGGGTGACCACCCTCCTCATTGCCGCCGCCGCCCTGGCCATGGAATGGCATGCGCCCGCCCATCGTTCCTGGACGCTCATCGCTTTCAATGGTGCGACGTTGCTCGCATTGCTACTGTCCTATCGCAGCTTCGGCCGTTCGAGTCTCGCCGCAGGCACGCTGTTCGCCGCCTTCAGTGTGCTGATGCTGCTTGGCTACGCGATATTAGGTGCCTACACCCTCGGCAGCGGGTTCGCGCCGCCCATCAGAAACCTGCCGACGGCGCTATACTTCGCCGTGGAGACCATGTCGACCGTCGGTTTCGGGGACATCGTGCCGGCCAGTGTCGATGCGCGCCTTTTCACGGTATCGGTGATCATTCTGGGCATCACCGTTTTCGCCACATCGGTTTCGGCAATCATCGTCCCGGCAGTGAACGGGCGCATGCAGGAACTGCTGGAAGGGGGGAAAAAGCTGATGTCACGCAAGAACCACTATGTCATCGTGGGCAACACCCCGCTGGCGCGCAACACTTACCGGGAACTCAAGGCACGCCAGCTGCCGGTGACTGTGATCACGGCACAGCCGCCGGCGGCTGGCGATTTCGCCGATGCCGACGTGGTGATTGGCGAGGGCAGCGATGTCGAGACGCTCCACCAGGCCGGTGCCAGCACCGCGATCGCGGTGCTGGCACTGCGTGATGATGATTCCGAGAATGCCTTCACGGTGCTGGCGGTGAAGGAAGCGGGCGGCAATCCGCGCACGGTTGCGGCTGTCAACCACGGAAAGAACATGGCACGCGTGCGCAGTGTGCGGCCTGACATGATCATCGCCCCTCAGGTGATGGGCGGCGAAATCCTGGCGATGGCCTTGAATGGCGAGGACCTGGATCGCGAGACCATCATCGAGCGGCTGTTCAACGTGAGCGATAAGGGGCAGGTGCACCCGTAGCACGGCACGGGCGGATGCCCCGCCCTGGGCATGCCGCCTGGGGTGACGCGGAATCATTCCGATCGCGCTTCCTTCGGTGGGGGCGGCCGCTTCACCGGGATCCGCGCGTGGGCGGCCTCAGTTGAGCTTCAACCGGTGGTTGTCCGATATTTCCCTGATCGTACCGGCGCCGACTCCCGCCAGCTTGGCGAATTCCGGCCATCTGGCAACCGCATCGACCACTTCGCCAATGACCCCTTCGGGTTTCGGCAGGCTTATCGATTCAGCTGTGGCAACCAGATCTTCCTTCGTAAGATGATCGCGTTTGCCGTTCAGGCTCATCTGGTGCTGGTTGGTCCACCTGCCGGCGGGATTGTGCGAATAGATGACATCGTAGGCGGGTGACAGTTTCCATTTCCCGTCCGGCGCCATCAGGAACGAGATATTCTTGGTGTGATCATCGAGATCGCGGGCGACGATATTGAACACCGCTCTGCGGAATTGCTGAACGGCGTCGGCCCTGCTCAGGCGAAGCCGCCGCATCACGGAGAATGCCTGCTCGTAGCTGTATGCGCCTGCCATGTTGAAATCGTAATGCGCAATGCCGCATAGCGACTGCAGATGCAGCTTTTCGCCATCGACACGATCGAAGCGTTTCGTCATGAAGTGGGCACGCCCGTTTTCTTCCAGCAGGCGGCATTCGGTCATGTCGATGCCGGCGGCCTTTGCCATGAGATAATAGGCGTATTCGATTCGGCCATATCCTCCCGGTTCACCCAGCTCCAGGTCGGAAACACCGTCGAATTTGAGAATCCAGTAGTCGTATCCCTTTGGCACCCTGGCCTGTCCGGACACGACGTTTCCCTTGTCATCCATGGCGATAACCGCCTTGGGCCGTGCGCCACCCGCTGACGTGCCCACACGCAGGATATCCATGATGGCGTCGGCGTTCTCTTTTTCCGAACCGCCCAGATTACCGCTCAGCGACTTGCGCTCGCGCATAATCTCCTGCGCCAGGTCGACCAGCGCGGACACCTCCACCGGCACCGATTTGTCGTATTTGCCGATGATCGCGGGAGAGAACTCGAGCGCGCCCATTGCGCGCTTGCCCGTGTAGCACAGTCGCTCTACGGGACTGAAGCCGGCGCTGTCGCGCCCCTGGCGCGCCAGCCAGGCATCGATAATGCTGTTACCGAACTTGTCGGGCAGGGCGTCGGCGAGCAGGCCCGGCAAGCCGAGAAACGTGTGCCGGTTCAGGGACGGAAACGAGAAGATCCCGTCCCCGTTCCGGGCGTCGTCCAGGCCCATATGGATGGGCGAAACATCGATTCCCTTGCTCAGAAAGGTCCGGTCGTACTCGAAAACGCCGTAGCCCCGGTCGTCCAGCCATGAGACGGCTCCGACAACATCACCCCACAACCGCACCAGCGCCGTATCGAGCCTGTTCACCATTCCGCCTGGCCCCGGGATTCGTCCTTGGGCCGCTTGCGCGACGCCCGTTCACGATGCCTGCCTTGCATCCTGGCCAGCTGAACCGGGCTGATCGAAGGCTCGGGGATGAAGTTGTCCAGCTGCTCCAGGGCGCCCAGCTCCCGCAATACGGCGATCAGGGTGGACAGCTTCCCTTTTCCGGATTCGAGAGACTTGATGGCATTGAGCGACAGAGTCGTCGACTCTGCCAGTGCGCTCTGGGTGACATTCCGCCTCAGGCGAAGCGCCCTGAGGCGGGCACCTAGCTCTGCCTGGATTCCCTTATCTGAAAGTGAATAAATATCCATAACAGTCCTAGATTAGTACGTTAAATCTAAATTATCCATTCAATAACCCATAATTAATCTATTATAATAGTAGCGCTTCGCCAATCAATAATTTCATTTAAAGTATTAATATAAGTATATTAAACTAATAATTTTCAATTTACGATCCTTTTTACGGCCTTTATATATCATATATTGGCCATTCCCTGGGCATTATTGCCCCGAAAGCACATCGGGATCCCGCTGCCCCATCTACATTCTGGGTCCATCGCTGCGCCCTGCCCGACAGCGGACCTTTCCGATTGCGCCGGGGCCGGAGACATCGCACTCCAAATAGGTATATTTAAGGAAGACAGGAAGGCACACCCATGCACGCACTGCGGACCACTCGCCCGGTCCTGACCCGACACGCCACTGTCAGCGACGGGAACCGCGCACGCCTGGCTGTTTCGCGGCGCGGCCAAACAGCTCGCGTTGCTTTTTCGCGATCAGCGCACGGATCTTCGGAAGCGCTGCGAGCGCCGCCCGCTCACCAGCCTCGATCGCCTCGGCGCGCAGATCGAAATCGGTGCTGGGCACATTGCGCAGATCGGGACGGATCACGATGTCGGCCCCGGCAAGTTCATTCTTCGCTAGGGCGTGCTCCATGACGACAATCGACTGGGTAACAAGCGAAGCGGTGTCCCCCAACCGCTTGGCCGCGGCCGGCTGACGCGTTACGTCGACCGCGATGACGATGTCGGCGCCCAGTGCGCGCGCCACGCGTACCGGCACCGGGCTCACGAGCCCGCCATCGACGTACTCGTGCCCGTCGATCGTAAGCGGCTGAAACACGCCCGGAACACTGCTCGAGGCGCGCACCGCCATGCCGGTATCGCCGCGGTTGAAGGCAACGAGCCGGCCGGTGCGCAGGTCAGTCGCCACCGCCACAAATGGCAGGCGGAGCCGCTGGATGGGCCGATTGTCCAGACGCCGGTCGATGTAGTCCTGGAGCCGCTGGCCGTCGATGAACCCGCTGTTGGGAAATGTGAATTCAATGACCTGATTGCGCCGCAGTTCGAGCCCGGCATTGACCAGCGCTTCACCGCGCAGGCCGCCGGCGTACAGCGCGCCGACCACGCTGCCGGCGCTGGTTCCTACGATGCCGTCGGGCCGGATCCCATTCTCGTCAAGCACCTCAAGCACACCAATGTGGGCAAAACCGTGTGCGATACCGCCACTCAGGGCCATCACCACGACCGGATGATTGGTCCGCTTGATCCGCACAAGTGGCCCGGCGGTTGGGTAACCGGCTGCCGGAACCGGTGCCGGCAAGGTCGCGCATCCGGCCAACAAAGCGCCGGTCGCCAGCATGAACAAGCCCAGAAAAGCCCGCGTTCCCATGAGTTTCCCCGACATGCGCTTTCAGCCTCCCAGGGAGTATACGCGTTTGCGCGCGCATGCAGGTCCGCAACCGCGCAAAGACCGCCGAACGTCGGGTTTCCGCTGAAACCCGGTCTCCACGCGCCAAAACACGTCCGCACGAGCAACCTTTTCGCCTCCGGCTTTGACTGCCATCAATGCCGGGACGCCGGCGGCGGAGTTATAAGAATACTTGCGCAGGAACAGGGCGGATTTCATGGGGACAACCGCCGCAGAGATCATTATCCGCATTACCGTTCCATGGAGAAACTCATGATCACGCCGTCGAAAGCCGTCAGGTCCGAAAGCTCCATGAGTGTGATGGACGCCATCTATCGCCGCCGCGCCGTGCGCCACTATGCGTCACAACCGGTCGATGCGGACACCATCCGGGCACTGCTCGATGCCGCCGTGCACGCCCCCACCGCCCTGCACGAGGAGCCCTGGGCTTTTGCCGTGATTCAGGACAGGAATCTGCTGGACCGCTTGTCGGATAGCGTCAAGGAGACGGCGCAGCACGAGGCGCAAGGACCGCAGCCGGCACAGGAAACGCATCTCGCGCGTCAGCTGAGCCATTCCGATTTCGATGTTTTCCACGGTGCCGGCACGCTTCGTCCTGTACGGAAAATTCCCTGGCCCTTTTGTCGTCGCCGATTGCTGGCTGGCTGCCGAAAACCTGATGCTGGCCGCCTGCGCACAGAGTCTGGGCACCTGCGTCATCGGCTCTTCGGTCCCGGCACTCAACACGCCGTCGTGGAAGGCCGAACTGAAGATCCCCGCGGCCATGACGGCCGTGGCGCCGGTCATCGTAGGCGTTCCTGCCGGCGAAACACCGCCCGTATCACGCAAACCGCCGGATATTATTGCCTGGAATTGATGCCGAGCCCCATAGCGCCATGACCAAACGTTCGCTGCCCCTGTCCCAGGTTTATCGCCTTATCGAGCCGGGCCCGGTAGTGATGGTCACGACCGCAAGCGGCGCCCGGGCGAACGTCATGACGCTGTCCTGGCATATGATGATCGATTTCGAACCACCGCTCCTGGCCTGCGTCGTCAGCGATGGCGACTACACGTTCGAAATTCTGAAGAAAACGAAAGAATGCGTCATCAACATCCCTACGGTGGAACTGGCCGCAAAGGTGGTGGCCTGCGGCAACACTTCCGGGCGCAAGGTCGATAAATTCCAGAAGTTCGGCCTGACACCCTCCGCGGCCGAACGCGTTCGGGCACCTTTGATCAAGGAATGCTACGCCAACCTGGAATGCAGGGTGACCGACACAAGGCTCGTGAATCAATACAACCTCTTCATCGTCGAGGTGATCAAGGCATGGATCAACCGCTCGCAGAAGGATCCCCGCACCATCCACCATCGGGGCCGCGGCATATTCGCCGTCGATGGCGAAATCATCAAGCTGCCCTCCAGAATGAAATAGCGGGGCCGCGGATGCGGGTGCCCTGACCGGTCACGATCTGGATTCTGCAACCTATTTAAGGAGTCCCCCTCAGCGCCGGACCGCTCTCGCAAGCCATGCGACAGTCATCCTGCCGCTGTTCTCGGCAGCGCGCGCGGTACCGACGCGATTCCGACGGGCTGCAGAATCAGCAGTATCCCCATCACTGCCCGGCACGGAAGTCAGGCGAGATCGGCTGCCAGCGAGCGGCGGACACGCTCCGGGACCACCCCGACCGTGTGTGCGTATGCCTTGTGCTCGATACCCATGGCGATCGCCGCACCCTGCTTCACCGCCGCAACCATGGCCGGTGCAAGTTCGAAGCGCAGGAAGTGCACCGAGGAGGTCTTGTCCGCGGTGCAGCGTACCAGGTCTTCGTCAGCGATGGCGTAGACACGCCCGTTTCCCGAAACCTCAACCCATACGCGGTCTTCGATCCCGACCATACGCTTCAGCGCCACACGCCGCTCCTCAATATCGCCGAACTCGATCATGAACGTCGCTTTCCAGTTCGATCCGTCCGGAATGAGCGGGTTGTAGGCCCTGAGTTCGTCTTCAATGCCCTCGGATTCGAATACCCGCTCGATGCGCAGCATCTCCTGCACCTGGTACTGTATGATCAAACGGTCCTCGAAGTAGAGCGTGGCGTGCGGGCCGATCGGCACCATGCGATCGCGCTTGCGGGCGAGCGCCTCGGCGCGAAACGCCGGCCGCGCAACAGCGTACTGTTCGAGGCTCATCAGATTTTCACGGCTCAGGGTTTGCATGTTCATGCCCTCGATGGTTCACGGACCGGGACCGGTTTCCCGGTCCCGTGCGATTGACACAGTTACTTGCCAAGGCTGTCCAGCGCCTTCTGAAAGCGGTTGGCATGCGAGCGCTCGGCCTTCGCCAGGGTCTCGAACCAGTCTGCGATTTCCTCGAAGCCTTCCTCGCGCGCGGCCTTCGCCATCCCCGGGTACATGTCGGTGTACTCGTGGGTTTCGCCGAAGATCGACGCCTTGAGGTTGTCCGAGGTCGAACCCATCGGTAGCCCCGTGGCCGGATCGCCGCACTGCTCCAGGTACTCCAGATGGCCGTGGGCGTGACCGGTCTCGCCTTCCGCTGTCGAGCGGAACACTGCCGACAGGTCGTTGTAGCCCTCGACGTCAGCCTTGGCGGCGAAATACAGGTAACGTCGGTTCGCCTGTGATTCACCGGAGAAAGCATACTTCAGGTTCTCTTCAGTCTTGCTGCCTTTCAGTTGCATGATTCGGTCTCCATTTATTCGGTGCGCCGGCCCATCCGGCACAGGCGCCCAATATCGGGCATCAAGCGGGCACGATCCAATGAAATGAGCCAATCGGCATGATAGCGATCGCCAATGAGCCGCACGGGCTGCGCGCGCCCTCAGGCCGCCATCACTTCCTTCAGGTCAAGGCCAAGGCCCTTGGCCACACCCCCGCCGTAAACCGGGTCCGCCTTGTAGAAGTGGCGGACCTGACGCAGCTGGATTTCGCGCGGAACCCCCTGCATGGCGCCCACCAGGCTGGCGATCAGGCGCGCCTGTTCGGCGGCGGTCATCAGCCGGAACAGGTTTCCGGGCTGGGTCCAGTAGTCCTCGTTGCCGGCCCAGTGGTCGAAGCGATCGGCGTTGCCACTGATTCGAAGCGGCGGCTCTTTCACGCCGGGATCCTCGACCGGCCCGCTGAAGCTGTTCGGCTGGTAGTTGGGCGCCCCCCCGAAATTGCCGTCGAACCGCATCTGGCCATCGCGGTGGTAATGGTGCACCGGGCAGTGCGGCCTGTTCACCGGCAGGTGTGCGTAGTTGACCCCGATGCGGTAACGGTGTGCGTCCGCGTAGGAGAGCAGCCGCGCCTGCAGTACCTTGTCCGGCGAGGCGCCCATGCCGGGCGGAAGATTGCCCGGCTCGAATGCCGCCTGCTCGACCTCGGCGAAGTGGTTTTCGGGGTTCCGATTGAGCTCCAGGAGACCGACCTCGATCAGCGGGTAATCCTTGTGCGGCCAGACCTTGGTGAGGTCGAACGGATGGATCGCATAGGTCTCGGCGTCCATCTCCGGCATCACCTGCACCATCACGCGCCATTTCGGGAAATCGCCTTTTTCGATCGCGGCGTGCAGATCGCGGCGGTGACAGTCCGGGTCCTTGCCGGCGAGCTGGGTCGCCTCGGCCTGGGTGAGGCATTCGATGCCCTGCAGGGTCTTGAAGTGCCACTTCACCCAGAAGCGCTCGCCGCGCCCGTTCCACAGCGAGTAGGTATGGCTCGAGTAGCCGTTCATGTGGCGGTAGGATGCGGGGATACCCCGATCGCCGAAGAGCCAGGTCACCTGGTGCAGCGACTCAGGAGACAGTGACCAGAAATCCCATTGCATGATGGCATCCCGTAGGCCGGTGTCAGGCCGGCGCTTCTGGGAATGGATGAAATCCGAGAACTTGAGCGGATCGCGGATAAAGAAGACCGGGGTGTCATTGCCGACCATGTCCCAGTTTCCTTCTTCGGTGTAAAACTTGACGGCAAAGCCGCGCGGGTCGCGCGCCGTGTCGGCGCTACCCAGTTCGCCCGCTACGGTCGAGAAGCGGGCGAACACCGGCGTTTCCTTGCCGATACTTTCGAACAACCTGGCTCGAGTGTATTGGGTAATGTTGCCGGTTACCGTGAATGTGCCGTAGGCGCCTGCGCCCTTGGCGTGCACCACGCGCTCGGGTACGCGCTCGCGGTTGAAGTGCGCCATCTTCTCCATCAACTGATAATCGGCCAGCACCGGGCCACGCGACCCGGCGGTGAGGCTGTTCTGGTTGTCGCCCACCGGCACCCCGGCCGCAGTGGTCATGACGGGACACCGAGTTTTGTCTTTTGCCATGGCTTCATCTCCTTGTCAGGTGGAACGGAATTGCCTTGCCGTGCGGCAGGAAGAAAACACGGCCCTGACTTTCCGGGGCCATCCTGATCGGTGCCAGGAATCATCCCTTGGCGTGCGGCGTGGGATTCAGAGTACGGAAAAGCCGGCGGTGACTTCTAATTGAATGTCGCCATGGGGCCGATAGCGGACACCTATCGGTGCAATGCGGCGGTGTGTTGCGGAATCAGGCGGCAGGTCTGCCCAGATAGGTCACACATTCGAGCGCGCAGGCGCGGATCGCCTGGCGCAGTGCCTCGATGGCCTGGGGACGCGGAAAACTCACGCGCCAGGCAAGCGCCACGCTCCGGCGCGGCGGGTCCGCGAAGGCACGAATCTCAGTGAGCGTCGAGGCGTATTGGCCCGGTCCGGCAGCTGCCGTGCACGGCAGCACGGTAATGCCCATGCCGGAAGCCACCATGTAGCGGATGGTCTCGAGCGAGCTGCCTTCCACTGCCTTTTGCAGGCCGCCCTCGGCCGCCGGCGGCCCGACACAACTCGGGCAGGCGGCCACCACCTGGTCGCGGAAGCAGTGCCCCGCACCGAGCAACAGCACCGTTTCAGAGCCAAGCTCCTCGGTTCCGATGACCTTGCGCTTCGCCCACGCGTGGTCCGCCGGCACCAGCACTCTGAATGGTTCATCGTAAAGCTCCATCGTCACCACGCCCGGTTCCTCGAACGGCAGACACACGAGTACGGCATCGAGATCCCCCTGCACGAGGCGTTCGCGCAACCGTGCCGTGTAGTTCTCTTCAATGACCAGCGGCATGCGCGGGGCAGTTTTGTGCAGGATCGGCACCAGACGCGGGAACAGGTACGGACCTATAGTGTAGATCGCACCGATGCGCAGTGGTCCGGCGAGCGGATCCTGCGCCTGCTGGGCGATGCGCTTGACACCTTCGATCTCGCTGAGCACGCGTCGCGCCTGCTCGACAATGCGTTCACCGACCGGCGTGACCGCGACCTCGGTCTTGCTGCGTTCGAACAGAATCACGCCGAGCTCTTCTTCGAGCTTCTTGATCGCCACGCTCAGCGTCGGCTGGCTGACGAAGCAGGCCTCGGCGGCACGCCCGAAATGGCGTTCGCGGGCAAGGGCCACGATGTAGCGAAGCTCGGTGAGGGTCATTGCGCCTGATTTTACAGTGTTTCTGCATGCGGCGTATCTATAAGTATGGTCCGTATTACCTTAGGTACGAAGTGCGGAAATCGGGCAATGCAGGTATTTTCCGATAACACAGCCACCATTCGGCTACGCTGCTTCCTGCCTAATCAGCAACCGGAACACGGTCACACATCAGCTACCGGCATCAGGATCCAGCCGATTGGTCCGGGGCAACATTGTGTGCGCAATCGATGGTTCAACCCCTGCCATTCAGTTCAACTGACACCATTCGATTGGCTGAAAAAAAACACGCAGGGCGTGCTGACGGTTTGGCGACAGAGTTGTGCAATGACTTGTACAACGAAGCGAGCCGCCGGGTGAACACATGAAAAACGCATTATCGCCCGGCCAGCCGCAACGATCTGGCCAGGGCCACTGACCGCGCGACCGGTGAACCCGGCAGGGTTATTGACCGGCTTTGCGCCGGTCTTGTGCCAACCTGAGACAAGTCCCCCAGCGCCAGAAAGCCGGCATAGACAGACTTCCGATACCCCATTTAACCGTCGGCTTCGGTTGGGGCTTCGCAAAAGCTCCGAGGGTGCGAACTCAGATCTCCACTCCGCCATGCAGCGCGTCGATCAAAGGACAGGACGCGCGGCCGCGATGCACCTTGCATTCGCCTACCAGTTTTGACAACACCTTTTCCATCCGCCGGAGGTCCGACAGGCGGGCCTGAACATCGGCCAGGTGCTGCGACGCGAGTTTTTCCGCCTCGCTGCACTTAGCGCCGTCGTCAAGCAGGAGCAGCTCTCCGATCTCGTCCAGGCTGAACCCCAGGCGCTGGGCGGACTTCACGAATTTCACCCGCGCCACGTCCGCACCACCGTAGCGGCGGATGCTGCCGAAGGGCCGTTCCGGCTCGGGCAGCAGACCCCTGCGCTGGTAAAACCGTATGGTCTCGACATTGACACCGGCAGCCCTGGCAAAGGTGCCGATAGTAAGGTTCTCAGTATCGCTTTCCATTCCGATTGACTCCGTACTTGGGTACGGACTTAAACTTACCCGATCGCGCACGGATTTGGAAGGAGACATAATGCCGGCACCGAAAAGCGCACGCGGCGCTCTGCTCTCCGGGGGGCTGGCCGCCATCCTTGCCTCCACCTGCTGCCTGGGACCGCTCATCCTGCTGTCGCTGGGTATCAGCGGCGCCTGGATCAGCAACCTGACGCTGCTGGAACCCTTCCGGCCATACTTCATCGGCGCCGCCTCGCTCGCCCTGTTTCTGGCCTACCGCCGGCTGTTCCGGCCGGCATCGGCCTGCAAGCCCGGCGAAGTCTGCGCGATTCCACACGTCAACCTGGCTTACAAACTGTTGTTCTGGATTGTGGCCGCACTCATCATCGTGGCCGTATCCTTCCCCTATGTTGCACCCCTCTTTTATTGAAAGGACTGCCTTATGAAAAAATTTCTGATCGCTCTCGTTGTCACCTGTGCAACCATCAGCCCCGCTTGGGCAGCCGAGCAGACCGTCACCCTGTCCATACCCGGCATGACCTGCGGGGTTTGCCCCATCACCGTGCGCAAGGCGCTCGACGCCGTTCCCGGCGTGAAGAAAGTCAACGTCGATGAAGTGAAAAAAGACGCCGTGGTCACCTTCGACAATGGCAAGACCAACGTCAAGGCGTTGATCAAGGCCACCACCGACGCAGGCTATCCTTCCGTGGCTTCGCAGTAAACACCCGTCATTATGCCCGCAAACGACCAGCGACGACTTACCCTCGAAATCGGCGACATGACCTGCCCCGCATGCGCCCTCCATATCGAGCAGGCGCTGCGCACCTTGCCGGGCGTACGTGAGGCCAAGGTTTCCTATTCGGAGCACCTCGGCCAGGTAATCGCCGACGCTGGCGTGACGGTCGAGCAGGTGGTCACGGCGGTGGTCGAGGCCGGTTATTCGGCCCGGCTTGCGGGCCCTCTTGCACCCGATCATCCAAACACCTCGCTCACCGGCGCCTCCATTGCAACGGGCCGTGATGGCGGTCTGCACATCGCCATCATCGGCAGCGGCGGGGCGGCAATGGCGGCGGCGCTCAAAGCGATCGAGCGCGGCGCGCGGGTAACACTGATTGAGCACGGCATCCTAGGCGGCACTTGCGTGAACATCGGCTGCGTTCCCTCCAAGATCCTGATTCGTGCCGCCCACATCGCCCATCTGCGCCGGACAAGTCCCTTCGACGCCGGCATGCCTCCCTTGCCGCCCAAAATCCTGCGCGATCGGTTGCTGGCGCAGCAACAGGGACGCGTCGATGAGCTGCGCCATGCCAAGTACGAAAGCATACTGCAGAGCAACCCGGCCATCACGGTGCTGCGCGGTGAAGCTCGTTTCCAGGATTGCCACAGCCTGATGGTACGGCTGCATGACGGCGGGGAACGCACGCTGCCGTTCGACCGCTGTATCATCGCCAGCGGTGCGAGCGCGGCCATCCCCACCATTCCCGGGCTCAAGGACACACCCTACTGGACTTCCACCGAAGCGCTGGCAAGCGAAACCATTCCTGCGCGCCTGGCCGTAATCGGCGCGTCGGTGGTGGCCGTAGAGCTGGCGCAAGCCTATGCCCGCCTGGGCAGCAAAGTCACGCTCCTGGCGCGCAGGACGATGCTCCGTCGCGAGGATCCGGCCATCGGCGAGGCGATAGCGGCGGCTTTTCGTGCAGAGGGCATCGCGGTACTGGAACATACCCAGGCGAGCCACGTGGCCTATCGGGGCGGCGAATTCCTGCTCACTACCGCCCAAGGCGATATTCGCGCCGACAAGCTGCTGGTGGCGACCGGCCGCCAGCCGAATACGCGCACGCTTGCGCTAGATGTGGTGGGCGTGCAGGTGAACGAGCAGGGGGCCATCGTGGTCGACCAGAGCATGCGCACCAGCACCCCGCACATCTACGCTGCCGGCGACTGCACCGACCAGCCGCAATTCGTCTATGTCGCGGCGGCAGCCGGCACCCGTGCTGCGATCAACATGACTGGCGGCGCTGCGACCCTGGACCTGACTGCCATGCCCGTTGTGGTGTTCACCGACCCGCAGGTCGCCACCGTGGGCCTGAGCGAGGCCGATGCACACCGGCAGGGTTTGCAAACCGAAAGTCGCACCCTGACGCTCGATAACGTGCCGCGTGCGCTCGCCAATTTCGACACGCAGGGCTTCATCAAGCTGGTCGCTGAGGCGGGATCGGGCCGGCTGATCGGGGTACAGTCAGTCGCCCCGGAAGCCGGTGAACTGATACAGACGGCGGCACTGGCGATTCATCACCGCATGACGGTACAGGAACTCGCCGACCAGTTGTTCCCCTACCTGACGATGGTCGAAGGCTTGAAGCTCGCAGCGCAGACCTTCAGCAAGGACATAACGCAGCTGTCCTGCTGCGCCGGGTAGCCGGGTAAGAAGAGCGGATATTTCCTGACCGACAACTCTGGCAGCGGCTGCCTAAGATTGTCTTTCGCGTGCGCGATCGCCGTGAGCCAAGAGGGCCCATCACCGTTCGAGGACGGGACAGGATGCTTTTCCAGTATCCGTGGGACCACGTCCTTATTGACTTCGATGCCGAAGGCATACGAAATCTGTTGCGCGATCTTGAGACACCCAAACCTCGGGTTCCGTCGCT
>JAJYEE010000027.1 GCA_021790335.1 Pseudomonadota bacterium | reverse complement strand
AGCCCCATGAATCCGGTTTCGCGTGCCGGCCCCGCATCGCACAGCTGCTGCCATGACTGATCCCCATTCCCAAAAGATACTCATTCTCGACTTCGGCGCTCAGTACACCCAGCTCATCGCCCGCAGGGTGCGCGAAACCGGCGTGTATTGTGAGATCTATCCCTACGATCTGACGGACGATGAGATCCGCCGGTTCGCGCCGCGCGGCATCATTCTGTCCGGTGGTCCGGAATCGGTGACGGAGGCCGAAACGCCGCGTGCGCCGCAGACCGTGTTCGAGCTCGGCGTGCCGGTGCTCGGTATCTGCTATGGCCAGCAGACCATGGCCGCGCAGCTCGGCGGGGAAGTGGCCGGCGCGGACAAGCGCGAATTCGGTTACGCACGGGTGCGCATGCGCGGACACTCGCGGCTTTTCAAGGGCATTCGCGACGAAGTGGCGGAGGGTGGACAGGAGTACCTGCACGTGTGGATGAGCCATGGTGACCGCGTGACCAGGCTGCCACCCGGCTTCGCGGTGATCGGCTCGAGTGACGGGGCGCCCTTCGCCGGCATCGCCGACGAGACTCGCCAGTTTTATGGTGTCCAGTTTCACCCCGAGGTCACACACACCACCCAGGGCGCGGCGATCCTGGAGCGCTTTGTGCACGATATCTGCGGCTGCAGCGCGCTCTGGACGCCGGGGAACATTATCGAATCCATGGTGGGCGCGGTGCGCGCCCAGGTTGGCAGCGACGAGGTGGTGCTCGGTCTATCGGGCGGCGTGGATTCCTCGGTGGTTGCAGCACTGCTGCACCGCGCCATCGGCAGGCAGCTTACCTGCATCTTCGTCGACAATGGACTGCTGCGCTTGAATGAAGGCGACCAGGTGATGGCGACGTTTGCCGAACACATGGGGGTCAAGGTCATCCGGGTCGATGCCGAGAGCCGGTTTCTCGGCGCGCTGCGCGGCGTCCTCGATCCGGAATTGAAACGCAAGGCGATCGGTCGCGTGTTCATCGAGGTCTTCGAGGAGGAGGCCGCGAAAATAAGCGGTGCGAAGTGGCTCGCTCAAGGAACGATCTATCCGGATGTGATCGAGTCGGCTGCGGCACGTACCAGGAAGGCGCACGTGATCAAGTCGCACCACAATGTCGGCGGATTGCCCGAGCGCATGCAACTGCACCTTCTCGAGCCGCTGCGCGAGCTGTTCAAGGACGAGGTGCGTGCAATAGGTACCGAGCTTGGCCTGCCGCACGCCATGATCTACCGACATCCGTTTCCCGGACCGGGTCTGGGGGTGCGTATTCTCGGGGAAGTGAAGAAGGAATACGCCGACATTCTGCGCAAGGCCGATGCCATTTATCTGGAGGAACTGTACCGGAACGGACTGTATGAAAAGATCAGTCAGGCGTTCGCGGTTTTTCTGCCGGTCCGGTCGGTGGCGGTGCTCGGCGATGCGCGTGCGTACGATTACGTGATTGCGCTGCGCGCGGTCGAGACCGTGGATTTCATGACGGCGCACTGGGCGCATCTGCCGTACGATGTTCTCGGACAAATTTCGAATCGCATCATCAATGAGGTCCGGGGCATATCGCGAGTGGTCTACGACATTTCAGGCAAGCCGCCTGCAACCATCGAGTGGGAGTGAGGAGGGCGCTTCCCGATTGTGGCACGATCGGGACGGGCGGTGAAGTCCGAGACTTGGGGCAAAAGTGGCAATTACTGGTTTCGACCGGGTTCTGTCGTTTCCGCGAAAGCGTTCTGGTTTAGTCAGCTCGAGTGCGCAGCCGGCCCTCGTAATCGCGCTTTCCAAGCGGCACTCCCCGCGTGCGCAGGAGGTCGTATGCGGTGACGGCGTGGAAATAGAAGTTGGGCAGCGAAAAAGAAAGGATGAGGGTCTCTGCCGTGAAGGCAAGTCTTCGCGGGCCAATCTGAAGATCCAGGTTCTTGCCCTGCCAGCTATTGACCTCGTCGGGGGTGAGCGACTTTAGCGCCGTCTCCGCCTTGCCGATCATGGCTTGCAGGTCGGCGAATGGAACCGGTCCGACCAATGCGGGCGGTGCGAACACGCCGGTCTTCACGGCCTCCAGTCCCCAAACTGAATGATGCCACGCTGCTTCGATCTGGAAATGGAAGGGCGCCATATCGTCGAAGAGCCGGGCGTGCACGAAGTCGTCGGGGTCTGTGCGGGTATCGGTGCAGTGCCTGACCGCGAGGTCGAGGAAGTCTCCGATGGCCTTCACCGTCTGCGGGAAAGTCGGCACGCTGAGGTCGTAGAGTGATGTCGGCATAGGCTCCTTCGCGATTCAGCAGAGTGCAACGCCGTCTGAGCTACGCCCGTTCAACTGGGTTGACATCGCCTCAGTTCGACCATCGATCAGGCTGCCAATCGTTTGACCTTCGGACGTGTGTGCTGCCTTACCTGCCATAGATCGTACTGAGCCTGAAGGTTGATCCAGATGTCCGGCTCAGTACCGAAGACGCCGGCCAGGCGCGCCGCCATATCCGGCGACACCGGCACCCGTCCGTTCACAATTCCCGATACGTGTTTACGACTCACTCCAAGGGCGTCAGCCGTCTGCGTGATCGTCACGCCGAGCGGCCCCATGTACATCTCCTTGAGGATCTCCCCAGGGTGGGCTGGGTTGTGCATCCGGCCCGAACTCTCAATGGTAGTCTTCATAATCGACCTCGTACGCGTGCCCGCCGACGAAGCGGAAGGTCACGCGGTAGTTCTCATCCACCCAAACGGAATAGCGGTTGCCATGCAACAGGTGAAACCGCATTCCGGGCATCGCCATCTGCGCCGCTTGGGTCGCGGCATTGAAGGCGGTAAGTATCAGGTTCAAGCGTTTCGCGTGCTTCGGCTGCACCTTGCGGGCACTCCCTGCCTCGTACAGCGCCGCGAGTCCCTTATGCCTGAAACTCTTGATCATTATTATTAGCGTAACCGATAAGGTTACGCGGCGCAACCTTTGTGGTTACGGCCAACTCCGCAGTGGGACGAGTGCGGCTTACGAATAGAATCCAGAATCAAATAGTGCAAGTCTGGACTTCACATAGTCCGCCACCTCATGTCGAACGGCACCGTCACGGTGATCCTGGGTCAATGCCCAGCGTCGATGTTTCGTAGCGCTGGCGGCCGCGCAAAAAGGCGGAACCAATCAGCCGACTTCGAGACGCGTTGACGCATGAGCCTTTCGCGCTCATTCGGCATCTATCGCCCTCAAGCGACATTGTTTGACGGTAAATCTGACGGTAAGATTAGCGCGACCAGAACAAAACTATCATGCATTGAGATACTTACATGTGCCGGAGACGATTGAGTGGGCCTGAGCGGTCGCAGGATAGGCATGGTTGCGGATAGTGGCGGATAGGATAGGCGAACGCGGTCAGTCATTCTTCCTCGATACATCTCGAATGGGGGCTGCAATTCAACAAGTAGAATCCTTGGCCTCAAGCGCGCATTGCAAAAAAATGTGTCCCGTGAAGCTCATGACCATCATCGTCAACGATAAGATGCAGAAGGGCTACCGTTACACTCTCGTGGCGCCCATGGGTCGGGACTTCGACCCTGAGTTCGCGCCCGAGCTCACGCCGAAAGAAATGCTCCGCCTCGGCGTTTTCGGCGGGAAATATATGACCGACCGCACGAAGGAATTTCCTGCCGACTGGTTCGTCGGCGCCAAGCTGTCGCTGCGAGGGCATGACTCGACGCTGAACTATTTCGGTGTATCGGCAAGCCAGCCGCTTTCCATCTGGCGCAGCAAAGGATGGATCGCGCCCGAGGATCCGCGCGGCTGGTTCCAATGGTATTGCCGCTATTATCTAGGCCGCCGCATAGCCGAAGAGGATGCGCGGCAGATCCGGCGCTGGAAAGCGATGCGCCGACATGTCCGGCAGATCGAGCGCAACTGCGAGCGCGGCGATTTCACGTGCCGGCCGCGCCAACGCCAAGCGCTGTTGCAGTGGGCCTACGACAGCCGCAACCTGTGACGTAAGGCCTCCTGTCTCACTGACGGTCTTTTTCGGCGTGAGCGCCGGATACGGACTGGGCAGGGCGAGCGAGGAAAATCGACCAATCGTTGGCGATAATAGTTGGAACCGAGGTTTTTTCGAATCTTCGAAATTCGCCTTTGAATTCAAGAGCGCAAATTTCTGACGGATCAGCGAGACGGTTCTTCGATGGAAGCAGACAAATTGTCGCTGCTAGATCAATGCGTTATGATCTCCTAAAATGATCGAGTGGGAGTGACCCATAATGTATGCAAAACTCCGAATAGTTCGCGAAGTTTTGCATAGGCCATGACATGACTTGCCTGGATACCGGGCTCGATGATCCGCATGCCTGCGGCCGCGCCTGCTTTGCCGGGGGGCGGGGCTTTCGCCGGCGACCCGATCGAGGCGCATTATCCGAAAACCATGTCTTTCCGTGCGGCGTTAATGCCGTTTATGCGAATAGCCTGTCCGATTCCGCGTCTTGGATACCGGCATAGGAAGCGCCATCCGCATAATGACATGGGATGGAAGGAAGTGTCCGGCGTCTTTGTGGTTTTGACCTCGCTCATCAAGACACTGTTTCCCGTTGAGCGACATTGCCTGGCTTAAGTCCGGCCGGGAGATCAGCCGCATGGGTCTGAATGCAGATTTTTCTCAGCGTGCCGCCGTTCATGCGGCAGGTCTCCCGTGGACGCCATCGCCCACCCCCGGCGTTGAGCGTCGCATGCTGGATCGCATCGGCGCAGAGGTCGCACGCGCCACGACCATCGTACGTTACGCGCCCGGCTCGCACTTCTCCGCCCATACACATGACGGCGGCGAGGAGTTTCTTGTTCTTGAAGGCGTATTTTCCGATGAGCGCGGCGATTATCCGGCAGGAACATACATCCGAAATCCGCCAACTTCGCGTCATATGCCCGGATCGGACCAAGGCTGCACGATCTTCGTCAAGCTTTGGCAATTTGACCTGAACGACCGAACCGATGTGCGCATCGACACGAGCAATCGCCAATATCTGCCCGCGCCAGGCCGTGCCGGTGTTGAGGTCATGCCGCTGTTCCGAGATGATCGGGAGGATGTGCGTCTGGAACGCTGGACGGCAGGTACCGAAATCGTTTTTCCGGTGCCGGGCGGGATAGAGATTCTGGTCCTGGATGGAGGCTTCATAGAGGGTGGAGAGACGTTCGAATGGCTGAGCTGGCTGCGCCTCCCTGCGGGCTGCATGTTCCGCGGCACGGCAGGCGCGTGCGGCGCGAAGCTTTGGATGAAGGCGGGCCATCTCGTTCGGGTACAGACCGCGCCTGCGCCAGGCGCCTGAGCAGCCTAGGTCCTGGGGGTTCGCATTGATGCGAACAGATGTGGCCGTCGTAGGCGCCGGTCTCAGCGGCTTGTGTGCTGCGGCGTTGCTGACTTGTCTGGGTGTTCGGTGTGTCGTGCTGGAGGCGCGGGACCGGATCGGTGGGCGTATCTGCTCCGTCTCGTCCGGGGCCGGAGGTGCCGAAAGCGTGCGCTATGATCTCGGCCCGGCATGGTTTTGGCCGGATATCCAGCCCCGCATGCGACAGTGGGTGGATGAGTTCGGTCTTTCCGTATTTCGGCAATATGCAGACGGCGCTGTCCTGGTGGAGCGCCTCGGGCTTCAGCCGGCGCAGAAATACGAACCAGGCTTCGTTACCGAGCCGCCTTCGATGCGGCTGGCTGGAGGCATGCAATCGCTGGTAGAGGCGGTGGCGGCGAGACTGCCGCAGGGCTGTGTGCGGTGCGGTGTGCGGGTGAGCCGCATCGGGTTCAGCGACATGGGGCTGATCGGGGTCGAAGCGGTCGGCGGCACCGGCAATCTGACGATCAAGGCCGATCGCGTTATTCTCGCGCTTCCGCCGAGACTCGTAGCCGGCCATATCGGATTTTCCCCCGCGTTGCCGCCCAGCCTGCACAGCGCTCTGGAGGTTGTCCCGACCTGGATGGCCGGGCAGGCGAAAGTTCTGGTGATCTACGAAAGTCCGTTCTGGAGGCAGCGGGGCCTGTCCGGGACAGTAAGCAGTTCCGTCGGACCCCTGGGAGAATTGCACGACGCATCGGTTCCGGATGGCCCGCCCGCGCTGTTCGGATTCGTCAGTCTCCCGGTGGGGGCACGCAGGGCCATGGGGCAGGAGGCGCTGAAGCAGTCGGTCCTTGCGCAGCTTGCCCGTCTGTTCGGGCCGCAAGCAGCGCAACCGCTCGGTGTGTATGTCGCGGATTGGGCGATGGACCCTGACACCGCAATGCCGGCAGACTGCGAACCGCCGAGCGGGCATCCCGCTTACGGTCCCCTTCCGGAGCTTGCCGGACCTTGGGCCGGGCGCCTGGTATTCGCAGGCACGGAAGTCGCCGCAGAGCAGGGCGGTTATATGGAAGGCGCTATCGAGGCAGCGACGGCCGCCGTTGAAAAGCTTGCAGGGGCCATTTCGGCAACCCGGGTGTAGAACCGTGGTTTTTGATATCGGTGGGCCGGATCGATCCGGCCGCGGTGCGATGGATCTCCGTAGATGGCGGCACCGCACTGGGTGCCGCTCTGTCCTTCAGTAAAGAGCGGACTAAAGTTGCAACGGATCCCGATAAAGGTTGAGCAGCATCGGTTGTTCGAAAACATATTCACCATCACCTGAACGCCCGGCTTCAAACAGGTCTCGCACTTCGTCTGTTTCGACGCGCTCGCGGCGGATGTTGTTGAAGGTGAGTCCCGTCACCCGCGCCACCATGGCCTCGAAATTGGGGTAACGCGGAAATTGCATATACTGAAACCGCTCCTCGCTACGGAACAGTCGCGTCGCTGTCCGGCCGAGCGCCGCCTGGGCTTCGGTTCGAACCCTTGTCTCGTCGTGAAATGGACGCATGACCTTGAAATGTGTGCCCGTCATCCCTGGTTCCACCACGCAGAGAAAACCGGATTTCGGCTTGAGGATCCGGGCCGCCTCCCTGAGGGCTGCTTCCATGCGTTCAATCGGAACATGATGGAGCGAACGGAAGAAAAAAACGCCGTCGACCGAATCTTGTTCCAATGGCAGGTTTTCCGCTGCAGCTTCGATGAAGGTGAGCCCGGCCGTTGCAGGAGCTTCCCGGTTTTTCCTGGCCTGTATCGGGTCCGGTTCAGCTGCCAATACGGTTGCTCCCAGAGCGCAAAGTTCACGCGCCACCTTGCCGGGACCGCAACCCACGTCGACGCCACTCAATCCCTTGACGGATAGAAGCGCACCAACTGCGGCGATATCAGTCAGTTCGCCCAGGCCCCGGCGTTCGTTGTTCATAGGGCCAGCTTCCTGGTTTATCCTGTTAGTTTTGGTGAAGACCTTCAAGCGGATGTGGCAAACTGACAAACGCTTTCGCGCAATGCATTTGGTAACCCGAGTACCGCGGTCCCATAATGATGGGGTTTCTGCAACCTTGATCAAGCAGAAAACCGCACGTGATTCCGGCTGTGCCGAAATAGCGGTGCGGCAGTCCGGGCAGAGCTGAACACCCTATCGGGTGTTTGTAACCATGGACGATGGTCATCCTGCTCGTCGAGGCAGAATGGTAGGATATCATGGCGTCGTGGTGTGCGCTCCCCCGGAATGCACCCTTTGTGACAGTAATTGGGTCCGGGTTCGGAGTTTTTAAAATTTTGAGTTCATCCAGGAAGCAAATCGATCAATATGTCCTTGACCCTCCATTGGGGGTGAACATGCACCGCGATCGGAAAGAGGCGGGAGGCGAATGTGGCGGCAGTACCGGAAGTTAGCGGTTTGCAACTCGAGGCAGACGAAAAATGGATGCGCCGCGCACTCGAACTCGCGGCACGTGCTGAGTCCGAAGGAGAGGTACCGGTCGGTGCGCTTCTGGTGTCGAATGGGGAAGTTATCGGCGAGGGCTGGAACCGCCCGATCGGAAGCGGCGATCCAACCGCGCATGCCGAGATCGTGGCAATGCGCGCAGCTTCGGTTGCCCTCGGAAACTACCGGCTGACGGGTACGACGCTGTATGTCACCCTCGAACCCTGCCCGATGTGCGCCGGTGCCATGGTGTATGCACGCGTTGCACGGGTCGTATATGGCGCCCGCGATCCACTGGCCGGAGCCGCCGGCTCGGTGTTCGAAATTTTCAATGCACCCAGCCTGAATCATCATCCGCAGGGCTTTGGCGGAGTGCTGGAGGAAGAGTGCCGGTCTGTCCTCAAGACGTTTTTCAAGGCGCGCCGGAGTTGACCGTGACCGGGATTGAGGTCGACTGTCCGCCGGCGCAGGGGACTGTAGGCGGGTGTCTGTGTCGGCCGACTGCCGGAGAGATGCCTGCAAGAGGTGTACGCCCATCTTGCTAAAGCCGAACCGCCATCTACCGTTCCTGCCGTAGTGTTGTTATCCATGCGGTGGCACCGGTTTGCCATTCAGCATTGCTCGTCATGGTGTTCGTGAAATGCGGCGCATGGCGGAAAGGTGGGAATTGGGGCAACGGTTCCGGAACACCCCTGTCGGCACCATGAATGCAGCAATGACGATTTTGGCAGAGTCCTGACGCCCGTACCGCAAGCCTGGGCGGATGACGCAGACCGCCCAGGGAAAGCCGTTACGCTTGCCGTTACATCGCCGGTGCCCGGAGGTGGAGTGCGTCGTTGTGTTCACGTGCCCTGAGTTCGCGATCCAGTTTTACGAGCATGTCATAATAGATTCGAATCCGCTTCACATACTCCACTGGCTCGTAGCCGCGCGCATAACCGTACTTGGTCTTGCTGTACCACGCGTGTATTGCCAGGAGCGGGAGGCGTTTACGCACATCTTTCCATTTGTCCGGGTTTCCGCCCTGCTGCTGCGTGAGGACGCGTGCATCCTCCAGATGGTTGATGCCGACATTGTAGGCCGCCAGCGCCATCCAAGTGCGGTCAGGTTCCGGGATGTGGGACGGAAGCTGGTTGATCATGTCGCGGATGTATTCCGCCCCCCCGTCAATGCTGCCCGCGGGACTGAGCGGGTCGGTGATATGCAGGTTGTCCGCGGTCGGTACGGTCAGCATCATGATGCCGCGCACGCCCGTGGGGGACACCGCGGCCGGATCCCAGAAGGATTCCTGATAGGCCATGGCCGCGAGCAGTCTCCAGTCGATACCGTATTTCTTTCCGGAGGCCTGGAATAAGGGCTCATAGATCGGCAGTGTAGTTTTGATCTTCCGCCTGTAGGCAGCGATATTCATGGGAGTGAAGTTGTTCCTGGCGCCGTAGTAACGCTGTATCAGACGAGCCAGTTCACCGGAACGACGCATGTCATCGAGAAACTTCACCGCTGCATTGTACAGGCTGTTGTCGTTGCTGATTGGGAAGGCCCAGGCGAGATTCTCGGGCGGGTTCAGGTTGAAAGCGACCTTGAGTTCAGGATAGAACTGGCGGCTTAGCGTGACTATGTTGGAGTCGGCGATTGTGAATAACGCCTTGTCCTGCTGCACCCTGATCAGCAGGTCCTCGGCCTCCGCGTCATGTACGGATTTCCACTTTAGGCCGGGATAGCGCAGCTTGAGTAGTTTGAGTTGCTCGACGTAGCTGCTTCCGGCCACAACCTCGAGTGTCTGTCCCTGTAGTGCAGCGAGATTCCTTGGGGGCACGGTGCCGGCGCGATAGACGATTTGTTCGTGCACCTGCTGGTATGGCGGTGTGAAGCGCACGATCTTGAGGCGATCGGGGGTGACAGCGAGTCCGGCAGCGGCGAAGTCGGCCTGGTTGTTTGCGATCATCGGAACGATGTCGCGCGAGCGGTCGGCGACCTCAATGCGCAGCGACACACCAAGGTGCTTTGCAAAGGCCCTGGCGAGGTCGTATTCGATTCCGGCCGGCCCGACCGGTCCCTGGTAATAGGTGGTCGGGCTGTTTCGGGTCAGGACCAGGATCTCGCCGGCCTTTTTCACCATTTGAAGCTTGCTTTCGCCAAACGGGGTACAGGCGGACAGAATGCCCGACGCGAGCAGCAATGCCCCAATGGTTATGCCAAATGTACGGCTTATCGGTAGTTTCGAAGGCATCTATTAAATTATAAGCCAGAAGCGGTTGTCTCGTGCGCTGAGTTTACGTAAGCTACACGCCCCTGGAGAGGTACCGAAGCGGTCATACCGGCGCAGACTCGAAATCTGTTGGGGGCTTACGCCCCACGTGGGTTCGAATCCCACCCTCTCCGCCAGACATCCAGTATTCATGCTTCTTTACAGGGCGATTTTTGTTCTTCCCCGCCCACCCCTGCCCATGAGGGTGAGATGGCATGAGACAAGCAAGCCTGACTTTGCGGGAGGCAAGATCCCGAAAGTGCAAGCGACGGCATTGCCGATGATGCCAAAAGAACCAGGCCAAGCGCGGAAAACCGGCAGGGGTTGATGCACTGGACGGATCCATCCCGACGCGAACGCATGGACATTGCGCTCGTTTTATGAAAGAAGTGGCATGCAACCCAAGGCCGGGCGCTCGGGATTAATCTCAGACCGACATCAGGCGCCGGAGTTTTTTTAGAAATCGTTTTGACGATTTAAAGTAGCTGTCAAACAACAAAATACGGGAAAAGAGTGGCCATGCCGTAACTGGTGACGACCGGGGCGATGATGATGTGCACGTTCGGCATGGCAACAAGCACGCTCAGTGTGTTGCCGGACAATCGAACGATGGCGGGAGGACTGCCCGCAGCCAACATCATGGACTACGTACCCATGGTAAATATTGTGCCGTTTGGCATGTACATGTCCCCGTCGAACCCGGCTGTCGCTGCGGCCATGGGTGTCCTGACACCCATGTCATGCGTTCCAGTGACCGCTGCGCCGTGGGCTCCAGATGGCCGACCGTCTTGGTTGGCGAGGTCTTCATTACTTTCCGCGGCCAAGTCGAAACCAGTGCGGCATAGGCCCGGGGGGTCGATTGCCTTTCGCCCCGATCATGAATGATCTTCCCGCACCCGCTCGATAAGCCACTCCATGAACCGACGGCTGGATGTCTGCATGTCGACTCCGGAATGAACTTGAGTATGCCAGCCTGCGGCCTCGCTGTCCGACAAACCCTGTTCCTCTAGAAACCTCGTCACCGGGCAATCCGGCAGGCTGCGCGTCGTTGCCTGCACACCCATGGCGATGCGACGCATGCCCAGCCAGTGATGCGCCAGCGCGCCCAGGAAGGTCTGGATACTGTCGGAGGGGGTTGGCAATTTGAAGGATTGGCTCCATGCCAGAACCTGATCGGCCGGCATCGGTCTGGCCAGACCATAGCCTTGACCGAGTGGTGCGCCCAGAATACGGGCGACTTCGATGATGCCATTATCCTCAAGTCCTTCAACAATTACCTCGCGGTCGAGGTCGAGTCCTACCTGGATGATGGCCCGCACCAGGCTCAGGGTATGGATGGGGTCCTGGCGGATACGCAAGAGCAGACTTTTGTCGATCTTTATGGTTTCGAACGGCAGGCTTGCCAGACGTCTCAGGCTGCTGTGGCCGGAGCCCAGATCGTCCATGGCCAGATTCACCCCGAGTTTCAGCAAACGGTCGAGCGCTTCGGCCTGCAAGGGATGATCCATGCCTTGGCTTTCGAGCAGTTCAAACGTTATGCATTGCGGGGAGACGCCGAAACGCAGCAGGGCGTCTTGCACCCAACCGGGGCAATCTGCATCCAGCAGCGTGCTGGGCGGCAGATTGACGGAAACGCCGGGAGTGAGGCTCTGCGCATCCCAGCACATGAGCTGTCCGAGAACCTCATCCAATCCCACGCGAAACAGCCGGTCGAGTTCGGCATCGCCCAACAGCGGCAGGAATTCCCCAGGTCGGATGACCTGGCCATCAGGGCATTGCAGGCGGGCCAAAGCCTCGACCTTGACCAGGCGGCCAGTGTGCAGATCGACCACCGGCTGCATGTACATGCGCAGCCCTCCGGCAAACAGCTGCTGCCGGTACCGTTGCGCAATCTCCTGGGACAGGACGGTCTGGGAGACCAGTACGCTGCAGCGTTGCCAGATCTGCCCCCATCGTTGCTGCAGGTTGCGCGAAAACTGCTGCATCCAGTTCGCACTGAACTGATTGGGGTAGCCTCCATGAATCGCCAGGATGAGCACAACGCGGCCGCGATCGTCCAGCACCGGTAGCGCCAGCATGCTGCGCACCCCCATCGCCGATAATCTGTCCTGCCACAGTCGGGTGCGCTCATCGCGGGCAAAAGAATCCGATTGCTGCATGGTTGCACTGCGCCAGGCAGCAGCTACCAGCCCGCGGCCACCCGGAGTCTGGGCATCGAGCACTGGTTCAAAACCCGGGGTACGAAGGACTTTGATCAGTTCGCTGGCAATCTGCCCCCGACTTGCCTCAATCTGAAATACGCCATGCTGATCCGGGCGCATGATCTCACAGGCCAAAACCCCTGGCAGGGCCCAAAGGGCACCAAGTTCCGCCTGGGCCGCATCCTTCCACAACGCCCCTACGGCCGGCAGCGGCGCCGCCAATATCTGAAGGTAACAGTCCATGATGCGGTCCCCTTCGAGCATCTCGGACTGGATGTCGTCCTGCAAGCGGGTATCGGTGACAAGCAGGAGCCGGTAACGATCGCGCGCGGTGAGATGAACCAGCGTGAGGTGTGCGCTGAGCAGTCTCCGGTAGATCGCGAGTGACTGCACCATCAGGGCAGGGCCGATCCCGGTCAGGGTGTGTGCCCGGCCCAGGTGGCGGGCACGCTCCAGGATCACCGTGCGGGTCGTACCAGGGTCGAACAGAAAGCGCAGATGCTCACTCTGACGGACCATGAGAGTCTGTAGCTCCGGTCCGCTCAGGGTGGCCAGTATGGCTTGCGCCAAAGGGTTGTGCGAAAGTTCGTCATAAAACGTCTTGACGAACTGTTGTGTAGTCTCCAGCAAATGGGCCTGGACCTTGCCGAGCAAGGCAGCGGCCTCCCCATCGTAAACCTCGAATGCTGCCTCGCGCTCGGGCTCGGCCGCGCTGGTGGCGGCCAGGCGCCACCAATGCACGCGGTCATGCTTGTGTAGCTTGGCCTGATACATCGCTACATCGGCCTGACGAAGGAGCGCA
Source organism: Pseudomonadota bacterium (assembly GCA_021790335.1). Taxonomy (GTDB): domain Bacteria; phylum Pseudomonadota; class Gammaproteobacteria; order Acidiferrobacterales; family UBA6901; genus JAJYCY01. Next base: position 19,095 of record JAJYEE010000027.1, on the reverse strand, counting down.
TCGGCATCTTCGCCATCAATGGGAAACAGGGCCAGGCCCAAAGTCATGTCTACCCTGGCTTGGTGCCCTCCAGGCATATCGAAGGAGGATTCCACCGCCCGGTGCAGACGATCGAGCACCGCGATGAGTTGATGGGAGCTCTGCAGATCATCGATCTCTTCGATGATGACGACGAACTCGTCGCCTCCGAGTCTGACGAGCAGGTCGGACTCCCGCAGTCCGGACTGCAGGCGTCCCACCAGTTTCTGCAGCAGACGGTCCCCAGCCTCATGGCCCCAGGTATCGTTTATGGGTTTGAAGTCGTCCAGATCGATGATTCCCACGGCAAGTCTGCTGCCCGTACGGCGCGCTCGGGCGATGGCTTGCGGCAGGTGCTGTTCAAGGGCGCGGCGGTTTGGAATTCCGGTTAAAACGTCATGCAGGGCCTGGAACTCCAGCCGTTCGCTCAGCTCGCGTAAATGGGTGATGTCGCGCAGCACGCCCACGAAATTGGTGATCTGTCCCGCGGGATCGCGCACTGGATCGACCGTGAGCAGGTTCCAGAAGGTTCCTCCATCCTTGCGGTAATTGAGAATCTCGCCTCGGAACGACTCACCTGCGTTCAGTAGGCGAGAACGTTGTGCAATTGTTTCCGGATCTGTATCGCCTCCCTGCATGACGTGCCAGTCGAAAATGCACATCTCTTGGGCGGTATAGCCGGTAATTGCCGTGAAGGCGTCATTCACGTAAGTCGTGCGCTGCTGCGCATCGCTGATGATGACGCCGTCACTGACTGCAGCCAGGGCATTGGCCAGAAGTGCCTGGTTCTGGAGCAGATCGAGGCGATCCAGTCCATGGGAAATGTCCAGAGCCAGCTCTTCAAGCAGAGCCTTGAGTTCGGTATCAAAGGCCTGTTTTTCGGCGTGATACACGGCAAAAACTGCCCATAGGGCGCCGTGTCTGTGAATGAGTACCGAAGCGCAGGACTGCAGACCAAAGCGGCGGGCGAGATCTGCCCAGGGTCTCTGAAAGGGGGCGTGCGGAATAGACTGGATGTAATACGACCGGCCTTCTCTCCAGGCACGCCCGGCCATTCCCTGACCTTGCGGGGTATCGGGATCGATGGATATCACCAGTCCGTCCGCGTAGCCTGTCTCACCGTCCGCCGCAAGGATCGAGAAGCGCCCGTGGGGATCGGGCTGGGCGATGAAAGCGAGCTTGAGCTTCGCGTATTGCACGGCGAGTTGGCAGATGGACCGCAGCAGACCCAATTCATCCTCTGCGCCGGCCATGGCCTGATTGACCTGGGCCAGCAGCGCATTGAAATCCGCAAGGCGTTGCACGTGCCGGGCGCCGGCCTCACGCTGCCGCATGAGGGCCATGATGCCGAAGGCCGCAGCACTGAGCAGCAGGAGCGTCGTTCCCTCCAGTGCCCAGCGAGGCCACGCGGCCTGCAGGTAGGTTTGCCGTACCAGCTCAGGCGACCAGGCTGCATGCACCGCCAGCGGATAATCCGGAACCGCAATCCACGCACCCCGGGACCCCGGAGGTTTAGTCGTGAACTGCACGTGCCCGTTATTCATAATGCCCAGAACACGTCCGTCTCGCGTGTCGAGCACGCTGAAGATCCATCTCGACTGTGTCCGGGGATCGCTCAGCAGTTGATCCAGCCGGTAGGGTGTGCCGACAAAATACCGGGCCTGTCCGTCAGGGCCCCTGACCGGAACCCGCATGGTCAGAACATGCGTACCAACGCGGGCGGCATATCGATCCTGGCCCAGAAGGAAATCCGGGTTGCCGGCCAGCGGAAGGTATGCCGAGTTTGTGTCGATAGTTTTGCGATTCTGTGTCTGAGTGGACCACAGGATGGTATTGCCATCCTTCGCTTCGATGTTGAAGGCGTAAAGACTTGAATGCAGCGCCATGAAGCGGCGCAGAGTCTGTACGACCCAGGGAGCAGGCGACGCGGGGTCTGCCTTGGGGCCGAGCAAGGCGACGGCTGCCAGCTGCAGTTCGTTGAACTGGGCGTTAAGCCGGCTGGCGATGCGACGGGCGTAGCCGGAGGCCGCGCGCCCTGCTTCCTGCCTGACCCGCGCATGGGCCCACTGGAACTGTTGATGTTCGGTCCAGAGACTGCCGGCCAGCAGTATCCCTACCGGCAGAGTCAGGAGCAGAAGTCGCCAGACGCGCTCCTTAAGGACTGGATGCGGCCAACTCATGAGGCCGGAAGCTGCACTATTAGAGGTTTATCCCGTCCAGACGGAGACCAACGAATGTTCCGTTCGGCTCCGGGCCATTTGCCCCGCGCCGGAATGAGTCGCGGTCTCCGCCTGTATTGATCAAGGAAACGCGCGGCTTCGCTCGATCGGGGCGCCCGGTACCCGTCGATGTCCAGACGGAGTCGTCTGTCGGGCTGTTTGAGCAAGCGTTTCATGACCTCTCCGAAAATTGGTCGCATTGAACCGGACGCGCGACTCCCCAGGAACGTCTGTTCTTGGCTCAGCCGTTGCCCGGATCCAATTGCAGACCAAGCGATAGCTGGCCCGACCTGTGCGAATGATGCTGATTTCCAGTCTCGATTCATTTTTAGCCGTGCAGCGGGTTTCTGCAGATTTATATGTCTCAGGGATGAACGCAGCGCCCACGGTGACGGGCGATGCCTCGTGATGCAAAATCCGGGCCGGACCAGAATTGCCACGACACGATGTGTCCAGAGATAAAACGGCGAATTCAGTTGACAGAACATCTTAACAATAATGCTGCGTTCAACAGGCCGCGTCGCCCCCGGGTGCTGCTCCCAACGCTAGGGTCGCCGTGCGCCCAATCCGCCATCGCGGCGGCGCATCGATTTGTTTGCCGTCATCAGGCTTGTGTCACATGTGCGCGTCGCATCGGCCTGAGATGATCGACAGGCGTCGTCCGATGCGACTTGCCGGTGCAGTACTCACTGCGCTGGCCGCTCGGATTTGCTGGCGGTGAGTGGTTTCCGAGTGCCTGAAATCGCGACGTGATTATGCACCGTTTCAGTGAAATGATCAGTAATTCCGCCCCAGACTCAACCAGCGGTTGCTTGCAACCCCGGAAAGCTCCGCGCGATTCGCCCGTCAAATAACCGTACGATTACTGCAGTCTCGAGATTTTCGACGGTACCCCGTGGGATTCATGCCGTGGTCGAGAACTGACGGCGGTTCAGTTTGTTCACGTTGGCATGCGGTTTTGGGTACGCGGCCACTTCGCTCAGGTAGCGCGGGCGGCTGCCAATTGCATCAAGCCGGCACAGGCCTGTGGCAGAAGCATGTAATTGAAGCGCGAGTAGACTTCCGGTGCCTTGATGCGAGTTGCCGTGTCGGATGCCGGGTCGGGGACGCTCTTGATGCCGGTCTTCATGTCGGCCGAAAACAGTTTCCCGTTGGTCCAGAGCAAGTCTGCCGAGTGCGTCACGGGCAGTGTGCGAACTAATTTTCCGGACGACACGTCAATCCCGGTCAGTTGCGCACTTGCATTACCGCCAATGAAAGCGAGGTTCGTTCCGGGTTCGAAGGCGATGGCATTTCCGCCGACCGGCAAGGTAAAAAGGGCGAGGCTGCTCCGGAATCGGATAAGCGGCTGTCTCCTCTGCGGACAGGACCGGCAATATCTTCTTATGGTCCGGTGAGACCGCGGCGACGCATCCGCCGCGGGTCGTGGCGAAGCTGCCCCCGGAAGCGAACGTCCGGCTGTTGAAAATGTAGGTGTGACCCTCCAGGGTGGGCACACAGATCGCGTGCCGCCCCGTCAACGCCACGAAGAAACTGTTGCCTCACAGTGGCTTCTGCCTGGCGTACCGGCCTGTTCGTGTCCTATCAGTTCCTGCACGTCAGGTTTCGAGGCGCCTGCTCCCCGTGCCGTTAGGCGAAGCGAAAAATGCACCGACAACCTGTGATTGCCCATGTATTGCCGCCGGACTGGCTAAAGTCGAGGTGACTCCGGAAAACATGCCGGGCTAAAACAGGCCAGCAACCGGTACCGTTCGGGCGAGAAATCGCGTCAGGCGGGTTTCTGACCATGAGTGATCGTTCGCAAGTGCCAACGGCATACTGGATTTCCATGACTGTTCGTGAAAATCATGAGGCCGGCGGTCGCTGCATAAGTACAAGCCCGAAGCTCCTGCCGCGATCCTTTTCAGAAGCGGCTGAAGTCTGCTGGTTGCGGGCGGACAGTGATCCGGCGTCGTTGCCGCACCGCATGACGGAGCCGGGCAGCAAGATCAGAAAGGAGGTCGCGGAACATCATGACCAGTTTTGATTGCCGGCAAGAATCACCTCACCTCACCTCACCGCACCGAAGCCGGTGTTCACTATGTTGCTGAAGTTTAGACGGATTCCGATCTGTACCATTGATTACAGACATGCATGCGCCTCGTAGAGTAAGAATTATCGAGGGGAGGAAAAATACGAATGCTACCCCCTCTTTGTCCGAAGGATAGAGCGTCACCATCACCACTTTTACGAGGAGAAGAAATGGCAAGCCTTTCCGCAGACAGATTGTGCAGTACCCCCGCCGTTACCGCGGCAATTACAACATTGGCGACGGGTGCGATGATGCTGGTCACACGCGATGCGGGTGCCGCCACCATGGCTGCGCATGCGACCGCCGCCCACGCGACCACGGTCAGCCATGAGTTGGGGGTAATCGCCAGCGAACTGAAGCCCGCAAAGCCGGTGTACGCTACGTCGGTCGGCAAGTGGATCGCGCCTTTAATGTATATCGGCTCCTTTGCACTGCTGGCGAACGGACTGATGCACCTGGATCCAGCGCGCAAGAAGGCGGACGAGAGAGGTGTCGGCATCATCACGGTTACGGCAGGCGTGATGTGGTGGCCGTTTCTGGTCGCTATGATCGTGTCCCAGGGGTTGGGGCCGCTCACCAACTTCGTGACCGGACTTGCGGGGATGTATTCATTTTTCTTCATCGCTCTCGGTTTGACGCAGATCTTCAAAATACCGAAGAAGCAACTGGGCGCAGTGGCCATCTTCATCGGCTGGCTGACGGGGGCCTATGCGTGGTACTTCCTGAAGACACCCGCGCCGGGCGGCGGGACCTGGGTCTATCATTTCACGATTGCGCTGGTGTGGTTCATCGCGATGAACCTGGCGGGTCTATTCATGCAGGGTCGCATGAACGAAAAGCTGCTGGGGTGGGTGGTAACATTTGCCGCGATCTACACTTTCGCGGTGCCGGCGCTGTTGTGGTCGATGCCGGCCGGCCTCCAGGGTCCGTTCTGAAGTTTCCATAGGAACTCAACGAAGAGAGGAGATCGTCATGGTACCGTGGCCGCTTGTGATCATCGCAATCATTGGTTGGGTGTTTGCCCTCGCAGTCTGGATGTCCGCGTCCGAAGGCTAGCTCAAGGGCTGTGTTTTCACGGGCAACTTCCGCGCCCCTGGCGTCTCAACGTCGGGGCCAGACAATGCCTTCGGCCGACATTTCGAAATCTTGCATTCCGGGTATGTCCATGATCCGCCGTTCGACCGTCTTGCGGCGCAAGGGTCGGGCCGCGTACGTATCGACGGTGCATGTTCCGGAGACGTGCGGTGTTGAAGCTACCGGTACGGCACAGGACATGGAAGCCGGTATGTACAGCAGCTGCATGCGTTTGCATGGCGGGCGAGGGTGGTGTTCGATGGGGCGTCGTGCGCAGCGATTCGTTCCCTGTGCGCCTGTTTTGCAGCTGCCTCGGGAGCGACCCGGAAAGAACCGTTGGCGCTGTTGGCCATTTATTACCGGGACAGCCTGGCGAAGTGAGCACGTCTGCTGATGGAGTCGCGCGTTGCGAGATGCACGGACACACGGCAGCCACTACCGTACCGTCGATGTTTTGTCGTCCCGGTCGGTCCGGTCAGTATTGGAGGCAAACGGCGGCGTCCGGCAGGGATCGTCGGTAGCCACAGTTTTTCGGTGACTCCGCAGCCGAGCGCCGGCAGCGTGTTTCCATGGGCAACTCAATCGGGTCGGCGTCCGCCGCAGTTCAGGCAGTCCCTATGCATATCAGGAACCTTGTGGTGGTATCGAAACTCGCCTGAAGCGCCGCAGATCGCGTCTGGGAAGACCGCTGGGTCCGGCCGGTCACCGGGCTCATCGCGTGCGTTAGGTTCCGAATCTGGATAGAGGCAACGACGCAACGATCGTGGGAGGGGGGTGTCGTGTCCGATCGGCGCATTGAATGCCCGTTGTTTTTTTCGCGCGCCTGGCGCGCAGACTTCATTGCTGTCGCAAATGCTGCCATGGGCTTTCGCGGTGCGCCGCGAGCCATGACGTTGCCGCGGGAGTGTCCGTCGGCCCGTTGACCGTCGGTGGCTATGCGAATCCCGTTGCTGCATTGCCTGCGAACGGCTCCGACCGTGTAGCTCTTGATGGGTGGAGTCTTCTGGATTCGGGTCATGGCAGTCGCAATGCGAACCGGTTGCTCGACGCGGAGATCGCTCACCCGGTGTTCGTCTCTGAACAAGGTGACCGGAGTTCCGGCGTGATACAGATCGGATGTCTCTACAATGAGTTCCGGATAGCGCCTGTGCGGACGTTGCATGCAGGAAAAATTCTTGCCACGGTCGGCGAATGGAGCTCGATCCATGTCGCGCCCGTCGTGGCGAGAAAAGGGCTGATCAGACTGATCTATCAATCTGGCATTGCAACAGCATGGAATTTCAAGTGTATGGCCGCAAGCGGGGTGCCCGTCGGCACGCAGACCGGTCTTTATGCCGCTTGGGCGGTGCCGGTCTGAAGTGCGCATGGGCCGCATCGTTGCATGGATGTCACTGTGGGTCGTGCTGGCCGGCGTCTGTTCGGCCAAAAGTGGCGGCATTCTGGTGATCGTCAACCCCACGGTCCCAGTGGCGGTGGTTTTTCGCAACGAGCTGCGTGCCATCTACCTGATGCGGGAAAGGCTGTGGCCCGACGGCACGCCGATCGTGCCGGTAAATCGGGATGCTGAAAGTGCATTGCGGATCAGATTTTCGCAATGCACTCTGGGCGCTCCGCCTATGGCGTTTTCCGAGTACTGGGCGCGTCTGCACCTGCAGGGCCGGGAACCACCGCTTGTACTGGGATCCGGCCGTGACATGGTGGCCTTGGTGGCCCGCGTTCCCGGCGCCATCGGGTACGTCGCTGCGGGCACGCCATTGCATGGAGTAAGAATCGCGGGGCGTCTGGAATGACGCGGGCCAATTTTTTTCCGGCGGTCGATCGCGACCAGGGTGTTCGCACTGCTTGCAGGCATATTTTTTATCACCTATTTCAGCATTTCGGCAATCGTCCTGACGAGCGTCAGCAATCATCCGCAGAGCGCAGCTGTCCGCACGCGCGTCGACGATGTCCGGCTGCAGCTGGATGGCGTTGAACGGCTGTTTGCGCAGCAGGCCACCGATGTTCATGCGTGGGCTAGGCTCGATGTGATGAGCGACCTCGAGACGAACGATATCGACGGGCGCATTGCGCATGCCCTGCAGCAAATGAGCCATGACTATGCGATTCCCGGTGCTCTTTATGCTTTCAACCAGTCTGGACAACTCGTTGCGGCGAGTGCCAAAGTCCAGCATCCGCGCCTGGACCTGCCAAGCTGCTGGAAGCCCGGTTCGTCCGGGCATGTCCGCTTCATCGACAAGGCCGTTGATCCCTATGCCGATGATGAGGTTGTCGCGTTCAGCACCGCGGTCTTTGCCGCCTATCCACCACGACCCAGGATCGGCACCCTCGTCCTCGCCTACCGCTGGTCGGCGATTGCGACGATTCTGTCTTTGGCCAATGTTCGTATGCTGGTTGCGCGCCCGGATGATGTGTCGATATTTTCCGAAGTCGGCAATCTGCCGCCGCAGGCCGTCCGGCAGGCTTTTGCCCATACCCGCCTGACGGCAGACGGGCGAACCTACGACGTCAGCCGGGTGGCTCCTGTTGCGGGCGTGTTCCCGCTGCGATGGAAAGTGCTTGTCGTCCCGTCCGGTGCTGACGTCACAGCGACCGTTCGCCGTACGCTGGAGCAGATCGCCGTCTGGGGCATTGTGCTCGCGATTCCCATGGCGCTGTTGATCGTATTCGCAACCCGGCGGTTCATCGCGCCCATTCGGCGTCTCACGGCGGCGGCTATCGATATCAGCCATTCATCGGACACTTCCCGGCGGGTCGTAGTCGACCGTGCGGATGAGATCGGCGCGTTGCAGAGGGCGTTCAACTTGATGACCGCGCGGCTTCAAGAGACGCTCGACGAGCGGAGGCAGGCCGCGGCATCCGTGTCAGAGCTTAACGAGTCACTGCAGAAGCTCGCCATGACTGACGCCCTGACAGGGTTGGCGAATCGTCGCGCTGCGGAAACGCGCCTGAAGGAGGAATTTGCCGCGGCGCGGCGCGCAAACGCATCATTTTCGCTCGCGATCTTCGATCTTGATCATTTCAAGTCCGTTAACGACCGCTACGGGCATGATGCCGGTGACCATGTGCTGCAGCATTGCGCAACTGTGCTGCGGGACGCTCTTCGTTCCGGGGATTGGGCGGCGCGCGGGGGTGGCGAGGAGTTTCTGCTGGTCTTTCGCGATGCGGATCAGTCGGAAGCCTGCATTGTGGCAGAGCGGGTCGGTCAGGCGCTGCGCGCGGCGATCGTCGACATCAACGGTTTCCCGCTGACTGTTCGCGCAAGCGGCGGGATCAGCACCTTGCGTGAGGCGACACGCGATCTCGCCCAAATGTTTTCGGAAGCTGACCACTGTCTGTACGCGGCCAAAAGGCGTGGGCGCGACTGCGTGGTGCATGCCGGGCTGATCACCCGCGACTTGGCGTGGAAGACAAAAGAGCTTCAGGAGGCCCTGCAGGAAGACCGCGTGGTTCCGGCCTATCAGGTGATCGTCGATCTCGCGACCGGCCGTCCCGTGGCCGAAGAGGTTCTGGCACGGGTTGCCCTGCCGGGCGGACGGTTCGCGACAGCGGATGAATTCATCGAGGCAATAGAAGACATAAACCTCGCCCATTGGGTGGACGCGGTTATTGCGCGACAGGCCATAGCCCGATGCGCCGGATTTGTCGACGGATTGTCCGAGACATCGCGGCGCGCATATTTCCTGAACCTGTCGCCGCAGTTCCTCGCCCAATAGCAGCTGCTGATAGAGTTGCTTCAGGATATCAAGTCCGCTTTCCCGGTGTGCGCGCAAACGGGTGTCGGCGGTGCGAGCCCCATCGTACTCGAAATCACCAAGCGTCGGGCGCCTTCGGATATCCGTCGCCTGTGCGAAGAGCTCCAGCCACTTCTCGAATTCGGATGCCGAATCGCCATTGACGATTTCGGCAGCGGTTTTTCCTCGTTTGCCTACCTTGTGGAGCTGCCGGTGAGTTTTGTCAAGATCGGGATTGTGCGCCGGCCCCTCGTGAAGCGCGACGGGACTCCACGTCGCCCTCGCGCACTCGGTTAGAGCCGGCGCAACTTATTGTGCCTTCGCCTCCGGCTACGGCACGCCGCGGCCGCCCTGCGGTCGAGCCGCGCGCGCTTTCGGCGCGCGCGAAACGCTCGCACCTCTCAACGGCTGGACGGCGTTTCGGATGTCCTTGCAGGTGGCCTTACGCCCACCCGCCCGGACCCTACGCCTCCCGCGGACTACTCGCCTCGGCGCTTCGCACCTTCCATGGCTCGCAGCGAAGGATGGATGGTGCGCAGCCTCAGCACCAATAAGAACATGCGGCGCATCATGGAGAATATCGCAGTGCTTGCGAATGGTCTCGGCATCATTACGGTCGCCGAAATGGTGGAGGACGCGACGACGGCCCGACTGTTGCAAGAGATCGGTATTGCCTGGGGGCAGGGGTATTACTTCGGGAAACCGCAGTGCGACATCAGCAGCAGCCGCTTTGCGCGGACCGATATGCACTGACCGGCGTGGTGACCGCCGGCGGGTGACGCGGACGGGGTGGGGCCAATCCTGCCGGAGTATTCCGTCCATATCTGTTGCAGTGGCGCGCGGCGATGGTGGCTGTGGCGCTCGGGTTGCAACATCTGAATTGAGCGCGAAGGGTAACTGGCCGGCAGGCCGGGCGCCAGTCAGGGCTGTACGGCATGAGGACGGTGTGACACCGGCCCTGTGGCCCGAGTGGGGCGTCGGATCCAGGTCTAACCTGCCGTCCTGTCGCTCCATGGGGCGGCGCCAGTCGGCGTACGCAGAACGATATGGGTCAGGAGTTCGCGGTTGGCCGTTCCCACACCGGCAGGTCTCTGGCCAAAGCGCAAAGGCGATGGGGTCATGAAGGCGGACCCATTCCCAACGGGAAATGGCGGTGGCCACGGTGCGCAAGGCCGACAGGATATGGTTTTGGCACCGCCAATCTGACTCTTCCGCAGGCTGTGAACGACGCACTACTTATGGATTGTGGACCGTATGCTCCGTTCCTGAGGCTATGCCGTGCCAGCGAGGACCCGGACTGCATGCCGCTCCCTCAGGTGATTCAGGCAGCTGGCGTCGAATTTCATGAAGTGAGCGTTGCCCACATGGAGGCGCTTGCGTGGGTTGACGGCCGGAGCAAGTGCGCGCCTAGGTGACGGCTCCGTGACGGCGAAGATCGAATCCCCGGTCCCGCAGGAGTTGAAGCGTCGGCTTGAGACATTGGCCGACGAATGCCGTGCGTCCGGGATTTGAGCGGGCCGCACGTGCCCAGCTGCCGCCCGGTTTCAGTCCGGCTGATTCATACAGTTCCGGACGCGGATAATAGAATAGCTCGACGAACTGGCTGATCATCTTTTGTACGACCGGCTTGAGCAGAAGGCGCGCTGGTGTTGAAAGGTCGAGTAATCGCCCCCGGAGTACCTCGAGCGCATAGGCGATATGGCGTGCCTCGTCGATGATGTGTGCGGTCGACATCTCGACTATGGTCGGACAGATATCGGCGTCATGCCGGCGCAGATAGCGGTTCAGGCGGTCCGGCATCTCCTCTCCGAGCAGAATCGCCAGCCAGAAACCTGCCGACTCCATTGGGGCATGACGCCCGAAGATGTCAGCCAGCAGGAACCGGGGGAGACGCCGGGGAGGGGTGGCGAGTCCGCTGCGCTCCATCAGTTCCACGAACATCAGGCTGTGGCCTGCCTCCTCGCGCAATTCATGCAGCCGGTACCGGAGGTTCGCCCTGTCGTTACGGCGCGAACGCATGGTGTGCACGATCCGTTCCATGAAAATGCCCTCCAGCCACAGTCCGGCATCCACGAAATTCAGAAACTCGTACTGGGACAGACGGCGACGGGTTTCCTCGGGGAGGGCCATGAAGGCGGGAACACCATGCAGGGATATGGCTTCGGGCGGCAGCCAGAATTGGTCTGTAGTCAGAAGATCCCAGTGGATTTTCGCCAGCGGGTCATGGTAGGGAGTACTGTTGCGGCTTAACTGCTCCACAAGATTTGACGGGGAGTAGGGCTGCATGTGTAAAACCTTCGGTTGTTCCGGCCCTCCCGGGACCGGTTGTCGGGTAAACTCCATTGCGCCGGGGGCATGAGTAGTTTACCCTTGCCCGTCACGCCGGGGTAGCAAGCCTTGGATGTTTTTCCGGAGAGGTGTCCGAGCGGTTGAAGGAGCACGCCTGGAAAGTGTGTGTACGTCAAAAGCGTACCGAGGGTTCGAATCCCTCCCTCTCCGCCAGTCAGTCAGCAGCGAGCGCCCCATTCTCCGATATACGGAGAAAGGGGTGGTTTGCCCAGTAAAAATCCGCCTGCCCTCACCCGAAGTTTTGCCGCACCGCCAGCGAAACCCCGTGTAATCCTGGCCGGGTGCCATTTTTTCTGTCGTCCAGTCCCACCGGGTTGGTGTTTTCAGTGGAGGGTATTCCGGCAGATCGGGATCACCATATGGCTTGGCGCAATCGTCAGTCTGATCGGCGATCTCCTTGCGGCCCGACAGCATTTGTCATTCGCGCCGGATTCAAGTTCGGTCTACCCTTTCATGACCGGCCAGGAATTCCTGGAGGTTTTTAATTGTTCGTAGCAAGAGCCAAGAAGACCTCTTCTGACGCGGACATCGCGAGTCTCGTGCGTGGATTCGGAATCGAATTGCATCTTGATACGCGCTTTTCGGCAATGTCCCTGGTAACCCGGAAGTAAATCCTGCTTACCGCAGCATGGGGTGGCGCCCCCCGCGTGCTGTTCATGGATCAACCCGGAAGCGGTCTTGATGCGCAGGCACGTGAATTTCTGGTCGACAGGTTTCGCCGCCAAGGATCGTGTTCGGCCATTTTGTTCACGGCCCACGAAGTGGATTTCGGGGAGCGGCGGGTGCGCAGGTCATTACCAGGATCAGATTCTCTCCGGGTAGCTGGTGCTGGAGAATGCTGCACGGTGGTGTTTGCAGCGATTGCAGCGTATATCGAAATGGCAGCACAGGCGGGGACAGGTTCTTGGGCTACGTCTTCGGGCATTTTTGACGATGCAAACCCGTCGGATTCCGGATTTCCGAGTCTGCGATTGAAGCCAAAGCCGGCTTTCCTCCACCGTAACCCGCATCATCGTTCGATCCAGCCTTCAGAAGTCTTACGGTAGCTCCGTTTCACGGCAGCCCAGGCGACGCGGTGGGCAATCTTCTCCTGCCCCATCAGCCCCCGGTTGGCGTAGCTGACCCAGGCGCTGTTGAAGGCGCTGCGGTAGATTTCCTGTGCATGCAGCGGCAGATATTTTCGTACCGACTCGGGAAGTTCTTCGATCGAGTTGTAGGGCATGGCGACCCCGCTGTATTCGGCAAGCAGTCACCCAGTTCAGCCGGACTGCAATGGGGCGTCTCGGCCCGGCGGCTTTCGCTACAGCAATGTACGCCAGCATGGTTGCGCGGCATAGCGAAGGCATGAAGGAGGACGTTGTAGGGGTGGACGACGATGGAGCGGGTGTGGCTATTGCTGTTGCGTACTGTGCGCGATCTGGCCAGTAACCCTTTCCTGCGGTATTGTTCGCGCGCGTTGCTGACGAGTGAAGTCGATGAAAAGACCTTGGTGCGTATTGGTGAGCGCCGCCGTGCTGTCGGTGCTGCTCATGGCAAGCCGGTCGGCATGGCCGCAGGGTGATGTCATCGCGGGTGTGTGGAATCCTCACCAGGAGCGTGTGACCTGGTCTAGAGGCCGTCACGCGGTAGTGTTTCCCTATTCGCGTGCGCTGCCCGATTCACGACTTACTCCCGGAGCGCTCAACCCCGCGGTGACACAGACGACGTTGCGCGAAACCATCTGTCGTCGGGGCGGCTATACCCGGTCGGTGCGCCCGGCGGAGCGCTACACCGAAGCTCTCAAGCGCGCTCAGATCCGCGAATACGGTTACAGCGACCATCGGCTGGGTGACTATGAAGAAGATCACCTGATCAGTCTCGAGCTGGGCGGTAGCCCGGATTCTCCTAGGAATCTCTGGCCTGAGCCGCATCGGGTCGTCGGCGGGTGGGACAGCTACGCCAAGGACAGGCTCGAAAACCGGTTGCACTGGATGGTGTGTCACAGGCGGATTACTCTGTCCCGCGCCCAGTATCTGATCGCGCATGACTGGATTGCGGCTTACCGCAGATACCTCGGTCCGGTGCCGTACGCGCACCGCAGACACGGTCATCGAGTCTATCGGTAGACCCCGGCAAGCCGAGATGGAGAAAGGGTCCGATCCCGGCCTCCCCGGACGGGTGGCGCGACGCGTGTATTGCCGCGTTCGCATTGCGGCCATACCGTCTTCAGCGCGCCTGTGTGCTTTGGGCAGAACAAGGTAGCGGCGCCAGCGCAGCGTGTCTCAAGCGGATGATTTTTCATGCAAATAAAAGGCGGCCTCTCGGTGCGGCATGTCAGCGCCCACGCTCGACCCGCGGGTTAAAATGAGGCCAGCGTAAGGAATGGCCCCGATCATCATCTTGAAACCGGTGTCAGCGCTGTGTACGCTAATAGGTGCGTCAGCCAGAATCATTGCTCATCAGGCAGTACCAACAATAAGTAAGAGCTAAGAGGGATTACGGCATGACAAACGAATCGACCAGGCATGGCAGCAAACTCTGGTACCTGTTGCTCATCTTCCCCTATATCGGTGTGCTCTGGGTCCCGTTTTACAATTCCCTTCAGCCCGAGTTCAACGGGATTCCCTTTTTCTACTGGTACCAGTTCCTGTGGGTCATCATCAGCGCCGTGTTGACGTGGATCGTCTATCGCGCCACGGAATAGAAATCCGCCAGAGGAGGGCTATCACCACATCGTCATATCGAGACCCGGTGCCGAAACAGTACAAGAACATCTAGGAGGGCTCTGTGAACTGGACCGCATTGATCGTCTTCATCCTGCTGTTCGTATTTGTTACGGTGCTGGGGTTCTTCGCCGCGCGATGGCGCCACGGCAACCTTGATCAGCTGCATGAATGGGGGCTGGCCGGGCGGCGTTTCGGCACGGTCGTGACCTGGTTTCTGCTGGGCGGGGACCTGTATACAGCCTATACCTTCATCGCCGTTCCGGCGCTGGTGTTCGGGGCCGGTGCCATCGGGATGTTTGCGCTGCCCTATACCATCGTGGTGTACCCGTTCGTGCTGATGGTCTTCCCTCGACTCTGGTCAGTGGCCCACAAACGCGGTTATATCACCGCCGCCGACTTCGTGCAGGGACGCTATGATAGCTCTGGGCTGGCACTGATCATCGCGCTCACCGGAATCCTGGCAACCATGCCGTACATTGCGCTGCAGCTCGTCGGCATACAGGTGGTGATCGGCGCGATGGGGTTCCACGGCACCGGACTGATAGGCGACCTGCCGCTGATCATCGCATTCGCCATACTTGCGGCCTACACCTATACGAGCGGTCTGCGCGCGCCTGCCATGATCGCGGTGGTGAAGGATACGCTCATCTACATCACCGTGATCGCTGCTGTCATCATCATTCCCAGGCAGCTGGGGGGCTATGCTCATATCTTCTCCAGCATACCGCCGGCGAAACTGCTGCTCGCGGCTCCACCGGCCGGGAGCTGGGGGGCCTACAGTGCCTACGGCACGCTGGCGTTCGGTTCGGCGCTTACGCTCTTTCTTTATCCGCACTCGGTGACCGGGGTGCTGAGCGCCAGCAACCGCAAGGTCATCAGGCGCAATTCAGCGCTGCTGCCGGCCTACACGTTTCTGCTTGGACTGATCGCGCTGCTCGGGTACATGGCGCTGGCTTCCGGGGTGCACGACATGCCTCAGTATGCGCCCTACTTCAAGCAGTACGGCCCCAACTTCGCGGTACCGGCACTGATGCTGAACTCGTTCCCGGCATGGTTCGCCGGCTTCGCGTTCGGTGCAATCGCCATCGGCGCACTGGTGCCGGCAGCCATCATGTCCATCGCCGCTGCCAATCTCTATACGCGCAACATATACCGGCCGTATCTGCGCCCGAATTGCACCGAAAAGCAGGAGGCCACGACCGCCAAACTGGTGTCACTCGTCGTCAAAGTCGGCGCACTGGCCTTCGTGATCTTTCTGCCGCTGAAATACGCCATTCAGCTGCAGCTGCTCGGCGGGGTATGGATAATCCAGACGCTGCCGGCCATCGTGATCGGTCTCTTCAGCCGCTGGCTGCATCGCTGGGCGCTCATTCTGGGTTGGGTGGCTGGCATGGTGACCGGAACCTGGATGGTGGCGTCGCTTCACTTCAAGGGTACGGTCTATCCCTTGCACCTCAACGGACTGACGATGCCGGGCTACGCGGCGCTTTATGGGCTGATCGTCAATCTGGGTGTGGCGGCCGTGTTCACCGTGGTGTTCAACCTGCTGGGCGTATCGCGCGGCAAGGACCACACCTCCGAATCCGACTACCATGCGGACGTCGATACCACGTCAGGCAAGGCAGCAGTCGCGCCTGACTTCGAAGCGCCGTCGCTGTAGCGAGCAGGAGCAACAAGGCAGGCCCGGAAAGCCAACCACGCTTGCGAAGCGGGCACCAGAGGTCCGGTTGCAGCGGCGGGCAGGGGAAGGAAGTGGCGGCAGAGGCGGTACGCCGGATCCGTCGGTCAGCGGTGCGGTTTAAAGCGTCACGGACCGAAAGGCGCAAAGTGCCGTAACCGCCATGTAGTGCGGCGGACAGTGCCCGCTGCTGTGCCGTGCGTTGCAGAACGGCGCGAACATATGGGCCGTTCGCGCCGCGATGTATTTGCCGCGGCGTCCTATCGTGCCCGCGCAGCGATCACAATCAGCCCCACATCGCTCTTCCTGCCGTTGCTGCGCAGCGGAAGAGCGCTCGGATCTGGCCGGGATTTTCCGTACGAAGCCGGCAACGCGGCGGAATTTCCCGTCCAGGAAGTATCGATCCCGGTGTGCCGCACTGCCGGAATCGGGCAGCCAATGCACGCGGCTTTTGTCCTAACCGGGACAGTCACCGCATTACTCCGGGCCAAGCCGGTTGTGAGCCACCGTTTGCGGTAATTTCGAAAACGAGGCGCTTCTCGAATCATCGGGACCGCGTCGCGCAGACTTTTCGATGCCTGGCCTTCGCGATATTTTAGTGGTGAAATGTCGCCGGAACGTGACAGGCGAACAATGAGAATCGTTCAAGAGCCTGCCTCATCCGTAATCGTGTGGTGCCACGAAATATTCACAGGTCGGGAGCGCTCCATGCGGTGGGTCCGGCTGACGCAAAGGGTTCTGTTCAAGGTTGCCCGGACCGCAGGTACATTCGGGTTCCATGGCGCCGTTCGGCATAATGTTTCCGGTTTTCTTCCCCCGGACATCAAGGCAAGCATTGAATGGCCAAGATTCCCCGTAAGCGTCTGGTCACCGCTGCAGTCATCGTCGTGATCCTTGCGGGCGGGTTCCTGGCGTGGAAGGCACTGAGAAGGCTGCTGTTCGGTCCGTCTTCGGGGGCAGGGACGATTACGGTTTCGGGCAATATCGAAGCCCATCAAAGTGTGCTGAGCTTCACTCAGATTCAGGCGCCCATCGTCTACCTGCCGTTCGACGAGGGCCAGTACGTCAAGGCCGGTACGATCCTGGCCCGGGTCGATGACCGCTACTACCTGCAGCAGCTGCGAATCGATCGATCCAACCTGAATGTAGCGCGGGTACAGATCGCCGTGGTTAAAAACAGCCTTGCTGCGGCGGTCAGTACGGTTGCAAGCGATCGGTTCGACCTGGAGGAGAAGCAGCGGGATCTAGATCGCGATGAAGCCCAGCTGAGATACGGCGCCGTTTCGCGTCAGGTCTATGATCAGGCGCTCACCGCCAAGGGCCAGGCGGCCGCAACGCTTGCCCGCGATCAGGCTCTGGTCCGGGTAACCCGTGAAAACATCCGTCTGGCACGCGCCAATCTGGCGGCGGCCAGGGCAAGGGTCCGTCTGGATCAGGTGACTCTGTCGTATACCAGCCTGCGGGCCCCATTCAGCGGTGTGCTGGCGGTACGCGAGGCCGAGCCCGGCGAGCTGGCGGCGCCCGGAGTGGCAATTTTCACGCTCGATGATCTGGACCATGTCTGGCTTCGCGCCTACATAAACGAGACCAACCTGGGCCAGGTTCGTCTGAGCGAGCCGGTTACCGTTACTACTGACACCTATCCCGGAAAGGTCTATCACGGCCGGATTGCTTTCATTTCTTCTCAGGCCGAATTCACACCGAAGACTGTGCAGACCCATGCAGAGAGGGTTTCGCTGGTCTATCGGATACGCATCGATATCGCTAACCCTACGCATGAATTGCTGCCGGGCATGCCAGCAGATTCGACAATCGCGCTGCTGCCGGCAGGGAAGTGATGGCCGGGTCCGGCGAAGCTGCAATCCGGGTCCAGGGACTCAGCAAAAGTTTCGGTCCGGTACGGGCGGTGCGCGCGGTCGGCTTTGACGTTTCGCCGGGAGAGATTTTCGGGCTGGTGGGGCCGGACGGGGCTGGGAAGACAACCACCATGCGGATGCTCGCGGCCGTGCTGCAGCCCGATGCCGGAGAGATAGTCATTGATGGCGTGAATGTTGCCGCCGAGCCAGAACGCGCGAAATTGCACCTTAGCTACATGCCCCAGCGATTCGGGCTGTACGAGGACCTCACCGTTTCAGAGAATATCTTTTTCTACGCCGAGCTTTTCGGCGTTTCGCGGATCGATCGCATGACCCGCAGCCAGCAGTTGCTGGGCGCGGCCGGCCTGTTGCCGTTCCGGCGTCGCCTTGCGGGACAGCTGTCGGGCGGCATGAAACAGAAGCTTGGCTTGGTCTGCGCCCTGATCCATACGCCCAAGGTGTTGCTGCTCGATGAACCGACCACCGGGGTCGATCCCGTGTCCCGGCGTGATTTCTGGGCCATCCTTTATGACCTGCGTGAAAGCGGCGTGACTATCGTGCTGTCCACCGCGTATATGGATGAAGCGGAGCGCTGCTCGCGGCTGGCGCTGCTGCATGGTGGAGCAATCCGGTATTGTGATACTCCGTCGCGGCTCAAGGGTTCCATGCCAGGCGCGCTGCTTGCCATTTCTGCCACCGACCCTCGTGGCGTACGCGATGCGCTGAGCGGAAAGCCGGGCGTGCTTGGGATTCTGCTCATGGGTGACCGTGTTCACGTCAGGGTTGACGATGCCCCCAGGCGCATTCCCGAGCTTCAGCGGTTGCTCGGGGAGCGTGGTATCACTGAAGCATCGGTCGAGCCTACTGAACCGGGGATCGAGGACGTCTTCGTCGCTTTGCTGGGGCAGGGTAGCGGGTCATGAGGCGGCGCCCTGCGCATTGGACAACCGAACCGCCGTCCTGCAGGTCACGGCTGGCTTACATGAACGCTACCGGTGACATTGCGGCTGTCCTGACCGAAGGGCTAACCAAGAGATTCGGCGATTTTACCGCTGTCGACCACCTCGATCTGCGGATCGAGAAGGGGCAGGTCGTTGGGTTCATAGGGCCCAATGGCGCAGGCAAGTCGACTACCATACGGATGCTGTGCGGTCTGCTCGTGCCCACCGCCGGCCGGGCGTCCGTAGCGGGATTCGATGTTGGCCGCGAGCCGGAAGCGGTGCGTGAGCACATCGGCTACATGTCGCAGAAGTTTTCGCTTTATGGCGATATGACGGTACGGGAGAACCTGCGATTTTTCGGCGGCATTTATCGGGTACGCAGGGAGGACTTTGTCGAACGCATGCGCTTTGCGATTTCCATGGCCGGACTTGAGGGTTGGGAGAATGCCCTAG
>JAJYEE010000077.1 GCA_021790335.1 Pseudomonadota bacterium | reverse complement strand
CCCAGGGCGGATTCGGGCAAACGCAGTTTTCCACCTTCGAACCTGCCCCCGTGCCGATTGCCCCGGCGTTCTGGCTGTTCGCCTCGGGGCTGCTCGGGCTTGCGGCGGTGGCGGGGCGGGTAGGCAGCATCCAGCGGGGATGAAGTGGTGGGCGTGGCGGCTTCCCGGCAGCCGCCCCATTCGCCCCGGGAGTGCCGGAAGACACAGATATTCCGGACGCAACGCTGAGATTCGACTGCATCGATTGCGTGTCTGCTGCCGCTGTTCGCTACCGCCGGATCAGATGCCGGGTTGTCAGGACCAATGCAGGACCGACCACAGGAGATAAGCGCATGAAACACCACCAAGCGAATCCCCCCACCCGGGGAAAATCGAATTGCTGGAAGACGCGCCGGACGGCTGTTGCCGGTTTGTTGGCGGCCGCTGTTTGGTCGGCGTCGGCGCATGCGTCTGCAGTTTCCAATGCCGACGTTTCGTTTGTAGAAAATGCGATCACTGGTGCCCCCGTCTTTCAGTACCAGTACGGAACGGTAAGCGCGACCAGCGTGTCGCCGTGCTCCGGCGCGGGTTGCCAGGACAATGCCGGAAATCCTCTGACGACGTTCTCTACTTCCCAGTCGAGTGCCGGTGGCGTTGCCTCGGCCAAGTCGAGCGCCGACCTGACGACAGGAGTGTTGCGTGCCTACGCGCAGGAAGACGGAATCAGCGGTGCAAGCGCTGCAGCCAGCGCAGGGTTCTGGGATACGTTGACGTTTTCCGGCGTTACCGGGGTCAATCCAAAGGCGACCCTGCAGTTCAATGTCTCCGGCAGCTTCACGGACGTGGGATTCGGCGGGGCCTGCGAGGGTTACCGCATCGGTTTGGACACGGGATCGAGCTGCGGTTCCGGCTCCGGCGCGGATCCCTTCGGGTCGGGGGCGACGATCCTGGGTTCGGGCGATCCCACGGAGGTCCTGTCGCTGTTGATCCCGCTGGCGAACAATACCCCGACGGAGATCGCAGTGGCACTCGGCGCGGCAGCAAACGGCAGCTTCAATATCGCCACTGCGGACCTGTATGACCCGCCGACCGTTTCCCTCATAGATCTGCCTCCCGGGGTGACCTACACCTCGGCATCGGGAGTGTTCCTGACGAGCCCGGTACCCCTGCCGCCAGCCCTGTGGCTGTTCGGTTCGGGCATGATCGGACTGTTGGCCGTTGCCCGACGCTGCAGGCCGGGGTCAGGAGAAGCAAGAACCGCCCGCGGCTAGGCCCGCGCGGTGTCTGAAGCGGGCAAGGGACTTATGCGAATGTGGGTTGGCCGGGATTCACGCAAGTCGACTTCAGAAGAAGGAGATCGCCATGAAATTCCAAGTAAGCTCTTGCCGGAGGCCGATCGCGAGCCGGTTGCGGGGCGCCTGGCTGTGTGCATCGGCAGTCTGTCTGACGGCGGTTCTGATGCCTGCGGTCGCGGTACAGGCTGCTCCCGTCAGCACGCTTTCCGCGTCGTACTATACAGTATCTTCGGCCGACCCTGATTTCGGCAACCAGTGCTGCGGCACGTTTACGGATCTGGTCAAGAACACGCTGGGGCCGGATGGCCTGCCGGTCTACAATCCGGCGACGTCGGATCCCTTCCCGATCCATGACCTGAACGGGTCAGGCGAGATCACCTGGTGGGATCCGACCTTCAATTCCAACGTGACCGCTTCGGGCAGCGGCAGCATTTCGCTGCCGTTCAACGACGGCGCCATGTATCCCCCGGCCGGGCAGAATCCTGGCGGCAACGATTCCAACGGCTACCTAGCCGGCGTGTTTACGGGAGCCTTCAGCCTGAATGCGCCCCAGCAGGTCCAGTTCGCTCTCGGTGCGGATGATGATGCGTTTCTCTATGTGGATGGAATGCTCGTGGATTCTCTCGGGGGCGTTCACGCCGACACGCAGCTGCCGATCACGACTCCGCAGACGCTGGCGGCCGGCAACCATACGATCACCCTGTTTTATGACGACCGGTATCCGACCCAGGCGGCGCTGAGTTTTTCGATTCTTTCACAAGGTGTCACGATTACTCCTCCCTGTACGGTGCCGCTACCGCCAGCCGTGTGGTTCTTCGGCTCCGGCCTGCTCGGCCTCGCTGCTATCGGACGCAGACGGGCTTTCGGGGAGCGAGGCGCGAAATGAAGAACAATCCCTACGATGCAATCGGCCAGTCGGGGCATGCCGGGATCGATGGATGGCCCCCGGTGTTGCCGACAGGAGCCGGACGACCATGGTCCGGAGACCACGCCCAAACACGACCCGAAGCAGAAAGTTGGCGAGCTGGGTATCCGCTTCACAGGGGTTCCCGATTTTCACGAAGGAGGAATTACGATGTGTGCTCACGGTACATCACTATGGTCCGCCGCATGCCGGTTCGGACTCCTTGCGGGGATGCTCGGACAGTTTGCTCTGGCGCCGGCGGTGTTGGCGGACAGTAATCAGGACTACGTGCAATCACAATGGCAGTCGGCGGCGGTTGCGGCCTCGGTTCCTGAAGTCAATCCCTACGGGACGATGGC
Source organism: Pseudomonadota bacterium (assembly GCA_021790335.1). Lineage (GTDB taxonomy): Bacteria > Pseudomonadota > Gammaproteobacteria > Acidiferrobacterales > UBA6901 > JAJYCY01. The sequence goes on along the minus strand of JAJYEE010000077.1, from coordinate 4,248 downwards.
GGCCGCGAGCATCTCGCCGTTCGTCGGTGAGCCAACGGCGTCCGAGATAGAGCCGGACCTCTCCAATGCTTCGGCCTCGGTATCGGGCAGCGGAAGCGGCGGCATTGTGGCAGCCACCGCCAAGACGTTTTCCGGTCTGCCCTCCGGGCAGCTCGGCGCGTATGCGCAGTCGCATGGGCCCGCGACCACCAGCGCGGCATCCGAATCCGGCCTCTGGGACACCCTTACGTTTTCGGGCGCGAGCGGGTCCGAAACCGGAACCATCCGTTTGAGTGTTTCGGGAAATTTCGTCTCCACCGGACAGGGAAGCGCCTGCCTTTTGTTGGGGCCCGGTCTGTGCAATCCCCTGTTTCTGACTCCGCTGCAGAGCTGGCCGACCCTCGACATCGCCAATCCCTCCGAGGTACTCACCGCCCCATTCCCTATCGTCAACGGCAGCCCGGTTGAATTTTCCGCGGGGCTCTATGCCCAGGCCAACAACCCCACTGCGGTCACCGTCATCCAGCCGACGGCAGATCTGTACGATCCGGCGTCGCTGTCGCTGCAGCTGCCGCCGACCGTTACATATCGCTCGGCATCAGGGGTGTTCCTGACGAGCCCGGTACCCCTGCCGCCCGCCATGTGGCTGTTCGGTTCGGGCATGATCGGACTGCTATCGATAGCCCGATGCCGCAGGCAGGAGGTCAGGCGAGGCGAGGATGTCGGCGGTTAGGCCTGCACGGTGCTTTACGCGGAAAGAACTTCCATCAATTATCCGCTGTAGCGATCCCGGCCGGACGCTGCTGTGCGAGCGGAATACGTGCTGGCGGCCAAGTGTCCGCGATTCCATGATCGATGCACCATTATTCGATCGCAGCGGACAGCGCTGACGCATCCGGTTTGTGCATTGACTTTCCGATCAGCAGTACCATCGGAAGCATGGCGATGAAGCTCAGGGAGATGAGCTTGAATGCGTCGACGAGACTGAGCATCTGTGACTGGCGGGCGAGCGTGTGCGCCAGCACGGCTGATGAAGCCGGATCGCCGGCAGCGAGGTTGAGCCCCTTGAGATAGGCCGGCAGCGCGGGGTTGAAGATATTGATCATTCCCCCGAGCTGGTTCCAGGAGACCTGCGCGTAACGAGTCATGACGGTTGTGGCAATCGAAATCCCGACCGAGGAGCCGATCGTGCGCATGAGACTGTAGACACCGGCCGCCTCGGCCGACTGTTCCCTCGGCAGTGTCGAGAATGCCACGGTGGATAGCGGCACGAAGATCATCCCCAGGCCCAGACCCTGCACCACAATTGGCCATATCAGCCACCATTTGTCGACCTGAAGGTTGTATAGGGTCATGGCGTGGGATCCGATCACCGACAAAATGATGCCGAAGGCGATCAGGCTGCGGGGTCCGATGCGGCTGATGAGTTTTCCGACGAGTATCATGCCGATCATGCTGGCGATGCCGCGCGGCGCCATGACCAGGCCGGTGGTGGATGCCGGGTAGTTGAGCAGGGTCTCGAGCATCATCGGTTGCAGTACCATCGCCCCATACATGCCAAGACCGAAGACGGCGAGCAGCAGGCTGGCGGTGGCGAAGTTGCGGTCGCGGAAGATGTGCGGATCGAACAGTGCTTTACGCGGTTGTGTGATTCCATGGTACAGGAATCCCGCAAAGCCCACGGTGCTGAGCGCTGCGGCAGCGCGTATCGCCCAGGATTCAAACCAGTCGTCCTGGGTGCCGCGGTCCAGGACGAACTGGAGCCCGCCCACCGCGAGCGCAATCAGAACGAAACCCAGCCAGTCCATGCGCCGTTCGCGCCGCGGGGTGTCCGGCACCATGCGCCAGGTAAGGAACAGCGATAGGATTCCAACGGGCAGATTGATGTAGAACGTCCAGCGCCAGTTGATGGCCTCGGTGATGTAACCGCCCAGCGTCGGTCCGAGGATCGGACCGACCATGACGCCTATGCCCCAGATTGCCATTGCCCGGCCCCGTTCCTCCTGGGGGAAGGTCTGAACCATGACCGATTGGGACATCGGCACCAGTGCGGCACCGAATACACCCTGCATGAGCCGGAACACCACGATCTCGGCCAGGTTGGTGGAGATTCCGCACAGGGCTGACGCCAGCACGAATCCGAAAATGCTGACGAGAAGGAAGTTCTTCTGGCCGAAACGGTCGGCGAAGTACCCAGTCAGAGGCATGAACACGCCGGACGCTACAAGGTAGCTTGTCAGCACCCAGCCGATCTGGTCCGAAGTGGCGCCAAGCTGCCCCTGCATGTGCGGCAGCGCAACGTTGACGATGGTCGTGTCCAGCGCCTGCAGCACGGTCGCTGACATGACCGCCACCGAAATCAGGAAGCGGTGGGGGGATCCGTTTGAGTAGGGATCCGCCGTACTGCTGGTCACGGATGCGATTTCCTGGCGGGCGGAGGCGGCGCGGAATCTGCTGTGTCGATGGTCACCTCGGCACTCGTTCCGACCCGCAGCGGATATTTCGGATCGGGATCGAGCACGGCGACCCGGACCGGCACCCGCTGCGTGACTTTGACCCAGTTGCCGGTGGCATTCTCCGGAGGCAGCAGCGAGAACGCGGTGCCAGCCGCACCGCTGATGTGTTCCACGCGTCCGCGGAAGGAGTGGCCCGGATACATGTCGACGGAAATGTCGGCCGGCTGTCCAGGGCGAATGCGCCCGATCTCGGTTTCCTTGAAGTTGGCGTTGATCCAGTAGTCCCGACCGCACACCAGCGTGAACAGCGGGGCGCCGTTCTGCACCACATCTCCGGGACGTAACGACAGCTTCGCGATCTGGCCGCTGCAGGCGGCGGAGACATGGGTGTGACTGAGGTCAAGGAGGGCCTGGGCAACTGCCGCTGCCGCCTCGCGCACCCGTTCGTTCTGCGCACCGGAGCCTCCCAGCGTCATCTGCGCCTGGCGCAGTTTGGCGCTGGCGAGATTCATTTGCGCTTTGGCACCGTGCACGGCTGCCTCGGCGTTGTCGTATGCCTGCGCCGAAACGAACCCCCTGTCGCGCAGTCGCCGTATGCGATTGGCGGTAACTTGAGCATTGGCCAGCAGCACGCGGCGGTCGGCAAGCGCCGCTTCGGCAGCCACCACTGCCGCCGAGTCGGCCGACATCGTCTGATGCGCGAGCGCCAGGCGTGCCCGCGCCCGGGCAAGTGCGATGCGGAACGACGCCGGATCGATCGTGAACAGCGGTTCGCCGCGCCGGACGGGCTGCTGGTTGGTTACGAAGACGCGCATGACCGGACCGCTGACCTGCGCCGCGACCTGTACGACATGGGCGTCGACGTAGGCATCATCGGTGCTCGGATAGATTTCGGAGTGGCGCCAATAGGCGTAGACGGCGCCGATCAGTCCGGCTGCAATGAGCACGGAGATCGCCCATTTCCATCTGATCAGGAGTTGCATGTTTGGGATCCACGGTCTGATGCGCAGACGGGGGCGGCTCGGAAGCCGGCTGGACGGGCAGGCCTCATAGATTTTCAGCCTTTTTCTTGATTCGCCTCAGCACCTCGGCACACTGGGTGAGTTCGGATTCGGACATGCCGGCAAGCAGTTCGCGGCGCAGATGCGCCGCCACGCTCTTGATTTGTCGGATGACCTCGTGGGATTTGTCGGTCAGATGTACCGTCTTGCTGCGGCGGTCCTCGGCCGATTCCCGCCGCTCGAGCCAGCCGTCGCGCGCCATGCGGTCGAGCAGTCCCACCAGGGTCGGACCCTCGATCCCGATGCGGCTGGCGAGCTCCTTCTGGATCATGGCATCCCCCCCGTGCGACAGGTGCAGCAGCACCAGCCATTTGGCCTGGCTCAGGCCTAGGGGTTTGAGGCGCTGGTCGAGACAGGCGCGCCAGGCGCGCGCTGTCTCTCCAAGCAGAACAGGAAATTCTTCGGTATCGGGCATGGACAAATACGCAGGCTAATAATTAGCATACGAAACAATTTTAAGCCGTCTGCAGTGTTCTGGCAAGCTCCTATTTCGTCGCCGGTATCACGAGCCAGGGCGAACAGCGCGGGGAAAGACGCCCTGCGAGGGCGCGCGGCGGAAATGTCTAGGGTTCGTAGGCCAGGTTTGGAGCGAGCCAGCGCTCGATTTCCGCGACCGACATGCGCTTGCGCCGGGCGTAGTCTTCCACCTGGTCGCGGCCGATCTTGCCGACGGCAAAGTACTGGCTCGCCGGATGCGAGAAATAGAAGCCGCTGACGGCCGCCGCCGGCCACATTGCGAAACTGTCGGTCAG
>JAJYEE010000076.1 GCA_021790335.1 Pseudomonadota bacterium | reverse complement strand
GCCCTGCAGTACAACCATGACCTTTGGCAGGCCAAGCGGTACGTCAAGCTCGGAAAGGTGCGCAAGGTTCGGATCATGGCAGCCTGATGATGCGTTCGACATGGGCGCTCGACCTCCTGCTCCTGGGTGAGAAGGGGGTCATTTCGGTCACGACCAACGTGGCACCGCGCGCCATGCAGGACATGTGTGCGGCGGCGCTGAACGGCGATGCCCGGACCGCGCGCGATATGACGAGTTAACGACGCTTTCAGGATACAACTTTTTCTTCTAACACATCTGATCGTCCCGGCAGAAAACAACCATCCGTCCTGGCAGGGAGCGGGAATTCACCGCTCTGCCGAACGGGCCGTTATGTGTCCTGATTCATGGCCATAATCCCCGATCTACGCCGGAGCCGATTCCTCCGGGCACATAAAAAACTAGGACACATAATGCAGAGGATCGCGGCCGCTGCGTTGAGATGCAGTGCCGTTTTCAGGACTTCGCGCGGATATACCGATGCCTGGTCGAGGGTGCCGCGAAACATCTCCACGTATTCGATCAGACGGTTCTGGCTGTCAAGAAACAGCGCAGCGAAGACTCCGTGCTCGAAGCTGGCCAGCTTGGTGCGCAGGTAGTCCTTGACCAGCGCCGGCGAAGTGAACAGCGTCCCGCGCGGGATCGTCTGGTCGATGACGTGCCGGGCTGCTTCCAGAATCTGGTCAGCGGTAGCAGGCAGATAACGCCCCTGATCGTCACGCACCAGCAGCGAGGAATCGAGAGACAGAGAAAGTTGCGACATGATCGTGCTCCGGTTGCTCGGGCGGAATTGCCCGGAACCGGCCTCAGCACGGCGCAGCGCAAGCAGTCAGGGGACAGCGACGGCCGCCAGGACGCAAGCACGCCAGACGCGCGCAGCCCTTGACAGCGAGAACGCCGTGATACGGTGAAGGGAACAGCAAGACCGCCCACACCCCGTCCGCAGAGACAACAGATAGGCAAGTGCAGCGCGCAGGCCCACGGGGCCGGAGGCGTCAGGGATCAAAGCCGGATGGCCGCGGCTCGACGCGAGGCATGGGGCGTAGCCCGCGAGCCTGACGGCGGAACGCCGGAATGAGCGTCGCACCCCCGGAAGTGAATTCACTGTGCAGCGAATATGGCGTTTATGTCGAATATTCGGTATAGTGCAGTTATTCGCTGAACAGGAAATAACGGCCGTCATGACCGAATCGACCCTCGTGGAACATGCTTTGATCGAACAGCTCTTGGAGTCACTCCGGAAGTTGCCGGACGTGCACGCCGAGCTGGCTCGATCGGAACCTGCTGTTCAAGCCGCGGGACGTATCGACGCGAAGATTGATCTGCACGTCGCCGGCAAATCGATTGTTTTGATGGTCGAGACAAAGAAGACCGTCTACCCCCGGGACGTGCGCCAGGCGTTGTGGCAGTTGAAGTCGCTGCAACACGGTCACTACGCCGATGTGCAGCATCTGCTGATCGCCGAGTCGCTCTCACCGGGGGCGAAAGAATTGCTCAGAGCCGAGCGCATCGGCTACTTCGATAGCGGCGGAAGCTTGTACCTGCCGGCCGCTGGTGCCTACGTCTACATCGACAAGCCAGTTCCGAAGACTTTGGAAAAGTCGGTGCGGTCACTCTTCTCCGGGCGGCGCGCCCAGGTTTTGTACGCGCTCCTGGTCAATCACGAAGAATGGTTTGGTGTTACCGACGTGGCCGAACGGGCGCAGGTGGCTCCATCCACGGCCTCGGACGTACTAAGCGAGCTGGAGCGGTTCGACTGGTTGGTGTCGCGAGGACAGGGGCCGAGCAAGGAGCGACATCTGAGCGAGCCAGATGCATTGCTCAATGCTTGGGCGAAGCAGCTCACCACACAACGCGCGCCGGTGCTGCGCCGGTATTTCGTGCCTGGATTGAAATCTGAGGCACTGATTGACCGGCTCGGCCAGATGTTCGATGCGCATCAGGTCGCTTACGCGGTGAGCTACGAAACCGCAGCGCAGCGCTACGCCCCCTTCTTGTCCGGCATCTCACAGGTGCGAGTTCGATTGCTACCGAGCACCAGTGCCGAGACGGCAATGGCTGAGCTGGGTGCGCGCGTCGTCAATGAAGGGGCAAACCTCGCGGTCATCGAGACGAAGTCGGCGGGAGAACTGCTGTTTCGGCAAAAGGTCGGGGGTATTTGGCTGGCCAGTCCGGTCCAGGTCTATCTCGATCTCTTGCGCGGTGAAGGCCGCGCCAAGGAAATGGCCGAGCACTTGCGCAAGGAAAGGATCGGATTCTGATGGCAAAACCCGCAACGCTCGATGGCTACAGCGACCAGTACACCGTGGACTGCGAACGAGTCCTTGTAACGCTGCTGCGCGGACTCGGACCGTGGAAAGATTCGGTCTACCTGATCGGGGGACTCACGCCGCGATATCTCGTGGCCGCGCGGCCTCCGGTAGTGCCGGCGCACGCAGGCACTCTGGACGTGGACATTGTGATCGACCTGCAAATCCTGGCTGATACCGAGGCATATCACACACTCGAAGACAACCTCAAGAAGATGGGGTTCGAGCGGGCCGAGAACAGCGCCGGAACAAAGCTTTCCTGGCGTTGGCAGACCCGCACTGAACATGGCGCGCTGATGGTGCTGGAATTGCTCGCGGACGCGCCGGACATCGCCGGCGGCAAAGTGCAACCGCTGCCGACTGAGGGAACGATCTCGGCGCTGAACATTCCGCATTCGTCCATCGTCTTCGACCTGCATCAGGTCACGGAGATCCAGGCGGAGTTGCTGGGTGGCAATGGCGTCGCCAGCGAGAAGATCAAACATGCCAATCTCGTCAGCTTCACCTGTTTGAAGTCCTTCGCGTTCGACCAACGCTTCGAGCGCAAGGATGCGCACGACCTGATCTACTGCATCGAGCACGCACCCGAAGGCATGGACGCGACGGCCGCGGCCTTCCGTAGTGAGCGGGGCGGAAAGCATGGCGCCGTCATCGAGGCTTCGCTGGTGATTCTGCGCAGCCGTTTCGCAAGCGACGAAAAGACCGAGGGCTTTCGCAAAGATGGCCCGGTGTCGGTCGCCAAGTTCGAGTTGGGCGAAGGCGACGAACCAGAGCAACGTGAGGCAAGGACGTTGCGGCAGCGGCAGGCCTGCGACGTGATTGAACAACTCCTTGCTCGAATCGGATAAGGAGCGCGTATGGCGATCAAGGCGATATTCGTAGGCATCAACAAGCATCTCGATACCTCCATACCCGAGCTGGGCGGAGCACGCCGCGATGCTACGGCCCTGTGGGCACTGCTCACCGATACGATCGAAGGCTTGAGTGGCCGCCTGCTCGTGGACGAGGCCGCCACCCACGCGGAAGCGTCAGGGGCCATGCTTGGCACTTTGGCTGCCGCGAGTGCAGATGACGTGGTGGTTATCGCGTTCGCGGGACACGGATCTCCAGATGGCAACTTGGTGTTGTTCGACACGAACGCGGGCGACCTTGCTGGGACGGCCTTATCGATGGCTGGCTTGGCGGACGCCTTCAAGGCGACCAAGGCCCGCGCTGTCCTATGCATCCTCGATTGCTGTTTCAGCGACCAGGCACCGGCGCGCGTGCTGGAGACGGTGGCACGCCCGCGCAGTGCATTCGCACTCACGGGCATCTATGGAGAAGGCCGCATCCTTCTGGCCGCTTGTGCGATAAATGAATCCGCGTGGGAACAACCAGGCACGGGGCATGGCTTGCTCACCCACGCCGTGATTGAGGCTTTGACCGGCACGGTAGGCGACTCAGTCAGCTTTCCTGAGATCGCCGGGGAGATCATCCGACTGGCGCGTGTGGAGGCCGAGCGAATCAGCGTCACGCAAACATCCGTATTCCTGGGCAGTGTGCAGGTCTTACCTGCACGCGTTCTGCGCGTGCCATCACCGCGGAGCTGTCCGGTCCAGCACTGTCTCGAGTACGGGCAGGTGGGCAGGAAAATGTGCGATCGGTGGACCGAATCGCGAAAGCTGGGCTAGCCGACAGCACAGCGTCTTCGACAGCGGTGCTGCGTGCCCTGCGGGATGTGCCATAAAAAAAGGGGCTGCGATATCCTGCAGCCCCCGATTACCGCCTGTTTCCGGCTCAACCGCGCCGGGTCTTGTCAGAACGCATAATTGACGCCGAGGCCGAAGGCAGTCTGGGACATGCCGATCTTGACGCCAGGAGCGGTCGAAGTCCGCGAGGCTGTCTCCGTGACCATCGGCGCATACAGATAGTAGGCGTTCAAAGTCGCCTTGCTATCCAGCTTGTAGCCAACACCCAACGTGATATGACTCTGGGAAATCGCCGGGAACGGATAGTTGGCGAACGCCGCGTCCATCGAGCCATTTGCCGCTGAAACGCCACCCTGGATAGGCGACTTGCCGTAGTTGTAGCCGATACGCAGCGCCAGGCTGTCGGTCGGACGGTATTCGGCGCCGATCTTGTAGACCGGCTCGCTCTTCCAGCCGAAGAACTTGAACACATCGACGCCTGCCCAATCGTAATACAGGGCATCAGCCAGGATGTCCACGCTGGGACCGACAGCGAACTTCGCACCCACGCCGTACTCGGTGGGCAGGTCAAGACCACTGTTGCCCTTGAACCCAAACCCGCCCAGGAGGTTCTTGAAGTAATCGTTGTTGTTCTTCATGCTGAGCTTGGGCTGGAACATCGCACCAACCTCGATGCCGTTGGCCACTTTGGCGTCGACGCCCAGCTTGAAACCCACGCCGGTGGCCGTGCGCTGGCCGGTGCCGGATGCGCCCATCCCAAAAAGGTTACGGGTCGTGAAGGTTTCATAACCCAGCAGCAGCGAGGCGCCCACCGCGACATCCGGGTTGACAGAATAGCTCATGGTTGGCGCCAGGATCAGGCCCTCAAGGTTGACACTCTGCGGCCCGGTGGTTTGTCCAAATGTGGCCGGAAAGGGATCAGAACCATAGTCGGTATTCATACCGCCCATGGCGTAGGCCATGATGCCCCAGTTCATGTCGCTATTGATCTTCGACGTGAATGCCGCCTGTGGAATGGCGAACATGGTGCTGTCGCTCTTGACCACGGAGCCACCCACGCTGGTGGAGTCGACCTTGCGTTGCGGGCTGAAAATGGTCCAGCCGGCGCTGATGGCATTACCGGTCTGGCTGATCAGGGCCGGATTGTCCATGCCGGCCGCAGCCTCACCCGCATTAGCCAGCCCCGCTCCGCCCATACCCTGGGATACCATGCCGTTGCCGGCTGGCAGAATGCCGTTTGTGGCGAAGGCACTTGCCGGCAGCGCGAACACCGCAGCGATGGCCAGGGCCAATCTGGTTTTTCTGATGGACATGTGTCTGTTTCCTCCACGGATTGAAGTGTGTTAGTCCAATTCTTGACCGGTCACTTATACATTCCTGCGTCCGCATAAGTCACCTTAACCAGAGGTATAGCAGATCTGGCGACGAGCGTTGGTTTTTCGCCGATCAGGCTGTTTTCCGGCATCCCCATGCCGGGAGGTGCCCCGATGACCGCCCGAATGATCCGCGTGCGCGGCGGGTCTGTCAACATGGCGTTATCGAGTATCCATACTCCAGACATCCATTTGATCGATAACAACTTTTTTTTCGGATCGCTGCGACGAAGATCCGCGATAAAGCATCATTGCCGCCGATACCATAATAAGAGCGGGATCCGGCTGCCGGAAAAGGTCCTCGTTCCGCGTGCGGTAAGAGTCCGACGGCGCGGTCGCTCGCAAAATACTGCGCAGATTCCGGCCCGGCCGGCCGTGGCCGCACCGGCTGCCGTCAGTACCACCCATTCAGGCACGCCGGCCCCGCAAACATATTGCTACCCTGGCTGTAGGTGAAGTGATCGACATTGCCGGCGGTGACGGTGATGTCGAAGTCCGCAAGCACGAGTGCACCGCTGTTCGGGAGGGGCCCGGGTTCGAACCATGCGGCCCATTTAGAAGAGGGTCGTTAGAGCAATTGCTGCGGGATGGATTCAAGGCACGGCGCGGTAAGGTCAGGCCCGTCCACAAAAGGGTCGGATTTTTTCAGAGGGATCCTGCAATTCGCGGCAACCTGCTTTTAACCAATCTCCGGACGAATAGTAACGCCCGCGCCGTTCGCCCTTTGGCACCAAGTAGCCCATCTCGGCCAGATCATGTAAATCCCTGCCCGCCATCTGTTCACTCAGGTCCGGAACAAGGCTGCGGTATGTTGCATTTCGAACCCGGAAGCCCACGGCGGCATCCGCCATGGCAAAGGCGTAGCGATCTTTCATTCCCCTGGTCTTTATCTCTTCCTCAACCACCTGCCAGATTCTATCAACGATGGCCGTACGCCAGAGGAACAATTCGGCCTGTTGATAATGTGCCTTGAGACAGAACCGTGCCCAGGGAAGCGCATCGTTTTCAGGATGCCACGCCCCCTTGCCAACCTCGGCAAGAACGGAGTAGTACACATCTCTCTCGGAGCCGAGGTATTCCTCAATGCTGGAAAAACGCGGATCAACCACGCCCTCTCTGGCAAGCACAAATGTCTGCAATGCGCGGGCCATGCGTCCAATCCCGTCAGAAAACGGGTGAATCATCGTTAGATTCAGATGCGCCATTGCGGCTCTGATCATCGCCGGACTATCGCTGGCGGCATTCAGTGACACGATGAGCTCGCTGATCAACGAGGGGATGAGCATGACATCGGCGCCCTCATAGACCGTCTCGCCCGTGCCCTCACGTTTGACCCAGATTGGTCCGGGTCGCCAACGACCAGGGTTCTTGCTCGGCTCATGCTTTAGCATGATGTAGTGAAGCGCCCTCAGGGTGCCTTCGTTGTGGGTATAGTGCCTGTCATTCGCCAACTGCAAGCAGCACTCGGGCCGACTCGGCAGCCTGCGCGGCCTTGGCCATCAGGTCCTCAGCCTTCACAGGCGCACTCCCTCTCGGGCGATGTTGCGCAACAGGGCCGGGTTCGAGTACGTCTCGGGGTGCTCCCACTCGTCCATCCAGACTGGCAGCGGGGCAATGTTGATGCCGGTTTCCAGCAGCACGTCGTAGGCCACATCGGCCATCGCCAGGGTGGTGGGCAGCAGTCGCTGGTGTTCGCCGCGCAGCAACACCGCAACATCGGCGTCGCTGTCGGGCCGGTGCGTTCCACG
>JAJYEE010000075.1 GCA_021790335.1 Pseudomonadota bacterium | reverse complement strand
GCGTCGGCGGGCAGGCCGTCGCGCCCGGCGCGGCCGGTTTCCTGGTAATAGGCCTCGACACTCTTCGGCAGGTTGAGATGCGCGACGAAGCGCACGTTCGGCTTGTCGATGCCCATGCCGAAAGCGATGGTGGCAACGATAATTACGCCTTCTTCGTTGAGGAAGTGCGACTGGTTGGCGGCGCGTACTTCGGAGGAAAGTCCGGCGTGATACGGCAGTGCAGTGAGGCCTTTCGTGGCGAGCCAGGCGGCGATTTCGTTTACGCGCTTGCGCGACAGGCAATAGACGATGCCGGAGTCATCGGCGTGTTCCGCACGGATGAAGCGCAGCAACTGATCGCGCGCGCTGGCGCCGTCGCCCGACTGGGTGATGCGGTAGCGGATGTTGGGGCGGTCGAAGCTGCTGATGAACACACGGGCATCTTCGAGCCTGAGGCGCGCGACGATCTCGCGCCGTGTCGGTTCGTCGGCGGTGGCCGTGAGCGCGATGCGTGGCACATGCGGAAAGCGCTGGTGCAGTACCGAAAGCTGGATGTATTCGGGGCGAAAGTCGTGGCCCCACTGCGAGACGCAATGCGCCTCATCGATGGCGAACAAGGCGAGCGTCGCGCGCGCCAGCAGATCCAGAGTGCGCTCCAGCATCAGGCGCTCGGGGGAGACATAGAGCAGGTCGAGGTCGCCGCGCAGCAGCCGGGCTTCAATCGCGTGCGCCGCCTCGGCCGTAAGTGTGGAATTGAGAAACGCCGCGCGCACCCCGGCCTGTGTGAGTGCCGCCACCTGGTCGTGCATGAGCGCGATGAGGGGCGAGACCACGATGCCGGTGCCAGGCCGGGCGATGGCCGGGATCTGGAAACACAGCGACTTGCCGCCGCCGGTGGGCATGAGCACCAGTGCGTCGCCCCCGGCCATGAGCGTGCCGATCACTTCTTCCTGTGGTGCGCGGAAATGGTCGTAGCCGAAGACGCTGCGCAGGATAGGGAGGGGGTCGGCGTTCATGCGAATGTTTGGCGTCGCGTGTCCTTCCCGGGGCGGTCGCCGAGCTGGTGTCCGCTGGATTCCGGCGCTTCCGGAGCATGCTCCATCACAGCGCGATCGCCACGTGCAGCGCACGATCGGGTGACATTCAGGCACGCAGCAATCCATCCAGCGTGCCGCAGAACGTTATCGTGCAGGACGTCGCCCGACGGCGGTATGGGCAAGGTCTACCGCTCTCTAACCGAAACAGGTGGTGTTTTTGAGCCCCGGCCCATCACTGAAAATCAACGGATTAAATCCTGTGAACGCCTGTTTTTTGCAGCACACCGCGGCCTAAGATTGAATGGTGTCGAAAGCCGGTCGCTTTATGACGACACGGCTAGCCGATCCATTCATGCTCCATGACGTCGAGGCGGATATCCTGGGCGAAAGATTCACCGGCGGTCTCGACGAACAGCGTCGCCACCCGTACGCCGGGGGTGTCGAAGTGGACGTCGCAGGTAAAGGTGCCGGGCAGCTCGATGCTCTGATTGCACGGGATCGTGCCGTCAACTTCCACTTTGGCGCGTGCCGTGCCGGTCCCGCCAAGCACCGCCTGGATGTGAAACGGCCTGCGGGGCACGCTGCGGTATACCTGGGGATCGCGGTTCGCGTTGTACTGCAGGTTGTTGAGTCTGACCAGCCGGACCAGCTTGTTCATCTTGGGTGCTCCCGTAGGATGGCGCCGGGAGTGTCTATACCTGACGCCGACAGTAAAGTATTATAAGTGTCCCCTAATATTGCGCAAGGCCGGCGGTGGATGCAAGTGCCGCGGCCCGGGACGGGAATCTTGTCAGACAATCACGCACTGAACCAGGTCTTCGGACAGGTGGACCAGCGATTGCGGGGGCTCGAGCACGCCCTCAGGGAACGCGGCACGCTGCCGCTTTCGTCCGTGGTCGATGAAAGCCTCGATCTCACACGCATGCTGCTGTGTGGCCACATTGGCGGACGTGCCGCCGACGATCCGGCAATGACGGCTGCGGGGTCACAGCCCCAGCCGCCGGGCGACGATGTGCTGGAGCTTTTCAAGGTGTTCGTCAAAGGCGATCCCAGCCTCAATGCCGTGCGCGACAATATCCGGGAGCTGGTCTACTACCGCAACTGCATCGATCTGAAGCGCGAGGATGCGCTGCCGGTACGCCCCGATGCCATGGCGGTGCGCACGGTCCGCCACATCTATCTGTACTTGCTCAGCCGCTCGGAACAGGAGCTGCGGCGCGTGCACGACTAGGCGGGCCGGGTCGCGCGCTGTCCCATGGAAGCCATCAGTGAGTGCCGGTTCCTGCCGACGCGCCCGGCGGTGTTCATCGGCGCCTCCCGCTACCGGCGACACAGCTACGGCGCCAACCATCCGCTGTCGATTCCGCGCGTATCGCTCACCTTCGACCTGATCAATGCCTACGGTGCCTTGAGCCGCGCGGAGTACCGCGTCGGCCGCATTGCCTCCGAGACCGAGCTGTGCCAATTTCATACGCCCGATTACGTGCGTGCGCTGAAGCGCTGTGAAGCCCTGGGTGGCGTCAGCGACGATTATCGGCTGCGCCACAATATCGGGAATCTGGAAAACCCCTGGTTTCCCGGGTTTTTCAGCACCCCGGCGCTGGCAACGGGATCGAGCGTGCAGGGCGCCGAGGAAGTGCTGCGCGGACGCCATGCCTTCAGTCCGGCCGGCGGCATGCACCATGCGCGCCCTGACCGGGCACAGGGATTCTGCTATTTCAACGACGCCGTCCTGGCGGTCCAGCGCCTGCGCCAGGCCGGTCTGCGGGTGCTCTATGTCGATATCGACGCCCATCACGGGGACGGGGTTGAGGAGGCGTTCAGTGCAGACCCGGAGGTATTCACCTTTTCGCTGCACATGGATACCGGGTATGCCTATCCGTTCCGCGGCGGTGCCGTGACCGATCAGGGTGCGTCGGCAGGAGAGGGTACCTGCCTGAATGTGCCACTGCCGCGCGCCACCAACGATAGTGAATATGCGCTGGTGTTCGGAACCCTGTGGCCGGCGGTGCTGGGCGTGTTCCGGCCACAGGCCGTGGTGTTGCAGGCCGGAACGGACGTGCTGTCCGGCGACCCGCTCGGGAAGCTGCGCGTATCGACCCAGCAATTCCTGGCGGTGGTGGCGCGGGTCGTGCAGGACAGCCCGCGCCTGCTGGTGATCGGCGGCGGTGGCTATCACCCCCTGCTGCTGGCACGCTGCTGGACCGGGGTCTGGGCACTGCTGTCCGGGCGTGAACTGCCGGCGGCGATTCCCGAACAAGGACAGACGCTGTTGCGCGAGGCGGGCTGGGAGGAGGACGATGATGATGACGACAAAGACGGGGCCCGGCCTGACCTCCTGATCCGCTCGCGGCTGGACGCGGATTATCGCGGACCGGTGCGTTCCGAAGTCATGGCGCTGCTCGATCAGGTCCGACAGGCGCATCCGCTGATGGGCAACCTGTGACTGCCGAAGCGCATCACCCGGGTGGAGGCGGGCGCATCGCCGGCTTCGCGACCGCCGAAATGACCCGTGCCTATGCCCGCAGCCTCGGAGTGCGTTGCGCTTCCGGTCATTACAGCGATTTTCCGGGCAGCGGAGCGCTGCTGAGTTCCATCGGTATCGGCACGTTTCCGGGTGAGGCGTCGGACACCGTGGACGGGCGCATTGCCGCCATCGTTGCACGCGGCGTGCGCAACGGGATCAACGTCGTCGACACGGCGACCCATTACCGCTACGGCCGGTCCCCGCGCGCGGTCGGCGCCGGATTGGACGCGGCGTTCCGGGCGGGCGTCGCGCGCGATGCGCTGTTTCTGGTATCCAAGGGCGGGTTTCTGATGTTTCCGGAAGGGCCGCCGGCCGATCCGGCCGGTTGGTTCGAGCGCGAAATTGCCGGACGCGGGCTCGGCACGCGTGCCGAACTGGCGGCCGGGGTCCACCTGCTGTCGCCTGCCTATATAAAGTACCAGCTCGATCTCAGTCGCGAGTGGCTTGGGGTCCGGACGCTGGACGCCTTCCTCGTCGACCAGCCCGAGGTGCATATCCGGCAGGTCGGGAAGCCTGAACTGTTGCGCCGGCTGGAGGCGGTGTTCGCAGCGCTCGAGGAGGCAGTCCGGGAGGGAAAGATAAGGTATTACGGTATTTCCACGTATCATGCATTTCGCGCGCACACCGACGAGCCCGCGTTTCTGTCGCTCGTTTCGCTGCTGGGGCTGGCGCAGAGGGCCGCGTCCAGGACATATGCCGACGAGCGCGCGCCGCATCACTTCGCGCTGATCCAGCTGCCCTTCAATCAGGTGATGCTCGAGGGCTTCGCGCGGTTCAACCAGGTGACCGGGCAGGGCAACGAAGCTTCGATCCTGCAGGCGGCGATGCAGCTGAAGGTTTACGTCATGGGCAGCCACGCCCTGTTCAAGGGTCGTCTCGGCACGCAGTCGGTCGATGTGGTCCAGCAGGCCATGCCGGGGGTGCGCGGGGCGGCGGCGCGTGCCATCCAGTTCAACCGCTCCACCCCGGGATTGGGCACGACACTGGTCGGCCTGAGCACGCCGGCGCATCTGGAAGATATCCTGGCCGTGTCGCGCATCCCTCCCGTGGACCGCGGTCGCTATCTCGCCATGTATGAGCAGGCCGGCTGAGTCCGGCGCCGGGCCGATTGCAGGGTTTCCAGTATCGGCTACACTAAGCTGGTATGAGTGATCCCAACAGTGCAACCAGCCCGGTAACTGCCCAGGACGGGGACGCAGCTGCGGCCGCCGTCCAGAGTGTGGCGGCCACTTCCGATCCGCTCAAGCTGCTCGGCCAGATACTGATCCTGGCGGTGCGGCACAAGGCTTCGGATATCCATCTGCGCACCCGCAACCATCCCATCCTGCGCATCGACGGGACGCTGCGTGCCGTGCGTGAGATTCCGCAGCTTGCGCCGGATCTGATGGAGCGTCTGGCGCGCACCATGATGTCCGCGCGCCTGGCCGCCCAGTTCGAGAAGGAGCACCAGGTGGATCTGTCGATCGGCTTCAAGGACATCGGGCGCGTGCGTGCCAATCTCTTTCATCAGCGCGGTTCGATCGGCATGGTGCTGCGCGTGATCTCCACAAGCATTCCGTCCCTGGCGGAGTTGCACGTTCCCGAGCTGGTGAACAAGTTCGGGCAGCTTGCGCGCGGGCTCGTCCTGATTACCGGCGCCACCGGTTCCGGAAAGTCGACCACGCTGGCGTCGCTCATCAATGGGATCAATGCGACCCAGAACACCCACATCATCACTATCGAGGATCCGATCGAGTTCCTGTTTTCGGAGAAACGCTCGATCATCACCCAGCGCGAACTCGGAATCGACACCAACAGCTTCGCCGACGCGATGAAGGCATCGCTGCGCGAGGATCCGGACGTGATCCTGCTGGGCGAGATGCGCGATCCCGAGACCATTGAAACGGCGCTGACCGCGGCCGAGACGGGCCACTTGGTGTTCTCCACGGTGCATTCCCCGGCAGCCGCCGAAACCGTGTCGCGCATTATTTCGGCCTTTCCGCCGGAGACTCAACCGACCATGCGCGCCAAGCTTGCTCAGAACCTCAGGGCCGTGGTCGGCCAGCGTCTGCTGCCGCGCAAGGGCGGCCAGGGCCGGATCGTCGCCTGTGAGGTCATGACGGTGTCCGCGCTGGTGCGTGAGTACATTCTTGATCCGCTCAAGATCAAGGAGATCGGCGATCTCATCAAGAAGGGTACCGTTGCAGAAGGCATGCTGGCATTCGACCAGAGTCTGCTCCAGCTGTACCGTGCCGGAGAGATCGATGTCGAGACGGCCCTGCAGTACGCGACCAGCCCCACCGACCTCAAGCTCAAGCTCGAAGGGTTCTAGTCCCGACGGTTGCCAGGTGCGTTGTCGCCTGGACTCCTCACACCGCCTCGGATAGTGGGCGCGCAAGTTCAGCCGCGAACGCGGGGCAGTATCTCAGCAGCGCGCTTGTCGAAGAAGTGCGCGAACGCCTGTTGCTGGTCGCGCAACGCCTGTTGCAGACAGACGCTGGAGACCTCGTTCAGCCAGACGAGGTCTGGTCGATGCTTAAGTGCCGTCAAGCGCCGGTCGGTCTCCGCATGCCCGACGCGCTCACCGGCCCGGTAGGCGTCGGAGCGCATCCGCAGCGCCCAGTTCCAGACATAGCGCACACCCGAACGTCCGGCTTAGATGTTCGGCCTGTTCCGGTGTTGGGCAGCAGCGGAATGTCCAGCGCATTTTCATGCTTACAGATTATGCCGCCTTTATGTTAGACGAAAATACACGGCTTATATCCCCGCCATAAATGACGGGGCTTTACGCCGCTTTCTGGTAACCACTGCAAAGCGGTCATAATCCACGGTAATCCTCTTCGTCTTTCTTCGATAGCCATTCGGTCAATGTGCCTTCCAGTGATTTGGCATATTCCGCATCGAGCGCCGTGGCGCGCCGCGCCGTGATCACATCCCCCCCGATCTCGAACAGCACCGCATCGCCTGGCTTCAGGGCGAGGTTGCGACGCACCGCAAGCGGAACGTTTGCCTGGTACTTGCTGGTGAGGCGGGAGATCTGTTGCACCGGTAATGCCCTGGGTGGGTAATACAGTATTACTGTAATAACAGCGAACGACCGACATACCGTCAAGATCGATCGTCGAACCAGACAGGGAGACTGATCTCGTACGCTCCTGATCTGAGTTGATATTTTAAGGGCACAATTTCCGGTCCGATCGCCTTGCAAGCTCCAGTTTTTCGAATTGCGCCAGAATTTGATCTGAAGTCTACCGGCTCATGGAGCCGGTGGTTCCGAGGTAGCATCTTGAGCCGCTGAAAGGATCGAGCGAATCCGGCGTCGGGTTCGATGCAATCATGAAGGCGCCTCCTAGGCGGTGCTGTCGGACTGGCTCTCCTCGGGGTGCCCAGATTGCGTCAGGAACGCGCTGGGGGATATTGCTGCTGTCTATTGTTAGCGGTGGTGTAAACCCGCGTAAATATGGCGGAGAAAGTCTGAGCGAACACATCGGGAACAAAGAAAAGATCAGCACAAGGTAATTTCCTCGAACGGCGGATCGGTCAACGGCACATCCTTGCGCGTAACGCGCTCCTCCCGCTTACGCTGAAAGGTGGAAGGGGACGGGCGCCGGTGCTGAAAGTGCCTGAAGGCAAGTGTCTGCCTTCGGCCTGGTTAGCATGCGCTCTCTTTACAAGGAAGCAATCCGGGGTGCGAGTCAGCCCGGCGGGTCACGTTAGCAACTGTGTTGCAAGTCAATAGAAGGATTCCATGGGGAGCGATGTTTGAGCATGGAATTCATGATCACGAGCAGCTGTTTGCCGCTGTCCCGGTTGAACGGCGCCACGCCCGCCAGCGCGGCGATCTCCTGGTTGCTCAGCGAGCCCAGTTCCGGCAACAACGCCAGCCGCGTGACCCGCGTTACCGCGCCGACACCGGGGA
>JAJYEE010000026.1 GCA_021790335.1 Pseudomonadota bacterium | reverse complement strand
GACCAGAATCCCACGGTCATGTCCTGGAGCGATCTGGCATCGCTGTTCCGCAATGCGGCCAGCGATGACTACCGCGCGGGCACATCACCCGGGGTGCTGGCGACCATCGGATCGAAGATCCCGTAAATGACCGGCCCGCCCCGCTCAATGCCTCGGCGGGGCGGGCGATGCGCCCGTCTCGGGAAAGCTGCGCATGCCGCATTGGAACCCTCCGTGTCGCAATACAGATGCTGTAAGCCGTGGTTTGTGCCCGATTGCAGATCCGGTGTCAGGGCTCGGCTAACTTCATGACGTGATGCTATCTACCTGTACCGGGTCCCATCCCGCCGCTGGGTCCCATCCCGCCGCTGGGTCCCATCCCGCCGCCGGGTCCCATCCCGCCGCCGGGTCCCATCCCGCCGCCACGCGGCATCGGCTGATCCGGCAGGGTCACACCCCGCTCTCTGGCACGCTCCTGCATCTCGCGATGATGTTCAAGGCGGTATCGTTCGCGTTCCTGCACGGTATTCATACTGCGCATCCGCGCGCGGTACTCTGCGCGTTCCGCGGGCGTCATCAATTGGTAGCCGTAAATCTGATTGCGATCCCGTGTCTGTAGCTGATCGCGGGTGCGATCCTGCGTCTGCAGGTGATCGCGGGTCTGCAACCGATCCTGGTCTGCGGCCATTGCGGCCGAAAGCAAGCCCGGTCCAAGCAACCCGGCGATTACCCCATAAATCAAATACCTTTTCATTGCTGCCTCCTTGTTGATCTGTCCAGGTACCGTAATGCTGGTGGACTTTATAACAGGCCGGATTGGAGGCAGCTTTGATCACAGTCAAAGTCGGAGTTCAGTCGTCCGGGTCTGCACCGATAGGCCACAGCCGCGCGGCACCACGCACGCCGGAGCTGTCGCCGTGGACGTTCGGCAATATCAGGGTTCGCAATTCATCATTGAAAACATGCCTGGCAATGTGCGCGCGCCCTTCATCATAGAGCCGAGCGATATTGGAAAGTCCGCCGCCCAGGATTACCGCATCGGGGTCAAGAATATTTATCACCGTGGCCAGGGCGCGCCCAAAGCGCTCCAGATATCTCTGCATGGCCGCTTCGGCTCGTTGTTCTCCGGTGTTCGCGCGCTCAACAATTGCGCGTGCATCAAGCGGCATGCGGTCTGCGCTGGCGACGGACGCAGTGGTGATCTGTCCATGTGCTCCTTGCGCCGCGTAGTCGCGTTCGAGTCCGGGTCCGGACAGCAAGGTTTCGACGCAACCGCGGCGGCCGCAGTAGCATGCCGGTCCTTGCGCATCGAGAAGGTTGTGACCCCATTCGCCGGCTATGCGCTGCAGTCCTTCCAGGAGCTGGCCGTGGACAACGATGCCGCCACCGACGCCGGTGCCGAGGATGACGCCGAATACGACCGGGTGACCGCGTCCGGCGCCATCAATCGCTTCACTCAGTGCAAAGCAGTTTGCATCGTTTGCAATCCGGAGCGGACGCCCGAGCAGGGTTTCCAGGTCGCGGGTGATCGGCTGGCCGTTGAGACAGACGGTGTTGGAATTCTTCAGCAGACCGGTGCGCGCACAGACCGATCCCGGGGTGCCGATTCCCACGCAGCAGGGACTGGTGGCATGTCGCTCGAGGTCGCGGACCAGGTCGCGGACATTCTCGAGGATGGCACGGTAACCTGCGTGCTGCGGAGTGGCCCGGCGCTCGCGCACCAGGATGTCTCCGTGCCTGTCCATAAGGATTCCTTCCGTTTTTGTGCCGCCCAGGTCGATGCCGATACGTAGGGTGGTCGTCGTGGCAGCCATGTTCATGAGTTATTCCTGGGGCGGCGCTGCCAGAACCCTGGGGGCCGCTGCGCGCGGCGCGTTCGCCGTGGGCGGGTGCATTGCGTGCCCGGTGTCAGCGAGGCAGGAACAGCCGGCGGCTGTGCCGTGTTCAGGTCAAGCCCCGCATCCAGCGGGTGTAAAGGACATCCGCCACTCGATGCAGGCGACCGATGCGTTCTTCCAGCGTCTCGGCCATTTGCTCGGCGCTCTGGACGGTGTCCGAAGGCCGGGCGATCTCCTCCCGCCCGATCCGGGCCCAGTCGTGAACCATCTGGGGCAGCATTTCCACGTGACACTGCAGACCGAGCGCCTTTCCGATGACGAATCCCTGATTGGCGCAGGCATTGCTAGACAGGATGCGACTGCCCCCACGCGGGATCGTGAATGTCTCTCCGTGCCAGTGGAAGACTTCAAATTCGGGTGTGAGCCCGTCGAGCCAGTCATCCGCCTCGGCATTGGCCTCGCGCCGAACGGGAAACCAGCCGATTTCGCGCACCGCGTTGGATGTGACCGTGCCTCCCAGCGCCTTGCTCAGCAGCTGTCCCCCGAGACAGTGGCCGAGCACTGGCCGGTCGGCAGCCATCGCCTCGCCGATCAGCCTGAGGACCTTCGGGATCCAGGGGAGGGGATCATTGACGCTCATCGGTCCACCCATGAGCACGAGCGCGGCACTGTCGTCGATGTTTGCAGGTACCGGTTCGTTCCGGTCTATTTGGACCACGCGGTAGTGCAGACCGTGACGGTCTAGAAATCGGGCAAAGTAGCCCGGCCCTTCGCCGGCCGCATGGCGCAAAATCAGAATTTCCTTCATCGCTTGATTCTAGCGTGAGTGCCGCATCGAGTGAAACCGCACGCCGGGCGCTGGCACACCGCAGGTCGCGGATGCGGTCGGTCAGCAGATGCGCGGCAGCGGATCGTCTTCGAGTTCTTCAACAAAGCGCTCCCCTCCGAGTGCGGTCTCCATGACAACCTGTGGCCGCGTCCCCTCTGTCCTTCCTATGATAGCGGCGAGCCCTCCCTGCGGCAGTACGCGCCAGGCGGCAAGCGCCGCCGCGGCCTCGTCGGCGGCAACCACAGCCACCACACGACCTTCGCAGGCGAGATACAAGGGATCAAAGCCAAGCGTTTCGCATACCGAGCGCACCGCCTCGCGCACCGGTATTTGCGGTTCGTGCAACCGCACGCCCAGGCCTGTGGCGCGGCTGACTTCGTGTGCGACCGTGGCCAGTCCGCCGCGCGTCGGATCGCGCATGAATCGCAGTCCGGCCATGGGCAGCAGTGCGCGGGTGAGCGGCAGCACGCTGGCAGCGTCGGACTGGAGGTCGCTGCGCAGTCCGAACTGCTCGCGGGCAAGCATTACCGCGATTCCGTGGTCTCCGACGGGTCCGCTCACGATTATGACGTCGCCCTCCCGGATGTGCTGCATGCCCAGTGACAGTCCCGGCGGACGGACCCCCACGCCAGTGACGGCGATGTAGAGTCCGCCGCCTTCGCCGCGGCGCACTACCTTGGTGTCGCCGGCAACGACCTGCACGCCGGATGAAGCCGCGGCGCGGCCGAGGCTGGCGACGATGCGTTCGAGTTGGGCGATTTCCATGCCTTCCTCTATGAACGTGCTGAGGCTGAGGTAAAGCGGGGCGGCACCGGACACGGCGAGATCATTGACGGTACCGTGAACCGCAAGCGAGCCGATGTCGCCACCGGGAAATTCCAGCGGCTGGACGGTGAATCCGTCCGTGGTGATCATGATCTCTCCTGTCCTGACGGGTACAGGTGCGGCGTCGGCCCGGATGTCGAGCAGCGGATTCGACAGGTGACGCGCAAACACCTGCTCGATCAGCTCGCGCATGAAACGTCCGCCGTTGCCATGCGCCAGGGATATGTGGGTTTCTCCGGTTTTTTCCGATTTCATGTCGGTGCCGCCGCGTTGCACGATGAATGCTCTGACCCTACCGGCTGTGCCCGGCCAGCTGCGCCTGACGTTCCACGATCTGGCCGAAGCTGATTCCAGCGTCATTGCACGGGATGTCGCGTGCAAGGTATACCGTGAAGCCGTCGTCCTGCAATAAAGCGCAGGCATGCTCGGTCAATACACGGTTCTGAAACACCCCGCCGGTAAGCCCCACGGCATCGATGCGGTGCTCGAGCCGCAGCGTGTGCGCCTGCTGCGCCAGAGAATGGGCAAGACTCGCGTGGAAGCCGGCTGCGCGCTGCGCCACCGGCAGCGTGGCATCGATAAGGTAGGGTACCAGCGGCTCCCAGTCGCACTCCCACAGTCCTTGCGCTGTGCGCTGCAGCGGAAGGACGACTATTTCCGCGGAAGCGGCGCACGCCGCTTCGAGATACATGGGGCCCTGACCCTCGAAGCTTGCATGATGAAGCAATCCGGTGAATGAGGCGGCCGCATCGAAAAGTCTTCCGGCGGCAGTAGTCATCGGGCTGTTGAGAAGCCGCTGCCACGCCGCAAACAGCAGCGTCGTGCCTTCGGGGCAGGCGTCCCAGGCGTTTCCGGTTTCCCAGCAAAGTGCCACCGCGCTGCGCCATGGCTGGCGCGCCGCGTGCTCACCCCCCGGCAGATGAAACGGCCGCAATCGTACCACCCGCCGCCATGCACCGGGGCGGCCGAGCAATGCCTCGCCGCCCCACAGTGTCCCGTCTTCTCCATAACCGGCGCCGTCCCAGGTGAAAGTGAGCCAGGTGCCCGCCTCGGGAAACTCTCCGGCGAGAGCCGAGGCGTGTGCGTGGTGATGGTAGATCTCGGCCAGGGGCAGGCCACATCGTTTTGCCCAGCGTGTACTGCCATAGCCGGGATGTGCATCGCATACCACCGCGGATGCCTCAACGCGATAGAGTGCCTGAAGGTCGGCCACCGTCCGCTCGAAGACGGCGAGGCTGCGCGGCGAGCCGAGGTCGCCGATGTGTGGCGAGATCACAACCCGGTCTTCCCAGGCGATCGCCACCGTGTTCTTGGCGTGGCCGCCGACGGCCAGCAGCGGCCGCTCCAGGCGCAGCGGCAGCCGGCGTTCC
Organism: Pseudomonadota bacterium; assembly: GCA_021790335.1. Taxonomy (GTDB): domain Bacteria; phylum Pseudomonadota; class Gammaproteobacteria; order Acidiferrobacterales; family UBA6901; genus JAJYCY01. Next base: position 29,912 of record JAJYEE010000026.1, on the reverse strand, counting down.
AGTGGCGCGCCGCCGCGTCCGAGGCGCAGCGGCCGCGGTCGCTGCGCGATGACGCGGTATACGGCATCATCCGCCGGCCGCTCGATCGGACGGTTGTGGTGCAGGCCCGCGTCGACGACCTGCCCCAGACGTTCTTCCAGCAGGGCGCGTTCGGTCAGAACGGGTTCGCCGCCCACATTGGCAGAAGTGGCCACCACCGGGGCATCGAGGTCGGCGAGCAGAATATGATGCAGCGGACTATAAGGCAGCATGACGCCTATTTCGTTCAGACCAGGGGCGACTTCCATGCCGAGCGGACTGGCGGTTTTCTTCCGGCACAGCACGATCGGGCGCATTGGCGAGCGCAGCCAGCGGGCCGATTCATCATCGAGCGTTACCGCCTCGCGTACGGCATCCAGGCCGTCCCTGCCGCGCAGTGGAAACATCACGGCGAACGGCTTGTGCGGGCGTGGCTTATGCAGACGCAGGCGCCTGACAACGGTGGCGTTGAGCGCGTCGCACATGAGGTGATAGCCGCCCACGCCCTTTACAGCAACGATTCGCCCAGATCGGAGCGCTGCAACGCCGGCTGCCAAGGCCGCCTGCATATCGGACACGACGGGTGCGCCCGGGACGCGGAATTCTACGGTCGGGCCACAGGCGGGACAGGCTATCGGTTCGGCGTGGAAGCGGCGGTCTCGCGGATCGTGGTACTCGTGCCGGCACGCGTCGCACAGCGCGAACCCGGCCATTGTCGTGTTGGCCCGGTCGTAGGGCAGGTTCCGGATCAGGGTGTAGCGGGGACCGCACTGCGTGCAGTTGATGAAGGGATAGCGGTAGCGCCGGTTGCCGGGATCCTGCAGTTCGCTCAGGCAGTCGTTGCAGGCGAAGTAATCGGGCGGGACATGGATGGGAGCGCTCGATGTATCGTCGCTTTCCAGAATGGTGAACGCCTGCAGCGGGCCGGGTGATGCATCCTCGACCGAAAGCAGCGCGGGTTGCGCCAAGGGCGGCGCCTCGGCCAGCAGCGCGGCGGCGAATTCATCAATCGCTGCAAGCGTCCCCTGCGCCAGGATTTCGACTTGTCCACCGCGGTTTCTGACCCAGCCGGAAAGTCCGTGGCGATGCGCCGTGCGGTAGACGAACGGGCGGAATCCGACTGCCTGGACACGACCGCCCAGCATCCAGCGCCTCGCGACAATCTGCTGCGGGAACGACCCGGCCGGCGCGCGAGGAGGATCGTCGTGCATGCTATCGCCGGTGCTGTGCCACGGCATGGCCAGCAGCGGGTTGCCCGACAGCCGCAATTTCCGATTCTTTGGTCCAAATTGTTTTCATGTTCACCGAACGCAGGCTGGCCGGGATTGTGGCGTTCCGGAAAAGCCAATCTTTGCCTTCGCGGGCGTCAGCCGTCAACCGCAGATCAGGCGCGACCGGCAAGCAGATGGATCGGCCAGACTACCGCGCGCAGTCCGTCAGGATTGCCCCATTCCGCGATCAGAGCGGTCCGCACCGCGTCGATCGGATCGCGGCCGGTCTCACGGGCATAGCGCTGCGCAGCCGACCAGGTACGCAGATAGCCAACAATCCCATCGAGACGCCAGTGCGCGCGTATTTCGAAGGGAGGAACGGATATGCGATCGTACGGAAAGTCGATGGAATTGTAGGCATCATCGATATGGTTGCGTTCCACAGGCCAATACGGTCCGAGGATATCGCGGTAGAGGATATCGATGACGGCGTCGATCCGAGAGCTGATGCGGCATCGGCCGTAGCACCATGCCGCCAGCACACCGCCCTCCGTGAGTGCGTAGCTTGTCTGCGAGTAGAACCGTGGTAGATCAAACCAGTGCAGGGCCTGGGCGACGCTGATGAGATCGACGGATCGATGTTCGAGTCCCGGATTTTCCGCCGGTGCGACACGGTAACGGACACGCGCATGCGCCAGCGCGCTTTCGATCTGCGCGGCGCTGGCGTCGGTGGCGGTCACAACGTCGAAAAATTCCGCGAGCCCGATCGCCGCCTGACCGTTTCCGGTGCCGCAATCCCAGGCGCAGGTGCGCGCCGGAGCAAGCGCGGCGAGATAGGCGAACAGCTCGCGTGGATAGTGCGGCCGGTGTAGCGCGTAGGTTGCCGAAACGGACGAGAAGTGGTCGCTGAATCCGGAGGAGTTCATCTTAATTATTTCTGGTCGAAGGTCGAACTCACGCGTCCAAGTTTGCGGATGGCGTGCAGCGAGATGAGCGTCAAGGCCGACCCGATCAACAGCATGCCGATGATCTCCGGCGTATCCGGTATTTCGCCGAGCTGCAGCGCCGCCGCCAGCACGCTGATGACGGGTGTGGCGAGCGTTCCAAGGCTCGCGACTCCGGCCGGAAGCCTGTCGAGCGCGTACAGCCACAGGACCCAGGCGAGTGCGTTTCCGAGAATCACGTTATAGGCCAGCGCGCCGATGAACTCCTTGTTCCAGTGTACCGCCGCGTGAGGCACAAGCACCGCGACGACCGTGAGCCCGATGGCGCCGAACAGCATCTGCCATGCGGTAAGTGATAGCAGATCGAAATGTGCCCGGCGGCGCAGTATCTTGGCGTACAGCGTGCCTGCTGCCCAGAAAATCCCGGCACCGATGGCGAGCAGGTCGCTTTCGATACCCCCGTGCGAACGCCAGGGTGTCAGCACCATGATCAGGCCGAATAGCGCCAGTATGACGGCCGCCCGCTGTATGCCGTCCATGTGCTCGCCGAGCACAAGCTTGGCGAGCACGATGACCCAGAACGGCATTGTATAGGCCAATACCGCAGTTTCGCCGACGGCGCCACTTACCAGTGCCCACATGGTAAACCCGATGAAGCCGGTCGTCTGCAACAGGCCGAGCCAGGCGAGACCAAGCGGCTCTTTCGGGCGCAGCGGCCGGCGCAATGCGGCCAGAATGATGAACAGGCACGCGGTGGCAAGAAGCGTGCGCAATGAGGCAAAGTCAAACGGGCTCGCATAGCGCAGCGCGAGTTTCATCACCACCCAGTTGTATCCCCATATCAGAGACAGCAGGGTGAGTGCGCCAGCGGCGGCAAGTCGCGGATGTCTGGCAGTCAGCCGTGTGACATGCGTACGTGCGCTCCGGCGGATAGTGGCCGCTAGGCGGGCAGGTGGAGCCATTGATAAATCAAGGAGGCCGGCACGGTGTGAGTGACCCGCGGACCGCAATCGGCATGCAGTCCGCCCCGGGGCAGGCTACCTGCCTGCGCAAAATAGTCTTGCCGCTGCACCGGATCCTGTCAAGGCGATGGGCTGCACCAACGGAACCGTCGGCCTGCAGCAAGCCGGGCCGGACTCACCGCCGGCCGGGCGATGTGCAACCGGGCGGGGTTCAGGGTTTTGCCGGCAGAAACACGTATCCCGGGCGGGCGCTCGCCGCCATCCTGTGATGTAGACGGTGGCCGTCAGGCTGGCCCGCGGGGCGCGCACTGGCGTGCTGCGCTACGCGTTGGCGTTGTGCGCTGAGTTCGCGCCGCAGCCAGGCGGTCCAGGCGTCCAGGCCCTCATGGGAGCGCACCGAAAGCCGGATCGCTGGTGCCTCGCTCGCCAGCTGGCGCAATGCCGCCTCGGCGCGCTGTGGATCGAAATCGTCGAGGACCGCAAGCAGATCGGTCTTGGTGAGCAGCATCAGATCAGCAGCGCGGAACATCACCGGATACTTGGCGGGCTTGTCGTCGCCCTCGGTGACGGAGAGCAGTGTGACGTTGCGGTGATGACCAAGATCGAAGCTGGCCGGGCAGACGAGATTTCCGACATTCTCGATGAAGACGATGTCGATTCCCGTGAGCGGCAGAAGATGCAGTGCATCGTGTACCATGTGCGCATCCAAATGACAGGCGCTTCCGGTCGTGATCTGAATGGCGGGCACGCCCTTGGCGCGTACGCGTTGAGCGTCGTTTTCGGTCTCGAGGTCGCCCTCAATTACGGCCAACTTGAATTCATGGCGCAATGCATCGATGGTCGCTTCCAGCAGCGCGGTCTTGCCGGAACCCGGCGATGACATGAGGTTGACGGCCAGGACTCCATGCCGGTCGAAATGCTCCCGATTGTGGTGTGCCTGCAGATCGTTCTCGTCCAGAAGACCTCTGAGCACCGTCACGGCGGCCTTGCCGTCCTCGGTCCGGGACAGCTTTCCGCCGCTTGCCACCAGATGCCCGTTTCCGGGTGTAATGTTGCATCCGCAGGTGTCGCACATGATTTATCTCCGGAACGGTTGCGGTTCGGGTAATGCCACGACTCAAAAAATCCGGGCCTGATCCGGCGATGCAGGCAATCCATCGTCCGTTTCCAGTTCCACGCTCGCCAGCAGCATCTCGTCCCCGCTCAGCAGCCGGGTATGCCAGTCGCCGCAGCGGGTGCATATCAACCGATTTGGCGCCGCCTCGGACTCAAAGCCGCAGCGCTCGCAGCGGACGCGGATCGGCAGGTGCTCGATAATGAGTCCGGCGGTATCCGCAACGGTGCCTGCCCGGGCGAGCGGATAGGTCCGTTGCAGGAGGTCCGGATCGATGCCGGATAGCGGTCCCACGCAGATGCGGATACTCCGTACCGCCCTTGCCCCATGCTGTATTGCCACTGCCTCCACCTGGGCAATCAGTGACCGGCACACCGAGAGTTCATGCATCGGCGGCAAGCATCTGATCGTAAAGTTCCCAGGCGGCAAATGCCTCCTGGGGGGTCATCTTCTGAATGACATAACCCAGGTGGATCATCACGAAATCGCCCGGCACGAGCGGTTCATCCTGCAGCAGAAGCAGGCTGGCTTCGCGCTCGGCGCCCCGGGCAGCGCAGCGCGCTACATAACCATCAATTTCCATGACCTGCATGGGTATGCCGAGACACATGCTGCCCTCCGCGGCCGAACCGGGCGAGCCGTACTGCAAAATCGGATCGCACCTCTCGGCGCCAGTTATTTTCAATATTAGCGCAGCGCTTTTGCCGAATTTTGATTTATATCAATGATCGTCATCTTGGGTGGAATACTATCGAATCGACAGCACGGCTCGTGCAGAGGTGCTGGAGTGTGACGTCGCCGAACCGGATGTTGTGCGGAAGCACGGAAGCGCGGGGCCAACGTTGGTGATCGCGGGCTGATGGTCTCGGGTCAGGCAAGTGCTGCCGCCCGGCAGCGGTGCGGGGGAAATGACAATAAAAACGCTGGTCCTCGGCCTGGGAAACACGCTGCTCGGCGATGAAGGTGCGGGCGTTCATGTCGTGCGCCGAATGCAGCAACTGCACGGCGATCGTTCCGACATCGAATTCCTCGACGGCGGCACGCTCAGTTTCACGCTCGCCGGTCCGATCGAACAGACCGACAATCTCATCGTAGTCGACGCTGCGCAGCTGCATGCAGCCCCTGGCACCCTGCAGGTATTCATTGGTGAGGATATGGATCACTTTCTCGGTACGAATCGCAGGGCGAGTGTGCACGAGGTCAGCCTGCTCGACCTCTTGGCGATAGCCCTGCTTGCCGGACGGCTGCCGCACCGTCGGGCGCTGATCGGAATACAGCCCCAATTCGTGGACTGGGCCGATGGTCCCAGCGAAGCCGTTGCCCGGGCGATCTCGCAGGCCTGCGGTGAAGTCTTCAGTCTTGCTGGAGCGTGGCAATGAGCGCGCTCGGTGACTTCCCGATCAAGGTGGTCAGCGCGGACCCAGCCCGCAATTTCAGCCGGGTGCTGGCGATCGTAAACGAAGTCGAGTCCATGCTGGCAAGGCTGGCGGACGCCGGGATCTGCGGATCCATCGATCTGCGCAGCCTGCCGATGGCACCGGGCGACCGTGATGTCCTGCGCAGGATTTTCGCCGAAGGCGAGGTGAGCGCCGTGGTTCGTGCCCTCGGACAGACGCAGGTGTACGAGTCGGTCGTACGCGGGGTATGGTGGGTTGCGCATCAGAACGAAGACGGAAAAGTCGCTGCGGAGTTCATCGAGATCACGCACATGCCCGACATTCTCAGAACGCCGCCGGACGATGTTGCCGACGGGCTTGAAATGCTGCACGCGCAGCTCGAGGCGCTCGGCGGCTGAGCGCCACAGGGTGTCGCTACCAAGGGGGTATCCGATGTCGAAAGACGATTCGATTGGGGAATCTCTCAGAAAGCAGGGCATATCCCGCAGGGCCTTCATGAAGTTCTGTGCAGCGACGGCATCGCTGCTGGCGCTGCCGCCGGGCATGGCGGCGGTGATGGCAGAGACGCTGAGTCGCGCCAGGCGCCCTTCGGTCATCTACCTCTCATATCAGGAATGCACAGGCTGCGGCGAGTCGCTCACTCGGTCGTTCTCTCCGACCCTGGAGAACCTGATGTTCAACGTCATGTCGCTCGACTACTATGAAACCCTGCAGGCAGCTGCCGGCACCGCGGCGGAAGCGGCCCGCAAGACAGCCATGAAGGAAAACTGGGGCAAGTACCTGCTCGTGGTCGACGGCGCGGTGCCCGTGGGGCACGACGGTGCCTATTGCACCATTGCGGGCGAAAGTGCGGTTGACATCCTAACCGAGGCCGCTAAGGGTGCGGCGGCGGTCGTGTCGGTCGGCACCTGCGCCGCGTTCGGCGGCATACCGCATGCCAACCCCGATCCGACCGGCGCCGTTGCGGTAAGCCGCATCGTCAAAGACAAGCCGGTCGTGAACGTCTCCGGCTGCCCCCCGGTGCCCGAGGTCATTACTGGCGTACTGGCCCATTACCTGACCTTCGGCAGCATTCCCGAGCTGGATCATCTTGGCCGCCCGAAGGTGTTTTTCGGCGAGACCATTCACGATCGCTGCTATCGCCGGCCATTCTACGATGAAGGCAAGTTTGCCAAGACCTTCGACGATGAAGGCGCGCGCAACGGGTGGTGCCTGTTCGAGCTGGGGTGCAAGGGCCCGGTCACCTACAATGCCTGCCCGACCGTGAAGTGGAACCAGGGCACAAGCTATCCGATCCAGTCGGGGCACGGCTGCCTCGGCTGTTCGGAGCCGGATTTCTGGGACAAGGGCAGTTTCTACCAGGCGCTGTCCACGGGCACCTGGAGCGGCGGCGCCGTTCTCGGTGCGGCCGCGGTCGCCGGGGCCGCTATCGGTGTGGGTGCGGCGATTGTCTCGCGCCGCCGCCATGCGCATTCCGAAAAGGAGAAGCAGTCATGAACCTGCTCGACTTCGCCCGCGGGGCGGTCATGAAGTGGTCGATTGCGATCTTCCTGTTCGGCATGCTGTGGCGCCTGTTCGGCATGCTGCTGCTGCGGCGCACGCATGATTATTCGGAGCCGCGCGTGCACGCTGCCGGACTCGGGGCCCTGCGGAGCATCATTCGCCGTTCATGGCCACGCAGGGAGTTCCAGGCGCGTACCGCCTACGGCGTAACGGTCAGTTACGTCTTCCACATCGGGCTGGCAATCATCGTCTTCGGGTTCGTGCCGCATATCCTGTTTATCCGTAACCTTGTCGGAGTCGGCTGGAGCGGATTGCCGGGCGGGATCATCTATTTTTGCGCCGTTATCACCCTGGTAGCGCTGGTGATGGCCATCGTCCGGCGCCTGACACATCCGGTGCTGAAGCTGCTATCGAACTTTGACGACTATTTCAGCTGGTTCGTGACGGCCGCTCCGGTGGTGACCGGACTGCTGGCTGCGGGACATTACGGTGGGCGCTATGAAGACCTGCTGGCGGTACACATATTGAGTTTCGAACTGCTGCTGATCTGGTTCCCATTCGGCAAGCTCATGCACTCCGTGCTGTTGTTTCTCGCGCGCGGACAGACCGGCGCGGTCTACGGTCGCAGGGGGGCGAGTACATGAGCTCTGACATCAACACAATCCATCCTCTGGAGACCGAAGGGGCGCGCCTGAGCATCAAGAAACCCGCCCTGCGCTACGATCGGCAGGGCGACATGTCCGATGGACAGCGCGTGGAAGCCGCCATGCGCACGTTCGTGCGTGAATTCGGCGCGACTTCGGCAATTTATCTGGAATCCTGCATACACTGCGGCATGTGCGCCGAAGCCTGCCATTACTATGTCCAGACAAACGATCCCCGATATACCCCGGTGCGCAAGCTGGAACCGTTCAAGCAGGCATACAAGCGCGAGGCCGGGCCGTTCGCATTCTTCTACCGGCTGTTCAACCTCAAGCCCCGGGTGACGGCGGATGAGCTGCAGAAGTGGCAGGAGCTAATTTACGATTCGTGCACCATGTGCGGGCGCTGCACGCTGATCTGTCCCATGGGCATCGACATCGCGCGTCTTGTGGGACAGGCGCGTCACGGAATGTTCCAGGCAGGGCTTGTGCCGCACGAATTGTGGGCCGTTGCCGAGCGTGCCGAGCGCGAGGGCAGTCCGCTTGGCGCCACGCCCAAGGTATTCAAGGATCGCATCGACTGGCTGTCCGACGAGAACGCAGTGGAGATTCCTGTGGACAGGGACGTGGCGGACATCCTGGTGACCATGTCATCGATCGAAATCATGAAATATCCCCAGGCCATTGTCGCCACTGCCAGGGTGCTGAATGCGCTCGGCGAAAAGTGGACGATCCGTCTGGATGGCTATGAAGCGACGAATTTCGGCATGCTTTCGGGCAACAGCCAATGGCAGAAAGACCTCAGCATGAAAATGATCAATGCCGCCGTCAGGTGCAAGGCGAAGCTGCTGATTCTGCCCGAATGCGGCCACGCCTACGGCGCCATGCGCTGGGACGGGGCCAATGTCTACGGCAAGCCGCTGCCATTCGAGGTTCTGCACATCTCCGAGTTTCTTGCCAGGAATCTGGGCAACGGCAGACTCAAGGTCAGGAATGTGCCGAAGTCGGTGACATTCCATGATCCTTGCCAGATCGCGCGCCGCGGCGGGGCTACGCAGGCACCGCGCCAGGTGCTCGGGAAGCTGGGTGTTGATCTGCACGAAATGACCCCGAGCGGAGACGGCAACTGGTGTTGCGGCGGCGGCGGCGGAGTCGTGACTATCCATCGGGCGGACGAGCTGCGCTACAAGGTCTTTCAGATCAAGATGAAGCAAGTGGACGACTCGGGCGCGGAGATGCTGGTGATGAGCTGTTCGAACTGCCGCCAGACTTTCGACGATGGTCAGGCGCATTTCAAGTGGGACAAGACCGCGCACAGCCTGCTCGAGCTGGTCGCGGACAATCTCGTGCAATAGGAGCTGGATCGCAGGGTCCGGGCAACGGTCCGCATCCCACACCAGCCGATCCGTCCTCTGGAGAAATATGATGCCAAGCCAAATAGTCGTGGTTGACCCGGTTACCCGTATCGAGGGCCATTTGCGCATCGAGGCCAAGACTGACGCCACCGGCACGATTACCCAGGCATCGAGCGCCGGCACCATGGTGCGCGGCATAGAGATCATCCTGCGCGGGCGCGATCCGCGCGATGCCTGGGCATTCACGCAGCGCATCTGCGGTGTATGCACGCTGGTTCACGGCATCGCATCGGTGCGCACGGTGGAGAACGCACTGAATTACGAGATTCCACCCAATGCCCAGCTGATACGCAATCTGATGATTGCGGCACAGTTTGTCCACGACCATGTAATGCATTTCTACCATCTGCATGCGCTCGACTGGGTCGACGTGGTATCGGCGCTCAAGGCCGATCCCGCAAAAACAGCGGCACTGGCGCAATCCATCAGCAGTTATTCCAAGTCGTCGCCCGGCTACTTCGCCGACCAGCAGAAGAAGCTCAAGAACTTCGTGGAATCCGGCCAGCTTGGAATCTTTGCCAACGGCTACTGGGGACATCCGGGGTACAAGCTGCCTCCCGAGGCGAATCTCATGGCCGTCAGTCACTATCTGGAGGCCCTTGCATGGCAGCGGGAGGTGGTGAAGCTGCATGCCATTTTCGGCGGCAAGAATCCGCATCCGAATTTCCTGGTAGGCGGTGCACCGTGCGCCATCAGTGTGCACCCGGAACACCCGGAGGCCGGAGGCGAGCGGTACAGCAGTGGCGCCGGCGCGGGGGCGACTGCGGTCAATATCGTCGGCCTTGAAATCGTACAGAATGTCATCCATCAGATGCGTTCGTTCGTGGACCAGGTGTATCTTCCCGATACACTCGCCATTGCCGGTTTCTACAAGGACTGGTTCACGCGGGGCGAAGGCGTAGGGAATTTCCTGACCTTTGGAGAGTTTCCGCAGAAAGGCATGAACGATCCCGGGAGTTATCTGATCCCGCCCGCGGCCATCATCGACCGTGACCTGACGAAGCTGCACGCGGTGGATATGGCCGATCCGGCGCAGATACAGGAATTCGTCGCGCACTCCTGGTATGACTACAGTGTCGGCAAGGACAAGGGTCTGCATCCGTACAAGGGCGAAACCGTCCTTAACTACACCGGACCGAAGCCGCCGTACCAGAACCTGGATACCGAACAGAGCTATTCCTGGCTGAAATCTCCGCGCTGGCGCGGCAAGCCGATGGAGGTCGGTCCTTTGGCACGGGTGCTAGTGCTCTACGCCAGCGGTCACGAGCCTACACGCGAGCTTGCGAATTACGCGCTAAAGAAGCTCGATCTGCCAATCCAGGCACTGTATTCGACGCTCGGACGCACTGCAGCGCGGACACTCGAGTCGAAGATCATCGTCGATGCGATGCAGGGCTGGTACGACAGCCTGATCGCCAACATCAAGAACGGGGATGTGCGGACGTTCAACGACAGGCTGTGGGAGCCTTCGTCCTGGCCGAAGACGGCACGGGGTGTCGGTTATACCGAGGCGCCGCGCGGTGCGCTCGCACATTGGGTGGTGATCAAGGATGGCAAGATCGACAACTACCAGGCGGTTGTCCCAACCACCTGGAACGCCGGGCCGCGCGACCCGGCCGGCGAGGAAGGACCCTATGAGGCATCTCTCAAGGGCACGCAACTGTACGATGCCAAGCAGCCGCTGGAGATTCTGCGCACCATCCACAGTTTCGATCCATGCATTGCCTGTGCGGTGCATGTGACCGATCCCGAAGGCGACGAACTCATTCAGGTGAAAGTGAGATAGGCGGCCAGACCGCTCTCACAAGACACCGCCGGTGGCGAAGACCTGGGACATTCAACGTCTGTGACCATGCTGCTGCAGACCGCATACGGAGGGGTCGGCGGACAACCCGGCACCTCTGTCTGCGGCCGGTCTGGCGGACGACCCGGGCCGTCCCCTGTCGGCGGCGCGATTGCCGGGTCCGATGCGACTGCGCTTTGGCGGGCATGAGGGCGGCGGAGGGCGATGGCGGAAGAACTGAGAAGGCTGCTCGAAGCGGAAGCACGCGCCGAAGCTCTGGTCGACGGGGCCAAGCGCGAGTGCGATCGTCTGATCGAGCAGGCCCATGCGGAGGTGCGCGCCGCCGAGCAGCGCGTGGAGGAGCATTTGCCGGAGTTGCGCAGCTCCTTTTTCAACAAGGCGGTGGAGCGTACTGATTCGGCGCTGGCAGAACTGGAGCGCCGCTACCACCAACGGGGTGAGCTGCTGCGCAGCCTGGCACAAAAACATGGAGACGAAGCGGTCGGTGCAGCGTTTGCGCTGTTCGTCGACCCCGACTGGGAGTGATTCATGCGCGCCATCGCGCGGTATGCATACCTGAACGCCCGAGTGTCGGGAATGGCAGCGCGACTGCTTTCCGACCGGGGCGTCGATGACCTCATCGACAAGGCCGATGAGCACGACGGTGGCATCCTGCAGGCTGCGGGGCTCGCCGGCTGGCAGCCCGAGCATCCGGCCGATACCGGCCTTTCTCTTGAACAGCGACTGATCGCAAGCCTGCTGGCGGATTTCGTGATTCTGGTGCGCGCCCTGAGCGCCGCGCCGCGCCGGTTTTTCATCTACTGGGCATGCCGCTTCGAGCTCAGCAACCTCAAGGCCATAGTGCGCGGCAAAATGACCGGCGAGCCCGCGGCGCAAATCCGGGCGCAGCTGGTGGACATGGGCCCGTATGGGCGGTTGCCGGTCGAGGAACTGCTGGGCACGCAGGATGTGGCCGAACTGCTCCGTCGTCTGGAGCATACGCCATTCGGGGCCATTGCACGCGAAGCGCGGCGTATCTACGAGGAGCGGCGCGAGCTGTTTGACATGGATGCCGCCGTCGACCGGCGCTACTACGCGGGGCTGAGCGAACAATTGCAGTCGCTGGACCGCGGCGACCGTCGACAACTCGATACGCTCGTCGGGGACATCATCGATCGGACCAATCTTCTCTGGTTGCTGCGTTACCGCTTTTCCTATGGCCTGCCTCCGGCGCAGACCTATTACCTCCTCGTACCTGCAGGCGACCGGCTGCGAGCGCCGCTGCTGCAGCGCCTGTCACGGCTGGAAACCATCGAGGAGGTCATAGCGGGACTTCCACAGCCGTTCTCCCGGCCGCTGTCCGGGGTGACCACGGCGGCGGACGCAACGCTGATCCTGGAGCGCGGTGGCTGGCGCAAGGCCGAGACGATTCTGCGCAGTCGTTCCATCAACCTGGCGCGGGTGCTTGCCTATCTCGTGCTGCGCGAGAAACTGCTGCGCCAGTTGCGTGCGGTCATCAAGGGCCGGCGCCTCGGACTTGCCCCAGACCTGATCCGGCAGGCAACCGGCTTGATGGCTGCATTCGGACCCGGCTGATGCGCTACGCTCACCGATCCCAACGGCAAGGCGGCTGACCCGTGTTCAGGCCCCTGCCCATGCAACGCATCGCAGTGCTGGTCCTGCGGGAAGATGCGCCGGCCGCCGCGGTCGTGTTGGCGCAGCGCGGCATCTTCAATCCCGAGGCCGGCGGCTCGCCGGAGCTGCTCCCGGAGCTTCCGGGCAAGCGGTTCAGTGAGCTGTACCGGGCGGCACGCGGACATCTCGACAAGATCCTGGCGCACTGTCCGCTGTCGGCCGATGCACAGGCGCCGCAGGGGGGGCTTCCTGACGAGATGGAACTTGAAAAAGTGGAGGCGTGGCTGCGCACCGTGTGGGTGCAGTGCTCGAATTGCCAGGAAAGCCTGCGGCGTGCCGAGGAGGAGCAGCGCTATGTCGCGCAGCTGATGAAGATGCTGGACAGATTCGCGGCGCTCGATATCGATTTCGGTCTGCTGGCGCGCAGCCGGCGGTTTCTCGACGTGCAGGTCGGCATGGTGCCATCGGGCAACGCCGGCCGGCTGCGCGAGGCGGTGGCTCTCGCCGGTTACGTACTGGCGCTACTGCAGGACGCGCAGGGATTGGCGCATGTCGTTATTGCCGGGCCCAAGGGCCGGGAGTCCGAGGTGGGGGCGGTGCTGCGGTCTGCAGACTGGCAGGCGGCACGCGTGCCCGCGCAGTGGCATGACGATCCGCAGGAAGCGAGGCGGCAGCTGCTGGAGCACCAGGACCGGATGATCGCCGAGGCTGACATTCGCTGCCGGCAAGTCGAAGCCATGCAAAGGGAATTCCACGGCAGATTGGTAGAGGCGACACGTGCGCTCGCAGTCGCTGCACCCTACGCCGAGCTTGGCCAGGCCTTGCGCGGCCGCGGCGGGTTGACGCAGATTGACGGATGGGCGCCGGTTTCCGCGCTGCCAGGCCTGCAGCGCGCACTCCAGGACAGGCTTGGGCAGCGGTTCGCACTGAGCATACGCGACCCGCGCCCGGATGAGTTCGCGCGCGTCCCCTCGCTCTTGTATCACCATGCGCTGTTGCGTCCTTTTTCCCTTCTGGTGAGCAACTATGGGGTACCGCGCTACGGAGAAATCGATCCGACGCTGCCGTTTGCTGCGACATTCGTTCTGATGTTCGGAATGATGTTCGGCGACATCGGCAACGGAGCCATCATTGCGGCAGCCGGAATATCGGGATCGCGGCGGCTGCGCGGCTTTGCGCCTTTCGTGGTGGCCTGCGGCCTGGTGTCTGTCGGATTCGGCTGGCTTTATGGCAGCGTCTTCGGTTTCGAGCGGCTGGTACATCCTTTATGGATGTCTCCGCTTGCCGATCCGGTACGCATGCTGACCGTGTCTCTCTACTGCGGTATCGGGTTCATCCTGCTCGTGGGTGTGCTGACCGCATGCAACCGCATCATCGACCGTCGGTATCTGGACGCCCTGCTGGACGGGCGGGGGGCGGCCGGGCTGTTGTTCTATGTCGCCGTGCTGTACGGCGTGTACCGGCGGTTTTTCAGCGGCGGTCCAGACCGCACGCAGTGGGTGGTGGCGGCGATGGCTCTGGCATTGGTGTTTGGGTACCACTGGTACCGGTATGCCGGGCAGATGGGCGAGCGTGTTCTGGTGGCGTCTACCCAGGTGCTTGAGGACGCGATCGGCTACTTTTCCAACACGCTTTCCTTCCTGCGGGTAGCCGCATTCGGACTGAACCACATGGCGCTTGCCGTAGCGGTTTTCGCGCTTGCATCCATGATGCAGCCAGGCGCCGGGCACTGGATAACGATCGTGCTCGGAAACATATTCATAGTGATCCTTGAGGGAGCGATCGTGGCGATACAGGCGCTGCGGCTCGAGTATTACGAAGGGTTTTCGCACTTTTTCGGCGGCAGCGGGCGTAAGTTCCGGCCGCTTGCCCTTGCGGCGGGCGCAGTAACGGAATTTTGAATTCCTGTTCATGAAAGGAGCGTGTCATGTACTGGCTAGTCGGCCTGATCACGTTGAGTCTTGCGGGTACCGTGGTTCTTGGACTGTTTTTCGACATGCGGTCTCGCAAGCCGCACGCAAACCCGCCGCGCTGGCTGAGACCAACGATCGGTGCCAATCTCGTCATATTCGTTCTGGCGGAAGCCGGGCTGCTGCTGGTCAGCATTCACGATGCCCTGGCGGCGACGCCGGTTGCGCCGGCGGCTGCGCAGTCCTCCGTCGGGATCGGCTTCGGTCTGGCGATGATCGGCATCGGCCTGCCGACTGCAGCGGCGACGATCGCCGCCGCGATTGCCGTCGCGCCGGTGGGCGCAGCGGCGCTGGCCGTTATCGCCGAGAAGCCTGAGGCATTCGGCCGCAGTCTCGTTTACCTCGGACTTGCCGAGGGTATCGCGATCTACGGACTGGTGGTCACGATTCTGATGCTCGGCAAGCTCGGTTGACGGGGTGGTGACGGCCATGACCGGGGACGACGCGAACGCGCTCCGCACGCGGGTCATCGCTCTGGGGAACGCCGCCCTGATGGACGGATTTGCCATGATCGGTGTCGAGACGGTTGTCAATGCCACGCCCCAATCCCTGGAGGCGCTGCTCGCCGCCCTCAGCCAGCACGACCGGAATGCGGTGATATTCCTCGAGCGCGATCTCGCACGAAGCAACGGGCCATGGCTGCAGCGTGTGCGGGCCAAAGGCGGACGCATCATCGTCGTGGAGATACCGTCCCTGAATGCGCCGGAAGAGTACCACACGCGCGTCGAGGAAATGGTCCGTGGCCTGTTCAGTGCGCAGGCGCCGGATCCGCAATCATGAGTTCGCCTTCGCAAACTGCAGAGCTTGAGGCGGCGCTGCTCGCGCGTGCCAGGGCGCAGGCGGAAAAATATCTCGCAGATGCCCGCCGCATGTACGATGAGCTCGTAGCGGGCGGGAACGAGCGGCTGCGTCTGCGCGAGGATCGCGAGGCCCGGTCGGCCAGGGAGTTTTCCGAGCGTACTTACCGGCAGCGTGTCCAGGCGGGCGAAATCAGACTGCAGCGGGAACTGGAGTGGCTGCGCTGGCATTTGGTGCAGGATGCGATCGCCGCCCTTTCGGACCGCCTCGGGCAGCTCGTCGAGAACGAGGAGGATTACCTCCCGGTGCTCGCAGGATTTCTCGCCCGCGCGGCGTCTGCGATCGGTAGCGGCGGACTGGTTGCGGAGGTCAACGCCCGTGACTGGACGCGCATCTCCGGGCGCTGGGAATCGTTCTGTCAGGCGGCCGGCGTGACCACGGCGGTGCAGCTCGCATCCGAGCCGTTGCATTGCCTGGGTGGGATTCGGGTGCGTGATGCCGGCAACACCATGCGTGTCGACTTCACGATCGAGGCGCGGCTCGAGCGCATGCACGAGGCGCTGGAGCAGGTGATCACCGCGCGGCTGTTCCCGGCGCCCGTGTCTTCTGCGGACGGTGCTCCGTGAGCGCGGTCCTCGGGCGGATCATCGAGGTCAATGGCCCGATCGTCACGGTATTTCTGCCGCAGGTGACGGTCGGGGAACAGGTGCGGGTCGGCGAACTGGCGCTGGTCGGCGAGGTCATCGGGCGCGACGGCGGGCGCGCCGTGGTTCAGGTTTACGAGTCGACCGAATCGCTCGCACCCGGACAATCGGCGGTGCCGCTCGGCCACCCGCTGGCTGCTGAACTCGGACCCGGACTGCTCGGCAATATTTTCGACGGCCTGCAGCGGCCACTGACCGAGATTCTCAAGCAGAGCGGTGACCGAATCGCCCGCGGCCTGACGGTTGCATCCCTCGATCGCACGCGGCTGTGGCACTTTGAGCCTGCTCCCGGGCTCGGCATCGGCAGCACGATAGCTGGCGGAACGGTCATCGGTGCGGTGTCTGAGACCGAGACCGTCATGCACCGCATTCTGGTGCCGCCTGATGTCAACGGCGAACTGATGAACCTTGCGCCGGCGGGCGAATACGGCGTCGAACAGGTGATCGCGCAGGTACGCAGCCGGGACGGAACGCAACACCCGCTGAGGCTCTACCATCGCTGGCCGGTCCGCAAGGCGCGCCCCTACGGACGCCGCGACCAGGCGGGTGTTCCGCTGATTACCGGACAGCGGGTGCTCGACACATTTTTTCCGCTGCTCAAGGGGGGGCGGGCCGCCGTGCCGGGGGCGTTCGGTGCCGGCAAGACCATGGTGCAGCAGCAGATAGCCCGCTGGTCCAACGCCGGGATCATGATCTATCTGGGCTGCGGGGAACGCGGCAACGAACTGGTGGAGATACTGGAGACATTCCCGCAGTTGACCGATCCGTATACGGGCCGCCTGCTGATGGAACGTACGCTGCTCGTGGCCAATACGTCGAACATGCCGGTGGTGGCACGCGAGGCATCGATTTACATGGGCGTGACGCTTGCCGAGTATTACCGCGACCAGGGCTATGACGTGGTGATGGTCGCCGATTCCATAAGCCGCTGGGCCGAGGCGCTGCGCGAGGTCGCCGGGCGCCTCGAGCAGATGCCCGTCGAGGAGGGTCATCCCGCGTATCTGGCATCGCGCCTGTCGGCATTCTACGAGCGCGCCGGGCGTGTCCAGACGCTTGCCGGAGGATACGGTTCTGTTTCACTGATAGGTGCGGTGTCGCCGCCTGGGGGAGACTTTTCGGAGCCCGTCACGAGCCACACCAAGGAAATCGTCCAGGCCTTCTGGGCGCTTTCGAAGGAGCTGGCCGATGCGCGCCACTATCCCGCTATCGACTGGACCGAGAGCTACTCGGGATACGTGGATGCAGCCGCCGGATGGTGGGCAAAAAATGTCGATCCACGCTGGAGCGCCCACCGCACGGAGGCCCTGGGGCTGCTGCTGCAGTCCGATGAACTCGCCCGCATCGTCAATCTGGTCGGCCCTGAGGCGCTTTCTCCAGCCCAGCGATGGGTTCTGGAGGCGGCCGCGCTTCTCAAAGAAGGCTTGCTGCAGCAGAGCGCGCTCGATGACGTCGACAGCTTCTGCTCCCCCGAAAGACAGTTCGCGCTGCTCGACCTGCTGCTTGATCTCTACCATCAGGGCCGGGATCTGCTTGGCAAGGGTGTGCCGGTGCAGCGGCTGTTGCAGCTCCCGGTTCTCGGGCGGGCGCGGCGCGCCAAGTCGGTATATTCGAACGGCCAGGTGGACGGATTAAAGGTATTCGCGGCCGAAATGCGCGACGCTTTCCAGCCGCTTTCTCTCGAATATGCCCGATCACGGGAAGGCAGTGCATGAGAGGCGAGGAATACCGGCTTGGTTCGGCGCTGCGCGGCGGCCTGCTATTCGTGCGTGGTGTGCCGGGCGTGGCGCTCGGAGACAGGGTGGTGGTGCGCGATCATGCCGGGCACACGCGCAACGGCCAGGTCATACGGACTTCGGAAGAGGTGGTTCTGGTGCAGGTCCTGGAAGGCACGGACGGGCTGGATCTCGAACGCACTTGGACGCGCTTCCTGGAGCAGCCGTTCGAGATCGCACTTTCGCAAGAGCTGATGGGGCGCATCTTCAACGGCGTGGGACGGCCGCGAGATGATCGTCCGCCGCTGGTGTCGAGCATCAGGCGTAACGTCAACGGCAGCCCCATGAATCCGGCAGCGCGCACCCGTCCGCGCGAGTTCATACAGACGGGAATTTCCACGATCGACGGATTGTATTCCCTGGTGCGCGGCCAGAAACTGCCGATTTTCTCGGGGCCCGGTCTGCCGCACAATCGTCTGGCGGCGCAGATCGTGCGCCAGTCGAGAATCATCGGAGAGCAGACGCGCTTCGCGGTGGTATTCGCCGCCATGGGCGTGTCCTACGCCGATGCGCACTTTTTCCAGGATGACTTCGAACGCGACGGCGTGCTCGGCAACGTCGTCATGTACATCAATCTCGCCGACGATCCCCCGATAGAACGGCTGATACTGCCGCGTACTGCACTGACTGCGGCCGAGTACCTCGCCTACGATCTGGGCATGCACGTCATGGTGATCCTCACGGATATCACGAATTATGCTGAAGCGCTGCGCGAGGTGGCAATGGCCAGGGGCGACGTGCCGGCGCGCAAGGGTTATCCCGGTTACCTGTACTCCGATCTGGCGGAGATTTTCGAGCGTGCCGGCCGCATCCGCAGCCGCAGCGGATCCATCACGATGGTGCCGGTGCTCAGCATGCCGAGCGACGACATCACCCACCCCATACCCGACCTTACCGGTTACATAACGGAAGGACAGATCGTGCTGTCGCGCGAACTGCACAATCAGGGCGTCTACCCGCCAGTGGATCTTCTTCCGTCATTGTCGCGTGTGATGAAAGACGGTATCGGCGCGGGCGAAACCCGCGAAGACCATCCGCGCGTTGCAAACCAGATCTACGCGTCGTACGCACGCGCGATCGAGGTCCGGAACCTTGCCTCGATCATCGGTACCGAGGATCTTTCGGAGACCGACAGGCGATACCTCGAGTTCGCCCGGTCTATAGAGACGCAATTTGTGACGCAAGGTGAGAACGAGGATCGTTCAATCATCGATACGCTTACCCTGGCGTGGCAGCTGCTGTCGCTGCTGCCGCCGGGCGAACTCGGCCGGGTGCGCGAGGCGGATCTGGTCAAATACCATCGTCAGAAGCAGGCTGCGGAGGCGCCATGAAAGGGCGCATGAAGATACCGCCTACAAAGAGCGCATTGCTCGGACTGAGGCGCCAGCTTCGCTTCCTGCAGCAGGGCCATTCCATGCTCGAGCGCAAGCGCGAACTGCTGAACAGGTTGGTGCGCGAGCGTCTGGACCGGTATCGCCGCCTGCACTCGGAGGTGCGCGTCGTTCTGGAGCAGGCGTACCGCTGGTTGGCGATTGCGCAGATGCGTATGGGCAGCCAGGTGATCCGCCATGCGGCGCTCGGGGCCGGGTCGGCTCTGCGGGTGAGCATTCTTCCGCGATCGAGCGCCGGCATCGAATATCCGGCGGCTAGCGCCGAGGAGATCGCGCTCCAGCCGGTAGGGCTCATGGGCACCGACGCGAGCTTCGATCAGGCTCGCAGCGGTCTGGCGAAGACCGCAGTATTGCTTGTGCGTCTGGGCGAGGCCGAAACGGCGCTGTGGCGGCTGATGGCCGAGCAGCGCAGAACCCAGCGGCGCGTCAATGCGTTGCGCTACAACATCATCCCCCGCTACCGCAGCACAATCCGGTTCATCGAGTCGATGCTGGAGGAGGATGAGCGCACGACGCTGTTTCAGATCAAGCGCCTGCGGGAGTCCGGGCGCCGAACCTGAGCCGCAGGCAGCGGCGCTCAAGGATAAGAGACGGCATGGCGCTGTTCCGTCACGACAGTGTGCAAATCGTGGTTTAATGTCTGGCAACTGCTTTTCGCCGGAGAGACGCCGGTATGGAGACTGGATTTCTTCCACGCGGCAGGTTCCATGAGCTTCTGGCCGCCCTGCACAGATCCGGGTATCGCTGCCTCGGCCCGCGGGTGCGCGAGGGCGCGATCGTTTATGCCGCGATCTTGGTCGCAGAGGATCTTCCGCGCGGTGCACGTGACCATCAGGCGGCCGGACATTACCGTATCGAACAGACGGCGAGCCCCCGGTATTTCGCCTGGGCAAACGGCCCGCAGGCGCTGAAGCCGATCGTATTCGCCCCGCAGGAAGTGCTGTGGCGTGTCCGGCGCCAGGCGGACGGAGGGCTCGAATTTCACCGGCAGACACCGCCTGCCGAGCGGCTCGCGGTAATCGGCGTGCGCGCCTGCGATCTGGCTGCGCTGGCACTGCAGGACCGCCATTTTCTGGGCGCAGCGGGAGACGATCCGCACTATGCAGCACGCCGGGCGGAATTGTTTCTGGTTGCAGTCCATTGCAGCGACCCGTCGGATGTCTGTTTCTGCGTATCTACCGGGGACGGACCGCAGGCTTCGTCCGGATTCGATCTGGCATTGTGTGAGCTCGATTCCGGATTCATCGTGGAGTCAGGCAGCGACCGTGGTGCTGTGGTGGCGGCAGAGCTCGGACTGGAGGCCGTCGGTGGCGATGCGCGCGCGGCGGCAGCGCGCCAGGCCGATGCGGCGCGCACGCGTCAGCATCGGAGCCTGCCGGGGCGCGATCTGCGTGCCGCGCTGTTCGCGAACCTGGAGCACCCGGGATGGGAGGAGGTCGCAGGCCGCTGTCTGGCATGCGGCAACTGCACTTCGGTCTGCCCCACCTGCTTTTGCCACGCAAGCGTCGAAACGCCGGCGCTCGACGGTGGCATGAGCGTGCACGCCCGTGCCTGGGATTCCTGCTTCAGCCAGGGCCATAGTTATATCCACGGCCTCACCGTACGCAGCGACACGCGTGCGCGTTACCGCCAATGGCTGACGCACAAGCTCGGAAGCTGGCACGAGCAGTTCGGACGCAGCGGCTGCGTCGGCTGCGGCCGGTGCATCAGCTGGTGTCCAGTGGGCATAGACATCACCGAGGAGGCGGCCACAGTATGTACCGGGGTCGCGGATGAATGAGCTTTCTCTTCCGCATGAGGCGGAGGTCGCGGAATGCGTCCGCGAGTCTCCGACCGTTTTTACGCTGCGGCTTCGGTTTCGCGACAGTGAGAGACATGCCCGCTATCGCTTTGCTCCCGGCCAGTTCAACATGCTCTATCTGTATGGCGTCGGTGAGGTCCCGATTTCGATCGTGTCGGACCCGCTCGACGACACGCTGTTCGACCACACGATCCGGGCGGTCGGGCGCGTGACGCGGGGTTTGGCGCAGCTGCGCGCCGGTGACCGGCTGGGTATTCGTGGACCCTACGGACGCGGCTGGCCTCTGCCGCAGGCGCTGGGACGTGATGTCATGATCATAACCGGAGGTCTGGGCTGCGCACCCGCGGTCTCGGTGATCAACTATGTGATGAGACGCCGCGGGAACTTCGGGGAGCTTATCATCATGCAGGGCGTGAAGCATGCGGACGACCTCATATGGGCTGAACGCTACCGCCGCTGGAGTACATTGGCACACACCCAGGTTCTGGTAGCGGCCGATGTCGGGAGCGCGCTCTGGCCATGGCACGTCGGGCACGTGACCGACCTGTTTGCACGAGCGCGCATCGACGCGCATAAGTCGATCGTAATGATGTGCGGACCGGAGGGTATGATGCATATTGCAGCCGACCTGCTGCGTGCGCGCGGCGTTTCTGAAAGCGCGATATGGCTGAGCATGGAACGCAGCATGCAATGCGCCGTCGGCCGCTGCGGTCATTGCCAGATCGGAGGGAAGTTCGTGTGCACGGACGGGCCGGTGTTCAATTACCCCGAGATCAAGGATCTGATTTCGGTAAGGGGGCTTTAGCCATGTCGACGGTTGTCGCGAAAGACAGGCCGCGTGCCGCGGTCCACAAGTTCGCATCCTGCGATGGCTGTCAGCTGGCATTGCTCAATCTCGGTGAGGATCTGCTGCTTCTGTCGTCGCTGGTGGAGTTCGTGCATTTCGCCGAAGCTGGTCAGGTCAATCCCGAGGCGCCGGTCGACATCGCCTTCGTCGAGGGCAGCATCAGCACCGCCAAGGACGTCGAGCGCATTCAGCGGGTACGGGCCCGCAGCCGCTTTCTGGTCGCCATCGGCGCCTGTGCAACCGCCGGCGGCCTGCAAGCGCTGCGTAACCTCGCGGACGGACAGGCGTGGATCGCGGACGTGTATGCCTCGCCGGACTATGTTGATAGCCTGCAATCGTCCACGGCGGTGGCCCAGCACGTGAAGGTCGATCTGGAGCTGTGGGGATGTCCGGTGAACAGCCGGCAACTTATCGCGGCGGTGCGTGCGCTGCTCTTCGGTGTGGCACCGTTCGAAGAGCATGACAAGGTGTGCCTGGAGTGCAAGCGCGCGCAGGTCGTGTGCGTCATGGTTGCGCACGGGCTGCCCTGCATGGGACCGGTTACCCGCACTGGTTGCGGGGCCCTGTGCCCGAGCTTCGGGCGTGATTGCTATGCGTGTTACGGCCCGGCGGAAAATCCCAACACCGAGGTGCTCGGTCGGCGTCTGGAGGGCCTGGGACTTGCACCCGCGGCGATCGGCCGGTGCTTCCTGTCGATCAACAACGGTGCGCCGCCGTTTACCGAAGCCGGACTGCGACGGGTGCACGAGCATGACTGAGCAGCGCAATATCGATATCCGCGTCCCGGTGCTGGCGCGTGTGGAAGGCGAGGGTGCTCTGGAGATCCGGACCCAGGGGCAGGACGTCACGGCCGTGAGGCTGCGCATTTTCGAGCCACCGCGCCTGTTCGAAAAGATCCTCGAGGGCCGCGATCACGGCGAAGTTCCGGATCTGGTTGCGCGCATCTGTGGTATCTGCCCGGTCGCCTATCAGATGAGTGCCGTGCACGCATTCGAGCGACTGTTCGGTGTGGACCCGGGTTCCTGGGTGCGGGACATGCGCCGCGTGCTGTATTGCGGAGAGTGGATGCAAAGCCATGCGCTGCATATCCACCTGCTGGCGGCGCCCGATCTGCTCGGTTATGACAATGCCATTGCCATGGCGCGCGACCACCCGGACATCGTGCGCCGGGGGCTGCTGCTTCAGGCGCTCGGCAATGACATCATCCGTCTGTTCGGGGCGCGCTCGGTACACCCCGTAGGCGTGCGAGTCGGCGGGTTCCATCATGTACCCGCGCGCTCCGATGTGACCGAAATCTACACCCGCCTGTCGGCGGCGATACCCGACACCGAGGCGTTGGTGCGCTGGGCTGCGGCGCTCGATCTTCCGGCAGCGGAGCAGCGTTTTGTGAGCGTATCGTTGCGGCATACCGCCGAGTATCCGATGAACGCCGGTCGTCTGGCATCCAGCGCCGGTCTCGATGCCGGGATAGACGAGTTCGAATCGCATTTTTCCGAACAGCAGGTCGCGCATTCGACCGCATTATACTGTCTGCTGAACGGGCAGCCATATCTGGTCGGCCCGCTTGCCCGTGTCAATCTCAACCTCGAAAGACTGCCGGCTGCGGTGCGTGCGGCGCTCGATGAAAGCGGGATAGTCTGGCCCAGCCGCAATCCGTTCCACGCTATTGTCGCGCGTGCCGCCGAGATCTACTATGCGGTCCTGGAAGCAGCGCGTATCCTGAAGGACTATCGCATTCCGGAGGCGGCGCACGCAGCGGTGGTGCCCAGGGCGGGGGTCGCGATTGCCGGCACTGAAGCGCCGCGCGGCATGCTGTGGCACCGTTATGACGTACAGGAGGATGGCCGCGTCGTGCGTGCCCGAATCGTGCCTCCCACAAGCCAGAATCAGGCCCGTATCGAAGCCGATCTGCGTCAAAGCCTTGAGGCGCTTGGCCTCGATCGCAGCGACGACGAGCTGCGCCGGCGCTGCGAGATGGTCATCCGCAGCTACGATCCATGCATTTCCTGCGCAACGCATTTTCTCGACCTGCGTGTAGAGCGCTGCTGAACGGCACCGGCCGCGTTGCATCCACGCAGTGAACATCTCCACAGATATCCGGATACACATTGTCGGTGTGGGTTCCCCGCACGGGGATGACCGGCTGGGCTGGGTTGCAGCCGGGGAGTTGCGCCGCTCGACCGGTCTGGCCGCACTCCCGCCGCCGACACTGACAATTGCCGAGCGCGACCGGCCAGGAATGGATCTGCTGCAGGGACTTGAAGGCCTGACCGCACTCATTGTTGTGGACGCTGTTCATGCTGGTCTCGCTCCGGGGACGTTGCACAGACTGGCTGGCGATGAGATCGGCCGCGCGGCGGGTCCGCTGTCGAGTCACGGATTTGGCCTGGTTGCGGCGCTTGAGCTCGGCCGGGTAATGGGATGTCTGCCGCCGCGGGTGGCGGTTTTCGGTCTTGAAATCGCCGACACCGGCGGTGAAGTTCTCAGTCCGGCGGTAACGGCGGCAATGCCCGGTCTCGTTGCGGCCGTTGAGCGCGAAGTGCTTGATCAGATCTCCCGCGCCGGGGCCGATCGCGGTGCGTCCGCTCGGCAAGATGACTGACCGGGCGATGTGCTTGCGCCGGATCACAGCGTACCGGGCAGGTCGTTTTTCAGCCGTTTAGGGACATTCCTGCCTGGCCAGCGGGCCGGAAATCGAGGAGCGGTGGCGGTGTGCAAGGGAATAGTTTTATTATTGCCGCGCCTTGTCGCAGCGACAAAGCATTCCCCGCACGGTGCAGGAAGAAATGATGATCGAAAAAATCCCAGCTTCGGAAGCTTGCACGGGCCCCACGCCCGAGGTCGCCAACGTCTGGCTGCTCTCATGGGTCCATTCCTTGTTTTTGCCGCTTCTCATACTGGCCACCCAGCGGTTCGTGCCCGCACGTCCGTTGCTGCCCACCGTCGGACCTTATACCCTTCTGGCCGGGGTCCTGCTGGCGATTCCATCGATACCGATGCTGCGCCGGTATTGGCAGGCAAGCCGTGCAGGCGGCGCGACCGGCGCAAGCCACTACGAACGAGCCATGATCCTGCGTCGGCGGTTGATGATAGGGGTCAGCGTCGCGGACTTTCCGGCGCTCGCCGGAGTGATGCACTATTTTCTTACGCGCAATGCCGTGCAGAGCCTGCTGTTGTGCGCTGCGACGGTAGTGCTGGTTTCTCTCTACCGGCCGCCATCGTAGCGGCCGGTAGCGCAGCGGTCTGTTTGCCGGTTCAGCGGGACTGGGTTTTGTCCCTCCAGATCATTGCGTAGGCGGAATGATTGTGGATTGATTCGAAGTTTTCCGACTCGACCGTGTAGGCGTCGATGCGCTCGTCCATGTTAAGGTGGGCGGCGACGTCACGCACCATGTCCTCGACGAACTTGGGATTCTCATAGGCGCGTTCGGTCACGTACTTCTCATCCGGCCGTTTCAACAGCCCATACAGTTCGCAGCTTGCCTGTTTCTCGACAAGATCGATGAGGTCCTCGACCCAGACAAAAGTATTCGTGCGAACCGTTACGGTAACGTGCGAGCGCTGGTTGTGCGCACCGTATTTGGATATTTCCTTCGAGCATGGGCACAGGCTGGTCACCGGAACCACCACCTTGATGGTCATCACATGACGGCCGTCGCGGATTTCTCCGAGGAAAGTCACCTGATAGTCGAGGAGACTGTGGACGCCGGACACCGGAGCGGACTTGTCGATGAAATACGGAAAACTCATCTCGATATGCCCGGTGTTGGCCTCGAGGCGGGCGCTCATCTCGGTCAGCATGTCTTTGAATGATTCGACCGATATCTCCGGATCGTGGCTGTTGAGAATCTCCACGAAACGCGACATGTGGGTTCCCTTGAAGTTGTGCGGCAGCTCAACGTACATGTTGAAATGGGCGATCGTGTGCTGCTCTCCCTGGCTGCGATCTTTGACGCGTACCGGGTGACGGATGTCCTTGATGCCCACCTTGTCGATCGCAATGTGGCGCGTGTCCGGTTTGTTCTGGACGTCCACGATGGAACTGATCGCGACCTTTCCGGCTTTATTGACAGTGGCCTTCATAAAACCTCCGCAACGAAAACCCTGACACCGGTCAGGGGAGGAATTTGTCTTTGAGCGCCAGACATCACGCGTAACCCGGTCGAAGAAGGTTCTCGGCCGGATATCGCGGGGTCGACGGGGTTAGCCGGGCGGACCGGATGCGGATAAAAGCCTAAAAGCCCCCTGACCACCGCGGCATGATGCGGCAACTGCCTTCACAGGTCCGGAAAACCGACCGGACCCGTGAAGGCTGCGTTTGCCCACGAGCCGCCGCCGGTTCCAATCCATGCGCGCATCGGGACAGGACCTGCGGCGTCGGTCGGAGCCTGACCTACGGCTTCTTGGGACCCGCTGGTGCTCATCGCACCGACATTGTTGACGAATTTCGTCAAGTTTAAGCTTTGCCCGGCATTCTGACAAGGCCAGCGGGCGTTGCAGCCTGGATGGCGCGCCGAATCCCCGATGCGTCCAGCCCGCACTGGATCAGCAACTCTTCGCGCTCGCCCTGATCGATGAAGCTGTCGGGCAGACCCAGATGGAGGACGGGAGTGCTGATGCCGGCGTCCGCCAATGCTTCGGTCACGGCACTGCCGGCGCCACCCAGTACCGTGTTCTCCTCGACGGTGACCAGAAAATCGTGGGTTCGTGCCATGTTTAGGACCATTTCCGCATCCAGTGGTTTCACGAACCGCATGTTGACTACGGTGGCGTTGAGTTCTTCGGCGGCGGCGAGCACGGGTTGGAGCAGGGAGCCGAATGCCAGAATTGCCACGCCCTTGCCGCGCCGGCGCAGCTCCGCCTTTCCGACAGGCAAGGCGCTCATGACCGGGTCGAGCTCTACGCCGCGCCCGCTGCCGCGTGGGTAGCGCACCACCGCCGGACTATCCTGGCTGAAAGCGGTATAGAGCATCTGCCGGCATTCGTTTTCGTCCGATGGCGTCATCACGGTGATGTTCGGCAGACAACGCAGATAGCTTAGGTCGAAGCTGCCGGCATGGGTCGGACCGTCGGGGCCGACCAGACCAGCGCGGTCGACCGCAAAGGTCACCGGGAGATTCTGCAGACAGATGTCATGGATCAGCTGGTCATAGGCGCGCTGCAGGAAAGTCGAATAGATGGCCACCACCGGCTTCAGACCCTCGCAGGCAAGACCGGCGGCGAAAGTAAGGGCATGCTGTTCAGCGATACCGACGTCGAAGTAGCGGTCCGGAAAACGCTCCGAGAAAGCCACCAGCCCGGAGCCTTCCCGCATCGCCGGCGTGATGGCAATCAGCCGCGGATCGCAGGCCGCCATGTCGCACAGCCACTCGCCGAAGACCTGCGTGTAGGTTTTGCGGGCAGGCTTCTTCTCCATCTTTCCGGTGGCCGGATCAAAAGGCGTGACGCCGTGGTAGACGCAGGGATCGCCCTCCGCGGGCTCATAACCCTTGCCTTTGCGCGTGACGATATGCAGAAAGCGCGGACCCCTGAGACCACGCAGGTTGCGCAATGTCTTGACCAGGGTGTGCAGATTGTGGCCGTCGATGGGCCCGAAGTAATTGAACCCGAGCTCCTCGAAGAAGGTGCCCGGCATGATCATGCCCTTCATGTGTTCTTCCGCGCGTTTGGCCAGTTCCAAGACCGGGGGAAGGGTGGAGAGCACCGTCTTGCTGCCTTCGCGCACGGTCGCGTAGACCTTTCCGGAGAGAATGCGGGCGAGATAATTCGACATCGCGCCGACGTTGGGCGAAATGGACATGTCGTTGTCGTTGAGCACGACGAGCAGGTTGGCATCCATGTTGCCGGCATTGTTGAGCGCTTCGAATGCCATGCCGCCGCTGAGTGCGCCGTCGCCGATGATTGCCACGACATTGCGATCCGACCCCTCGCGGGCTGCCGCAACGGCCATGCCCAGGGCAGCGCCCACCGATGTGCTCGCATGACCCACACCGAAGGTGTCGTAAGAGCTTTCGGCGCGGCGCGGAAATCCCGACAGACCCCCCTTCTGGCGCAGGCTGGCCATGCGCTCGCGCCGCCCCGTGAGGATCTTATGAGGATAGGTCTGGTGGCCAACATCCCACACCAGACGGTCCTCGGGCGTATTGAAGACATAGTGCAGAGCGATGGTCAGCTCCACGGTGCCGAGTCCGGCGGCCAGATGCCCGCCGGTCTTGCTGACCGTTCCTATCAGGAACCGGCGCAGTTCTGCCGCGAGCGCAGGCAGCTCGGACTCATTCAAGCGCCTCAGGTCTTCCGGAAAATCAACCTGTTGCAGCAAGCGGTAGTCGTTCTGGAAGGGCATTAGCGGGTTCGGTCTTGAATGTATCCGGCGATTTCCACGAGTAACTGCATATTATCCCCCAAACCGGCGAGGCTGGCGAGAGCCGCCTCGTGCTGGGCGCAGGCAAGGGCCCGTGCGCGTTCAATTCCGAGAATGGCGGAATAGGTGGGTTTTCTACGGCGCTGGTCACTGCCCTGGGGTTTGCCGAGCGTCGCTGTGCTGGCTTCCACGTCGAGGATGTCGTCGGTAATCTGGAAGGCCAGCCCGATGCATGCCGCATAGCGGTCGAGCGCCGCCAGCGTTGTGGCGGATACCCGGGGGGCGCTAAGGGCGCCGAGCGCAACGGTTGCCCGGAACAGCGCGCCGGTCTTGCGTGCGTGCATGTTTTCGAGTTCGGCGAGATCCAGCGTGCGGCCGACTGCCTGAAGGTCGATCGCCTGACCGCCGGCCATGCCGAGGGATCCGGCGGCTTCGGCGAGACGTGCGACCATATCGAGTCGCCGCTGTGCGCTTATGGAAGGATCTGCGGCGGTGGTGAGGATCTCGAATGCCCGTGTCTGAAGCGCATCGCCGGCGAGCAGCGCCGTCGCCTCGTCAAACGCCCGGTGGCAGGATGGTTTGCCACGGCGCAGATCGTCATTGTCCATGGCGGGCAGGTCATCATGAATGAGCGAGTAGGCATGAATCAGTTCCAGGGCGCTTGCCGGCGCGTCGAGCTGCTCCGGCCTGGCGCCGAGCGTCTCTCCGGTCGCATAGACCAGCGCCGCGCGCAGCCTCTTCCCGCCGCTCAGGGCGGCGTATCGCATGGCTTCATGCAGGCGCCGCGGTTCGGTCTGGGCGGAAGGCAGGTGGCGATCCAGAGCCTGCTCCACCCGTTCCTGACTGCTGGGCAGAAAGTGGTGCAGGAAGCTCAAGCGGAATCGTTACCCTGGTACGGTTCGACGGCCACGATGCCGTTCTGCTGCACCAGTTTTTCCACGCGCTGTTCGGCCTCCTTGAGGCCCTCCTGGCAGGCGCGCGTCAATTCTATGCCGCGCTGAAACGACTTAAGCGCTTCCTCCAGGGTCTGGTTGCCGCTTTCCATTTTCTCGACCAGCTGTTCCAGTTCGGCGAGCGCCGCTTCGAAATTCGGCATCGATGTCTTTTTAGGCACTGTGGTTCCCAGGGATATCGGTATGCGAACCCAGATGTTAACTCATGGCATCCCTGTCGCGACATCCTCCGGTCGGTTGTGGCCCCGGACCAGGCCGTACCGCACAAACCAGTAAGCGCTCCGGCCGGCGCTGCTGTCGAGGCCTGCGTACGGAACGCTTGCAGCGTTCACCCAATCTTTTTCGGGCCCCAAGACGTGCCGACGGGCTGCGACCGGTTCAGCGACTTCATCCACGCATAACGGGTCCGGTCTGCCACGGCTTCTTTCATGATTGCGTCGAATACCCCATGTGTTTGGGAGGTATCTTGACGGGCATGCCTCTTCGGCCGGCTTGGTTTTCGGCCGAGCCTATCTCGAATTGGCCGATATGGATAAAATAGCCCCAATACATCTTCCGGAGACTGCGGCCATGCCGTATTTCATTTTCCGTATTTCAGCCGACAAGACGATGACGCTGGTCAACAGTTGCGCCAAATTCGGAGAAGCGAAGGAGCTTTGTCGCGCTCTCCGCCAGTCGCAGGTTGCCGGAGC